>JADFXM010000035.1 GCA_015233565.1 Candidatus Rifleibacteriota bacterium
CTAAAAACAAAAGCTAGCGACTAAAGGAAAAGCCTTTCAACAGAAGGTGTGTGGATTTTGCCTACTCCCTTGAGGAATTTGATCAGATTCTTGATTTTTCCCATGAAATAATTTGGCTCCACTCAGGATCAATTCTGATCGAGAATTTTTAACCGGTTTTTGCCAAAAAATTAGAAATCCTGGACAAAAAATTGGCGGTTTTAAGTGGCGTGATTTTTCAAACAGGTTGAAAACCAGCGATTCAAGTGGGTTGGCTTTCATTTTCTAAAATGGCATTTAAATTGCTACTTTTTTTTCAAGGAATAATAAAAAGCGGTTTTTGTTAGATGTTTTGCTAACTAGCTTTAATAAGACCTTCTTTGTGCTTTCTTTCGTTATCATTGAAATATAGAGGGCGCAAAAGATTTGTAAGTTATTGGAGAAGGAAAAATTTATGCCAATCAAATCAGAAAAGGGAAAATTTAATTTCCAATTGTCCGTTGTTTTTGCGTTAGCGATTATGTGTTGTTTTTGTCAAAGCACTTTTGCTAGCTCTGCTTGGGGACATACTGGACAATCGGTATATCTGATGGCGATTGAGATGCCGGCAAATCAAATTATGTATGAAACAATATTGGGAGAGGAATTGTACTCGAAACTTACAAATCGGGTTTCTCCTGGCAGATTTGAGTTTGATTTGGAAAACCTAAATAAAGTTCAGTTGGCTTTCATAGAAGGAGCGCACAGCCCGGATACATATGATGTTCACTATTACTTGGGTTTTGGATGGCCCATTCATCGGAAGTATCCCCAGCGGATGCTGAATTACATAAATGACCTTTCAAATCAAGAAAAAGGTGAAGATTATTTTATTGCCCGAGCATTCTTTTTTGGTTGGGCGTTTCATTACGTAGCAGATCTGGTTTTTCATCCAAATATGTATAAGGGAAATGATTTGCGTATCACCCGGGATTACGACATTCATGCTCCTCAGCATGTAATTTTTGAAGGGTTAATTGATCGTCTTTCAATCAATTACTGGTTTCTTAAACATCGGGAAATGGGGATTTACCCTTCCAAAGTTATTTCGATGGCTGGGAAAGGGAGATTAATAAAAAGCTGTCTTCAGGAAATTCCGAACCACTGGGATCAATTTAAAGATGATTCTAAAATAGGGGTCCAAGTGATGGTTAATATTTTCAAAGGAATATTCAACCCAGAGAGCAAAACGGTTTCAGAAGATATTCAGGACGGGATAAACAAAGTAAAGTATTTAAATGATGCCCTCTATGACAAAAGCCTAAAAGCGTTTTTTAAAAATGGAGTTCCCGAAGAAGATATTATGGAAGGCAAAATTCCACTGTCCAGTTTTTTATCTGAAGATTTAGAAAACCCAATAGACCGTTCCAATGCAAGTCAAAAGGAGTCTGTAGTTGCTTCAGATATGGCTGAGGGAATAAGCTGGTGGAAAGAAATTATGAGAAACGCTCCTGATGGTTTCCGTCATGCTCTTCGAAGAGATGGATTTTCATGCAGCCTGGACTACGGCCCTGAAGTTCCAACTCCCGAGCCGGAATTGGATGCGCGAGCAAAAAGTTCAATCCAAAAAATATACAATTCAGTTATGGGGCGATAAACAAAAAAAAATTGTCGCTGGTCGCGATCTGATTCACCATCAAGTTGTTGAAAAAAAGGCTCAAATATCCTCGTCATCAATTTACGCCGATGAATATTGTATTTGAGCTTTTTATGTGTAGGTGAATCCATCATTATTAATACCAATACCAATTCCAATTAGTTCGTTCATGCGCCTTGTTTCTCGCTTCAGATCTGTGTAAAATTAGATTTAATCTGACAGAAATGAATGTTTCAACCATCCAGTAAGGGATCCTTATTTTCCCGAAAATTTCGTTTTTTCTTGGAGAATAAAGCGATCCCTTTTCATTTTGGTCAAATCAAAGTCCTCGGGGAAGTGCACGTATTTTTTTGGATTGGTATAAGAAAGGATTAAGCTCAATTGCAGGACAGGGCTGGGAGAAAATTATAAGCCAAGATGCTGTGTAGTGAGCGTGAGCACGATATTTTATGGAAGTTTGATCAAAATAAATTAGGGCGAAAAGCACTAAAATCAAAAGCTAGCGACTAAAGGAAAAGCCTTTCAACAGAAGGTGATGTGGATTTTGCCTACTCCCTTGAGGAATTTGATCAGATTCTTGATTTTTCCCATGGAATAATTTGACTCCACTCATGTAGAAATGTCAGTTTGAATCTATTTGGGACCAATATTCCAATCCTTTTGCGATATGAAATTTTCCAGTACAAGATCATCCATTCCGGTTTTTAGAAATGTTTTAACGGCGTCTTCCGGGTTGCATACGATGGGTTCTCCGGGGCCATTAAAGGACGTATTCAGAAGCACAGGGATTCCGCTGAACCTTTCAAATTCTTCGAGAAGTTCGACGAAAAGTGGGTCTTCTGCGGGATCGACAGTCTGGACCCTTGCGGTTCCATCTACATGGGTGATTGCCTCAAGTTTTGATCGCCATTCCGGGCGGACTTTCATAATCAAAAGCATATAAGGCGAAGTTCGACATGGCATTTCAAAAAATTCGGCGGCTCGGTGTAACGGAACAGCTGGCGCAAAAGGGCGGAAAGGTTCTCGCTTCTTAACTCGCAAGTTCAATCGGTCTTTCATTTCGATTTTTCGCGGGTCTGTGAGAATGCTTCGGTGCCCAAGGGCTCTGGGTCCAATTTCCATTCGTCCTTTAAACCATCCGAGGATTCTTCCTTCCGAAAGGCGTAAGGCTGCTTCAGTTGCTAAGCGCGAAGGTTTATTGCATGGAATTTCGGCTGAAGCGAAAGCTTTCTCGCAACGTTCATTTGAGAAGGATGGACCAAGAAATGGGGAAAAAGGTTTTCCTGTTCTAGGACAATCAAGTCGATGATGTGCATGATATAAAGCTGCTCCCAACGCTGTTCCTCCGTCGTTTGCGGCGGGCTGAATAAAGACATCCGAAAAAATTCCTTCTGTGAGAGCTTTAGTATTGCTGTAGCCGTTCAATCCTACACCTCCGGCATAGCACAATTTCTTCAAACCACTTTTATTGGCGATTCCTTTTGCGATATGTACAAATATCTCATCTGCGAGATTTTGTAGACTTGCTGCAATATTGGCATGTTTTTGACTGAGCGGTTCAGATTTCTGCCGTTTTGGGCCGAAACGTTGAATGAACTTCTTGCTTACCCAATTTTCGTGAACCCATGGGAGGTAAGGATAAGAAAAATATCGGGAGTTAATTTCGAAAGTTCCTTGGGGACCAAGTTTAATCAATCTGTGCAAATCAGCCCTTGGATCTGGTTTTCCATAGCCAGCCAGGCCCATTACTTTCCCCTCTCCTTCGTAGATTGAAAAGCCAAGATAATCGGTCACGGCGGAATAAACTGCACCGATTGAATGTGGAAAATAAATCCGGTCAATGGAATTTATTTTTAGACCTTCTCCAATTCCCATCAAAACTGAATCGAATTCCCCGAGTGAGTCCGAGGAAAGAAGGGCTGCTTTTTCGAATTCAGATACATAGAATGCTGAAGATGCATGTGAAAGATGGTGAGAAACAGAAGACCATTTTAATTTCTCATTTTTTCCATCGAACCTTTCCAGTATTGCTTTTCGGAAATTTCGCATTCTTAGAGCGTTTTGATATCTCCGGTGGTCAAACAGCATTTTCAAGCTTTTTGGCAAATTTCGCCAAATGTAGGCTAGATACTCTGTTACCAATATATCAGGATCATAATTTATTACGGCGTGCTCAATCTCTCTGAAAGAAATTCCCAGAAACTCCAATCCGGCGTCAATTGCGTCTAATGGAAATTCCCGGCTGTGTTTTTTTCGGTCAAAGCGTTCTTGTTCAGCAGCGAAAAGAATCTTGCCGCCATTTAGAATTGCGATACTTGAGTCATGGCTAAAAACGCCTAACCCTAAAATCATTGGTCCCGACATAAAATTCCTTTTAAAAGAATGAAAATCTCAATTAATCGGCCTATTAGCAAAAGTGAATGTTTGCCCGGAGAAATAACTTTTTTCCTTGTTAATAAAAATAAAAAATGATAGGCTCAATAGAATATTGATTTAAAATTCAATAAGGTGAGGAATAACATGAACACAAGAGGAAAGCAAGCTTTTTTGTGCTTGCGGAAATACCGATGGTTGTTGGCGATTTTTGTTTTGATTTTTTTGCCACTGAATTGGGCCCCCAAGGTATTTGCAGAGGCAACTGATACTAAGCATCTCACATTAGGAATGGTGGCTTATACTAATCCTCAGGAACAGTACAAAGCTTTGTTGCCGGTTGTGGATTATTTAGCCTCTGAATCCGGAATGCTTATTTCGATCAAGCTCTTTGACAGCTATTATAGCATTTTGAATGACATTGACCATGATGGGCTTGACTTAGCGATTTTATCTCCGATAGTTTATTGCCTTTGTGCTGAAAGTCCCGATTTAACTTATTTGGGAACAACCCTTGTCAAGGGAAAAGACTTTTACCATGCGGTTTTAATTGCCTCTAAAGATGGCAAAATAAATTCAGTCAAAGATCTCGCTGGGAAAAAAGTAGGTTTTGTTGATCGTTACTCAGCTTCTGGCTATCTTTACCCGGCAAACTTTCTGAAAACCTCAGGATTAATGGAAAATGGAAAAGCTTTATATACTCCGGTTTTTTTGGGAAGCCATGAAAAAGCCGTGCGTGCTCTGATGACTGGCCAGGTGGATGCAGCAGCGACTTTTGAAGCTATGTTCGATTACTCCAAAGATGGTTTTGGAACCGGGAAGCCTGTCAAATTAGAGGATTTTCGAGTATTAAAGTTATTTGCTGAGCGGATTCCGGAAGATCCCTTTGTATGTCGTACTGCCCTTGGAAAACCGATATTAGAATCTCTAAAGAAAGCTTTGACTGCTTTTACCAAAAAGGCGGAAGAACCGAAGTCCCCTTTGAAAGAGGCTTGGTATTCAGGTTTCAATCTTGAGAACCAAAAAGCATACGACGAAATGAAGGGTTATTTAAAAACCATCATGGAATCTCGGTAATATTTTGCAGGGAGGAAAAAATGAATCGTAAACTGACTATTTTGTTTGTTCTGGTTATGGCCTTATTTTGTGCATGTGTTCAACAAGCCGATGCTCGTGCTCTTACTGGTGGACGGGGAATACCAATTGTTTCAGACCCCAAAGATTTGAATTTGGTAAATCTCAAAAATTTATCAGACTTTTTATACTCCGATCTGAAGGAAAAAGGCACTTTTGGTCCGATCAGACGTTTTGCGCTTGATGTAAAAGCCAAGCAAATGGGAATTCCCAACCCTAGAAAAGCTCAGTTTCATGCTGGTTGGGTTGTGGACAAAGGGCACAGTGGAAATTCCACAGCAATTCTTGTAATTTGCGGTGATTTGACTTTCAAAGATATCAAGTCAACTATCGATAAGGATTACAATGAATACATGTCGCGAAATAATGGGACTCCAGCGATTTCTGAAGATGAAGTGAAAGGTATGAAGATTACCAAATACGGTTATTCAGAAAGACCTTACGAAGTTTGTTTGCTTCAGATTCCGGAAAAAAAGTCGATTATCCTTGGAGCAATCCCTAAGGGCGATTACAGTGTTCTTGAGCCTACTATTGAGGTTGTAAAAGGTGATGAGAAGTTGAACGAAAAGGTTCCTGATAATGTTGAAGTCGAGACCACTTTCTCGCTTACAAAAAGGGAAATTGAACGAATTGTAAAATTTAATAAACCTCGCGGAGAACTGAGAAAAAAAGTGGCTGATGGAATGAAATCCCTTGCACAAAAACTTGGAATCCCACATTCTGACGACGAAACAGTTCCACTTGAAGAACGCATTCGTGGACAACTGGCACTTTCTGATGCGGTTACAGTTAAGTACAAGTGGGACACTGATTCCAAAAAAGCTGCAGCCTATGATATGGCTTACACAATCAAGACCAAATCACCTGAAGCAGCAGAAACTCTGAAAGGGTTATTAACAGAACAGATCACTCGCCTTTCGGAAAAATCCCCCTGGGATAAAGAAAAAGAATCAATTGGTCGTATTACAGTCAATTCGAATGACCAGGAAGTTTGTGCTACATTCCTTCTTGACACTCCTGAAGCACAATATCAGCATATGTCCCTTGTTATGGGACAAGTGTTCCAATATCAAACACTGATGACTTTTCTTGATCGCAATGGGTCAGCAAAAGAATGAAGTGATTTAATGTTATAAAATCCACATAAAGATTTAGATGTATCTCAGACATTTTAAGGTTTGAGATACATTTTTGTTAAGTGGTACTTAAAAATGAAACAGCAGGAAGAAATGAGGAAAAAATGTCCAAAATGCATGAAGGTCGTTGCGTTTTCATAACAGGTGGAACAGGTGGCGTAGGCCAGGCAATGGTAAAAATTTTCGCCCGGGAGGGTGCCAAAGTATTGTTTTCCTATAATTCAAAGGAAGAGCAGGCAAAGTTGCTTGAAAAAGAGGTTGAGAGCACTGGTGGCTGGGCAAAGTCTTATCCGCTTGACATTCGGTCCGGACAACAATGCAAGGAGCTGGCTGAGAAGCTTGAAAAGGCTGGTTACCAGATCGAAGTTCTTGTGAATAATGCTGCTGTAACAGAAATCATGCCCTTTGCGCTTCTTGAAGAAGAAGATTGGGACAAAGTGATGGAAGTTAATATCAAGGGACCTTTCCTGGTTACCCGGGCTTTCATTCGTGGGATGATACGCCGAAAAAAGGGAAGCATAATAAACCTCGGTTCTCTTGCCGGTCACAGACTATTGGAAGTGCCGGTTCATTATGCTACCAGCAAAAGTGCAATGCAAGGGTTTACTCTTTCGCTTGCGCGTGAAATGGGAAAATTCGGGATCAGAGTAAATTGTGTTGTTCCAGGGTTGCTCGAAGGTGGAGTCAGCGCCCATGTTCCCGATAAACAGCGCGAGGAATTTTGCAAATATTGCGCTTCGCATCGTGCGGGAACCTTGGAGGAAGTTGCTGAATTGGCAGTGTTTTTGGCTTCAGATCGGGCCTCTTATATAAATGCACAAAGCGTTTTTGTGGATGGTGGATTCTAATGCGTGCCGAACGTCCTTATACTTATCTTTCCACTACCAAGGGAATGTGCCGCAAATGTCGCAAACTGACCATTTCCCGAATTTTTGAGCGTAGCGGGAGCGTATTTCAGGAAAACCTGTGCCCCGACTGCGGGAACAGTGAAGCCATGATAGCTGAATCATTTGACTGGTACTCCCAGATGGTTAATGTACCGGTCAGGTCACGGTCATTCAATATACCCGGGAACCCAGTAAAGAATGGTTGTCCACATGACTGTGGCCCTTGCACCTTTCATTACGGGGCTTGCAATCTTCCCGTTTTTTCCATTACAAACGCATGTGATCTTGCTTGCCCCATTTGCTTTACTTTCAATCGGCATGACAAGGTATATAACATGACTCGCTCGGAGATTGCGGTGCTCCTTGATAAACTAATTGAGCGCTCCGGGCCCTTTGATTTGGTAAATATTACAGGTGGGGAGCCCACGCTTCATCCGAATTTATTCGATCTTGTCGCTGAAGCCAGGCGTCCCCAGATCGGTCGTGTAACAGTTAACTCGAATGGGCTTCGTATTGCTCGTGAACCGGGGTTTGCAGAAAAGTTCGCGAATTCTGATGCTTATGTCATCCTTTCCTTTGATACTTTTGATCCTGAATCTTCTATTCGCCTTCATGGTCGTGATATCGTTAAAGAAAAACTCAAAGCCCTTGAAAATCTTCAAAAAGCTGGGGTTGGTACGACCCTATTGCATGTGCTTGTGCCGGGCGTAAATGAATCCGAATTCGGAAGGTTGCTCGATACAGCTCTTACACATGATAATGTCAGAAGTATTACAGTCCAGAACATGACTTATACCGGTAGTGGTGGAGGGATCTTCGAACCTAAATTCCACCTTCCATTAGATCGATGTGCCAGACTAATAGAAAAAGCTTCGGATGGCCGGATAAAAGCATCTTTTTTCCGCCCCCTTCCATCTGCGCATCCGCTTTGCTATCAGATAGCTTACCTTTTCAATTGGGATGGAAAACTATATGACTTTTCAGAATTATTTGACGAAGGAGAAATGGATACTTTATTGGGGGGTGGATATCTTCTCCGGCCGAATTCAGACAGCGAATTTGTTTTTCAGACGGCTTTGGACCGAGTTTGGGCACGCGATCCTGATTCCCCGATTTTAAAAGGTTTTAAAGCGATCATTCGGGAATTATTTCCATCAAAAGGACCGGTTCCCACAGTTTCTGAACGCCAGAAAATCGGGGAAAAATATGTCATAACTGTTTATCTGCATGCTCACATGGACGAAGACAACTTCGACGTCGCCCGGGTTTGTACATGTCCGGACCAGGTTCCAGACCCTGAAGGACGCCTGATCTCTGCTTGTTCATATAATCTATTCTACCGAATGAAAGATCCCAGGTTCTGGGTGGAGAAGTGAAATTTGAAAGTTAGAAGGTGCAATAATGAATGCTCCAGAGAATGTGAATAAAAAGATTTCAAAAAAAGTGCCTGACGGGCAATTGACTGTTACTACTTCTGCATGCCCTGAGTGCCGGAAAACCGTTCCCGCCAAAGTTCTGGTGCGCAACAATAAAGTATATTTCGAAAAGAGTTGTGTTGAACATGGTGTGTCAACAGTTTTGGTGGCGGACGAAGCTGATCAATATCTTGATGCATTCAACTTTCATCGAAAGGCAACAGTACCACTGGCTTTCAAACGGCCTTTTACCGGATTATGTCCTGAATCCTGCGGCTTTTGTCCGGAGCATGAACAACACGTTTGCATGCCAGTTGTGGAAATTACTGACCATTGTGATATGGCTTGCCCCGTCTGTTTAGTGCGAAACCACCAACGTTGGCACATGACCCTCGATGAATTCAAAAAGATTCTGGATCGACTTATTGAAACGGAGGAAAGCATCGATGTTCTGAATCTTTCCGGCGGGGAACCGACTTTACATCCACAGTTTACGGAATTTATCGAGGAAATTCTCCGCCGAAAAGAGATATTGCGTGCAAGCGTTTCAACGAATGGACTCAGACTCCAACAGGATGCGAATTTACTTCGATTCCTTGCCGAGAGAAACGTTGTTATCAGCTTGCAATACGATGGCGACAACCCGGAATCGGTTGAACGGCTTCGCGGGCGCAATACCACTGAGATAAAGAATTCCCTGATACAACAAATTTGCGAAATGAACGCCTCATGTTCTCTTACCTTTACGCTAACTCCGGATGTAAATGAAGCTTTTCTGGAAAGTGCGATTGAGCTGCTTTTTACCAAACCGAACATTTTGAGTTTGATGGTACAACCTGTCGCTTATTGTGGAACGGGAAGTACATTCAACGTTAAGGGGAGTGGCAAAGATAACCGAAAAGCTCGTGGTGTCGGTGGCGCTAGTGAAAATGTAAGTACAAGTGTAGGTGCAAGTGCAGGCGTTAACGCAATTACAGGTTCGAACGCAAACACAAACACAAACACAAACACAAACACAAACACAAACACAAACACAAACACAAACACAAACACAAACACAAACACAAACACAAACACATGTTCAGGTGCCAACGCAAATACAAGTTTGAGCGCAAATGTGAATGCAGGAGCCAGTGCAAGTGTAAATGTAAATGCAAGTGACAAAGGTGAGAGGCGGAAAATTTTTATTCCTGAAGTGACACGTCTGGTTGAAAAATATTCCAAAAACCGTGTAAAAGCAAATGACTTTTCTCCGCTTCCTTGCAGCCACCCAGGATGTTTTTCACTTTCATTTTTCCTGAAAGTAGGCGAGGGAGAATATCTTTCGATAAAGCATTTTTTCGAACCGGAAACATATTTGAACATCATCAAGAACCGGGCATTATTTGGAACTGACCCGGACAACTTCCAGAAAATAGAGGAAGCCGTATATCAACTCTGGTCAGGACCTTGTGCTTTGGCTCCTGATTCTGAAAGAGCTCTTAAAGCTGTAAAAACTCTTCTGAAAAAAGCACAGGGAACGGCGGCTTCAATGGCCAGACCTGCGGCTTCTCCAAAACCATCCTCCTCAATGCAAGTGTCTAAGTCGGGGGGAGATTCCTGCTTCAACCCGGCAACTGCAATCAATGCCGCTGAGCGGGATATCAAGTCGATTTTTATTCACGGATTTATGGATCCAGACACGTTCGATCTATCTCGTGCAAGAAAGTGTTGTCAGGTTTATCCCCTCCGAGATGGAAGATTCATGCCCATTTGCGTGTACAATGTTCTTGAAAGGAAGTAATAGCTGTCTCCTAATATTTGGTAATACGTAAAACCTGATTTCATAATTGCTTTGATTCTTCTCAGTGAGCTGGTTTTGTCAACTGGACAAATTCAAAGGTTAATTATTTCTTTGTATCGTTCTCGAGATTGTTACCACCGGATAAAAACTGGCTCAGGCACCGCCGGAATAATGACCCACGTTGCCGTGTGGCAACATTTAACTCTTTTGACCAAGCTTTTTCTTTAGTTGCTGCTTTTCTTTGGTGGGTCTTTTTTTTCTTTTATGGTGGATCAGAAATTAGCCGGGCCTACCACTCGAGATAAGGTAGAAAAGACTTTCTAGCTGGAGAAAGACCCAAAGGGTGTTCCATTCCGTCTAATACCAATTACAATTAGTTCGTTCATACGCCTTGTTTCTCGCTCCAGATCTGCGTAAAATTAGATTTTATCTGACAGAAATGAATGTTTCAACCATCCAGTAAGGGATCCTTATTTTCCCGAAAATTTCGTTTTTTCTTGGAGAATAAAGCGATCCCTTTACATTTTGGTCAAATCAAAGCCCTTGGGGAAGTGCACGTATTTTTTGGGATTGGTATAATTCATTGCAAAATCCAAAAAAATCTGTAACGTTTTTTTTCTCTCTTCGGTAAGATATTCAAGTAAGGTTGAAATTCATAACTTGGAGAAAAGTATGAAGAAAATAATATCTGCAAGCTATCGCATTCGGTTCGGTTGCTGGGTTTCTCAAAATCGGATTTAGCAATCGCCTATGGTTGTAAGGAACAGGGTAATGGAATTCTCTTTTCCATAAATGAGCAAGGTTTAGGAATAGGTTGTCGGTTATCATTTCCCCGATTTCGGCCAATCGCTATGGTTCAGTTGACCAAAACAGTGTCTGGATTAACGCTTCCAGCATCAATAAGGGAAAAGTTGTTTTCCATCGCTTTGCTCTTCAGTAATTCACAAAATTTCCTATGGAGGAAAATTAATGAAGTCTATTGTTTCTTTTCTCAAATTGGTGAGTATTTTTTTCATCATGTTGCCGGGGTTGGCCATAGCACAAACTGCAATTCCTTCCTCCGAAACGGAGAATCCGCAAACGGGAGTGTCCACGCCAACCACGGCTCTTTCGCCGTCGATTTTCTCTCCTCAATCGATAATTAACAATTTGAACTTACCCATATCTGTTGCCTCTCAAGCGCAAATAACTTCTCCAATGGTTTCCCAATTCACTAGCGCGATTTCAGGAGGGTTGTCTTTCATCGAATCTTTGTTTTCATGGATCCTTGGAATTATTCTCCATCAACAGGGTTCGGGATTTCACCTGCCGGTTGCGGACAAGATGAAAGCCACTACTGGAGCATGTTGCGATGGATTCGGGTTCGAGGCTGTTTCAGCTTCCGCGGCGGCGGTACTCGCTGCGAATTATACTAATGTCAAGCCACTTACCCATGCCGTTCGGCCGCTAAACATTACGCGCCTTGGGCACACGCTGCTCTATAGCAACGTGTTCGAATCTGTCACCGAACCCGGCATTTTGTTCTCGACGCTTTCGAAGCAAGGGCAATCCGATCCTTCCGCCCACCTCAATCAGGTGTTGGCGGAATCGGCCAGTCAGTCGTTCGCTTTTGACTTTTTCGGCCACCATCGCTTAGGCACATTCAAGACCGATTCATCCGGGAAACAGATTCCGGTATCTTTCAAGGGCCGAGTTGTAACACTCCTGTACAACCCCGACGAAACTCCCGCTCACGTCACGATCAGTCAGAATGTTACTTCCGGCATGCGCGAATGCACCTACGCGGGGAATTATGGAGGTCCTGGCGATTTGACCGCTTCCCGGATACTGCGCGGAGTCAACACTCAACCCATTGGACCCCGGGATGTCCCGGCGCACGGTTTCTCAATCATCAACCAGTGGACCGGCGGCTTGGCCGAGACCCACAGCACCCAAATCAGCGGTAGCGTCGACTGCAGCCGTGTCCAACTCGTCGAGGTGGCTGTCCCGGACGACATCGACCTTTCCCGAATGAGTTCCGCCGAGATCAAGGACTGGATTTCACGGCAGAAGCTGGAATCCCTTTCCCCAACCGATTTACCCTGCCGGGAGAGCGGGGAAACTAAGCAACTCAATGGATTGGACGGCAAACCACACCAAGTTGCACTTCCCAACGCCATGGGAAGAGCCGGCGGTATCACTGATCAGGGTGCTTTCGAAGCGACGCTTGCCACGTTCGACCCTTCGCTCCAAACAGATGCGGCCTATGCAATCAATACCACTCCAACGAAACTGTTCGGGCAATCACAAATGCAATCGGTCCCTTTCAGCAACTATTACAATCAGGTGGCCACCGACCCGCATACCCGACTACCCGGAACCCTCTCGTCGCCGTATGATTTCGGAAACTACGGAGTTCGGCAATCATACGTTGTCCCAATTAGCAACAGCGGATCTTCGACCGAGTCGATTTCGGTTGTCCTTGGATGCCCGAGCGCTCACGAAGGTCAGAAGCTCATTCCGACTTTTCATAAGGAGACCCCGACCGAAGCCGCCGCAGATCATCTTCCAAGCTACTATCTACGAACCGAGGTGTTGATAAGCTATACCGGCGCCGATGGACAATCGCATCAGCAGATCGTCCGGGTCAACCAGACCGCAGGGCAGATAAGCGAATTGACTCGCCTGCAACTAGCGCCGGGCGAGGCGCAGACCCTGCGTGTGCAAATGCTCGGCACCGGCGACAGCACCCCGAACCAGATTCTGGCAGTTATGAAGAGCGACCGGTTGGATGTGAAACCGTAGCGAAAAAAAGTAAAAAATACTTGACTTATGGTTGTTGCTTGGTTGAGAAACCTGAGATAACCAGAAGCGAACAGGTGAGAAACAGGTCGTAGAACATTCCGATAAAAAGAGTCATTGCTGAATAAGCGCCAAAGTTTTTTGTCGGCCCGAAACTGGACAAACATAGAATTCCCAGGCCCAATATCGGAATCAAGGTTACGGAAATTATTGCCCAGGTATACTTGATCATGATTCTGATTCGGCAAGTATTCGAAAAATGCCCCTTTTCCTCGTCACGAAAAAATTCGTGCAGAAGATGGATTGTGTCGTCAACTATGGTTCCGAGACAGATACAGGGTCCCATGGCGGTTGCCGGTTCAAGTCTGGCTCCAAGCCAGCCCATAAAACCCATTGCAGCCACGATTGGAAGAATATTTACTACAAAGCTTATCCAAAGAGCTCTCCAGCTTCGGAATGCCAATCCGATGATGAAGAATACTCCTATTACCGACGAGCTCATTGATGCAATCTGGAATTCCAGAGCTTCGTTTTCGACAACGGCGGAAAGATAGAGTCGTCCGGTTGGACAAATTTTTAGAGTGTCGCTCGAAACGACTTTTGCGATTGATTGAAGTCTGTTTAGAGTTTCTTCAACCTTTCTTGAATCACCATGTCTCAGGTAAATGATCATTCTCGCCCGGTCAAAGAATGGGGGATTGAGCAAACTGCTGGTTAGAGCTGGCGCATTGGATGCAGCCAATCTAAGAGAACGGTCGAGTTCTTGTTGGTTTTTCGGGACACAGTTTGCAGCTCCGGACAGTTCTCCCCAGATTTCTTCCACTAAAGTACAAGAAGAAAAGTGCGAGACTATTTCGGTATCAGACGATATTGCTTTTTCGAATTCCTTTATTGCTGAATAAGATTCCATCGTGTCAAATCTGCCGTCGTTGGTTTGTAAAAGAAGCGAAACCTGGCGGCTTCCAATTGAAAATTTGGATTGTACAAAGTCATTTGCCTGGAGAAGCGGATCGTTTTCCGGAAAAGCGCTCAGCGGTTCTTTGCCATATTTCAGCAAAACACATCCGATTCCGAGGGAAAAAGTGAAAATTGCGGCAACAAAAATGACAATTTTTGGGGAAGGGGAATTCCGAATGATAAAGCGCCCGAGGCCTCTTTCCCAGCTTCCTTCAGAAAAGTTTTCAGTTTTTTTGATGTACTTGAAAAAAGTTGAAAGGACAACAGGTAAAAGCAGGTAAACCAGGATGAGAGCAAATGCGCACCCTAAGGCTGAGAAGATCGAAAAGGCACGAATTCCCTGGATAGGTGAAAAAATCTGGGAGATGAAGCCTCCCAGAGTGGTAAATGTGCAAAAAAAGCCGGCGGGGAGGTTTTCTTTTAATGTAAGAAAGAGTATTTCACGGGAATCCTGTTTTCCCTGCAAAAAAAGGATATTTCTGACTTGTATGAATTTATTGATGAACTGGATTGCAAGTGAGAGTGCGACGAAAAGAACGATGGGGGTCAGAAGCGAAGAAAAGACGGATACCTTGTACCCTGACCATGCAAAGACCCCATGCGTCCAGATTGTGGGAAGAATAACGACCAACAGCACTGCCAGGGTGATCGTTAATGATCGGAAAAGGTAGAAGGAAAGGCCGAGAGAGGCAATAAAACTCATTAAAATGAATTTGGAGTTTTCAGAAATCAGGTAGGAGATGTACCTTTCAGCGAAGACCGGATATCCGAAAATGTACCAGTTGTTTCCTCCCAATTCCTGGTTTAAAGTCTTTCTTATTGCTCGGACAAGTTCATGAGCTTTTCGGGCTTCCAAAGGTTGTGGTCTGATGAAAAGAGCCTGAGCTCTTTCGTCCAGTGCAAGAAGAAAACCGTGTGTGAAAGAGCTGGTTCGCAACTTTTCAAGCATTCGTTTAAGCAGACGGGGCCTTTCATTCAGCCAGGATAGCTTTTCCATTTCTTCAAAGCCGATAGCGCGGGCCAGATCCCAAACTCCTTGTACTCCTGGAATTTGCTCCAGTTTTTTTCTTATTTCAAGAGCATGTTTCAGTGAATTCCAGTCCAGGGTTTCCATTGGGATGCAAACCATTATCTGGTCATCAGGGCCGAACATTCTAAGACTCTCTTCGAAAGTGGCGAGAAGATCGGGACGATCTCCCATCAGGTCTTTGAGCTCATATTCAAACGTATTTGTAGCTGCCAGTCGTCCTAAGACAAGCGTCAGAAGAAAAGAGGTCAGGAAAAAAGTTTTTTTCCAGCGAATGACAGGTCCTAGAATGAAATTAGCAATGCGCTCAAAAAAATGTTCAAAGAAGCGTTTTAACATACTTTTCAGTTTGGCCATTTAAAAACTCTTCACCCAATTTTCGTTCCTGGCTTTTGTGCGGGTTGTCGTTATTTCCAATAATTTTTAAAGAAGTTTGGAAAGTAGTTCAGGGTAGCGGCCTCTCCAGGCTGAGTAGCCGCCGAAGAGAACTCGAACGTTTTTATGGCCGCTTTTTGCAAGGCGGTAACCTGCTCCGAGAGAGAAAATTCCTGTTGAGCACATCAATATTATTTCTTTGTTTTTGGGGATATCCGGAATATATCTTTCGAAGCTGATATGGGAAAGATTTTTTGCGGTTGGAATTGAGGGAGAAATAAAGCGTTCATGGGGAAGCCGCAAGTCGATCAGATATGAATCTGATGACAAAATACGTGTTTCGGTAAGGTGTTCCGGGTCGAGGTATGAAAATCCTTCGGGGTCTCCTGCGAGAACTTGTTTCAAAGCCCAGAGAAAATACAAGACATCGATTATATCGGTTGATGATCCCATGCTAACGCGAATAGTGGACAAAGCGAGTTCTTCGGAAATTCCCATTCCTAATAAAACGTGGGATGGTTCAATTCTGTTGGCAGTACAAGCTGACCCGATAGAGACGGAGATTCCATAACAGTCCAGACCTGCAAGGAGTCGGATTCCACTTACTCCAGGGAATGTCAGGTTCAGGGTTCCTGGAAGTTGGCAGTGTTTGTGAGCTTCGTTGATCACCAGTGATGGGAATAGTTTCCTGCATCCCCATTCTAAAATGCGTCGGAATCGAAGAAGCTTTTGAAAGACCTCTTGACGTGCTGCTTCAGCTATTCTAGCGGCTGTGGCAAAGCCTCCAATTTGGTGAGTTCCTTCAGTTCCCGCACGCATTGTTTGCTCCTGTTCACCTCCGAAGATTAAAGGGATCCAGGGATGTTTACCACGCCAGTAGAGTGCACCACAACCTTTTGGACCTTGTATTTTGTGCGAGGAAATTGATAAGAACTCGCAATTCAATTCGTCAACATGTACAGGTATTTTCCCGAAACTCTGCACTGCGTCAACATGAAGGGGAATGTTATGTGCGGCTGCAATTTGTGCGATTTCCAGAATGGGTTGTATTATTCCGGTTTCGTTATTGGCATGCATGACTGAAATCAAGCGTGTTTCAGGTTTTATTGCCTGGGTAATTTTCTGGGGATCGATGCGCCCGCTGCGCGAAGCGGGAATAAAAGTAACCTGATTGCCCATTCCTTCTATTTGCCGGGATGAGCCGATGATAGATTCATGCTCTATCAGGGTTGTTATGAGGTGATTTTTTTCCCCTTTTCCAAAAATGCCTTTTAATGCAGTGTTATTGGCTTCGGTGCCTCCGGAAGTGAAAAGAATGTTTTCAGGTTTACATTGAAGAATTCCTGCGATTGTCTTTCTGGATTCTTCTATTATTCCTCGGCCAATTCGCCCTTGAGTGTGAAGCGAGGAGGGATTGCCGTAACAATTTTCAAGTGTTCGTTGGATCACATTCCTGACTAAGGGATGGATGGGGGTAGAGGCGTTGTGGTCAAAATATGCGCCGGGATAAGTTAAAAGTTTGAGAAGTTTAAAAAGGAACATGTAACTCACCTTTCGCAAAATAGCTGAAGGGATTTTTGAAGGCAACTTAGGTTCAGGGCCATAAGCTTTTCCATTAGGACAGAAATCTCAGCTTTTTGTTTTGTACTTTGAAAAAATCTTGCACTCTTTTGTCACTTTCTTCACAGCCCTGGAGAGATCTTGGTTAAACGGTTGGGAAAATTTCAAAATAACCCTGGAATAAAACGGTATCGTACACGCTCCATGTACTCCTTATACTCGGGAAATTGTGAAAGAAAATGTTCCTCAAGAATGGCCCTTTGAACGTAACATAAAGTCGAAAACAGTGCGACAATAAAGTTGAACCAGCTCGGATGCCGAAAGATTATACCGAGTCGCATTAAAATGTCGGTACCATACATGGGATGCCGAACAAATGCATATAGGCCGTTGCTTTTAACTTCCCTGACAGCAATCAAAATTCCGAAACTTTTTCCAAGATTTATTAGAGTGATTGTTCCGGCGATGACCGTGACTAGTAGAATGCCGTTAGAAACCGTTAGACACCATGGTTCGGGGGCTTTTACTTTCAGATCCATGAAGGCCCCGGAAAAAAATGCCAAAAGGGCGATTCCCTGGTGCAAAAAGTTTGTTTGTAAAAAAAGATGGTTTTTCCTGATCAGGATTAAGCTGACGAGAATAAGGTTGTGTATCACCCAAATTATTTCAAGTAATCCGAATTCGCCGCTTTGGTAGCTTTCAAGGGCCTGGATAGCAAAAAACCTTGTTAAGGATACGAAAAGAACGATGTTAATTATTAGCTGGTTGTTTTTTTTAAAGAAATCATTCATATATTTCTCCAAACAGTGTTCGAAGATCTGATGAATCATCGAAGTCTTCGAGTGGAAAAAGACTTGCGTGGACATTAGAAATTGTTGCGATTTTCTTGTTTTCCATTTTTACACTGCCCTGGAAAATGATGTGGTCTTTTCCTCTGGATAGAATTGTTATTTCTATGAAAGCCTTTTCGCCAGGCCTGAGCGAATCAAACAAAGTTACGCTGTCAAATTCGTCAGCAATAGCACAACTTTTGAAATCGGAGGAAAGAACTTCAAGCCAATAGGCTGCTTGAAAAAGGCTTTCCACTAAAAGGATAACAGGGAATTTGGGACTATCCCCAAAGGGGGTTTTCAGATCATATTCTTCAAAAGAAACCGACTTCACACCGAGGAAAGATTCGTTCGGTTTAAAGTTAACGACATGGTCAATAAAGCGGTATCTCACAGATTTTTTTCGTAATAATCCAAATATTGCAATTGAAGAAGCGATAAAGTAACTGCAATTGAGGGGAAACATTTGTCCCCGGTGCAGTCGGCGTACATGTAGTGGACCCAATTCAAGCAATTTTCCATTGCACCTTGGAATTGCTTTATCACGTCGTTTCTCTCAATGGAAAGATATTCATTTGCAAAATAAGGAATCAATAATAGTTTCGCAGGTTAATTAGTCGAAGCAAAAAATAATAATCAATTTGCAGGATTTAAAGACATTTTTCGTTGGATTAAATGGACGAAAACCGCTACGGTTAACAGGGATGGAATTTCCGCTTTCCTAAGGCCCGTAATCAGCCTGGTTTGGTCGACTTCGGGAAGGGCTTTTTTCAGTTCCGCAATGGCTTCCTCTGTGAGATAGCCATTTTTTTCGAAAATCCCGCCCGGGATGACTTTTTTAACTTCCTTTTCAAATTCATTTGGCTCAATTACAATATTGAAAGTCTCCTCGATTAGAAAACTGAGGTCGAGTAGATCAATGGATTCAGCACCAAGGCCGCCGACCAGAACACTTTCCATCAATATTTTTTCTTTGGGGATTCCAAGAACATTTCGAATCAGATCCTGGAGTTTCTCGAATGTTTCCTGTTCAGTCATAATTTTGTCTTCCTCTAAGCTTAGTAATTTAAATTTTCATGCCAAATCCGCCGTCGACTGAAATAATTTGTCCAGTGATGTATGAAGCGGCGGGTGATGTAAGAAATGCTACTACTGAGGCTATTTCTTCGGGTGTTCCGAATCGGTCAAGCAAGATTCGCGGTAGGATGCGTTCTTTGTGTTCAGCCAGGACATGTTTTGACATCTCTGTGACAACTGTGCCTGGAGCTACTGCATTTACAAGTATTCCACGGGGGGCAAGTTCGATGGCCAAAGCTCGTGTCAACCCTTCCAGGGCGGCTTTCGAGGCGACGTAATTGGTTTGTCCTCGTCCACCTCTTTGGGCAACGATTGAAGAAATGTTTACAATTCGTCCCCAGCGGCGGCGTACCATATATCTTGCACAGGATCTGGCCATATAAAATGCACCATCGAGGTTGACGGATAGAACTTTTTCCCAGGCTTCGTCTTCCATTCCAAGAATTGGTGCATCTTCGGTAACACCTGCATTATTTATTAGGATGTCCACTGCTCCGAATTCTTTTACTACCTTTTCTACGGCTTGTTGACAGGAAGAGCTTTTCTCGAGTTCAATCGGCAACAACAACGGACAAGAAAAACTTGTTTGGGGCTTGTAAATTTCTTTTACAAGTCTGCAAGTTTCAAGTGCTTCTTCCTCTTTTGAACGATAACCGATTGCGATAGTACATCCGGATTTCGCAAGTTCGATTGCGATTGCTCTTCCGATTCCTCGCGAGGCTCCAGTTACAAGTGCTACTCGCGGTTTTTCAGGTTCAGGTTTTTTTGGAAGTTCCGGATTTCTTTCTTGATGGTCAGTCATTTTGCATCCACATTTTCATTAGTTTGACACGCCATTCATCCAGTTTCGGGTCGTCAACCTGTTTGAAAGAAAAAACCATTTCCGATCCGGTGAGGAGGCGACTATTCAGATAAGCTTCAACTTTGGCTTTTCCAGCGATTTCATTCAGAGAAAGTAAGGTTGCGGAGTATTGGAGAGTATCACCGGGTTTAACCATATTCCGAAATTTGACTCGTTCAATAATAGAAACGACTGCTTTTGCATCTTTCCCAAATTTTTCCTTTAAACTGGCTTCGACAAGAAGCCCCGCAAGTTGCGCCATACCTTCGAGAATCAATACTCCGGGCATGACCGGCCTTCGGGGAAAATGGTCGTTAAAAAAATCTTCACTGAGGGAAATATTTTTCAGCGCTTTTGCTTCTTTTCCGATTTCCCACTGTGTAATTCGGTCGATGAGAAAAAAACGCATATTTCCTCTCTTTTCGGTTAATTCAGGCATAAATTTTGCAGTCTAAACCCATAAATTATTGCATTCACAAAAGCTGCATTTCAATTCTTCGAAGCTCCGGAATGCAATTTTTCGAACGTGCGACACTGATTCGCAAGCTTAAATGCCACCTGTACGGAAGGATCAGTCGAGGCTGCCTGTTGAAGCATCAAAAGTGTCTGGGATTCTCCGTTGGCTTCCTCGGAAACTACGCGTTGAGCCAACATGTGCATCGTAGCCTGAATGCGATCGGCCACGATATCGTTATGGGATAAGGGTTCCAAGTCTTTTAAAGCAGAAATAGCTGAAAAAGTATCAAGTGTGGGGATATTCTGCGCTCCGCCCGGCGTCACTAAACCGTATGTGCCGGATTTTTCTATCAGGTACAATACTGCAGGAACGTTTTGGTCACAGATTCCGGCGATTTCTGTTGGCGCTGGAATAAACGCCTTTGCAAGTTCAAACGTGAAAGACAAGCTTTTGCAAACGCCATACATGAAGTCATCTGCATCACCTGACGATGGATACATTTCCGAACTGGTTTCGGCTGTATAATTATTGAATTTAGCCAATTCATTAGCGAATTTCTTGAACAATTCTTCATCGGGATTGGTCACACCCGTGGCATAACTCCATGGATAGAGGATCAACTCGGCATAACTGTGGAATGTAATGTCAGCAGAGAACTGCATGCGTTGGGCAAAATCACGAATCGCTTGGGTTTCGGGTTCGCTGAATCCACTTGGACCTCGATATGTATCATCACTTGGGTTAGTGCTGGCACCTGCTCCACCCCATTTGTAACCGTAGTTGCGGTTAGGATCGACGCCAAAGGTTCCATCGGAATTCTTCCGGCGATTCTTGCGCCAGAATTTCTCTTTGGTTTGACTATAGGTCATGCCATCCGGATTAACCATTGGAACAAAATAGCACTCGCGTGTATCAACCAGCCTGGTCAAACGTTCGTCTTTGCCGTATCCTTCGAGCAGCATTTTGATTGTGGCCATGGGCACTTCGACGGAAATCCATTCGCGTGCGTGATGATCTCCCATGATCAGACAACGAGGCTCTTTTTCATCAACCGTAGGATTCTTGCTGATCTTGAAAGCCCAGATATCGCGGCCTTCGCAACTTTTGCCTATCGAATTCAGTTTGCAAATATTCGGATATTTATTGACGTAATCCTTGAGAGTCTGAGTCATTGTGTCGTAAGTAAAATACTGTGCTCCGGCTTTTTGACTGGCAAGGACGTCGGAGACATATTTATCGAGATCAGTTATGAGAACCGAAGACTTGGGAGATAATTTGGCGAAGGCCTTAATCTGATCCTGGTTGAGAACAACCTCAACGAAGTCAAAACCTGCACGAGCTATATCAAACCCCTTATCAGCCATCGCAACTATGGTTGCGTGGGTAACCCCTTCGAGCCTTACAAGCGACTTGGTGGTAGTAAGCGGCTCGGAAGCCAGACAAAACCCGATGACTCCAAAAAACAATACTGCAACTAGGAAACGCTTCATTACTCGATTCTCCATTCATTAATACTTTTGTAAAACAACAAATCAATAGTTGGAATATTACACGCTAAGTCGGTTCAACTCGAAACATTATATTCCATAAATTATTTCAATGCAACCTAACTTCTAAATCTTCAGCAATTCTTGGTGGACCTTCAAACAGTGATTTTGTATGGCTTACTGAAGAATTGGCCAACAAAAAAACGGGCAAATTTGACAGCTTTGATTGGGCATGCTACTTTGTGGGCGAAAAATTTTTGACTTTAAAAGGATTTTCAAATGAAGAAGTTATTTTATTGCATATTTCTTGGGGCTTTTTTACTGATAAATTCAGTCTCTTTTGCTGAAAAAATGTCTGATACTGGCTTAATAGCTTCATCTGCCAGGCTTATTCCCCTGGAAGATCGTTTCCAGAAAGATTCCAAAACCCAGGTAATTACTGATCAACAGACCGGATTGAAATGGTTGGAAGGGCCTAATAAGGCTACGAGCTGGGTTTCTGCACAGAATTGGATAAAAAGTCTGGGAAATGGTTGGCGAACTCCCACTCGTATAAATTTGAAAACATTGTACATCAAAGGTGCTGGAGGCGGGGCTTGTGGAAATATGTCAAAAGCATTTCATTTTCCCAAAAAAGTTTGGAATATCTGGGCGGAATCCCGGGATTCATCTACTGCCTGGGAATTCTCTTTCGGGAAAGGCGTTGACTGCTGGGAGAATATTAACTTGCCGTTTGCCCACGGAAATCGAGCATTAGCTGTTATTTCCGAAAAATAATTTAGTACATCATTCTATGGCCGGAAGAAAAGGTTTTGATGCGGAACAATCCTTCCCGAATCAAAGAAAGAGGGCGTTTGATCATGAAGGAGACATCCATATAACATGACAGTGGGCAACTTTCTTTGCAATCCAATTGAAAGAAATTGCCATCACAATGTTTTCTGAATGCATCAATTGGATCAGGCCATTCAAGTGCGTTGCCAATTGTTTTGTTCAATCGGCTGCATGGGAAAACGATGTCTCCATTGGGATAAATTCGCCAAACCAGCACTGGCTGGCAGTCGAACTTTGCCTCTCGTTTTAATCCTTTCAAGTAATCTATGGTAGCTGCAACACGTTTCCCTTTTTTCTTTGCTTCGAGAATCTGGTCGATCAAGTTGTGGTAATCAGTATTTCCCTTGAGGGAGGGGTGAAGCTTCGTTTTGAGAAGCGCTGGTCCTGCTGAAAAGGCAATATTATTCTTTCCGCAAAACTCCAAGACTTTTGACACATCTTTGATATTTTCGGGAAGGATAACGCTATTAATCATCAAACTGGGGTGTCCCATCGGTGCTATTTTTTGAATTGTCTCAAGGACTTTCTCTGTTGCACCTTGTCGGTTCCAGATACGGTCGGACTTTTCGCGATCGAGGCTGTCGAGGCTGATAATGATTGCATCAACAGAAGCCGCGATTTGGGGAGTCAAAAGCAATCCGTTTGTGTTCAATGAAATAAAGGTAAATCCAACTTTTCTAGCGCATCGTACAATTTCCGAAAATTCTTTGTGAAGAAGTGGCTCACCACCGGAAAGCATCAATACGTCGGAATGTCGAACCATTTTTCGGAAAATATTTTCCCACTCTTTTGAGGAAAGTTCTGATTTTTCCATTTCCGGGAATTTCTGTCCGGTTCCTCCATCACAATAAGAGCACCGTAGATTGCAGGAGAAAGTAAGGTAAACATAGATTCCAAAAGGATAATGAAAGGTTTTTTTTCCTATCGCCCCAAGAATCTGGTGAGTTAATATTTTTAATGGGAAGGACATCTTTTTCTCCTTGCGAGAATTGACGGGGAAATACTTAACTCTCTTTTTCACTTCAAAACAATTTTACCAAATAATACCAATTTCAATTAGTTTGTTCAACCGACCTATTTCGTGCTTCAGGTCTGTGTAAATAGGAGTTGGGCTTGACAGAAATGAATGCTTCTACCGCCCAGCAAGGGTTCCTTATTTCCATAAAAATTCCGTGTTTTCTTGGAAAATATACCGATCCAACTTCATTTTGATCAAATCAATCTTCTTGGGGTGATGCACGTATTTTTTGGGATTGGTATAATTTATACGATGATACTTTGCGTCAGAAACAAAAAGTAAATTCATATTGGCATTGGCAATTAACCATACAATTCAAAAAAAAAATCGCGAAAAATTATTTTTTCCAAATTTTTGCACTTGTGTTGGTGCAGTTTTATTAGTCAAGTATTTCTACTCTTTTTCGGTGCTTTGCATAGGGTCAATTTAATTTCGCTTCAATTTGTCTATGTGTTCACCAGAATTAAAATTGGTCGGTGGAAAGCAACACGAGGGTACAGGCATTAAGTGCTTCCTTGCCTGCGCTGACAAGGCGGTCTGAGAGTTCCTGATTTTCTGCTCCCGGATTAAATATGACTCTTCGGGTCGAGCTTTGGAGAATGTCATTTTCAATAATTTTCTGGTTCGTTTCGGAAAGATATACGGTGATTGTATCTATTGGCGTGCTGATGGCCTTTAGCGAGGGATAGACGGGAATGCCGTCAATCATTTCTAAACTTGGGTGGATGGGGAAAGGAGTGTGTCCTTTTTTTTGCAACAGCATGATTGCTTTGTAACTGTAACGATCGGGTTTATTGCTGGCCCCTAAAATTGCAACATTCATATTACTCTCCTTTTGTCGTTCTGTTGAGCGACTTTTGTGGGTGAATCCTGAACCGAAAATACTTGAAAATCCGTAAGATCTTTCCAGTTGTTGATCCATTCTTCAAAAAGTTCAATGTTTTCCGCTTCCATTAGTTGAAAACACTGTTTGCGATCTACAGTAATCCATGAATCCAGATATTTCAACCCTTGGGGCAGCATACGACCTTTTTCCTTAAATCTGGCGTATATTTCATCCGTCTTTCCAGGTTTGAAATTTTCGATTACCATGTATTTCATTGCTATTTCCTTGAATGAATCAAGCTTCTGCGAGGCTTATCAGCGAGACTAAACTGAAACTATTGGGGATTACCTTCTTTAAGTTCGGGAAAAATAAAAGACTTTTTCCCAAATTGCCCCAGGAATCTTGTGAGACAATATTTTTTGATGGGAATAACATTATTTTTCCATAATTTATTTTAAACCGAAAATGCTTTCCAGTGCTGAGATCAGAACCTCAGTATCCTTGGCCGAATTGTACATGTGCAAAGACAAACGGATAAAAATATTCTTTTCATGGCAAGTAACAGGAATTTCGATGTGGAAATCCTCGAAAAGCTTGCGTTTAAGCTCTACCGGATTGCATTGAGGAACGGGGATCGGTACCATCAAACCGAAATCCGAGTCTTTTCCAATTGGAGACAGTCTGGTTCTAGCGCATAATTTTTCCATCGTTTTGATCGCGAGGTCATGTAAAGTTTTTCTTCCCTCTGGCCAATTGTGGGTTTCAAGGAAAGAAATTGCTGCAGGAACCGTTAAAAAAGGAGAAATATCGCGAGTTCCCTGCCATTGATGATGCCTTTCGAAAAGTGTTTTTCCAGTGTATGAATCAAAATCAACGTGGCCGGCCAATGAATCGCTGTATCCCCAGCTTATTACGACGGCCTCCGGAATATTTTGCACTTCAGGACGTGCGTAAAGAAACGCTGATCCCTTGGGTGCACAAACCCATTTGTGCAGGTTTCCGGCATAAAAATCGGCTCCAA
The DNA here is from genome assembly GCA_015233565.1 of Candidatus Rifleibacteriota bacterium. Taxonomy (GTDB): domain Bacteria; phylum Muiribacteriota; class Ozemobacteria; order Ozemobacterales; family Ozemobacteraceae; genus JADFXM01. The sequence goes on from JADFXM010000035.1 coordinate 25,435, forward strand.
TTTTCTCAAGGTCAAGTGGAATTTGCCCGGGAGCATGTGCACCATCAATTATTGTTTTAATGCCACTTTCTCTGGCGATTTGGCAAATTTTTTCAAGGGGAAAAATTAACGCTGTGGTGGAGGTAATATGACTCAGGAAAATGACTTTTGTCCTGGGCGTAATTTGTTTTCTGAAAAGTTCAACAAATTCATCCTGGTCAGGAAAGGGTAGGGGGATTGAAACTTTAATATACTTCGCTCCGGTTCCTTTCAAAACGAAATTCCAGATGTTATCACAGGCCCCGTATTCGTGATCGGTCGAAAGGATTTCGTCGCCTTCACGGAGTTTGAGCGATCGTGCAACCGAATTTATTGCAGTAGTTGAGTTTGAAAAGAAAACTAAATTTTCGTATTTCGTGTTCAGGAAATTAGCTAAAGCTACTCTGGCAGACTTTAACAAATCGGAAGAGCGCCTGCCAAGAAATTCGACGGGGTTTTTTTCCATTTCAAGTTGGAAATTCTGATATACCTGTAGAACCTCTTGAGGAGTGGCTCCAAAAGAGCCGTGGTTCAAAAAAACTATTCGGGGGTCAAGAAGAAAATGATCTTTCATATTTCCTTGAGCATTGAGGCTTCGATTGTTAGAATTTTGATTTTTCAAGAACAGGATATCCCACTCGAATTAGAGGGTCAAGAAGAAAATTTTCCTTCAAATAATAGTAATCATTTTATCTGTATAGTCCGACTTAACCTCTTGAAAACTGCACACTATGCTGATTGCAACACGATTCGAAGAAAATCACTTTGAGGGGAAGCAAATCACTATTAAATCAGGCATTGAGCGACTTGGAGAGAAGTTAAAAAGGAGCTGTAGAGGTATAATAACCTACGAACAGAGCTTTTCCATGTTTCAAGGGAATTGTTTGCATTCTGATTTTTTCAAGGCCATTTTCAGAGCATTTTTTCGAAAAAAGATCGATGTCCACCAACTTCATGATTGAAGTTAGTCTCTCAAGACTGGAGTATTTTGTTGGTGTTACAGGCGGAGCTTCCTTGCTTGACATCTGCAGAGCAGCGATAAAAGTTCCTCCGGGCAATATACTTTTTCGGATACTGTCTAAAGCATGCTCAACGTTTACATATTCGAATACCAGAGGTGCAAAAACTATGGAAACAGGGGCAATGGAAAATGACGGCGCGGTGAAATCCTTCTCAATTAAATCGAGATGGGGAATTTGGTGTGAAAAACGTTCTTTAAGAATTTGCAGATAAGCTGAGTTGATGTCGACACCAACAACGCGTTTCGTCACAGATGCTGAAATGTGCTTAAATCCATTTCCAGTACAACATCCTAAAACTGCCAAAGAAGTCGGTCTAAACTCTGCAAGGATTGCCCCAAACAAATCGCTCAATACCAGCAGTTGTCCAACGTCTGGGGAGGCCATGTGCGCTTCATAGTCGTGTGCAGGTATTTCCAGCCAGGGATTTACCTTTTCTTCGGAAACCGGTGTTCCCAAAATAGTGTGTTCTATTTCGCTTGTCGAAGTGTTTGATGGGGTCATTCCTGGGGTGACCAGGGGCGTTTCCCAAAATACGACGTCTGGAAGCGGGTTTTGATAGTATGGTGCAATTCGCTTGAATCCCAACTTTTCATAAAGTGACATGGCTTCATTAAGCCTATCCAAGGTATCCAAGCGCATTGATTTGTAGCCGAGACTTACGCCCTCTCTGATGATTTGTACCGCCAAGGAACGTCCGATTCCTTTTCCCTTGAATTGGGGTCTGACAAAAAGTCGCTTCATCTCGCACACATTTTCTTCGAGTTTTCTCAAGGCAACGCACCCCGCGACCAATTCCCCTTCGCGCGCGATCAACAAAGCACCTTTCGGGGGTGCATATTTTCCTGGAAGGGTTTTCAACTCTTCCTCAAATCCTTGAAAACACAGATCAACAGCAAGAAACTTTGCATACTCCTGGAAAAGTCGTCGGACTTCTTCAATTTCCTCAACAGTTGTTACATGTTTAATTTCCATTTTTTTCCCCTTTGAGAATAACCTTCAACAGCTGTTCAATTCACCCTTGTTATATCAATCCTACGAAATAATAACGTAACTTTTTCGAAGGTTTACAGCGCCAGGGGCTTGATCAAACCTATCAATTTGCCTGATTACATATTATTGGTATTAGACGTATCCAGCAGACTGGGTGGAATCTTCAGGGTCCACATTTTTCACTACTGGCTAGGCGAAAGCACCTCATTATATTCCTCAGTTTGCAAGTTTCCTTGAACTTCTGGCTGTCCCTTCAGTAGTATCGAGCATAATGGGCCTGTCATCATCGTTGTGGCGAGAGCCATGAGGATCATCATTGCAAAGAGCTGTTGGGATATTACTCCTAACTCCAAGCCGATGTTAAGTACGATCAGTTCCATCAGGCCACGAGTATTCATAAGCGTTCCCATTACCATGGATTTTCGGATGTCCATTCCGGAATAATAAGCGGCTAAAAATGCTCCGCCAAGTTTTCCCACAGAAGCTACAATAATTATTAACGCGCAAATCAGCCAGTTATTTGTGCCGGATAAGAGGTCCACGCGAGTCTGCATGCCGGTAAAGGCAAAAAATGCAGGGAGCAGTAATACCGTAACACCGGATTCCAACTGTTTGGCAAAAGCTTTTGCGACAACGCTGTTATGGGGAATCACAGCTCCAAAAAGGAACGCTCCGAAAATTGCGTGAATTCCTATTTTTTCTGTGATAAGTGCGGAAATCAGCAAGCAGGAGTAAATAAAGATTGTTGCTTCTCTGGACAAACGATCTGATTCCCAGCGCATGATAATATTCCTTAAAAGAGGACGAACGATGAAAAACATGGAGAGAATATACAATGTTGCGCCAATAGTGACCCAAAGCCCACTTCCCATTTGAGCTTTTGCAATCCCGACAACTATTGCGAGCAAAAGCCATGCCGTTACATCGCCTATTGCGGCGCTGCTTAGGGCAATCACTCCAAGTTCGCTTGTTTGCATTCCTCTGTCAGTTAATATTCTCGCCAAAACGGGGAAGGCTGTAATGGACATTGCTACGCCAAGAAAAAGAGCAAAGGGTGTGAAGGATATTCCTGATACAGATAAGCCGGGATAAAGAAAAACGGCCAAGATAGTACCAAAAAGAAATGGAACGACTATACTGGAATGCGAAATAATCATTGCGCAACTGAAACGAGCTTTAAACAGATCCAGATTTAATTCCAATCCAACCACAAACATGTACAACAAAACGCCGAGTTGCGCAATAACACTTAAATACGGTGCCACAAGAGGCGGAAGAATCCATGAGGAATATTCACTTCCTAAAAGTGATGGGCCAAGGCAAATTCCAGCTAATACTTCACCGATAACCGGCGGCTGACCAAAAAACGCGGCGATTCTTGAAAGAACAATTCCGAGAATGATAACTGAAACAAGCGCAAAAAGAACTCGCAGCAAGACATTCTCTTTTTTTTCAATCGACACTGCTGAAATACTAGCAATTTTTTCACCGATAGATGGAATTTTTTCACCATATTGGCAAATCAAAAAAATTGCTCCAACTGCTAGAACCGTTATTATCAACGAAACTAACGCGCCCTTTATTATTTCCCTGCCCACGAAAATTCCTCTCTTAAAAAAAGAATGGTATTGGTAAGCAACCTATATGCCAGATTATCATGAGATATCTTTATAAATCGAATAATACCAATTTCAATTAGTTCGTTCATCTGACCTATTTTGTGCTTCAGGACTGCGGAAAATGGAGTTGGGTCTGACAGAAATGAATGCTCCAACCGTCCAGTAAGGGCTTCTTATTTTCATAAAAGTTCCGTGTTTTCTTGGAAAATATGCCGATCCCACTTCATTTTGATCAAATCAATGTTCTGGGGGTGATGCACCTATTTTTTGAGATTGGTATAACTTCATTAGAAGTAACGGCGATGTGAAATAGAATTCAAGTATCGAAGAGGCTATCAATTTGGTTGCAGAAATCGTTTGCCGATTGACGGCAATTTAATAGCATGTAGAATAGACAAGTGGGAGAATAATCATTAATATTCTAAGCGGATTCAGATGCTCTGTACTCCGATCTCGAACGGCCAGCGGCCACGATGAGCTGCGAACTTGCTATTTCGCTCGATCCTGCCGAGAAGGAAGGTTTCATCAGCTTGGAATTTCTGATCCATGGCAAAATATCGGGAGATTTGCAGGAGTTGCTGAATTTTTGGCAAGGGATTAATCTCCCCCTTTCAAATTCAAAAAAAACAATCTTGACTTGCGAAATCGATGGGATTATCCTCAAGTCTGAAAAGTAAATTCCAATCAAATTATTCACAGAGGGGAAATCACGATGTCCAACGTTAATCTAGTATTAAGCCTTCCGAATGGTGTGATCACGGCCACGAGTCTTGGTATACCGGGCCTAGCTTGGCACCGTAGCCCTGGTACGAGCGGCAAGTTCCACGGGCACTCCATTCAAATTGACCTCGCGCTGAAGGATGGCTATCCGGATTTCAAGTATTTGGATGAAGGCGGTTGGCGCGATACAGCAGCCGATACGCACATGGCTCTTGACGCCATTCGAACTGGCAAGCGCACGAAGACGGCACTCTCCAACAGTGCATTCAATTGTACTCCATTGTCTGCATACGAGCACGTTTACCTGGCGAAGTCGAGTGGCGTTCTCCTTGAAATGCAGAAGGGCGAACGTCTCATTCAGTTCAAAGCACATGCTTCGGCAGAGAATCTCTCGCCGAATCAGGTCGCTGAAATTGCAGGTTTGCCCCAAATGGACGTTCGTCGTCCCCGATTTTACCTGGTAATCGGCCCGATTGAAATGCTGGTGCTTTCCAATCTGACCCCATCGGAGTATGTCTGGTATGCCACACATCGCTCGGGGAAAGTCTTTCGAAAGGTGCTGTTTGCCGAACTGAGCCATCATACAGCTGATCTTGCAGCCCGGGAAATTTTTGAGGATGCAATCAAAGTATTGTCTGAGACGCCCATGAAGAAGACCAAAACCATCAAAACGGGAGAGTGCTTTGCACGCATGCCGTATTCAGGCTGGAAAGGCTATCGGGAAGATGCTGAGGGAGGACTATACGCTGGAGATCGCGAAGCTGTCTATCTTTGGCGTTTTCCCAAGGAGATTCCCCACGCGTGGGACCGCGCCAATTAATTGGAGTCATCAATGAAAAACCATAAAGTGATCTTAGGACTACGTTTTGTTTTCATTTTCGGACTGCTCCTCTGGGGTCTTGCACTTGCTCTCCCGGTCGAGGCTGCGGACATCGCTTCGCCTACCCATCACGGAGGTGAAGCCAATCTGGTCCTTCCGCGGTTGGACGATCCCTCGCTCGGAACTTTTTGCTACATGACAGGACACACTCTTCTCTTTGGAGGTCTGATTATCTGCCTGTTGGGATTGGGTTTCGGCCTCTTTATGTTTGTTCAGATGAAGCGGTTGCCTGTGCATCGTGCTATGCTGGAGATTTCCGAACTGATCTACGAGACATGCAAAACCTACCTCATTACGCAAGGGAAGTTTCTTGCTATACTTTGGTTGTTGATTGGAGTGATTATAGTCGCTTACTTCGGGTTCATCCAACACATGGAAAACACTAGAGTGGCTATCATTCTGGCTTTCAGCATACTAGGAATCGCTGGGTCGTATGGTGTTGCGTGGTTTGGAATTCGAATGAACACTTTCGCCAATTCGCGTACGGCATTTGCCTCGCTCGCCGGCAAAGGGTATCCATGCTACTCGATCCCGCTGCAGGCAGGGTTATCCATCGGGATGCTACTAATTTCCGTGGAATTGTTCATGATGCTCGCGATCCTACTCTTCATTCCCGGAGATTTGGCCGGGGCCTGCTTTATCGGTTTTGCGATCGGCGAATCTCTGGGTGCTTCCGCGCTCAGAATCGCCGGGGGGATTTTTACGAAGATTGCCGACATCGGCAGCGATTTGATGAAAATTGTTTTTAAAATCAAGGAAGATGATGCACGCAACCCTGGCGTAATTGCGGATTGCACAGGCGATAACGCTGGAGATTCGGTCGGTCCGACTGCGGACGGATTTGAAACCTATGGCGTTACCGGCGTAGCACTCATCACCTTCATTATGCTTGCGGTGCCTTCGGCCGCAGTGCAGGTTCAATTGCTCGTATGGATTTTCGCGATGCGCGTAATGATGGTAGTGACATCGGCGGGAAGCTATTTCCTTAACGAGCACTTCATGAAACCCCGGTATGGTGAGGCTAGAAAATTCGACTTCGAACATCCGCTCACGTCGCTCGTTTGGATAACATCCATCACCTCAGTCATCGTCACGTATATCATTAGTGCGGTCTTGATTTTCCACCTCGGAGACGGTTCCCTCTGGTGGAAGCTCGCCAGCATCATCACCTGTGGTACATTGGCCGGGGCAATCATTCCCGAAGTGGTTAAGGTCTTTACATCGGTGAACTCTCGGCACGTGCGTGAAGTGGTCAATTCATCCCGCGAAGGTGGAGCATCGCTCAACATACTTTCGGGTCTCACCGCGGGAAATTTCAGCGGCTACTGGCTTGGTATGACAATTGTGGCTCTGATGTCCGTGGCATACTACGTAAGCCTTGGAGTCGCACCGAACATCATGCAAGCACCAGCGGTTTTCGCGTTCGGCTTGGTGGCATTTGGTTTTCTGGGCATGGGACCGGTAACTATAGCGGTCGACTCCTACGGCCCGGTAACAGACAACGCACAGTCCGTCTACGAATTGTCATTGATCGAAACACTTCCTAACATTACGGAAGAAATCAAAAAAGATTTTGGCTTTACACCTGATTTCACTCTTTCCAAGGAACTCCTCGAAGAGAATGATGGCGCAGGGAATACATTTAAAGCCACAGCTAAGCCGGTCCTCATCGGCACTGCAGTCGTTGGAGCTACCACGATGATTTTTTCCATTATCATGACACTTACAAACGGTTTAACTGAGCACATGACCAGTCTCTCGCTGATGCACCCACCGTTCCTGCTCGGTCTCATTTCGGGTGGCGCGATCATTTACTGGTTCAGTGGAGCCTCCACCCAAGCGGTCGTCGCAGGCGCTTATGCGGCAGTGGAATTCATCAAAGCGAACATCAAACTCGCCACCACGGAAAAAGCCTCGATTGAGGACAGCAAACGAGTGGTCGAAATCTGCACGCTCTATGCGCAAAAAGGAATGTGGAACATTTTCCTGGCGGTATTCTTCACCACGCTTTCTTTTGCCTGCATCGATCCATTCTTTTTCATCGGCTACTTGATCTCCATAGCTCTGTTTGGTCTTTATCAAGCCATCTTTATGGCTAACGCTGGCGGAGCCTGGGATAACGCCAAGAAAATAGTTGAGACGGAATTGCAAGCCAAAGGGACCGAACTTCATGATGCGTGTGTCGTCGGCGACACAGTTGGCGATCCATTCAAAGACACCAGCTCTGTAGCTATGAACCCGATTATCAAGTTCACTACACTCTTCGGCTTGCTGGCAGTCGAAATGGCTGCCGGCCTGGTGGCAGGCGGGCAGCCCGGTCTGACGCATGTGCTCGCGGCGATCTTCTACGTTATATCTGTAGTGTTCGTATACCGCTCGTTCTACAGCATGCGCATCACCCCCCGCAGGGAGTTGGAATTGTAGATACACCTTCAGCTGATTTTAAAATCCCGCCAAAGCGGGGTGACTATCAAACCAGCTCTGGGCAACAAAATGATTCCGATATCACCCGATTAAGGGGCGTAATCGGATGAAGATGTGGACAAAAAAACGTTCATGTTGTTAGGCTTTCCTATTCCCCGTGACACATGTCGCGGGGGATAGAAATTTTAGCTGTTCTTTCCCACTTTCGTGTAAAATAAAAAAGTAATCCTATGCAAGGGCTAATGGGTGGAGTTTTCGCCTTAAACCGAAGTTCCCGAGTGAAAAAGCCCTCTTGTTATGACCTGAAGCCAAAAAGAAGCCTTTTTTGCCTGCTTTTTCTGTCCATGTAAATTTGACGCCTGAAAATAGTATTTGAAGATGGTTTCAAGGGTTTTCCTACTGTCCAGTAAAAACCGTCTGAAAAATGCCTTAAATTCGTTTACAGATCAGGATTTCAATAGATTTTGCGTCCGGAACTTCGGCTTAAAACAAAGGACCGGTGATTGAAGAGTTTGCCGATCAGGAAGTGCTGGAGACCTCGCTGCGGATGATCCGATTCCGGTAGGATTCATGCTTCCGAACAGCTTTACCCCTCACTTGTTTGAAGCTGTGGTTCAAAAGAGGTTGAGTTGAACAAGCTGATTTTTTCGAAATTTCAATTTAGAATGAAATGTGACATTTTCGGCCGAAAATTCCAGGTTGCGATTTCGTCATCTGATAAGCACAAAGCAGATGTGCAGGTCTCGCAATCGAGATGCTGTAGCCCCCTGCTTAAGAATACTTAACATTTTTCTAAGCAAAATTTACTCGCAACTATTGAGAAAGGTGCTATACTGGAAGTAATAGAATTTGTAATCAAGTTGACGCCGAGAAACCGCCGAACCGATCGATTTTCATCCTTTTTGTTTTTCCCGTCATCGTCCCCTCCTCTCCATAGAAAGGAGCTTCCACATGAAGCGGTTTGCTCTAATAATGGTGATGCTTTTAATCGTCTCCCCCTCATATGCACTTTTCTGTCAGGACTGTGGAACCCAGGTTTCCGAGACAGCTAATTTCTGCTCTCAATGCGGCAATCGTATTACAGGAGCCTTTCCCGCATCGCAGGAAATGAGTGAATACGCTCCTCCTCCGATTCAGCATTCTGCGGGGTTTGCTCTCCAGGTTCCCACACGGTCGGAGGTTCCTATCCCAACATTTCACGTCAATCCTTCTGGACTGGTCGTCCCAGCAATCCTTTCCGGTCTTAGAAAGACGCTATTAAGTGCGCATTTCCCCGTCAGTACCCCGCTCCTGGGTTTGGCCCTACTTGCGAGTATTGTGCAATCATCGGATAGGCCGCTTGACAATGGAATTTCTGTATCTCCTCCCTTATATGTCGCACCTGAGGCTGATGGCGTTGTAATCGAACGAGGCGAGACTCACTATCCGATATGGGGTGCAGGATGTTCGCAGGTATTCGTTCCATCAGTGTTTCAGGAAAATCCTATCAAAGTGGTTGTATCAGATCATTACGGGTCATTTTCCCGACCTAATGTGTGGGCAAACAGAATCGCCCAAATTCCTTATGGAGGAACCTATAGAAGCATTCAACCCGGTCATCGCTATTACACTGAGAAGACCCCTATCATTCGAGGGGGTAGTTCGGCCAGTCCTCGCTATCGGACGGCCCACATCGACCGAGCTCATGATTCCCGCCACGCTATGTCCGGACATCCCATTGTTTCCCGATCCTCCTCCGGTCATCATCGTGGAGGCAACCGAAGGTTCGCATCATCAAGGTAGTTCGAATTGATGCAGCCGACTGTGTGGCACTCGTTTTTATGTTGACAAAGAAGTTTAAATGGAACAGCAGAGTTAGTTTGTTCTTGGGTTATTCTACCGGATAAGGGCCATCCACGAACACACTTGAATGATACCCTTTCGATCCAATAGAGCGTGCAATATAACTTCGCGGATTTTCTCCTGCAATTAGTCGATCCAGCACATAGTTAAAGTCGTATAGGGGTTTCCAACCCAGCTCTTTTCTTGCTTTATCATTGCAGTACACGCGATCTATGCTGGAGAACATCTTCCAACCAAGTTTGGCAAAGGCATTTTCATACGCAGGAAATAATCGTCTTACCACGTTTGGAGCGTTTGTGCGTAACTCCTTCAAGTCTGTTGGTGAAAACGGTGAAGTTGCGCTAATAATGTATTTACCGAATCTGATTGTTGGAGCTTGTTTGAGAGCCAGCAGATGTGAGTTCACAACGTCCTCAAGATCAACACGTCGGTAAAGATATTCATTTGCTTTGATGTTGTCGTCTTCATACATTTGTCGCACTGTTTTATTGTCATCCTGTTCGGGAAAAAAGCGGGAAGTTCTTAAGATCAAACAAGCAAGACCATGGTTCCGATGAAAAAGTTCGCAAAAATCTTCTGCAGACCTCTTTGTCACCCCGTAAATGTTCTTTGGGATGGGCGTAATATCTTCAGTAATCCAGACCGCAGGTTCTTCCGGAGGAGGAGTTAGTGCGCGACCAAACACGCTGGTTGTGCTCGTGAAAATGAATGAAGAGACTCCTTCGGATGCGGCTTCCTCCAGAAGAACCAGAGTACCGCTGATATTTGTGTCAATAAAATCTTGTCGAGTGTGAGTTGCAATGTGGGGTTTATGCAAGGTTGCCGTATGGATAACACAATCCACACCCTTCATACAGTGTTTCACAAGGGAACGATTTACGATCGAACCGACCTCGTTTGTGAGGCGCGAATCTTTTATGTCAATACCAACTACTTCGTGATTGGCTTCTGACAATGTCTGGACCAATGCTTCTCCCAAGTGTCCAGCACTACCTGTAACCAGGATTTTCGATTCTTTCATCAATAAATAAATTTTAACATTATTTTTTGCAATATCAAGAAAACAAACCACATATTTAGGGCGGTTAAACCATAGCAGTTTTGTAATGGTCTCTCCGGAAAATGGGAGAAAGGGTAAAAAGTTCGCCCTGGTGCTGGAAGCGAAATTCTGGTGGTCCAAGAAGCAAATCGACCAGAGGCCACGAGGGACCGATTATGTGAAAACGGCCATCTTTTTCTTCGATGGTACAAGGAAATAGTCGATGGTCGATTTCCAGTTCCCATGTTCCCATTGTCGAACATTGAAAATTTTCAGAAACCATGGAGGGTTGCAGAAGGGTCAGTCGTGGCTGGAAAGTTCCGTCGGGTCCAATCAGATTGGAGGTGTATCCGTTCCACGACAACCGCAGATCGGCTTGGAAAGATCCTTTTGGGTCTTTCCGGGGAATGCGGTCGCAGGCTTCGATAATCAGCTTTAGCATTTCGAAGAAATGCCGGGGTGTGATGTTTCCACACTTGTAATTTTGCACAAGAGCGATGAGAATATCATGTCCTGGTCTTGAGTTCATGTAGGTGCGTTCTTCGTTTACCACATAAGCTCGTGCTGCCATCAGCGACAGACTGTTGATGTTTTTACCGCATGCTATTTGGCATTTGGAGGCCTGGGTCTCGAACGAGGCCGCGAGGCAAGTATCGATCAGCGTGCCATAACTTTTGGCGAAATTTTGTGCCATCCGGTCGGTGGCGGCGAGGCACTCCGGAGAGGTGACGGCAAATTCCAGCAACTGTTTCATAACGTTGTCAGGCATGCCTCCTTCCTGAGTTTCTCGCGAGGTCACCATCTTTCCCAAGGGGTTTCTAATGAGGTTGAGAGCGCTTTTTTCATTGAGAGAGCCAGACATCCTGGCGATCGGGTAGAGCCGGAAAAACCTGGAAAGGTCATATACGCTGATGGAATTGTTTGCCTCAGACCAAGGCGCCGTGCCCTGGAAATTAGGATACATTTTCATCGCCAGAGTTTTAAACTGTTTTACCAGGTTAGGTAACATTGATGAACAGTGTGAAAATAGAGTCGGATGATCGACGGGAGAAATCCCGATCAGATCAAGGAATCGTTGTTCAAGCTGAGTCTGCTTCGTTTCGTTGAATCGATGAACCAGTTTCTCGAAGGAAACGTGATCGACATTGATCGAATTGTCGCTGAGAGCTTTGAGCAATTCCTTTTGCCCAAGTTCTTCAAGTCCGAAAAAATTGCTGAGCCAGTTTGGGCGAAACGACCACTGCGGCGCTCGCCCTCTGATCGCGAAAACCGAGTCGTAGTCAATGAGACAGCCATTCACTGAAATATTCCCAGCCGACCAGCCACCGTGGAGAATCCGCTCGATGAATTTCTCGGCATCCTGTGCGCCGAAGCGGTCAGCAATCTGCAGCATCCTTTCCGCACTTACTGGCTGCTCATGAAAAAATAGATGGGAAGGGCGATCAAGTTCGCCATTTCCATCTACCCGGATGATCATGCCGCTTGGAATTGTGTCCGAAAACCAAGGAACCTTGACATTCTTCTTAAGATCGATAACTGCCAGTGTTGGTGAAGCGCCGGTTTGTAGATTTGTCCTTAGGACATTGGAACAGATCATTTCCCAAAGTGAACCAACCAAATCAAGAACCCCATTGGAACGCTCCGGATCCTTGGAAGTGGCCAGGACAGTCTTGCCGATTCCCTTAAGGTTGAAACAGTCCCCTACATAAACCGCGCGTCCTGAGCCGATGTTTCCGACCAGCGAGATATTGAGAGGATCCGCTTGACGGTCAACATAGACCTTGACCGGTTTCGCTCCAGGAATCCCTTCTTTCGAGTCGAGCGTCAACAGGAGATATTGTCTTACAAACGCTTTCGCTTGCTCATCATCCAGGGGTTTGCCAAGATACTCGCTCAGGATTTCGGTTTGAACATAAATCACTTCAACTTTGGCTGGGTCTAAGGGAAAAGCATCCATGACGGCAAACGTTGACAGCCCTAGGCGTTCGACTGCTCCCGGCTTTTTTTCAATGGGGGCTGTTTCAGAAAAGCTTTTATTCTTCATCATTCGCTCACTTACGGATTTTTTTCAAAAAGCCCATCAAGGCGGGAAATCTGTTTCAAATGAAAGCGTTCACCGTTTCGGAAAAATCGCAGGTCCTCTGTCCCATTAATTCTCTGCAAAAGTGGAAATTTGGGTCCAGTCAGTTGAACTCGATTGGCCTCTTTCTCAAATATGCAGGAATGCCTTTTCCCATCAATTTCAACCTCCCACTTGGCTCTTTCATCCATTTCCAGGCGAGAGTTCGCCGAAATGTCAAGAATGGTCAAACTAGGTCGCCAGAATCCATCGATATCGATAATTGTTGAATCAAAGCCATCCAGGAACAAGCGAAAATCAGCCTGACATCGGCCTTGGGCATTGTATCGGGGAATGCGGTCGCAAGACTTGACCAAAATGTGAAGCAACTCAGAAAATCTTTGGACACTGATGTTTCCGGCATTGCAGTTTTGAACCAGCCCAACGATGATATCCTTCCCTGGTCGGCAGTTCATATAGGTCCGCTCTTCGTTTACAACGTATGCGCGTTGCATCATAGCATCCCTCGCATCAGGGCATTTTCGCTCGATTTCAGTCAGCAACCGTTCGTAATCCCGTACAAATGCCAGAGCTTCTTTATCCAGCTCTTGAAGTTGTTCAACTGAGGTGACCACGTAATCCCGAAGCAGTGTTTTCCGTATGCTTTCGGGAATTTCACGATCTTCACTGGGTTCAAATCGGCCGATGGGGTTACGAATAAGCCCAAGAGCGCTTTTGTCACCGATGTCCCCGGATTTCCTCAAAATTTGGAAAAACCGGAAAAACCTTGACAGATCGTAGATGCTCAGACTGGAATTGTCGAGTTCCCAGGGGGCTGTGGCTCGGAAATTCGGAAACATTTTCATGGATAGATACTGAAACTTCGCCACCAGGCTGCGAACAGTTTCAGGCGGAACGATAACCGTTCTTTCTGAATCCAGACCGATCAGGTCTAAAAATCGGAGCTCGAGCTGCTGTTGTCGGGCCTGATCAAAAATTTGAAAAAGCTTTCGAAAAGATACGCGATCAACGTTAATCGGATCGTTCACCATTGCCTTCAGCATCTTCTTCTGTCCGAGGCCCTCTATTCCGAAAAAATTGCTTAACCAGTTGGGTCGATATGACCATTGTGGCGGCCGCCCCCGCACGGCAAAAACCGTGTCGTAGTCAATGAGATGACCAGCCAGCGAGGTGTTCCCCACGGACCAGCATCCATGAAGGATTCGTTCAATGAACTTTTCAGCGTCTTGCAGCCCGAGTCGAGAAGCTATGGTATGTAACTGTTCCGCTCTTACAGGTTTCCCCCGTTGAAACAAGTGGGTGGGACGATCAAGTTCGCCATTCAAATCCAGGCGCACGATCAACCCTGATGGAACCTCAGGTTCACGCCAGGGAACGTGAATCATGGTTTGCAGATCAACAACGGCCAGAATCGGTGCAGTTCCGGTTCTCAGGTTTGTCTGGAGAACATTGGAACAGATCATTTCCCATAATGCACTGACTAGGTCAAGATTTCCATTGGAATGGTTCGGATCTACAGAAGTGGCAAGAACGGTTTTTCCGAGACCCTTGAGATTGAATCGTTCTCCTAGGTAAGCCGCACGTCCGGAGCCAAGATTGCCATTCAAAGACATGTTCATTGGATCAGCCTGCCGGTCGACATAGACCATGACAGCCTTCGAGCCGGGAATAGCTTTCTGCGGATCAAGTGTCAGAAGCAAATTTTGTTCAATGAACACCCGCGCTTCTTCTTCGTCCCTCATGGGTTGACCGATAGCGATTTCCAAAAGGTCTTTCCGAACATAGAGAACCCTCGCCCCCGTCGGGCTCAATGGGAAAGCATCCATCGTGGCGAATAAAGAAGACCCCAGTCGTTCAACTGCACCGGGAACCATTTTCTTAAGGTCTGACATTCCTGGCTCGACTTGTTTCAAAATCGAATCATGCATGTTCACAGGTTCATAATTCGAGCAAAATTACTCCAAGTTTACATCATCCATGGAGTTCTCACAAGTCACTATTCTCAGAAATTCTTGTGAGCTTTCTCGCAAAATATCGCTATTACTAATTTTTGTTACGAAACTTATCGGAATAATTAGTTTGTTGAACATTGCTTAAAATGGCTCATAAAAACAATCGCAGCAATTCTCCGAATCGCCCCATCATTCCCTGAAGGTGTGAAAAAATGGGCTGATTTACAAAAGTACCATGCCCACACGCCTCACCAACAAACCATTGTGAAATTTTTCACCGTGATTAACAGCCGATTTTTGATAATTTTTCACAACTTCTCTCCAATTTCAGAATTCCTGGTATCGGAAACCTGAAATTTTGGCTAAAAATAGCTTCACAAGACGTTTATCCAGGGGTTAGATTCTTTTTGTCATTAGATTCATCTTGAGACCAACTTTTGAAAAAATTGCTCAAATTAGTCTGATCAGAGCAAACTCACATTGATATTACCGAAAAAATGGTATCAGATTAAATCTTTGAGGCAAGGAAATCTGAATTTTGTTTTTGTTTTTTGCGTCAAAATTCATGACAATGTCGACCAGAAGATACTTTGAAAAGAAATTTAGATCTCGTCGCAAGAGGTTCTTGACACTCTCCCTCAAGTAAGAATAAAATAAAAAAATCCTTTAGTAGGCTAATTTAATGTTGGCCTTAGAGGAAAATATCTTATCAGAGGAGTAAACCCTTGAAACATTCCAGAATCTTTTTAGCTTTTGTGATGGGAGTCTTTTTTCTTTCTTCATTAGCGTGTTTTGCTCAGGACCCGGCTGCTACGCAGCCAGCGAAAGACAAGGTCACGGACACTCAGGTTCAAGCCCCAGCCGCGAAAGCTGAAGACCCAGAAGGCAAGACCTTTGAGGGCGCAGGGAAAGAGTGGATGGTGGGAAAAGTTGATCTCGATTGGAACGCAGCTCAGACTTGGATAAAAAGCCTTGGCAGCAATTGGCAGACTCCGACCAAAGATGATCTGGAGAAGTTATTCAAAGAAGTCGGCCAGAAATGCCCAATCGGACAAGATAACGTCTGGACTGAACAGAAAGATAAGCAATCCGCTTGGCAGTTCAGTTTTTATTACCGTGAAGTCCGCTGGGCCTATTTAGACGACCACGGCCGCTACGGACGTTCGGTCGCGGTTCGCACGAAGTAAAGGGAATCGTTTGATTCTCCGAAGTTATCGCCTTTTCTTTTCGGGGCATGGCTTTCCGGCCGAATAGAAAGCGTGACCACTCAACTCGGGTGGTATGTTCCTTAGGAATCGCGCAAAAATAACTTGAACATTTAAGAGTTTTAAGTTCGATTTCATGAACGAAATCGACCTTAAAACTCTTTTTGAATTAATTAAAATATGGAACAACAACCTGAACCAAAAATTAAATATTCTGTGATATGGCGGCTGTTGCCTTTTTTCCGTCCGCAAATTTATCTGATGAGCTTGGCGATACTTTCTATGCTCGTGGTAACGGGCGTTAAGCTTATCCAGCCGATGATTCTTCGGGAAATAATCGATAAAGCCATTCCGAGCGGAGATATCGACTATGCCATAAAAGCTGCGGTGATGTTCATTTTTTGCCTGGTGGCGGGTGCGATTGTCAGCTATGCCCAAGTCTTGCTTTTAACAAGAGTCGGGTCAAGAATTGTCGCTGGCATCAAGAACGACTTATTTTCGCACGCTATCCATCAAGGCATGAGATTTTTCGATCGGCAAAAAGTTGGGACCCTGATTACGAGGACCGAATCCGACACCAATCAACTGAAGGGCCTCTTTTCTTATGCCACCGTGCAAATTTTTTCCAGCATCATTTTGCTTTTCGGTATCAGCTTCATCATGATTCGAGAACAACCTTGGTTCGGCGTGGGAGTATGCATCGCAATTCCCACAACGGGCTTGGTTCTGGCTTATTATACCGAATATGTGCGCTCGATGTATAAGAGAGTTCGCGAAAAGAACAGTGAAATGGTCGGATATGTGGCGGAATACATTCAAGGAATTCCTCTCATTCAACTTTATGGCAGAAAAAAGGATGCAGCTAGGCAGTTGGCCAAAATGAATCTCGAAAAATACAATATCGAACTGAGGACGCTGAAGATCGATTTCGTTTTTTTCTGGCCAACTTTCGGGTTTGTCACTGAAACCCTCTTCTTCCTTGCTATCTTGTTTTACGGTAGCGGAAGAATATTCGAAGGGAAGATGACCATCGGGACTTTGATCATGTTCATTGAGTTGATGAGACAATTCAATTATCCGTTAAGGGAGATCGCGCAGGTAATTTCCCAGCTTCAATCCTCTTTGGCGGCGGCAGTGAGGGTGTTTGAAATCTTTGACACTCCCACGGATGTCCAGGACGATGGTAAAATAATCAGAAAACAGCACCCGATCGAACGGATAGAATTTCATAATTTGAATTTTGCTTATAAAAAAGATGAGTTGGTTCTTCGCGATGTCAATTTTACGGTTAATCACGGTGAACACATCGCAATCGTTGGAGCTTCCGGGTCCGGGAAAACCACTTGTGTTAATCTTCTACTACGGTTTTATGATCCAACCAACGGGTTTATTAGCGCCGATGGTGATGATATAAAAAATTTTAAAATTTCGGAATGGAGAGGGGGTATCAGTCTCGTTCTTCAAGAAGTCTACCTATTTTCCGGAACGATCATGGAGAACCTTAAGGTATTCGCACCCGATATTCCTGATGAAGAAGTAATAAAAGCGTCTCAAATCATTGGAGTCCACGATTTCATCATGTCCCGAAAGGATGGATACCAAACGATTTTGGCGGAACGGGGCGCGAATTTTTCTCAGGGAGAGCGTCAGCTTCTTTCTTACGTCCGGGCTTTGGTGAGGAATCCTGATTTGCTTATTCTCGATGAAGCCACTTCTTCAGTTGATGTGATAACAGAGCGAATGCTACAAAAATCCATGGAAAAATTGATGGAAAACAGAACCGCTTTTATCATCGCTCACCGGATGTCGACCATTCGCACTGCCGACAAAATATTGGTTTTTGAGAAAGGAAAAATTATCGAGACTGGAAATCACGACGAACTCATGTTGTTGAACGGAGTGTATTGTAAACTGGCGCTTTTGCAGGCTATTTCCGAGGCGAAGAAAATGGTTCCGGAAACCGATATCGAATTTAGAATTCCACAAGCCGCCATTGAAATGTTAATTGCGGAGATTCCCTCTTGAGACATCCCGAACATGAAGTGAAACACGCGCGGATATATTACCTAAAGTGGATCATTAGCCGCTATCAAGGTCGCTGGTTTCTGATCTTTGTTCTTTTGATTTTGACCATCCTTTCTACTGTTGTTTCCGTCCTTTTTCCGCTGATTTTTAAATACATAATCGATACCATGACCGAAAACCTCAAGCTGTTTAACGCGGGTAAAATAGACTTGGCGGTTGCCTATGCAGTTCGTAATAAATTGCTTTTGCTGTTCCTCGGATTAGGCATCGGATCATGGTTCACTGGTTTATATCCGTTTTTAAGAGGAAGAATGAATCTTATTTTTGAGCGCATTTTCAGAGAAGCTTATTTTGCTGAGATTCTTGAAAAAGGACACAGGTTCTTTCTCAAATTTCGCACTGGAGATATGGTTACGCGCCTCACGTCTGATGTGCAAAACTATCCGCCTGGTCTCTCGTGGCTTTGTTGTTCAGGTCTTTTTCGGGCGTTTAATTCGAGTTGTATTATATTTTTCTGCTTGTTCAGCATGTTCTGGCTGAACGTGAAGCTAGCACTTTTGGCGATTATTCCTCTTCCATTCATGGTTTTATTTTTCATGAAGCTTGAACCTATCGTCACGAAACGCTTTAAGAAGCTCCAAGAGGGAATTTCCGATTTTAATGATTTCCTGGAGTCGGGATATTCAGGGATCAAAATTCTAAAATCATTTAATGCTGAAGAATCGCAAATTGGAATATTCAGCCGATTAATGGACCGTCGCATTAACCTTGAAATTGATGTTGCAATGGTCGAGGGAATTTTCACGATATTCTATCAATTTCTCAGCTATCTTGGCCAGATAGTTGTTCTTCTCTTCGGTGGGATCATGGTGGTTAAGGGGCAGCTTTCCATTGGCGAATATTACGCCTTTTTCAGTTATCTGGGAATGATAGTGTTCCCGTTGATCGATATTCCCATGATGTTTGTTACCCTCGCGCAATCTTTTATTTCGATTGACCGTCTCGAGGAAATGGCTGATTACGATAAAGATTGGCGTGACGAAAAAACGGGATCTCGCCCTGTAACCCATTTCGAAAAGTTGGAATTTAAAGGCGTTTCCTTTAGATTTTCGGAGCCCTCCAGTTCAACCGAAACAGAAAAAATCGAATCAACCGCGGCTTCCGTCGATGGAAAATCCACGCCGTTCGGGCTATCGGAGTTGAATTTTTCCGTTCAAAGCGGAGAGAAGCTTGCCATCGTGGGAAAAATCGGTTCGGGAAAGACGACGCTGTTGAACCTTGTGGCGGGAATTTTAGCACCCGAGAAAGGGGTTATTTCGGTGAACGGGATTCCTAGTGAAGAACTCGACAAACACTCACTCCGCGAGAAAATAGGTTACATCCAGCAAGAACCGGTTGTTTTTTCCGAAACGATTGCCGCCAATATAGATTTCTGGCGAAACCGGCCGCTCGGAGAAGTGGAAGAATGTGCCAAACTAGCTCAGTTCGAGGAAGAAATCTGCTCTTTCCCAAACGGCTATCAGGAGAAAGTTGGTCAAAAAGGCGTGACCCTGTCGGGAGGGCAGAGGCAAAGGCTTTCTATCGCCCGGGCTTTAGCGGGAAAACCCCAGCTGCTTTTGATGGATGACGTCACTTCAAGTCTCGATGCTGAAAACGAACTTCAACTCTGGCAAGATCTGAACCAGTCTTTTCCCAATCTGACTTGCGTGATTGTGACTCATAGATTGTCGTCGGCCCAAAATGCTGATAGAATCATGGTTTTGTCCGACGGCCGGATCGATGCCATTGGCACACATCAGGAATTGATTCAAAACAACCACATATATCAGCAATTGACCAATCCCTAGACCGACCGTACAAAAAAATGATGATAATTCGAAGGGTTGTTTCGAAACCACCCTTCGATTGCTACACATCATCGGTAGTCTCCGCAGCCTCCCCGCAACCCGCAACCCGCAACCCGCAATCCGCAATCCGCAGTCCACAGCCCGCAACCTGCAACCCACAGCCTTTAACACCATCATGCAAATTTTCTTCAAAAACATAAAAAAACGGAATTCTCACTTTGAAACATAAATAGTTTAAAATCGAATTGCCATCTCGAATTTTCAAGGTAAAAAGCTGGGTGGAATTATGTCTTGTTTTTCTTCTTTACGGTGTGATAGTTTGTCGAAATTGCCTTAATCCTATTGGAATTTTCATGTAATTAAGGAGACAAAATGTATTCTCTATTTTCGAAAAGCTTAATTGGGATCGTTGTTCTTTTCGCTCTGTCAGGCTTGAGCGCGATTGACGCTCAAGACCTAACACCCAAGATTGCTGAACTTACAAAAGACGGAATTAATCGTTGGTGCATTACCATAAGTCGCGATGGTTCTACTGTCGCCTGGCGTGAAAACGCCCGAATCAAAGGTGTTGATGGTGAATATCAGATAATCAAGATTTCAGCTACCGACGGCTCCTGGACAAAAGAACCGTTGCGTCAAACTTTTTGTTTTCGCTATAATGCCAAGAACCATCCATCTGATATGACCATTATCCAGGGACCGCGCTATTCAACAACTGACGAGGCTTATTCCATCTTTCAAAATGGAGATAGATTGAAACTTTCCGATGACGGTTCTAAATTGGTTGTCGCTATGCGGGAAGAAGTTGGAGGAAAATCAGTTAATTTTGGTTTCGGAATATGTGACATTAAATCCGGACAATGGAAATTCGTTCCGCACAATATTCCGCCCGAGATGAGAGTTAAAGATCGCGATCCGGAAAACTTCGATGTTCAGGATTTCACCATTTCAAACGACGCTTCGATAGCTGTTTTTCCGATCAGCGCAACAGGTGCCACTGGTCCTTTTGCACATTCCCAGGCTCTAATGGCAGAGGATTTGAAGACTGGGCAAGCAAAGCGGCTGACGGGTTTTTTATCAATTAATCCTGATACACGCGAAGTTCTGGTCGATCGTTCTGCAACCGTTTCCTATGAAAACTACGACGCCCCCTGGATCGATTGCAATGGGCAATGTGTCGCTTTTTCAGGAAAAATTCCAAGAGCAACCGACCGAGCTTTCTATTTGATCAAACTCAGCGACGGATCTGGAAAATTGTTAGAGAAACAAAAAACCGATTCCATGATTCGACTATTGAATGGAGGACAGGTCGTCGCTTTTCCTGGGTTTGCCTCGCCAACGCAGGATCCTTGTTTCTGGTTTTATTCAACGGATGGGAAAAATCAACCTGTTAGCGTGGTTCGGCGTGGATCAGAACTCCCTTTCTGGGATGGCCAGCCAGGAGTTCTTTTTCATCCGATGGATTGGGGTCGTGAAATAGGTGTCCTTCGTTCTTTGGAAAAGCCCACATGGATCTATAGAGATGAACAAGGGAAACGTCCTCCCCGTGGTTGGGCGGCAGGAAATTGGCCTCAGGTATGGTCCTGGAATGTTTCAGACACCGGAAATGCGGTTGTTCGCTTTTCCGAAGAAGACAAGAGCTTTCCTGAGTTAGTATTCATTAATTGGAACAACAAATGCGGCGATGCAAGTAAACCAAATTCAAGCTCACCTACCGAAAATAAGACTTCGTCGTCAACGATTCCCATTCAAACTCCCAATCAGCTGGATGCCTCGCCGACAACTACTTCCGAAGCTGAAAAACATTGGCAATCAGCTAACGATTTGGCGGAAAAAGCCTCTGACAAAGATCCTAAAATGTTTGAACAAGCCATAGTTGAAGCAGAAAAAGCTGTGAACCTTGCGTCAGGATCACTAAAATACAATAGGACACTCGCGATTTTATTGACTCGGATTGATAATCCATACACACAGTTAATGGCTGAGAATATACTTCAAAACGTAGTTGAGGTCAATCCCAAAGACGCTGAAGCGAGATTATCGCTTGGATCGTTGTTAGCCCGAAAAAATTTTTTCGATTCCGCTATAAGGGAATTCAAAGAAGCGATAAAATTGAATCCCGATTTACTGAATCCAAGACTGGTTTCGACCATTGCAACTTGTTTTGTTCTTGATTCTCAAGCAACTGCAGGCGTCCAGTATTTCAAAGAATTAGTTAAAACAAATCCGAAACTGGATTGTGCAAAATTGGCACTGGCAATCATATTAAAACATACAAAGAAGGACCAGGAAGCCTCTTCCATATTGGGCGAAATGGTAAAAGAACCTGACGTATCCGCTGAAAATCGTGAAGCAGCTACCAAATTCATGGCTCAATGGGCTTCAAAATAAGGAAATTTTATGAAGAACATTCGACTTCATATTAAATGTTTATTAATTGTTTTTCTTCTTTTATCAACTTACGGATATTCAGCAGTAACTGATTATAAGCAACTATCAAGTAATTTAAGAAAGCTTCAGATTGCCGAAAAAGCAAACATGGTCGCTGATGCGAAAAAAAGTGGCAAGACACTTGCTGCAAAAGATTTTGAATTCCTGGACAACAAATATCTGGAAAAAGCTAGAGAAATTGGCAAAGGAATGGCTCAAGACGTAAAAGAAATTTTTAAAAAAGCAGGTGTGCCAGAACCTAGCCAGTCTGGAACGAACATTCTTAGCGATAACTCCCGAGGCATCTTGGGTGACATCGATTATGAAAATATGAACGCAAAAGACTTCCAGAAAGTTGTCAAAGCCGCCAAGGAACTAGGATATACGATAGAACCCGACGGAGACAGTTACGGAATAAAGGAATGCAAAACTACTTTTTTTCGAAGTCCAGATTCGTTTCCCTCAAAATCCGGTGAGACCGCTGATATAATTTCCAGAGCTTCCAGTAAAGAAACCTCAATGAGTCATGAAATAAGTGATCCACATCTTAAATGCCTGGACAATTTAAAAAAAGCTGGAGGAACGCTTACGAATGATTGGACCTCATTGCAGGAAGAAGAATTAATCGACATAATACAGGAAGCTTCCAAAATGACTTCTCGCAATCTTAAAGCAGTCAATGTTGATGAAAATGATCCCTTTTATAAGCAGCTTGTTAAAATGAAGGAAGGACTCAGCCCGGAAGCAGCTGAAATTGTAAATCCCAATGCCAATCAACTGGAACGTGAATCGCAACTCAAAGCTTTTCAGGATAAGTTAAAACAAGTTAACAAAGATTGTTATCAAACTACTCGCCAAGTGTCCGATGACCAAATCAAATCGCTTGAAAATACCATTTCCGGCAATGATCCTATAGCGGCCAAAAACGCTAAGGATGAACTGCTCATACGAAAAACCGCCATTCAAGCAAACAAGGAGTCAGTGGTACAAATTCAGGGAGGAGAAACTATTCAAGAACTCGAAGGAAAGCCTCTCAAGAAGATTCTTGTAAATGATTCTGAAGTCAGATTTGTCGACAATCAAGGAAATACTATGACCCAAAGTCAGGTTGATGAAATGTCACTTCGACCTGGCCGGAAGGATCTGGCCCAAACATTTGAGCAAAACGCTGCTACATCGGTTCAGGGGTCGAAATTGATCCAGGGGGCTGGACTGGCGCTGGGTTTATATGGTCTTTATTACGCTCAACAGGAAGGATTTGATGAGGCAATAAATAGAATGGAAGCAGGAGACAGCGTCTTAAAAACAATGACACTTGGCAGCTTTTACACCTGCTGGAATCTTTCAGGAATTCCTGGCGCCCTAAAGACGGGACAACAAGCCGGCAATGAATCTATGGATCAATATATTAAAGACCTCCAATCGGGAAAAGATCCCTCATTAGTCTGGGCCAAAATACGCGGATCATATTGGGGTGTCGAAAGAATGTTTCTTGGCGGGGTCAATGAAATGTTATTTTCGGGAATTAATCTTAGGAAAGATTATCAATATGCAAAAGACGCAGACTTACAATATCAGGAAATGCGAGCTCGTGTCGACACGGTCAAAAAATATCTTGAACTTGAAGCTAACGTTGAAAAGAGTCTTCCCAAAGCTCCAAATGGTGATGACGCTTTCGATCTTGCCAAGATTGATGAATGGAAAAAAACGTGTTTGGAATTACTCGACCCGGAAAAAGACCCGGCCCGAATAGCCAACCGCGAAGAGGCCCGGGCAAAGGCAGATTCTATAAGAGAAGGCGGGAACTATTTAACTTGTACAGTGTGCAAACTCAGATCAGTGCATTGGTGGTGTGAAGGAACACATTGGCAATGCCCAAACTGCGAAAAATGTGTCTTTATCACTGATTTACTTCGCGGAGATGGAAAATCTTATGGAGATTATGCAAAAGAGCGCGTGGAGACGCTCTACCAAAAGCGCAAACAAATAGAAGAATCAGCAAAAAAATTAATTGCCATTGCCAAAGAAAAACCTGCCAAAAAGCTTCAATGAAACATTCTTCCTAAGTGATCAGTGTGCGTTAATCAATACTGAATCGAAAGGATTCGATGAAGGTTCTTTTGCTGACGGAGCTGTGTTGACAAAATTCTGGAGGTTCATTACTGCTGAAAGAGACTTGAGGTTCTGACTGGAATTAACGGCCTCAAGAACTCCACTGCCTAGTTTTTGAAGGTTTTGTATCTGATCGGGTTCATTGGGATTCGTTCGGGCCTCATAATCCCCCAGGTCGGTGATTTCCCCCGAAATTCGTTCGATCTGAATTCTGGCATATTTTGGGTTCAAGTATGGATAGTAATTCCAGACCTGGTTCGCAAGTTTTATGATCTTCTGCTGGATAAAAGTTTTCCCGGAAACGAATATCGGATCATGTGCCGCATTAAGGATTGGTTTGACTGCTTCATTAACACAGGCCAAATCAATTTTTCCCTGGTCAGAGAGAAGAATAGGGCCCGCATCGGGAAAAAGCTCTCCATTTGCGTAATCGAATATGACCTTGGCTCCCGGGCGCCAGGTGTGATCAGCGTTGACCATCACGTAATTGTTATCCGTTCCAGCGTTTCCGTAGGACCAAGTGAGGATCCCTGCATAACCCTTTCTGGCTTGCTCCAAATAAGCTTTCCAGTTTTTTCCCTGGAAATCATAATTGCCTTTCGATTGCATGGTCTTGGGGCCGCATTCTCCTACGATAACCGGCTTGTCAAGCCCCAGGGTTGAAGCATCTGGAAAGTTCGGGTTATCCTGGTAAGAATGCCAGTCGTAAAAATCCAGGCCCAATCCAGAGAATCTTCCGGCCTTCAAATTGTTCCATTCATGATATCCGCTTGTACTGGTGACTTTTATTCCCGGAATGGCCGAATGAAAGGCATCTGCGCATTCTTTTATGAACACACGCATTTCTTTCCAGGAACATCCAATTAGGGGGTTATATCCTCCCGATAAAGCATCGAAACCACCCACGGCTCCCTCGGCTTCATTGATGATGTCAACAGCAAAAAAAGCAGGGTTGTTCGCAAATTCCTTTAGGAATGGAACTGCCGCATTATTGATGTAGGTGGAACGCACTTTGGGATCAGTAATGATGCGCATATGCCTTCCACCCTGTTCCTCACGGATCAAATGGTTCAACAAAGTCCAATATAGATGTATATGATGCTTCTGGGCTGTTTCCATGATGGTTCTGCAATTTTGCATAAACACCGGATCGAGTCCAGTCACTTCGTGGTAGGGATACTTCGGATCTTTCGTCAGGTCTTCCGTGAACATCAACCCTTCTTGGCCTTCAAATGCCCAGATGCGAACCAATGGACATCCCATATTTTCAAGGTTTTGAAATACAGTTTCGCAATAAGCAGGGTCAAAACTCGTCTTCAGGTCTCCTGAGGCATGATTAGGCCCTATATCCCATGCGTAGTCATTCTTAAACCAGGCAAGATTTGTTCCGAACACAAACCATCTGTCAATTCTATTAATGGGTTCTTCCGCGAACAGCATTCCCGCGAGAGTCATGTATAAAAGAAAAATCAGAAAATTCAATTTATTCGCTTTATAGCTTCGCATATATTCTCCATTTCAGAAAAAAGAGATAATTTATTTAATTATAATCAAATTTTCTCCCTTTTTGGGAAAATTTAAAGAGTTTCTAATGAAAGTAGAGATATTCCCCTACAAATTATTCAGTACAAGGTGGCTTGCATTTGATGCGTGAAAGGGAAACGAAAATTTGGGTGGGTACATTGAAAAATGAAAATAAGGGTATTTTTCAACAGTCTTGTTAAACATTAATCTGCAAGAGAAAATTAAACTGTTGTAGCTCTATGCAACTATATTTAATTTTCCGCCTTTTCCGGTTATACCTGGGTTCTTGCCTACGGAATCCAGCGAACTAAGACTATTTTTCAGGGTCTGCGCTCCCGCAGTCGAACCTTGTGTTGCTCCGCTTTTAGGCTGAGCTTGTGGAGCATTCATCTTACTGCTTGCTCCTGATGAAACCTTGGGCATGCCAGCACCAATTCCAGATATTCCCATATGTCGACCTTCTTTCTCCCTTACTTTATCTATCTATAAGGGTCCTCGCAACATTGTGTAAATAGTGCACGGAAAAAGTGTTCAACCTACAGTTCGGGACTTTGATGTACATTTTGCATTTTGTGTCTGCGCCAGGTTCTTCAGCGATTTATTGTAATCATCTCGAAAAACCAATTTTGTGTGCAAAATTGACATTCTTAACGGAAAATATACCCTTTCCAATAAACACGCAAGTTCTATACCGTTTATTCATGAAAGATGACACTTTCCTGCGTTAAAGCAGATTTCCATAAATTTAAATCCCTCCTTACTGCATCTGAATGAACAAATTGAAATTGGTATTACTGGTTAATTGCCAATGTCAATATGAATTTATTCTTCATTGTTGAATTTAGCCAGCAATTCTTGACATTGGAATCTTCAAAAATGTATTTTAAACTGATTTGCTAGAATTAATTCAATTTCATGGAGGTTTTTGAATGCGTTCTTCTGCTCTTCTCACTCGTCTTTTTGTTGGCCTGGCGCTCAGCGGGGCCCTCCTGTTTTCATCGGAAGCATCCAGAGTGGAGGCGATCGACCAATCGGCTCCCTTTGAAAAACGATTGGCTGACTTTGGACCAGAACTGGGAGATTTCCTTGGAAAGGTATGGAATGACCGGGCAAAAATTGACTTGAAAGACTTCAAAACCGGAACCTATACTGTCTATGGTTATTATTCCGGAACGGATAAACCAGATCTTCCTTTCGACGAAACCGTTCTGAACAAGTTCCTCGATGACTTGCAGAAACTTGCTGGAAAAAACTCCATATTTGCGCAAGTTCTAAGAATGGCAGTTAATAAGCTGAACGCAAGTCAGAAAGCCGTTCAAGGAAATACACTCTGGCATGATTTTTTTCACGTCCTTTCATCCAAGGATCCCAGCAAAAAAATTTGCAACCGCATCTATGTTCATACTGCCGATCCCGAGGCAACTATTGAAGTAATGAAAATAATCGTTGGTCAGTTCGGTAAAAATAAAGGTCTATGGGAAGTAAAAACAGCAGGACCAGGTGCAGTCCGCAAGGATACTATAGTTGCGTATTTATATGACGATGCTTCAGCGAAGAGTCTAGCCGATCTACTTAACAAAACCGCTACCAAGAAGCCCAAATTGTTTATCGATGAGCTCCCTCCACTGGTACGCCGCGATGGCCCGGGAATCGGATCAGCTGGAGAACCGCCTGCAATTGAGCTTTTCAAGAAGGAAGGAAATCGACATAGTTTTGGTTCTTTTTACAGTGCACTGATTTGGATCGCTCTCAGAACGACTCCGAATGTAAGCAATTCAAAAGCCGATGGGCGTCATTTTCTTGACAATATGCTCTACAGTCTTCGGTTACTCGGAATTGATCCGGTGAATCCTCAGGAATTCCCAAATGCAGAATCCCTTGAGAAATGGTACAAATCTGTTAAACGCTGGTAGTTTGAGTTAATTTAAAGACCGTGGTCACTTTGAGCCCCGGTCTTTTTCTATACAGATTTCCTGATCCATGCAAAAGTTGATCGAGCAAATTAAGAACTTCTTTAAGTAAAATTGTTTTTTTCAAAGAGGCGAAGCTGATAGTCAGCGATAAAGAGTAAAAATACTTGACTTATACCAATCCCAAAAAATCCATTCATCTTTTCGAGAAGTCGGATTTTTCAAATGACTGCGACGTCAGTTAATTCACGTTGAAAAAATGGAATTTATTACAAAACCCAAATATCCTATTGAATAATAGAAGCATTCTTTCCTTTTAAAGTGAAATAACGCGAACGAAGATTGGAAGAATGAAGCAGCGGGGAGGAACGAAATATTTGGGATTGGTATTATAAACCTGCCCCAACGCAAGTGCAGAAAATTTGGAAAAATAAATTTTTCGCGAATTTTTTTTGTGAATTGTATGATTAATTCACAATGTCAATATGAATTTACTCTTTGTTGCTGCTGCTGCTGCTGCTGCTGCTGCTGCTGCTGTTGATAGTTCAGAGTGCATTATCTGAATTTTTCAGCTTCGTAACTTTAATGTTATTATTTAAACTGTTATCAGGTTCCCACAACAATTCCGCCATCCACTCGCAAAGCCACTCCAGAAATGAAGGCGGCTTCTTCTGATGCAAGAAACAGAAATGCGTTTGCTATATCACGTGGATTTCCTAGGCGACCTAGGGGGGTCTTGGCTTTCATGGCGTCGAGCACTTTTTCAGGAACAGCATGCAAAATCTCGGTTGCCGTAAAACCTGGCAAAACTGAATTTACGCGGATGTTGTGCTTTCCCAATTCCCTGGTCCATACTTTGGTCATGCCCAGAACTCCCGCTTTCGAAGCCACATAATTGGTTTGCCCGAAATTGCCGTCTTCTCCGACAATAGACGAAGTGTTCAAGATCACTCCCTCGTTTTGACTGATCATTTGAGGAACGACAGCTTGCGTGCAATTATACACCCCCTTCAAGTTCACGCCGATCACAAGATCGAAATCTTCCTCTGAAAGCTGTTTAACGACCTGGCCGTCTTTGGTTTTCACCAGTTGACAATCACGAAGAATACCGGCGTTGTTTATCATAACGTCAATTTTTCCGTGCGTCTTGGCAACCTCATCGGCCCAAGCTTGCACTTCACCGCGATTTCCAACATTCACTTTTCGAAAACTGACATTTTTCCCTAACTCTTTAACAGTTTCCTGACCTTTGTTTTCATCAAGATCGCAGATGCAAACTCTGGCGCCCTCTTCGACGAACCTTCTGGCAGTTTCTTTGCCAATTCCAGACGCCCCACCGGTAATCATCACTACTTTTTCTTTCATACGCATAGTTTTGGTTTCCTTTATTTTTTGATGTTTCGCTTTCCACGGCCTTTGACCGGGCAAGAGAACGGGATTGTACAATTCTCCACTACACTTTCAAGTAACAGGATTCAAAAGTCGAAAAGTCAGCTTTTTTCAGGCTTCGAACATTAGATTAGCATTGCATTTTTCAATTAAAATTCCAGCTTTAAATCTGGAGGTTTCAATTTTTCGACGCTCAAATTCCTCACCTAACGCCTTCAGGTTTGAACCCAGAGAATACCGGCTGACATCGGTATAATAAGTTGAAACAATATACTCAACCATGTCGCAATAAGTTGCCAGAACATCGTCAGCACATTTGAAAAAATCGTAGTTTACATGGGCAGCCACAAGCTTCCCCAATGCTCTGCAACGCTTCTCCACTACCTCCCGTATCAGAAGAATGTCTTCTTCACACTCGATTTCCAACCCACGGAAATTTACGTGAAGGGTTTGAGTCGGTTCATGAAAAGTCAGCCGGCTGTCAATATCTAAGCGCAAAAGCTCACTTCGGATTCCCATTGGGCGGGACTGAAATATTCTAAAATCCATAAATTTTGGATTGTCTATGACAGGCTCAAACTCCATCTGACAAATAATGTCCCGCTTGATATCAATTCCATGAGCAACTTCGATCAGATGAAGACTACTGTTCCTTAATTCAAAGACACATCGCTCTGTTACGTAAAGAATTTTTTGTCCGCTCAGACTTCCATAGTTGCCGCTAAATGTAATCTGGCCGACTTTCTTTACAAATTTTTTGGTGTCTCCCTCCCGGATAATTTCAAGTTTGCCATTTTTGATTGCCACTTCAAGATTGCCCGCCGTCATGCTACCGACAAAAATCGTGGTTTTCGCATTTTGGCTGATATTGATGAATCCACCACAACCCGCAAGCCGATTTCCAAAACAACTGGAATTGACATTTCCGAACATATCGGTTTGGGCCATCCCTAAACAGGCCAGATCCAAACCACCGCCATCATAGAAATTAAACTGGTCAGGCATTCCAATAACCGCCTCAGCATTGACAGAAGCACCAAAATCCAATCCACCGACCGGAATTCCACCGATGATTCCAGGTTCAACTGTAAGTGTCAGTGAGTTCAGAATTTTTTCTTCATTCGCAACTGTGGCAACTCCTTCTGGAACACCTATCCCAAGATTTACAACATTGTATGGCCGCAGTTCCATTGCTGCTCGTCGCGCTATGATTTTTCGCTCGGTTAATTCCAGAGGTATGAGGGAGGTTGTAGGGACTCTGATTTCGCCAGAATAGGAAGGATTATACGGGGTCGCGTATGTTTGCATGTGGTTTTCCGGTTTTGCTACGACCACGAAATCGACAAGGATACCGGGAATCTTCACCGCGCGTGAGTTGATTGACCCGTGATTCGCCAGACGTTCAACTTGAGCAATGACAATTCCACCGCAGTTGTGCACGGCAGTTGCCATGTCCAGGGCATCAAGTGTGAGAATTTCTTTCTCCATGGAAATATTGCCCATCGTATCGGCAGTTGTTCCGCGAATTATAGCCACCTGAATCGGAAATGATCTCATGAATAGGTAATCTTCGCCATGAAAGGAAACCACCTCCAACAAGTCCTCAGTGGTGCATGTATTAACTTTTCCCCCTTCA
This sequence comes from Candidatus Rifleibacteriota bacterium, assembly GCA_015233565.1. GTDB lineage: Bacteria > Muiribacteriota > Ozemobacteria > Ozemobacterales > Ozemobacteraceae > JADFXM01. The sequence goes on from JADFXM010000035.1 coordinate 56,099, forward strand.
AGACGTGGATCTACGAACGTTCCCAACCCAACCTTCGAGAAAACCCCTGGCCTACGGGCGGCAACTGCTCGGTAAAAATTGGTCAGAATTCCTTGAGGAAGGTTGTACGCCTCAAATTTATTATCCAAAGCCATTCTACCAATTTTCGGCATCAGACCGTAATGCCCGGCGATGACTCTTTTCAGGAGCCCCGGATGGGCCAATCGGTTTAAGCCCCTATCTCTGGCGTCTCCCAGCCCTGACGAAAAAAGCAATGTCAGGTTTTTAGGCTTGCCAGCTTCAAGAAAACACTTTTCCAGACTAATTAGTAATTCTTCCGGAGTCCCATTGCCGACAAACCCAGCAGCAGCAAGCACTGAGCCATCTTTGATGGCAGAAATAGCTTCCATGGCGGAGACAATCTTGTTCTTTCGCATTCTTGTTCCTCTTATTTAAATTTCTTCTTCATTCCGCTAATTCTTTATAAACAACCAGATACCTTTCTCACTTCGATCATTCCAATAAAAAAAATGTTAATTTTCAGCTTTAATTAACAATGGCAAACCCAGAATCATTTCGCTGTTGCGCGTTCTGCATAAACTTCCTGATATGAGGCTCCATCTGTTTTGTTTCCATTAAGCAACCAAGATGCCCATATGAAGATTCCAGAACTCGGAAAGTAGCCTGGCCAGAAGTTCGTGAATTCAAAATCTCCGCTATTTCCACCGCCCAATCTGGCTGAAATTCCTGATCCGTATCAATGTTCATTAACAGAAGCGGACAAGTGATTCTCTTGACTCCATCTGAATAACTTTCGCTTCCACAACCAAGATCATGAGTGTTGATAGCCGAAAGGAGAGAAATGATGCTGTTAGGATCCCATGCTTGAATGCGGATATCGACCTGTTCCATAAGATAGTCAGCCGCAGCGTGCGATCGATCATCCTGCGAATTCAAACCATCCGTCAAACGATTCCAAAACTGTTTTCGGAGAAGCTTTTCATGACCATAGAACATTCGGGAAAACTGATAAATAGCTTTCAGACAAGCTTTGGGCTTGTTTTCACCATACCATCCCGCATTGAACTGCTGATCTTGCTTAATCAGGTTCATCATAAAGTGGTGAGCTGCAAGAGCCGGAGGAGGGGTTCGCCCTGCAGTGGCAACTGCTACAACGCCCTTCACAAACTCCGGATAAGAAGCAGCCATCTCAAGCGACAGCATTGATCCCATCGAAGGTCCCGCCATAACTTCCAGGCGTTCAACTCCAATCTCGTTAAGAAAAACTTTTTGGAAACGGACTATATCCCGAAGCGTCAACTTTGGAAAATCTGGACCGAATATTTTTCCGGTTTCGTTGTTGATAGATTGCGGCCCAGTAGTTCCAAACATTGACCCGAGAACATTTGTTGCGATAATTCGAAATCGATTGGTATCAAAAGCTTTCTCAGGGCCGATGAGCCCATCCCACCATCCTGGAGCCAGGTCACGTGAAGAATATCTCCCCGCAGCATGTTGGTTTGATAAACCACCATGGGCGATGAAAATAACAGGACCATTAGGAAGTCCATAATCCTCATAAGCGATAATCGGCTGGGAAATAATCACTCCCCGCTGGGTTTGGAAAGGTGTGCTAAGATGTAAACATTTTGGCTCCACAAACATGACTTCTCTCCTTTTTCAAAAAACTGTTCCGCACCTATTTAAAGTCCTGTACCCTTACTGTTCCATTTAAACTTCACTCCAAGCCTTTAAGTTGCTCAAAGCTTGAATTAATAGTGCTTCTTCTCAAAGTGATTTTCTTTGAATCGTGTTGTAATTAACGAGTCTGTCGAAAAATACCCTGGTTTTCATATTTTAATGTACCCACACATTATTTCACCTCGCTTTTTGGCATCAACAGCGAGCCACTTTGAACCGGACAAAGTGTACCGAGATTATTCGACAGCTTTTAACGAGTCTGTCGAAAATGCCCTATTTTTCATACTTTTATGTATCTATTCGAATTTTCGCCTTGCTTTTTCGCATCACTAGCGAGCCGATTTGTACCGAATAAAATGTTTTGAGATTTTCCGACAGGTTCTAACATCATGTGCAGTTTTAAAGAGGTTAAGTGGAACTGTACAGTTACTCAGTCTTGAAAAAATATTTCAAATTTTAAGTGCTGGAATTGAATAATTTTTTGTTACGACTGCATTAGCCAGGAATCGACAAACTGTATTACTTTCCTAGCCCGGATTAGATCGCAATGATTGAGATGGAAAACCCGAGTTTCCAGATGTTTAGCCCCTCTGGCCAATACCTCTTCAACTTTGGTGGCATTTTTCAGGTAAACAGCTCCGTCCGAGGGGGCTGAAAAAGCCTGCTGAAAAAAACCACTGATGATATATAGCCATTTCAGTGTTGGAGCGATGTTTTCCTCTTCAATAACCGGGTCGTCCCCCGCAACAACCAGAAGGCGAACTGAAGGCTCCAAACCATGCTCACGGAGCCGGTACATGAACCGCTCACCCAGATCGATTGCACGATCAATGCCCTGAGATGACAGAACCAACGAATTTCCGCCATTGTACAAAGACAGCATGGTCAGATTCCCATCAAACGGAGTAGCGCTGTCCACACCCAATGGAATCCCTCCGTCACGGTCAAGGTTGAAGAGACACTGCGCTTGTCCAGGCCATAGCTCATTTCCTTTTCCGAAGTAGCTTTCCGTGGGAAATGATTTCCAAATTCCATTCAACAGCATACGATCGGTAGCAATGGGTCCGACGCCTTTAAGCTCCGGCATAGTTGCCCGCAAAAGATTGAATCCGTAATAGCGAAATGAGGAATCCATTCCCAGCATCGGACTTCCGAGCGCCACATATGTTCGGACATCTCCGCGAAACGACGTGAGAAAGGGGCGATCAGGAAAAATTTCTTTTGAATTGGAACAATACAATCGGATGGGGAGATTCCCCTTTGAATGACCTATTATATCAATAGAAAAAGTCGAATCGGACTCCCGGCCCAGAATACGCCGAATTCGTGTTATCGCGTTGGCAATTTGCTCTGATTGTATAATATTACATCCTTGACGATGAGCGAAGGTTACCGCAAACACCGAATATCCAAGCTGAGAAAGCCATTGCGCCATTCCCCACTTTTCTGATGGAATGTGAAGGAGGTCAGGGCATCGAAAAGGATTCATCCAGGCCCGATTGGCATTGTCCCCGGCTCCGTGAACCAAAAGTATCGGATGGGGAAGGGTTTTTCCCCTGAACCCGGACGCACAATGCAGCATTACCTGTCGGGAAGGAGGAGTCGCAGTTCCAAACCATTTTATGATAAGCGGATCGACATGCTCGCCACCCTCGGCGAATGCTTCCGTCTTGATTCCCGGGTGTGGGTCTTCCAAAATTTCCACGCGCTCCCAGGGAGCGGCTTGCGCACCTTCGAACGTTTGTTTTGCTTCTCCGTTAAAAAGGGAGGAACCTTCACTCGTCCAGGAAAGCAGCCCAAATGTTGCCAAGCAGAGGATTCCATAGAATCCAAGTTTGACGCGTCGAGACAATTTGATTCTCTGTTTCTTCATTTCCTTTTCCTTAATACTTTATATTTTTTAAAAACCGAATCGACTCTCATATAATAAAAGACTTTTTTAAATATGTCAAGTGATTCGGTTTATATATTTTTATTTGGGAAAAAGGCCTTTTCATGCGATAGGCTTTTTAGAAATTAAAAAATCGCCTATCGTTACACGAATAATTTCGTTTTGGGTAACGACAGGCGATTTTTATCGCCTCAAAATGGGGGGTGGTAAATTAGTTGTTCTTTAACTCCTTCTGAAAAAAACGAATTACTTTTTGTGCGGCATCTCGTACATAGTGATCGTTATCATATAAATCAATGTGATTGGTTGTAGCAATCCAATAGATTTCTTTTGGATTACCAGCCAAGTCAAATACAGCTTGCGCATCCTCGGGAAGGCAGTAATGGTCTGTTTTTCCATGAACGATGAGCAAAGGTCGAGGTGCTATTTTTCGCACCGGGTTTAGGGTATCCCAGGTTAAAAATTGATAAACACAATGTTTTGCCACCTGATTCTTCCATCGGGGAGCAGTCGTAATTGATGTCCGATGATAATATGTATATGGCTCATCTCCACGCATAAAGGCTGGTCCATTGTTTGGGGCAACCAGGGGTAGGTATTCAACTTTTTTTTGAGTCTGGTAATTATCAAAATCTGTTTTGGCGCCGGCTAAAAATGGATCGAACGTTTGAGAACCCAGTCTATTTCGCATTACTTCCGCGTTCAAATAGCTGCCAGCTACGCCAGCCACGGCTTTTATACGCATGTCATCCGCAGCAAAGGGAATAACCATTCCTCCGCCCATGCAAATCCCAAGAGTTCCAAGTTGATTCGGATTAACTTCCGGTCGACTTTCGAGGAATGTAAGTGCGGCCCGCAGATCTTCCACTTGATTTGCCGGAATGACCTCTTGGCGCGGCTCACCACCGCTTGCTCCGAGGGTGCGATAATCAAAAGTCATTGCAGCAAAACCGTATGTAGCCAAATATTTGGCATAATCAGAAACTACTTGTTCCTTTATCCCCGAAAACGGCCCAGCCAAAATAATTCCAGGGATTTTCTTTCCGGCGGAAAGGTTTTTGGGAAGAAAAATCACTCCGGTCATGTCAATTCCCGAGCTCTTAAAAGAAACAGGAACTTCGGTAAAGGCCAAACCTTCTTTTTGAAGCCCAAGGATCCCTCTAAGTTCATTCACAAGGGACTCAATTAAATCACGAGCAGGTATGATTTCACCGTGAACGAGACTTTGATTTGCCTCTTGAAGATACTGCATCCCTCGCTCAAGAATCAAAGTATGATCTGCATCAAAAGAAGCATTCTTCAAATCAATCTGCACTTTCTCCACAGATTTCAGAAACCCTTGAACTAAGGCTGATTCAACATTCGAAACCGACTGTGATGCAGTAAGCGAGGAAGAAACACTCGCCAGTTCGGTTTTCAATAGTTCAGTTTTTCCTAACGCATCAGAAATCAAAAGTTTGAAATCAAGCCCTTGAGCTGGCTGAAGAACAATGATTAAAAAGAGAGTAATCAGAACAAGACGTCGAAACATATATTCCTCCTGAAAAAGTTTGCTGAAAATGGATATGGGCAAGGCACTAAAAGCAAAAAGAATCCAAACAACAATCTTTTCTGAATATTGCCCTACTACGAAACACTTTTCCTATGGTGAACAGATTCAAAACTATTCGCCAAAAAAACGGTGCCTGTGAATTATTCACAGGCTCCGTTTTGCATTAAATTAATGGTTTAGTGATCAGTGCTCACCGGGGGTAGATTTGATGTGATGTATCCGGTACCGTTACAATGTGGGCAGGCATACGGATAATACCCTGGTCCACCAAACACACGGCCTGTACCTTTACAATCAGGGCAAACAGTCCTTGAACCACTTGGTTGCATTTCTTCCATCGACGCCTGAATTTCCATTGCGGGTTTGGATCCTTCGGCAGGTTTCATTTCCTGAGATTTGCAGAACTTGCTGTTTTTCAGCATATAGGCTTCAATTCCCTGGCAGAATTGCGCCAGATCGTTTGGATCGCGGCTGGTTAAAATGTTTCCATCTACGATCAAGGGTTGATCATGTACAACTTGCCCTCCAGCATTGGCCAGATCGGTGCGGATGTCTCCGACGCCAGTGATTTCTCGCCCTTTAACCAAACCCGCACTTATAAGAACTTGCGGACCGTGACAAATGCTGGCAATAAGTTTATTGGCCTTAGCAGAGCCTCTGATGAAGTCAAGAATCTTTGCATCGGTGCGCATGATAATCGGATTCCAGGCACCACCGGGAACTAGCAATGCGCAGTAATCCCCAGGTTTTACTTCGGAAATATTGTGTGTAACTGGGATCCAAACAGAAGGCTTGAGGAATTGAACTCCCAGAACCCGTCCTTTTATCCAATCTGGAGAAATAACATCAACTTGTGCCCCACGTGCTTTGAGGAATTCGAGTGGATATGTCACTTCGATTTGTTCAAATCCATGTGCCGCAACAATGGCAATTTTCATTCCCTTGAGTGAATCGGCTTTAGCAACAGGAACAGCTGCAACAGTGTAGGGCATTCCGGCATCAACTTCCTCTGGTTTTGCTGCCTCGTAGGAAAACGCCACCGTCGCCACAAAGACCAGCACTAGAAATACTAGCATACGTTTCAACACAATTTTACCTCCTGAGATTTTTTTGAGCATTGCTCATTTCATTTAACTTCGCTTCAAAAACCACGAAACAGATTATACATTATATTAATTTCTGAAACCAGAGCTTTCAAATCCTTGTAACGGTTTCAGACGGCGGTCTCGAAGCTGGAAGTAAGTATATCTTTTTTTGTATCAAAAGGAAATGAACAAAATTACACCAAAAACTGAACAAAATTGTTTTTTTTGAGATTGTTAATAAATTCTATAACCTTCGTAGAGATTTAATAAAACTTGCTCATCAAACTTAGTAAGTTCTGCAAGTTCCAAGAATTTGGGCTTCATTCTCCCTGCTTTATGGGAAAAATTCTCCAGTATGAGATTTCGTGCCAAATTGGCACAGAAAAAGATTTCTCTGAATTTAATCTAGGTGCAACTACAATAGATTTGTTCATCGAATAGAGGAATTCCGCAAAAAACCACATTTGACATTAAAAATCGAACATGCTAGCTTTAAAAAAGAAAAGCAAATCCCTGGTAAGGGATAGGAGAGTTTCCAGTGATTCCCAGCGAATTTTAGGAGGTCCGTATGTCTCGATATCTCGGAACTTGGCTCTTAATTTTGGGGTTCGTCTTTTTTGGAGGAATCTGCAGTGCAACCACACAACCAAATGGCGATCCCTTGGTTCAGTCTGTTGATCAGACTGGTTTGCAATCCATGCCGGTGGAAGCCACCTCAACTCCAAATGAGGATTCTCCCCCCGAAGCGATCGCGACTCCCTCTTCGGCCACTTCAACGATGACTAACGAGCAGATCCAGGATCTCTGGCGAAGTGCCGGTCTCAGTGGAAAATTGACAGTAGCAGATTTTCCCGGAAACGGAAACAGACCTGCGGCTATTTACCTTCCGCCAACCCTTGATCCGAGCAAACCGGTCAAGCTGGTAATCTTTTTCCATGGCCATTACTGGAACATTGGAGATCAATTTCAGAAGTTGAATGTACTTGCCCGCTTGAAAGATTTGGAGACAAAAAACCCCAACACGGTTTTTGTTACCCCACAGGCTGACAAGCCGCCATTCTCTTACTGGATGAAACCGCCCGAGGAGAGTTTTGCCGCTTTTTCTTCCCAAGCCATGAAAGAGGCTGCCCGACTTGCGGGGGTTTCGTCGCTGGAGATTTCCCAACGAATTGTTTCAGCCCATTCAGGCGGAGGTTTGGCCCTCAGAACAGCCGTCCAGACAAACCAATTCGTTGCCGACAAGATCGAACTTTTGGATGCCAACTACAACGACTGGGGGATGGTCCTGACGAAGTGGTCAAAATCGTTTCCGCAAGGGAAGAGACCTCCGATCACGACCTGGAATACTCCAGGGTCGACGGCCACTCATGATCAGGAGATCCTTAAGGAAGCTCCCGACATTGTGACGGTGAACAAGTCGGCGGTTCCCCATAATGACATTCCGGGGAAGTATTTGGGGACCACGATCGACCAATAACGGTAAGAATCTTACATTCGGGGGCAATATCATACTATATGAAAATCGGAATCAGTACTAGGGATATTGTGGCCAACAGTTTGATAAGGACATGAATTGATGGGCCGGCGGTATCCTTGAATGGATCGCCAACGGTGTCACCCACTACAGCTGCTTTATGGGCTTCGGAACGTTTCCCTCCGTGTGTTCCCATTTCGATGAATTTCTTAGCATTGTCCCAGGCGCCTCCTCCGTTGTTCAACATGGTCGCCATAAGGATTCCGCTGATTGTGCCGCTCATCAAAAGTCCCCCGACAACTTCAGCTCCCATTCCGACTTTTTTAAATAGAAGTCCGACGATTATTGGAGTGAAGACTACTACTGCTCCTGGCGGGATCATTGCTTTCAAAGCGCCGACTGTAACAATGTCAACGCAACTGGCGTAATCCGGTTTTTCAGAGCCATTCATTATCCCTGGTTTTTCTTTGAATTGTTTTCTTACTTCCGTAATTACAGATTGTGCTGCTTTTGAAACTGCTTGAATCGCCAAAGCAGAAAACAAAAAAACCATCATCCCGCCAATGAGGGCACCAATAAAGACCTCGGGTTTAGCAAGATCAATTGTGTGAGCTGCTGCCCAGATTTTATCGAGGGTTTCTTTGGAGGCATTTTCGCCAAGTTTTTCTTTCAATAAATTTCCAACGTCATCGAGATAGGCTGAAAATAGAAGGAAAGCTGCAAGTGCTGCTGAGCCGATTGCGTAGCCTTTGGTAAGGGCTTTCGTGGTATTTCCTACGGCATCGAGACTATCGGTGCGATGTCTGATTTCTTCAGGTTGCTGGCTCATTTCAATGATTCCACCAGCGTTGTCGGTAATTGGGCCGAAAGTATCCATCGCAAGGATGTACCCGCAGGTTGATAACATTCCCATTGTTGCTACGGCTGTGCCATATAAGCCAGAGCCAGGGACCCCTGGAAGGGCATTCATTCCAAGTTTATATGACAGGTAAATCGCCAGGGAAATTGCAATGGTTGGAACAGCAGTGCATTCCATGGCGACAGCCATTCCAGCGATGATATTAGTTGCAGGCCCTGTTTTAGAAGCCTCGGCGATATCTCTTACCGGTCGGTATTTGTATTCAGTATAATACTGCGTGATGTATACAAAAGCCAAAGAGGTCAGAATTCCGATCATTCCGCACCACAAAAAATTCCAGTTTGCGTTCAACAACCACCAAACGGAAAGTGCAAAACCAGCCATTGCAAGAACCGCAGTCAGATAATATCCACGATTAAGTGCCTTCATCGGATCTTCATCTTCCTTGCAGGAAACAGAACGGATACCGAAAACTGATGCAATCAAACCAAAGGCTCGTGCAACAAGTGGGAACATCAAACCTTTGAAGCCAAAGATGTTCCAGAGTGACACTCCAAGAATCATGGCGCCAATGTTTTCAGCCGCAGTTGATTCGAACAAATCGGCACCTCTTCCGGCGCAATCTCCGACATTGTCGCCAACTAAATCAGCAATTACCGCTGGATTTCTTGGGTCATCTTCGGGGATTCCCGCTTCCACTTTTCCAACAAGGTCTGCTCCTACGTCTGCAGCTTTCGTGTAAATTCCACCGCCAAGTTGTGCAAAAAGAGCTACGAAGGAGGCTCCAAATCCGTATCCAACGATTACAAACGGCAGATGACAAATTAATTTGGCTGCTTCCGGGGATGCAAAGTTGGACGAATCTATGCTCCAGAAGACCTGTGGATAGCCCTTAAGGGCAGCAATAATTCCAAATAATCCTCCGACTCCCAATAAGCTCATTGCAACTACCATTAGTCCGGAAACTCCACCACCTCGAAGAGCAATCATTAGAGCATCATTTAAAGAATTCCTGGCTGCTGAAGCGGTTCTAATGTTCGTTCGAATTGACACATACATTCCAATGTAGCCGGCCAGCCCAGAGCAGAAGGCTCCCAGAATGAATCCTATGGTTGTGGTATATGCCATTTCCAAACTGTTCCCAATATATTTTGCGATTAGAAATATTGCAATACCAAACAAAATTGAAAGAAATCCGATTGTTTTGTTTTGTCGTGCAAGAAAAGCTTCTGCACCCTCTTTGATCGCATCAGAGACTACACGCATCTGATCGGTTCCGGTGTCCTTGTTGAGAACCCAAGACGCCAGAAACCAGGCGTAATACAAACCGAAAAGACTTATCCCTATCACTAACAATAGCATGGCTTAAACCTCCAAATCTTCTATGACAGCTGTTGCAAATTTATTAACATATTGCAATGCAAAAGAGTAATAGCATAATTTGATGCACTTTTTCAACAAAAAAAACAAAAATTTATTGCCATGCAAAACGGAGGGTTCCTCCGAGTAGGGGTAACTGGCTCTTATTGGGCATGGGTGCTTCGAAAATAAGGTGCTAATCACCTTAATGTGATTATCACGAGGGCAAAGTTTCGTAGCACCCAAACCCACTGATGCTGAAGGTGTCGAACAATCTAGATACATTCCCGAGATTGTTGAAAAATTACTTAATTCAGACTTTTTTTATGTAACATTTCGCTTTTTTGCCCTGCTTTTGCACATCAAACGCATATTACTTTGTACCCAACAGCTTCTAACTCGAGGCTCACTTCGATCGATATCACAAAGGAAAAGTCAATTTAGTATTACTCCGGCAATGCAGGCGGTCAAATAGCTTGCCAAAGTTCCGCCAATCAAGGCATAGATTCCTAATTTTGCAATATCACCACGTCGATTGGGGGCAAGTCCGCCAATTCCTCCAATCTGAATTCCGATTGACCCGATGTTTGCAAAACCGCAAAGTGCATATATCATTAAAGTAATAGTTCGGGGTTGGAGGGTAACTGCCACAGAATCGATAATTTCGCGTTTGTCCAGAATATTTCCAAGATGTACATAGGCGTAAAATTCGTTTATAATAGTGTGTTCACCGAGCAATTCCCCGGCTTTTAACAGGTCACACGAGGGCATTCCCATTAACCATGCGAAAGGAGCGTTGAGAAAACCCATTACTTTTTGCAGAGAATCGACAGCTTTCAGATTGATGGCAGGAATAATACTGGTAAGAGTGTGGCAACATAGTCCCCAGACGTGATTTATCATGGCAACCAGAGCAATGAAAGCTATTAGCATTGCAGCGACATTTATCGCCAGACCAACTCCTTCCGAGGCTCCACGAGCAGCTGCGTCGATTACGTTTTTATCCGTTTGTTCAACGTTCAAAGGAATGTGTCCATCAGTTTCGGGAACTTCGGTTTCAGGGACCAGCATTTTGGAAATAATAACAGCAGCGGGGGCTGACATGACTGAAGCTGCCAACAAATGTCCTGCAGCCTCTGGGCAGCCTCCTTTCAGGATTCCAGCGTAAACTGCCATTACTCCGCCTGCAATTGTTGCCATCCCGGCGGTCATTACGCAGTGAAGTTCTGATAGGGTTAATCGCGAAAGATATGGTTTTATAACTAACGGAGCTTCAGTTTGACCAATAAAAATATTTGCTGCGGCGCAGAGCGTTTCTGCTCCTGAGGCTTTCATAAAACGCTGCATAATTACTGCAATAAAATAAACAACTCGTTGCATTATTCCCAGATGGTACAAAACGGTCATAAACGACGAGAAGAAGATAATAGTAGGCAGCACGCCGAAAGCGAATAACGCGCCGTGATTTGCCCAGAGGTTCCCTGCTTTAGCGAAGTCCAGGGGAGCGAATGCACCGGGGCCTTGAAATCCTGCCGGTACGCTTCCAACCTGGCAATTTTGCCCGGTAGCGAGATTTCCAAAAACGAAACTGGCCCCTTGTCCAGTAAAATTTAGCAGCGCAGTAATGACATCATTTACTACCTGGAAAAAATTCTTTCCCAAATCGGTTCGAAGAATCAGCAAAGCGAAAACAAATTGCATCGCAATTCCCCAAAAAACCAGCGTCCAATTGATTTTTTTCCTGTCGGTTGAAAGCCAGAAACAAATTGCCAGAAAAACGGGAATGCCGATTAAACTGATTACTCGATCCATAGAATTCTCCTGTTCTTAAAAACACGTTCTTTAACCAAAACTGTCTCTTATGTTACATTATTTAATGAGCAATATGTTCAGAATTCTTGTTCAGGGGTTTTTAGTTTTTCCTCCAAAAAGAGTGATTTTAGTATTATATCTGAAGTGATGAAAATAAAGTCCTCTTCCCTTAAGGTTAAAGCGCTTGCAAATTGAACTGAATCAAGGCTTCTCAACCCTTTTTTTCCATATTTCATGAGCAAATCATTTGCAGCTTTAATAATACTTTCCTGCAAATTTATCCATCGAAAACTATTTTGGTCATTCTGAAAGCACAAAATTACTTCTTTGGCGATAATTTCTTCAATTTCATCCGTTCTTACTTTGCGCCAAATTGCTGAGCTAAATTCCAGCATTGCTAGTCTGGACAAAAATATTTCATCAACATTTGCGATAAGAAAATTTTCCAGATCTTCAGAAAATTCTTCCTTGTGATACAGTTTTAATAACGAGGAAGTGTCCAAAAAAGCTTTCAAATTTGCCTCCTTCGCTCCTCAATTATTGCCTGGCTTAAAGAGCCTTTATATTTTGCAAGCAATTGCCTGGATTTACTGAAAGAGAAATTTTCTGCTTTTAATTTTTCCTCAGGCGTTTTCTCTAAATCGTCGAGAAATGTAATCAAAACGTCCATTTGTTTGTCGAATTCAACGTTATTAAGAAGAATGACCTCCCCCTTTTTGTAAATCCCTTTAACTGTAAGCATTTCATGCTCCTTAATCATATAATAATTAGTCAGAATTGTTTAGTAAAAAATCGGCTAAACCTGAAAAACCTGTTCTGAGGTGAATTAAAATTTGCTGAAATAATTATGGAAAAGAAAGCAAAAGAGGCAGTCTTAGTGGAAAAAGTAAGAGTTTCTGCTTTTTCTCTGGGATTGCTGCTATCAACCAGGTCTAAAAGGAAACTGATCAGGTACATTCATACGTTATCAATTGTTTCAATAATACTTCCGTTTTTCCGTAGAGGTGTTTTAAAAAAGTATAGTACGTTTGGCGAAAAAATTCAAATTATAATTATTAATTATGCTACGAGCTTAAATAATCTAATTTTCTACGACGTCAACATTCGGTTGAATGCCCAAACTTCCTGATTTAAATGCGTTCTCTTATCAGCAATTTTCCACCAAACTGGAAATTTGCCGCGGCAAACTTACAATTGAATAAGAACTTGCCGAAGAAAAAAATCAAGGAGAAATTTGGTGGTAGATGCTTCGTATTTTGAGTTGCTGATTTTCCTTTCATCCTCATGTGATGTTATCCTACCCGGAAGAATGCCTTTACTGATCTTATTTTTCCTTTAATTGGCGGAAGCTGAAGCGTTTGGAAATTGCTTGTCAAATCCGGATTTTTCTTTTCGGCCAATTTAAAAGTCGCAGATTCAATGACCGTAATACTTTCTTTGTTAGCTAAAAGCGTTGTGTTTCCGTTTTTGTCCAGTATTACTGCAAGATCACAAAGACGAGAAGCAAGGTTCACAGTGTCTCCCAATACGGTATATTCCCGGCGCATCATCGAAGAGCCCATAATCATTGCTTCCAGGTGATTTACACCATGCTTATTTGATCTTCTAAGGAGAGATGTCATGAATTCTCTTGATTCTGTGACAACACTTTTTTCTGGAAGGGAAATAATTTTCAATATTTTATTGGAAAACACTTTGGAACTTAGAACTGAATTAAGGAAGCTCCATGAATAGGTGAGCTGAACTTCTCTGGCGCCGTCAATGGACGCTAGTGATTCCAGCATCTCATTTTTGAGCTTTTCATTCAGGTCACGTTTTTTTCCAGTGAAAGATGTTCATTCAATAAAGCGCATAGGATGGTTATTATGATCAACCCAAGTAAAATTGAGCAAGACAACTGAGTCGAAAGAGAAAGTTGTAAAATATCTCCGAATACGCTTGAACGCAAACAAATTTGAAATCCCAACGCAATCCAGATAAAACTAACAATTATCAGGAAAAATTTCCACGCTGGATGAAAAGTTTTTTTCGACTTTTTTTCAGAGGCCAATAAAACCTTGTAATCGCGATTAGTGACGATTTCATTCGTATTGTTGAAATAATTGTCTGAAAAAAACGATGAGATGTGATTGTCCTTTGAACTAAAAAATTGTTTTACGTAGGGATTTCCTCGAAAACTATCACATAAAATGACTGTATTTTCTTTCATTTCGTCCAGCTTTACAGAAATTCCGGAAAGAAGGCCTTTAGATGCCATATTTTCAACAAAACATTCGGCGCCTTTTCTCACCGAAAAATCGTCTTTATCAAAAAAAATAAAAAATCCGGAAGAAATGATTGTATTTGGATAAACTGTTAAAGCCGTCCAGGCGTATAATTTTTGGGGAAATAGGTTACCAAAAGAATATGACAATTATTGAAGGTTACGTTCAACCTCCGCCCACTCGATCGCCAATCATAAATATCCCTGAAGCAAATTACACACCGGTAAAGGACCTTCTATCTGTTACAGATCCGGGAAGTTCATGGGAACCAACCTCTGTTTCTTCGTCTTCTTCGACAACGACTACGACTTCGACAGGTTCCAGTTTTCCCGCTAGTTCATCATCCCCATCTGTTGCATCACCTTCCTGAATTTTAACCTCCCATGAGTATATTTTTTCGGCAATTCTTGGTCAATGTCTAAATTGGCTTGAGAAGGGGTTTTCTAAAAATGCGG
>JADFXM010000036.1 GCA_015233565.1 Candidatus Rifleibacteriota bacterium
TAATTTTCCTTTTCCCTTAAAAAAATAAATCTCTTACAGCTTCTATAAGAAGCTATTGGAATCAATTGTCCCGAAAATTCTAACATACTTTTTCTGGGACTTTTAGCACTTTTATCGAAAGGACACAGATATTCTGAATCTTGGCGGAAGTGTTCAAAATTCGACGAGTTCTTTAAACAGAGCTCCCTTGCGCGAAGTAATCGCTGGTGTGGTTCTTGCCGAATATGAAACTTCAAAGAAAAAAACCCCAAGACCTGTACAAGACCCTGACCGCCAAATACTTTGGAGAAAAGAGCGAATACAAAAAAAAATTAGATTAATTTGGAAAAAAATAGGAGGGGAAATTATTTGGCCCATCGTCTGTTTATTTTACCTGTCTACTGTTACCTCAATTGCATGTGGAATACCAAATTTTTCTTTGACCCGACAATAAGTTAAAAGCATCCTTTTTCCGTCTCCGGAAAAATAGATAGGATGCAAAAAAGGACAATATAACATCCCACTCCAATCGGAGTGGGAAAATTTTTCTCTGTCTTCAAATACTTTTTGCGGAGGGGAGAATGGCCCCTCAGCCTTGCGGGAATATCGAAAATATATCCTCTTGGGATCTCCTATTGCAGAACCAATGTGAGCCATGACGAAACATTGGAGATATTCGTTCCATACCACCGAAACCTGCCCATAAATTCCATCTGCAGCAGCTTTTGGCAGGACAAAATAAGCTTTCGGGTTTTCAATTTCTTCAGGTTTTACCCTTGCAGTTCGAACAAAAGAAAAAGGAGAAGTCAAGTCTATAAAGTAGCAGTAAAGCCAGCCATCTTTACCAGAAACCACGCTGAAAGGCGGGGATTTAAAGGGAAAGCGTGAAGAGATCGCAACTCTTTCCCAGGTTTTCCAAGAATTTTTTTCGGAACGCATTAATCCAACAAAATTTTCGTTGGAAAATCCCCAAGCGTTTTCTGAAAGAACAACCCTTTCAAAAAAAACATAATACCTGTTGTTAATGAACCCCCCCCCTCCAGGCCAGATTCGATGCCTTTCCCAGGTTTCTTCTCCCTCAAGAGGAATAAACTGCTTCCCAATTTGCTTTGAATCAGTCAAAAACTGGCCGTTGCCGCTTTTAGTAGCTATTAGAATAGAGTTACATATCCCTTTGGGAAAATACTCCGGAATATCTTTCCCTTTCCAGGCCCCAAGAAAAGAATCTCCAAATGTAAGAATGCTTTCGTTGTTTCCTGCAATTTCGCATCCCCCGTCCTGAAATAGAATTTTCGCTTGGGACATTGAATTGCTCCAGGGAAGTTCAACAGGTCTAACTTCCTGAATTTTGAAATTGAAATCAGGTCTATCCTTCTCCACAATTAATCCCAAAAATGAATTAATTAAATCTTTTTTTTCCAGTGAAACGAGGAATCGATCGATATCCATTGCAAAAAGCACATTTGGAATTAAAAGTACAAGAAAAAGGGAAAAATTGGTTTTCGGTTTTATTTGTTTTATCAACTTTCTTATTGTCCGTATTTGGAATTTTTCAAGGTTTAATAAGAATCATAGAAAAAGGTAGTAATTGAAAAAAAAGATAACAGGCAAAAACCGGGGATTTTTTTCCTATCAAATAATAAAAACTCCTTTTCATTAAGTCCAGGGTGTAAAAGTCAGTCGATTTTTATGAGGAAAGTCCAGCTTCCAGCCTGCTCATCACTAAAATGTGGGGTGAGGATGACCTCAGCCTTGGTTTCGCAACCCAGCGTATTTCTTCCTTGACAAACTCCTGAAAGGCATTGACCGTTTTCCAGCCCAGCTTGCACAGCATGGCGATGGCTGGTTGCTCTATCAGGGCATCTTCAGTGCAACCGGTTGGAGTCATGATTGTGATTTCCGCCATTTAGCAGTGGTGCGATAGCGTTGTTTTGGGCTTTGGGGCTTATCGGGGAAAGTCATTTCAATAAGACCTGCTTCTAGCAGTGGTTTTATGACTTGGTCCCTGAACTTGGTCCTGTTAGTTCGACCAAAAATCGCCATTAATTCATCTATCGTGCTATCATTGGCGCATTCATTGAGGATTTCAACTTGGTCCCGACTTAGTCCCGACTTGGTCCCTTTAGTTTGACCTGAAATCGTTGAAGATTTTTTGTCTTTGTTATGTTTTGTGCTTTCAGTGCCAATTTCAACTTGGTCCCTACTTGGTCCCAACTTGGTCCCTTTAGTTTGACCTGAAATCGCTGAAAATTTGTCGGCTTTGTTTTGTTTTGTGCTCTCAGTGCCGATTTCAATTTGGTCCCGACTTGGTCCCGACTTGGTCCCTTTGGTTCGAGTGGGTTGTGAAATAGTTCGCAACAACTGTGGAGAGTATTTATCCGGAGTTTCCAGAGAATCTTCTACGCATCCAGAGGCATTCAAGCTTTCGACTCCTTCGCAAAAAAGTTGTGACTCCTTGTATGATGAAGTTGTTCTATAGCGTTGTTTTGAACTTTGAGGTTTATCTGCGATGGTCATTTCAATTAGTTCCGCTTCTAGCAGTGGTTTGATAACTTGGTCCCTGAATTTGGTTCTGTTTGTTCGACCTAAAATCGCCATTAATTCATCTATTGTGCTATCATTCAAGCATTTATCAAGAATTTTGAGTTGGTCCTGACTTAGTTCCAACTTGATCGCTTTTCGATGGATGGGTTGCTGCTGTTTAATTTCGTTTTGCTGTGCTTGAGCAGAAACGCGAGTCAAACTGAAGGTAATTCGAAAGCGAAAGGCAACTTCTTCCATTGTTGGTTCAGGCAAATTCATTTCACGACAAGAAGCCTGCATCCGTTGAAAACCGCTTCCCCAATGTTCTATCAGATTGAGTTCCTTGAAAACTCTTCCGATCACGCGGTTTCGAAGTTTGGAGACGCCATTGCGAACATCAGCAATTGTCAGGCCACCAGCTAACAAACCGGGGTTTTCAATCTCAATTCGATCGTCGAAAATAGCAACACGGATCGGCGCTCCAGTTTGCGAATAATCAGCGTGTACTATGGCATTTGCAAGTGCTTCCCGAAGTGCTTCTACAGGTATATTCCAGACATCTTTTCTTTGTAATTTTCCAAACTCAGCTGTATGTAATGCATGCTTCTTAATAAACTCAAAAGCCTCATTCAGGGCAAGGGGAAGATGATTTTTGATTTCCAACTGGTCTAAAATGCGTGCTTTATCAGTTCCACCAAACCGACCACATTGTATCCAGGCATCAGGGAAATAATGGTCTCGTAAAGAACCAAATAGAAGCATTCCCCCGATTGTCGGAACAAACCTTCCTTGGTATCGAGTGGTCAAACGCAGCGTTTCGGAAGTGCTCTTATTCCAATTTCGCAATCCGGCAAATAATTTGGATGCTACCCGAAAGTCCAACGCTTCTGGTTTGGCTTCCGGTATCGGTTCATCGTCGTATGAGAGGTTCGTGGCTGAACGGCGTAACTCAGCAGTTAAGCTCTTGTCCGCTTGGCGATTTGTGGTTCCCACCCGCACGAAAACACCATTTTCGATGCCATGCGATTTCAGCCAGTGTGGCCGTAACGCGCTTGGATACACCTCCACAACCAACAAAGTGCGGTTTTTCCAGTTAATAAGTTCAACATTGGGAACCAGACGCGGCTCAATCGAATCGGCAATCAGATTGCAGAGACGCTCTTCTCCATCCAGCGGATTTTCTACGCCGAGTACAACTTTGCTCTGGTCTTTTATCCCTATTAGCACGATCCCGCCAGCAGTGTTGGCAAATGCCGTCACTGTCTTCAGGATATTTTTTGGCGATGATAAATCCTGCTTGAATTCAAGCGTTTTCCCTTCAGGATGAGTTAGCAGTTCATCAATCTTCATGAAGCGGCCTCGTTGGGGGTGGTGATGTCAAGTCCTGGTACGTCGACTTCGCCGGATATGGGCTTGGGAAGAAGAAAATCGCGGGAACGGCGAAGAAGGGTATAATTGTACATCAATGATCTCGTTTGATCAGATAATGGTGATACAAATTGGTCAAAAATTTCGGCACTATGTTTTGAAGATAAAACGATTGGTTTTTCTTTCAAGGATTTAAATTGTCGAGCAGGTTCAAAATCTGAAAAGTTTACGGATGGAGTGTTTTTAAAACGATTGTAGGTTTTGGGTAAGATATCCTTGAGATCAGGATTATCGGCCTCAATGGCAGGCATAACTTCATTGATGGCCGCACCATTATTTCCACCTTCCGCCAGTGCTATCAATGCAGAAAACCGCGCCATTTCAGGAAGATAAAGAACGCCCCGGGCTTGATAGTCAGCCGGACCTATTTTCCGCCGCCCATTGCTCGTACCCGCAAGCTCCTTTGCAGCGGTTTGGAAGTTGTGGTCAACATAGCGCAAAAAAACCAGTCCCAGTACAGACACCGAATATTCCGACGACTTCAGCTTTGAATTGGCCCTCAGCTCATCAGCAGTATCCCAAAGACGGGTTTCGATGTTATTTCCGATATGGTTCATGGGTTCCCCTTAATCGCTTTCGATGTTGTTTCTTTTGCCCATTGCTTCTTTTTTCTAAAGGAAGTTCCAGGTCAAAACTTAAGAAAACTTCCCGGTATCCATACCCCAATCAGCATTAAGAGGAGCAACAAAATTTTTGGCGTAGGCGGTATGGGTATGATGGATTTTCCCTAAAAGCCACTTTTAAAACCATCGCTGCCTACCATGGGTTTGGCCCATCAAATGTTTATTTGGCTTCCATTTCATTAGTAGAAGCTATTTCCACTTAAGTACGAACCCTGGAAGATCAGTCCTAAGGCATCCATATAATTCACCTGCCTTAAATACTATCACACGCTTTTTGAAATTGCATTATGACAGTTTTCAATTTCTTACCAGGAAGGTTTTATATTCTGTCGAATCGCGAGTAACCCAGAATTTTCCTTCTTCGACAAAATATAATTGGCAAAAACTTCATAGATATTTATCTGAACAGAATAAATGGCAATTCCGAGAAAAAATTTTAGAATCGCTTGGTCCCAAGTTAATAAAGAGTCTTCCATTTAAATGAACTTAAATTAAAAATGCGCAAACAGGGAGTAATAGGAATCAGCTGTTCATCAAGTCTTTGCAGAAACCGGAATCAAGCGATAGACCTTGTCACCACAACGTACCAGTTCCGGAAAAAAGACCCCGACCGTTCTACCTTTTTTGCCGTGCGAAACGGGCTGAAGATTGTCTTCAATAGACGTGACTTCGCTTTGCTTGCATCCGGTGGTACTTCCATGCACCATAATTTCATCTCCGATCGAAATACCTGAATTGTCAAGCCGGATGGCAACAACGGCAGATTTTTTGTAATAATTTACCACCTCACCGATAAACTGTTTTCTGTGCGTTGCCTGATTTCCGTCGCCCAAACTCCATTCGTTGATCGGTTTTCCGAAACAGAAACCTGACGAAAAGCCTCTGTTGAATACTTGTCTAAGGCAAATCATCTCTTCTTTTTTTGCTTCGGCTAATCGTTCAGAAAAATCCGGTAAATGTGACGTTTCATAGCAAATATCCAGGATCCTTCGATAGGACTTGGTCACATACGAAACATACTCGATGCTACGCTGCCTTCCTTCGATTTTAAGACTATCTACTCCAGCGCTCAGTAGCTGGTCCAGGAAAGGCAATGTACAGAGATCTTTTGGACTGAGAGTGAAATCGTCACCAACCTGCAATATCTTGCCATCGTGAGTTTCGGTTATCGTATAGGTGCCTCGACATGGTTGTTGACACGCGCCGCGATTCGCGGATTTTCCTGACATGAACTGGGAAAGCTGGCATCGACCACTCACAGAAAGGCACATGGCACCGTGAGCAAACACTTCTATTTCGATCTCAGAAGCTTTTTCACCCATCTCTTGTACAAGCGAATGCCTGATCGAACTGATGTTGCTCAAACTGCATTCCCGCGCGAGCACAAACCGGCGAATTCCCAGATTATGGTGAAAATAAAGGATGGCTGTAGCATTGGCGACAGACATCTGCGTTGAGATGAAGACTTCAAGGCCGGCAGCGCGAGCCGCAACAATCACCGAGAAGTCCCAGGCGATGACCGCATCTACTTTGGCTTTGGCCGCCGCTTCGATTGTCCGATGCAGAGGCTCTTCCTCTTGCGGAAGAATGAGCGTGTTGAGGGTAAGATAAGCTTTGGCACCCGCGAAATGAACGATTTGAACAACCTCATCAAGTTCCTGAATCGAAAAATTTCCGGCTTTTGAGCGCATATTGAACGTGCCGACTCCAAAATACACAGCATCGGCGCCTGCTTGCAATGCTGCCATCAGGCATGCTTTCGTTCCCGCCGGAGCCATCAGTTCTGGCTTTCGAGGTTTTCGATTGCCAATGGGAGTCTTGTTAATCATTATTAATCAACATCGGTTAAACAATTTATTGTCTAATAGCAGCTTTGATCGGCTTTCCAGAAGATTGCCCTGCAACTTCTCTGATAAGCGCTTGCCATTTTCCTACTCAGCGTAACATATGCATTCTTATCTTTCAAGGCGTATTTTCTGAAAAAAATCCAGCAAAACAAAGAAAGAATCCAACGGCTGATGAAAAAATACTGGCCCTGTCGCACGTCAACAGTATTGCCTGGCTTTCGTCTATTATTAGCCTTCACTTGGCCGAGCTATGAACGACGCTCCCACAGTCTATCGCCCTCGCAATCCAAAGGTCACAGTTTACTATCCCTGTGCCGAGTTTTATTCACAAGACCGAAAGGGAACTCCGAGATCACGAAACTGCCGCCTTTCTGGCATTCTCAGGTGTTTTTAAGAAAGGCCAATACCTGTTCGAACATAGGCTTGGTGTTCCTCCAGTAGGTTGGACCTATTTCCCTACGAAGCCCTGGTAGATAATCGACCACCGAGCCTTTACAGGCATTCCCACATTCAAGGAAAAGGTTCCCGTTCCCGTCGATGAAAGATTTATCACAAGATTTTCCTGTTCCCCTGAGCTATAGTATCCATTGTTTTTGAACACTTCCTTGATGCGCTTCGTCACTAATTCTTTCTGCTGGTCGGAGAGGGGACCGCCCTTGTTTGTCCTCATCAGTTCGACTGAATATTCCTTACCACTCGCCCAGGCCCCCTGTAAGGAGCAATAAAGCCTTAAGAAGGGGAACGCGAAGGCAATGAGGAAAGGAATTAGAAGGACCAAAACGACCCCAATTTTAATGAGGGAAATAATTCGGTGTTTACAGCCGGATTTTGGCATTTCCTTAGAATTCATCATTGATTCTTTCAATCATCTCTGGTGAAACCCAATGTTAAAAAGCATCTACGGCAGATTCTCTCAAAAATTTGGACGTGAATTTTCTTTTCTGGATGGAATATACCATACTTTATTTTTGCGAGGCAAAGCAACATAAATAGACTTTCCAAAGCTGCCCGCAAACAAAAAGGAATCGGAGCAATGAATGAATCTCTTGGAAATGGAAAAGCATAACGCCGGAATGGGGAAGCTGTGAAAAATTAGGGTTATTCATGAAAGTAAAACACTTAAGAACCCCGCCTACAATAGTTTGTGATATTTCACACTGGAGTTATTTTCCTATTCTTGGTATTTTTTCATAGCTTCGGAGGGGGGTTGGTCAAAAGATTTACGAATAGATCCTTTAAAGATCAACCTGTATAGCTCTGTCTTTGTCCAAAACAGTTTCAAACCTTTGATGGCTTTTGCACCTCCGATTAAATTCAGTATTGTTTCGTAGATGTCTGACTGTTTTCCCAGCCAGTTCATTGAAGGTAAGCTACCAATCGACCTATTTCACGTATTCGCGGGAGACAAATTCCACGTAATGACAGAAAGCTTTAACAGACTCTTCTTCACCCCATCCTCCAAATTCCCTTTCAATCCAAAGTAGCCAATTGAAGTGGTAAAAGCATTTTTATTTATTGGGAACAATAATACCAATTACAATTAGTTCGTTCATACGCCTTGTTTCTCGCTTCAGATCTGCGTAAAATTAGATTTAATCTGACAGAAATGAATGTTTCAACCATCCAGTAAGGGATCCTAATTTTCCCGAAAATTTCGTTTTTTCTTGGAGAATAAAGCGATCCCTTTTCCTTTTGGTCAAATCAAAGTCCTTGGGGAAGTGCACGTATTTTTTGGGATTGGTATAACTACCAAAATATCAGAATTCCTGGTATCGGTAGTTTGCATTTTCTCGGAAAAGAGCTTCAAAAGGTAGTTTTCTGATTTTGGGCAAATAGTCAGATAGGGAGATATTGAAACTTCAAACAGCCGCCATTTCGCAAATGTTGAGCTGACGTCAAGGGTGGCGTTCTCTGCCCAGCCAAGAAGCCGCCGCCAGAAGTTTCAGGGGATTGCTACGTGGCTCAGCATGGCGACGGTGGGGCTTATAATATTACTAGATTCGATTATGGTGCTACCGTCGAGGTATATTTCAAACCGATAGCCACGTTCTTGGACAAGCATCCATTCGAAGTTGTATTTCTGTCCCTGAGCAATGAAATGAAGCAATTTCTATCTCTCCTTAAAACTCTCAATGAAAGGGTCAATCGTTTGATTTAGAACTTCTACCTGAATGTTAAAACGGCCCCTAAGAGATAAAATCGGATATACCTTCATGCTTTAACAACCAGCGCTTACGATCAAGACCACCACCATATCCCGTGAGAGAGTTGTTTGCACCAATCACCCGGTGACATGGAACAATAATCGAGAAGGGATTGCTTCCGACCGCCCCTCCTACTGCTCTTGCCGAGTTACAGCCGATCTCAAAGGCGATTTTTCCATAGGTTGATACCGATCCGATAGAAATTCCAAGAAGCGAGGTCCACACCTTTTTTTCGAAAGCCGTTCCCATCATTTGCATGGAAGAAATTGCAAATCTCTCGAATACTCCATTGAAGTAATTCTCGCACCAAGCTTTAAGGGGAGGGAATGCGGAATGATCGCTGTCGGAGAATTCAAATTTTCCGTAGTATTTGCCGAGCTTGCGATTTAACAGGGAAATTCGATCCGGTTCC
Organism: Candidatus Rifleibacteriota bacterium; assembly: GCA_015233565.1. Taxonomy (GTDB): domain Bacteria; phylum Muiribacteriota; class Ozemobacteria; order Ozemobacterales; family Ozemobacteraceae; genus JADFXM01. Next base: position 9,017 of record JADFXM010000036.1, read on the forward strand.
ACAAAATCAAAGCCGCATAGTCCATGGCTGGACGCAAGCAACACCATCTCCCCAAGTGGAGTTTTTACATAGCTTCGATGAATAATCGTTTTCATTAAACACTCCTTTCCTGTCTTGTCTTTTCCATTGAATCAAGATGTTGCCATAAGTAAAGGGTCGCATAAGCTCCCCAGGGGCTCCATGAACGATGCAGTTTCTCCAGCAGTTCGGAGGTTGGATTTTCCTTTCCGGTAAGGCCCGTGATCGACTTCATCACTCCTAAATCCCTTGATGGGAATGCATTTCGGTCTCCGAGGACTTCCATTCTGATTAACGCAGCCGACCATGGCCCTATTCCCGGAATGGCTTGCAGTGTTCGATCTGCAATTTCAGGCCTTTCCATTTCCAATTTCTGGAAATCCAATTTTCCATCACAGACGAGCTTCGCCACATTTCGAATGGCCCCCGCTTTTGCTGATGTCAGCCCGACACTCATCAGTTCGTTGATCTTCTGATTCGCAAAAATGTCCGCACTCGGAAACACATGAGACACGCTTCCTACGCATTTAGATAACCGGGTTCCAAAGCGCTCGACAATTCTCGCAAGAAGAGTCCGAGCCGCCTTCATGCTGATGAGCTGGCCGACAATAATTCTGACTACGCCTTCGAAAGGGTCAAAGCAAGAGGGAAGTGATATCCATGAATTTTGCGAAACAACTTGTCCCAGTAGTGGATCTGCCCCCAGGGCTTGTTTAATATTTGTCCGGGGAGCATCAAAGTCTAATTTTCGGGCTACGATTTTGGTAACAAGCGGCGTTTCGACCTCCCCCCAGAATCTCACAACGATTTCCTCGTTATTAGATGCGCGATGCACGCTGATGACCACCTGTTTGCCGTTGACGGGAAGACTCCGTGCGTAATAACCGTCTAAAGAAACGTCTTCAATTCCTGCCACTGCTCTGACTGAATAGAAATCAAAAAGTGGCTTCAGGTCAAAATTCTTCGGTTTTGAAATGCTTATCGATCTGAAGGAACTATTCCTGTCAGGTTGACATCGTTTGCAGGCTCGATATCCATTTTCCGCTGCCTCTTTTGAGGAAAAAAAGAAGCGTGCATTTTTCAGCAGCGGAAGTTTTGCGGGGCAATCGGTACGGCAATATATTCCCGTCGTCGTAACTCCCTGATAGAAAAGATGATCGTAAAACCAGTCTCTTCTGGTGAATGCGGCGTACATTTCAGCAGTTGAAAAATTTTCCCAAGTAAACATATCAGTCAACCTTTATGAAATGAGTAAACAATTGTTCAAACATGCCACCTGAAATGTCCACTCCACAGACATTAATGCCGCTTCGAGCCCGAGGGATGTCTGCCGGCCAGCATCGCAACATAATTCCAGCAATGAACCCTCAGTAGAAGCAGCCAATTCTTGAAACCTGGCTAGGTCACGAGAAATACCCTGAGCCTCGGTAGTTGCATCGCCATTCTCTGGAGAGATACAGTTCAATGAAGGATACCCTCCATCGTCGTACTGAATTGATGTATGATCGGAACTTAGACCCTGATTCACGTCTTTCTCCTCGTTTTCGATAGGTTGCCCGGGGGAGAAGCATTGTAAAGCTTAGCAATCACTATTGTTGAAAGCTGCTCCAAGACTTTACGCCTCAATGAAATTTTAATGGATCCTGCTGCACGTTGCTCGTCTATCAATCCAGCCTGCCTCAGCAGATTGACATGCTGGGAAATCGTTGATTTTGAAACTGCCAGTAGCTTTGTTAACTCTACAGATGATTTAGGAGTTTTCGCAATGATCGAAACAATCGCATATCGGGTTGCATCACCCAATACTCTGAAAATAAGAGCTGGATCCAACTCCGGCTCTATGAGTTCTAATTGGTTTTCAGGGAAAATCAGATCTAAAGTGATCGTTGGATCGAAATAAGGAAAATAAACGATACTCAATTTTTCATCTGGACAGGCCGTCCAAAGCCTTTTGTCGTTAAATGCGGAAGGAATAAAGTAATATGCTTTAATTTTCGACATCTGATCTTCGGCACCGCCTCGAAGCGCTCTTATGATTTTCTTGCTTTCATCGACTTCAATTCGCAAAAGTGCGTGTTTTGCAAACTCTGAAAAAGAACAACTCTGAAATAAACGCTCCTTTTCGCCAATCGACCGTTGATATTGTGGTTGGAGGAATTTCCAGGTGTCGCTGAAGGCATCATCCCAGAAGATCGAAATCAATTCAGAAATCGTGTTTCTGAATTTACTGGGGTCATCAAGCATGAACTCGAGTGTTTTAATTTCCGGATTGTTCCGGTCATATGGAAATAGACCGGCAAATGCTAACCACTCTCTTTTTCCCTTTGGGGCTTTTTCCAGACCTCGCTGTAAAGTCAATTTTCCAGCAACGATATGTCGCGAAAGTTCATCATAATGTATTAGCCCGGTTAGAATCCGCCTTTGAAATTCATCTACCGCTATTTTGTTCATTTCATGCCTGATTTGATCAAAGCTCAAATCAATCGGAGTGTTCTGAAATACGTCACTGAAGTTGGCCCAGAATACCGGAGACCCTCCGATTGCCTTGTTCTTTACGCCGAACTCTTTGGAGAGACGGTAAAAAGTCCGCTTTTTCCATTCACTGTGAACTCTTGAGTTAGTATCCGAAAGTGTTTGAAGGGCATAAAACAGTTCGAACCGAAGGCTCGTAGTGAAATAACAGGCACTGTCTTGAAGTTTCATTGTCAACATACCAGTATGTTAACAAACGAACTCTAAATAGTCAAGCAGAAAATTTACTGCGTTTCTATCCTCCATTTCACAAATGGCCTCGTTGCACTTTTCATCCTACTTTTACGAAGAGCAACCCCACTCACCAACTAATACCAATTTCAATTAGTTCGTTCATCCGACCTATTTCGTGCTTCAGGTCTGCGTAAATAGGAGTTGGGCCTGACAGAAATGAATGCTTCAACTATCCAGTAAGGGTTCCTTATTTTCATGAAAATTCCGTGTTTTTCTTGGAAAAAATAACAATCCAACTTCATTTTGATCAAATCAATGTTCTTGGGGTGATGCACGTATTTTTTGGGATTGGTATAATATCCGATTGTCCTTGGTTTTTCTCCAACCTTTAACTTCCGATTTCACGGAGGTTAACGAGACTGTCGGAAAATTCCTGAAAATTCGCTTTTTTGTGTACCTACCCAATTTTTTGTCCCGCTTTTTTTTGCATCACCAGCGAGCCGATTTGTACCGAATTAAATGTACCGAGATTTTTCGGCAACTTCTAACATGGAGCCAAACGGCTTTCCAGCTTCAACATCAGGTTGTCGAGGTCATCGTTTAATCCTGAACTGACTTTTCAAAAACACACTAGCCAATAGCTTCGCAAAGAATCCTTCCCAAGCTGGTTAATCCTGAATCCATTGTGTCTAGCAAATTATCGATCCTTTGTGCATGGAAAAAAATACAGCAAACCGAAGAAAGAATCTCCCTTCGAAAATCTCCGAATTCCTCAGAAATCTCAAATAATCGCTTTATTTTTTTTCAACTCCCGAATATTTGAGACCGTATTTTTTGCAAACCTCTGAGTCTTCATAGATTACTTCCGGCCAGAAGTATTGTAGCAACAATCCCAATTTAGGAGAAACTTTAAACCCTCCCAATCGCCCGGCGTGACTACCCTTTTCAATGATCGCTTTCCAGGCTTCCCGACCTGAATAGCCGAAAAATGCCCGTAAATACTTGGCAACTACTGCTCCAGTTCGGTCTGCACCCCATTGACAATGTACATAAGCTTTTCCCCGGATAAGGGAAAATATTAGCTCGGTTTCAGATGCGGATGGGACTCGTTCAGAATTCATGGGAACGCGGATAGTTTTCAACCCCGCTGCTTCAGCTAATCTTTCTTCTTCTTTTACCATTTTGTCATCCGTTGGGACATGAAGACAAATTACTGATCGAATGCCACAAGAGTAAAGGTGTTCCATCATTTTCCCGACGACGGAAGAGGAGTTTGGAGGAGACTGTGGGTGAAATGGATTTCCCCCAACGAACAAAAGATCATCTATCAAACGGGAATTATAGGGCCATTTTCCCCTTCCGTTCGGATCAGGCATTCGTAAACAAACAGAATGGGATGCGGCATCCAAACCCTGTGAAGTTAACGAAGCCGCAAATGCCTTCGTTTCCCCCATTACGAAAAATAAAGCAGTGAACAAAATGGAAAACGCCAATATCCTTCCGATAATGCACATTGATGAGTAGAGAACCATTTCTCCAACTGATTTATTCATATATTTCTCCATTTAATATGTAAATTTTGCAGTCAATTAACCAAAACTGTCATCATGAAAAAAAAGAACTTATACTGCCGAAATTTCAGAGATCTAATGAGCTTGTGAAAAATGCTCCAAGCACGCTCTTACTTGCAGCTTTCTAAATTATCAGTCTGCTTTTCATACATGTTTCATCGAACAGTTTTCCTAGTACATTTTGCGATATGATATTTTTCAACTGCTTCAAACGAGACTGTCGAATAATACCCAAATTTTCAACTTTCAATGAACCACCCGAAATATTTCCCTGCCTTCACGCATCAGAAGTGAGCCGTTTTGGCCCGAATAAAATGTACCGAGGTTTTTTAATAATTTCTAAGTTTAAGTTTTGTATAATTTTCTGACTCCATTCCTTCCAAGGATAATTGATTATTTGAAAAATTTCGACACCAGCATCTTGACCGACAATTTTTTTCCAGCCATTTGCCACAATTGTGCTAATTCCTTCCTTCATTTTGATTGACTCACCAACACACAATTTATTTTATAACATTGGTCATTTCGACTCCGCTCAACGACCGCCTCGTCAAGCTTCTTTTTCGGTAAATTTGCTACACTGACAAAATTTCTTCCTTAACTTTTTACGAATCGGCCAGTTTCTTTAGGCTCAGCGGCATATACCACCATGCAAGCAATTGAATGATTCTTCGTTTAAAATCAGGAACCCGTACTCTGCGAATTACATAATTTTGCTTCAAACCATTGATGGCAGAGCGCACCATTCCTTGTTGCGCAAACAGGTAGGCGGCAAGCGAGCAAATTCGAAGCGCTTTATCGCCGCTCCAGTTAAGTTCGTCGGCCACATATCCAGCAGCCTTTTCGAGAGTTCTGGAACCATCGCAACTTCGGAAAAATGAAGCCAATCCTTGTAACATGTCCCAGATCCTCATTGCAAGACGCCTATTTGGAAGACGGCCCGGAAACTGGGCATAAAATGCCTGCCAAACAGCAATTCCAAACTGTTCAAAATCCCTTTCCTCAAGCTTTTCAACTGTCCAATATGGAATATCATTTAAAAGCGAAAAAGGAAGAAAAGTTATGTTGAAATGATGCGCTAAATCATGGTCATGCAACAAATCAAGCCCAAGAGATTTTCTGTCCCGATGAAATCCTGTGTTGGGATAGGCAGTTGCAAACTGGCCAATATAGAGCTTAAAAGGAAGAGGTTGAAAAAACTTGGGAGGAGCATCTCCATCGTGAATCTGGTCAAAAAGAGTTTTCTGGAAATAATAAGTAGCGAGAGTTTCTCCTGGTGCAAATACCATGTAGGTGTACTGCGGAACCATTTCATTCTCTTTTTGGAGTTTAATAGCTTGTAAGGCTTCATCCAGTTCCTGCTCCTTGTTAACACTGGCATAAGCTTCTGGATCAGCAGATTCAATACCGATTTCGATTCCGATACAACCAGCTTTTCGCATCAGAGGAAGAAGTTCACGATTTCGAATTACATGAGCAGCACGATCAGTGCATATCCAGGTTATGCCGAGATTCGCTTCCAGGATCATCTCACAAAGTTCTTTCACAAAAACAGCATTTATTCCAAAATTATCATCTTTGAAATGGAAATAATCGGTCTTGTAAATTCTTTGAAGATTTTGAATTTCAAGAAATACTCTTCTAGGTGATCGATATCTGACTTTGCGACGCCAATGTCCTGGAGAACCACAAAATGAGCATCCGTAAGGGCATCCCCGCGAAGCCATAACCGGAAGCCTTTTTCCGCCCACAACGTGAAGAGGCCAGTCATAAGACTCAACGGGAAGAAGATCCCAAGCCATGTCAGGAAGTGAATCAAGATTTTCAATAAAGGGACGATCAGGGTTTCTTACAAGCTTTCCATCAGTATTTAGGAGTGCCAGTCCCATTACTTCATCGACGCTTTCTCCTTGCATTCTTTTCCTGACAATTTCCAAAAGGGTTTCTTCCCCTTCTGATAAGACGATGTAATCAAATGAACTGCTAACTGATTCGGGATCAGCACTTGGATGATTTCCTCCAGCGATCAATTCAACTCCCCGAAGGTTCTTTTTCAAAGCCTTCGCCAAATTTTTTGCAATATCAGCCTGGGAAGTCATAAAAGAAATTCCCACCATATTCCAAGGCCATTTGGTAGCTATTTCAAGAGTTTTTGCAATTGACAAATTCTGGGATTGGGAATCCAGGATCCCAATATTGAAATTGGTTTTCTCCAGCTTCTCTCGAAGAAAAGCTGCAAGACAGGCAAGGCCAATTGGTACAAGTCTTTTTTGCCGCTGATTATCCGGGAGTGGCGGCTGAATAAGCAAAAGACAAAACTGCCCTTTTTCCAGCGGCCTCATTGTTTTCAGGATCGGTTCGCATTTGTTGCCACCCAGAGCGATTCTGACATCAAGATCAACCGGTATTCCCAAAATGGGTAATAAAAAGCCGCGACCAAACTCATCAAATAAACGATGAGCCAATTGGCTTTTCTGAAGCCTCAAACCAAAATCGGAATCCTTAAGATTGTAAAGCTGAGTTATCAAATTTAACATCTTTTGTGTCACCTCAATATTTCAGAAGAGCGCATAGTCATTCGTGATTCTGAACTACCAACGATCGGTAAAAGGAGTAAAAAAACGTTGGGCGTTAGCTCCCATAGCTAGCTCGAGGCTGGTTTCCAGAGGAGAGTTGAAGCGGCTTTCTGATCCTAACGCAAGTTGGTTCCCAAAGTAGAGTCGAAAAACCGAGGAATGGATAAATACATTTTTTTTCTCATATTTAAAAATCTGGGTACTTAGGGCAATTTTGAAATACCGTTTTCATTTCAATAGAATTTTTCGAGCCGTTTGGGAGGAAAAATACCTTTTAATGATTCTGAGATAATTGCCAAAAGTCGATCCCAAAATTGAAAGAGAAAAAAACAGAAGTCGCCTCAGATTTGGATTGTATTTTAAAGCCTTTTTCAATAAAATTCTTCCATGAGAATCTTTCCCTTTGTAATAGGCTGAAAGCCCTGTAATTTCGCAAACAAGGGCTTTTAGCTTCGATAGTTCATCAACAGTAAGCTCTCGTTCAAGTCTTTCAGAAATCCATAGAAGATAACTTTTCAACATTCCAAGATATTTGAAAGTAAGATTATCCCCATGAATTCTTCTAAATAACAGAGGTTTTTCGACAATCAAAGTGTCAGTCGATTTTAAAAGCTTGTCAAAAAAAACAAGATCTTCGATGGGCTGAAATTTTGCTTCAAACCCTCCAGCTTTCAGAAAAGCCTCTTTTTTAATTACAACCATGCTTGGTACAAGAATTGCGTTTGGAGCATTCAGAATGAATTCCAATCTTGTTAGCGGTCTCGTTTTTCCTAAAAAATTGCCGGATCCTAGTCCGATTGGTTCGCGCAAATTGTTTATTAAAACAGCTCCACAAGCCACACAACCATAATCCGGGAACTCAAAAAGAGCAGTAAATTGTTCCTCCAGTTTTCTTTCATTCCACAGATCGTCGGAATCAAGAAAAGCAACCCAATCCCCGATGGCATTGCTAACACCCAGGTTTCGAGCACCAGCTTGGCCTGTATTTTCCTGGTACAGGTACTTTACTTTCCCACGGTACCTTTCCAATGGTTCAACTTTGGTTAGTGAGCCATCATCCACCACAATAATTTCGTCTGGAAGACAAGTTTGCCTTAAAACACTATCAATCGCTTCCCGCAAAAACGGGCAATTATAGGTTGGAATCACAACCGATACAGTTTGCTTATTCTTTTTTTGCATACTGGCTAAAGTGTACGTTTAACCTCTTAGTTTTTCAACTATTTTCGTAGGCCTTCAATTTTCCAGCAATTTTCGGCAAGTCGCGGCAATTGTTTTTGAGAGGCATTTTGAGCAATCTACAAAAAACTGATTTTTCCGATAAGTTTGGTAGCAAAAATCAGTAATAACTATATTTTGCGAGAAAACTTGCCAAGAATTGCTGTCAATTTCCAAAATAAATTGACAATCCTTTCAAAAGGAATATTATTTAGCTTAATTACTTTGAACTCCTTAGTTCGAAAAGGAATCCTGTTTCATTCATAGAAAGGGGTTAAATTATGAAGATACTTACGTTGTTTTTCTTGGGAATTCTATTTTTTGTTACAATTTTCGGTTGCGGTAGTAACGGAGGTGGTGGAGGCGAAAACAATAATACCTCACAAGCCACCACCACAGTTGCAAGTAGCACATCTAACACTGGGACGGGGGCATTTGCCGCCGATATTCTCCCATCAAATTTGAATGGAAGGTAGTTAACGATTTTTTTTGGCAATTTTAAGAAAGCAAAAGACTGCATCATGCCTGAATATATCTTACAGATTGGTAAAAATGGATTTGATCGGCTAAAATTTATAAACAATGTATTTGGGGAACACAGCAGAAATTTCTTGATCCGAGCTGGGCTCAGAAAAGGGGCTAGAGTTCTGGAAATTGGATGCGGAACTGGATCAATGACCACTTGGCTTTCTCAAACTGTCGGCAAGAATGGCCAAGTTATTGCAGTGGATGTTAGTGAAAAACAAATTGAAATTGCGAGAAAAGCTGCCGAAGAATCCCAACTTACAAATATTGAATTCATCTGTTCAACGATTGAAGAATTTGAATTGTCCGGGAATCTTGTTGACTTGGTATATTCTCGGCTACTCTTGATGCATCTCAAAGACCCAATGAGGATTTTAAAAAAGCTGCAAAGTTGTTTGAGGTCTGGTGGGGTAATCGCTTGTGAGGAACCTCATGCAAGCTCATTGATCACGACACCTCGAAATGAATATATTGAAAGACTCAATAACATGTTTCTTGAACTCGGGAAGCTTCAAGGACTTGATTTCAATATTGGGGACAAGTTATTGCCAATGATAAAATTAGCAGGTTATTCAGGCGCACATGGCTGTTTTGTTCAGCCAGTCATTTTAATGGCCGAAGCAATAGAATTCGTACTGATGAGTGCTACCGAAGTTGCCCCTTTTGCAATCAAGTATGGGTTGGTAAGTGAAATTGAGGCGCAAAAAATGCTAAATGAATTAACAAATTCTGAATTTGATGAGAATTCGTTTTATACTTTTCCCCGACAAGCCCAGATTTTCGGATATAAGCAGTAACTAAATGTTTCCGGACTATACTTTAATCATTATTGCCGAAAATTTCTGACTTGAGTTGTTCAAGAAAAATTTTTAGGAATTCAATTCGTCGACCAGCTTCAATTTTGGCACTTTTTGTATTCATCGAATCCTGAAGTTTTAAAAGTTTTACAAAAAAATGATCAAGAATAAATTTTTTATCGTCCGTGACTCGATGCTCTGAGAATGGGTCTTCAGTGTTCAGAAGACTTTTTTTCATCAGGCCGCCAGTTGCGAAACAGCGAGCTATTCCAATCGCACCAATTGCATCCAGCCGATCGGAATCTTGTATAATCTTTCCCTCAAGAGTTTCGGGATGAATATTTGCTGAAAAGCTATGGGAAATTATTGCAGCCTGGATTTCGGGAAGAAATTGTATAGGATAATCAACCTGAACCAAAATTTCACAGGCTTTCTCTGAAGCCAAATAAGAGGCTTTTTTCCTAAGATCAGAATCTTTAGGAATTACGACACAATCGTGTAACCAAGCTGCTGGAATGACAATTTCCATGCAGCCATTTTCAGACAAACAAAGTTTCCTTGCATTTTCAACTACCCGAAAAGTGTGCGAAATGTCGTGAGCGGGGTCTTCAGAGCCGGAAAGAGCTTCCAGCAAAAACTGTTTAAAGTATCTTTCCCATTGAGACAAACTGTAATTGGTCGCTTCGCTTGAGGCCATTGATTATTTTCCTTCTGAATTTTCTCTAAAATTGCTATTATTCTATCAGAGTTGTCAAAAAAATATTTTGTGATGACAAACATTTTTTTTTGGCCAGCCAAAATTTTTTCTGAAAAATGATTTCTCTAGTAGTCCAAAATTCCGGGCTTTTGGTCCGAGCGCATCTGACTCCGGTATTGATTTAAATTTGAAGAACAATTTGCTATGATACAAAAAACGTCCGAGGTTATCGGAAAATCTCGGTAAATTTGGTTCGGTACAAAGTTGCTAGCTTCTGATACGAGAAAGCAGGTCGCAAAATCCGGGGATTCACAAAAAGATGAAAATTAGCGGATTTTTCGATAGTCTCCTCAGCAACAAAGAGTAAATTCATATTGACATCGGCAATTAATCATACAATACAATTCAAAAAAAAATTGCGAAAAAATATTTTTTCCAAATTTTCTGCACTTGTGTTTGTGCATGTTTATAAGTCAAGTATTTTTACTCTTTTTCGCTGAGTCTCGTTCAACGATACTGTCGGAAAAGGTCCTATTTTTCATGTTTTTATGTAACGATTCAAATTTTTGCCTCGCTTTCTCGCATCAACAACGAGTCGTTATGTACCGGATAAAATATACCGAGATTATTCGACAGCTTCTAACGAGTCTGTCGAAAAACCCCCTAAAATTCACTTTTTTTTTGTGTACCCGCCCAATTTTTCACCCCGCTTTCTAGCATCAACAGCGGGCCGTTTCGTACCGAATAAAATGTACCGAGATTTTCCGACAGCTTCTAACAACTTGTCAAGTTTACTATTTTGTTGTAGCTTATTCATGACAAATCTTTTCCTTTTCAATAGGGAGTATGCTTTTGATGCAATGACAACTCTTTCATTTCAAATAACTTTTCTTTTTTTTCAGATTTCTTTGAAGATGTTTAAGAGCAAAATAATAACTTAAGACGTTGGGGAGAAAACAAGTAACCATGACACCACAAACTATTTATCATAGAATCAGAATGGATTTGCTGGAAAGGATGCCATATTCTGAAGTTATTCATATTGGCAGTACTGCAATTGAAGGATTAAAAACAAAAGGTGATTTAGACATCAACTTACGGGTAACTCAAGATAAATTTTGGGAAAGCGTTAATGAAATAATAAAAATGGGTTATTTTGAATTAGATGGTACTTTGCAATGTGACTCACTAAGACATCTGAAACCAATTAACAAATATGAAATAGATGTTGCAATACAAGTAACAGTAATTGGATCGGAACATGACACCTTCGTAATTTTTAATGAAATCTTGAGATTCAATAATTATGCTAGAAAAGAATATGAAGTCATAAAGACACAATACGGCTTTATACCAGATGACGATTATAGGGAAAAAAAAGCCATTGTAATTAATAAATATTTGAACTTTTTTAAGCAATCCCCGCAACAAGGCGCTTCTCCAGACCCTTCTTCGCCAGCTTCTAATTGCATACTTAGGGAGTACAAAAACCAATAGTCAAAAAACATTCCTCTGAGAATCAAGAAATCTGCCATTTAAACCTCATCTTAATTCGGGCCTCCGGAGGATAAAATTCAAGGTAGGGCGAATTTTCGGGAATTTTGATCGTTTCGACGTAAGTGGCGCCGATATACTCAAGATTTTTTCTTGAAGCGTTGTTGTCGAGATTACAGGTAAGCCAAATTGTTGGAAGGTCCAGATTTTTAATAATCGGCTTTAAAAGAATGCAGCTCCGAGCTGAGAAGTGTTTACCCCGAAATTTTTCCAACACTGTGAAGCCGATGTTTCCTCTGAAGAGGATAATATTCTCGGTATAACCAGCACGAAGGTTTATTCCGCCAATTTCTTCCCCTGAAAATGAGCTTTCCATCCTAAATTTATAAACTGGTACAGATAAATCAGGTGGAGAGGTGTATGTTTTCTCAATAAAGGCCAATTTTAAATCATCATCAATCAGGTATGCAGCATTTATGAAATCAATTCCGGGCACAGTGATCCCAACCTAAAAAAGACTTTCTGTCGAACTTGATTATATCATACCCCTGTAAATCAGGGGATTTTTCGAAAATCTCCTTGAGCTGTCGAAAAATATCGGTACATTTCATTCGGTACAAATCGACTCGCTGGTGATGCTAAAAAGCAGGGCAAAAATTTGGGTAGGTACATAAAAAAGCGAATTTTAGGGGATTTTTCGACAGACTCCTTGGCACGTTGAGTGTCCAACGAGAATATGGATTCAGTCAATGGCGAAATCGACAGCGCGAACAATGGATATTACGAAGGGAATCACACAAACCTCCAACAGTTTGGTAACACCGGTCATTTTCTGACCCACTTCAAGAAAAAAGCTGACCCACCAAAAGCAAAAGCAGCAGCTAATGGAAAAGCTTGGATTGAAGAGGTAAGGCTAAGGTTTGCCCCAGGCCAAAAGAGTGGATCAATTTTCGCCGGATAGAAGGGTCAGTTTTAAAACGGTGTTACCAAACAGTTCAATCTGACATGGAATCCCCCTTTCAACCCACGTTCTTTTACCAAGGCAGAAGTGCATTCCATCGATCAGAAAAATTCCTTGATGGGAGGAACAGCGAATTATGCCCCCATTTGCGCATTTGGCCGTGACAACCCTGAGGTGTGTCTTCGATAAATTTGTCTAGTTTTCCTATGGATTTTTGAAAAATTCCCTTGTATACTTTTAAGTTATAGCCTTTTAAAAAGAAACAGTTAATTGAGGACTTAGTATGAAAGCTTTTGTTGTTTCTGAAGAAGCCGAAGGAGCTGGTAAGTTAACACTAGAGATGCTTTTCAGTGTTTATGATTCTTTGACTGATTTTGTTGTATTTTGTGATCACAACGGGGTTATAACCAGTACAAATAATTCTTTTTTAAAGTCCCTGGGATTTTCAACTTCTTCCAAGTTGATTGGACGAAATTTTAAAGAGTTATTTGTGCTCAAAGATCAGAAACAAGCTGACGAGTTAAAAACAAGAATTTCCAAGACGAACAGCGAGAAGGAAATTGAGTTCACGCTTTCGGGAAAAAATGGAGCGGAGCTGTTTGTAGAATTAAACGCTTCTCCAATTTTGAATTCAGACGGTTATCAGACTGGTTTTGCTTCTGTAATGCGCAATATTACAAAACCACGGAAAGCTGAACAGGAAATGGCACAAGCGAAAAAGCTGTTGCAACTTATTACAGATAACATTCCCTATAGCGTTTTCTGGAAGGACAAAAATTCCGTTTACGTTTGGGCTAATAAAAATTATGCAAACAATGCAAAAGTTGAGGATCCGGAAAACATAATTGGAAAGACAGATTATGATTTACCATGGAAAAAGGAGGAAACTGATTGGTATCGGGAGTGCGATAAAAAAGTTTTGGAAAACGATACCCCTATGCTCAATTTTCATGAATCATTCCTTAAACAGGATGGAAGTTTGGGTTGGATTGAAATCAGCAAAATTCCTATTCATGATGAAAGCGGGCAAGTGATCGGACTCCTTGGATCATACATTGACATCACCCAACGCAAGACAGCGGAAGATGCTTTACGAGCCAGTGAAGAAAATCTGAGGTCTTTGATGCAGAATGCCAAGGATTTCTTTTTTTATCGTATTGCAATTGATCCTGATAACCCGCTGAAGGTCAAAACGGTACTTGTTAGCCCATCGATTACTGAAGTTTTCGGAATAAGTAATTCCGAAAATTTTGATGCCTGGTTGGAAAGGATACATCCTGAGGATTTTCCACGAATTATGGCAGCAAACCTACGTTCTGTAGAATTTGGGGAACTGTTTGATCAGTGTTATAGAACTTTTCACCAACTCCGCAATGAATGGGTTTGGGGACGCTCAATTTCCAATCCGGTTCGGGATAAAAATGGAAAAATTACACATTTCAACGGAATAACGATAGACATAACTAAAATCAAAATGGCAGAAGAAGCCTTGGCAGCGATGGCAAAGCAAAACCAGGAAGCTGCATTGCGTTATGAAGCTTTAATTGGCGCTTCCAATACGGGAGCTTGGGAATTCCACGCAGATACTGGATTCTTATGGTGCAGTCCGGAATACTTTTCAATGCTAGGTCGCAATATCAATGATTTTGATCTTTCCGGTAACAGAAATCTTGAACAAACATGGATTAATCTTTTACATCCGGAAGACAAAGAAGCAGCTCACAAAAAATTTCTAGCATACCTCGAAAAACCTGAAGGAATGTACCAGCAAACTTTTAGACTATTACACGGAGAAGGTCACTGGGTTTGGATTTGGTCACGTGGAAAAACTCTACGAGACAAGGATGGGAAAATAACGGAAGTTACTGTTGGAACTCACATTGACATTACCGAGCGCCGAAAATTGGAGGTACGACTTAGTCAAGCGGAAAAAATGGAAGCGATCGGACAACTCGCGGGTGGAATAGCTCATGATTTTAATAATCAATTGACTGGAATTTTGGGAAACGCCGAATTGATTCTACAAGATTTGGACGACCCTACTCTTCGACCGATGGTCCAAAACATTATTTCTGCGTCCCTTCGTGCAGCAGAGCTCACGAAGCAACTCCTTGCTTTCGCCCGCAAAGGATTGTACATCTCAACGGTGGTTAACGTTCATGACTTGATTCTTGAAGTCATTAGATTTCTTCAACGAAGTATTGACAAGCGAATTTTGATTAGTCAGCAATTTGAGGCTGTTTCCCCGACGACTATTGGCGACCCCACACAATTGCAGAATGCCTTGCTTAATCTCGCTTTAAACTCACGTGATGCAATGCCAAACGGAGGGGATTTAATTTTCAGCACTTCCCAAATTGACCTTCAACCGAAGGCTTCTGACAGTTTTGTACCTCCGGGAAAATATCTGCAAATCTGTGTTACCGATACTGGTTCCGGAATGGGCAAAGAAACTTTAAGCCACATTTTTGAACCATTTTTTACTACTAAAGAAAAAGGAAAAGGCACTGGACTTGGTTTGGCAGCAGTTTACGGCACCATTCAGAACCATCATGGGACAATAAGCGTTTCAAGCGAATTAGGTAAAGGAACAACTTTCAAAATTCTCTTACCCCATGTTTCAGAAGTAAAATTCGAGACAATCGGGAATGAAACCATTCCGGCGATTAAGGGTCAAGCAAGGATTTTACTAGTTGATGATGACAAAATCAGCAACCAGACGACAGGGAAAATTCTCGAATCCCTTGGCTATAGAGTGACTCCCTACTTTGATAGCCATGAAGCAATCGAACATTACAAATCTTTCTGGAAACAAATCGATCTGGTAATGCTCGATATCGTCATGCCAAAGATTGGGGGACGCGACACTTTTCTGGCATTGCGGACAATTAACCCCAATATAAAAGCATTTATCGCTTCAGGCTTCAGTATAAACGGGGAAGCCCGTCAGATTTTGGAAGACGGAGTGCTTGGTTTTATTCAGAAGCCATTTCAGATTTCAGAGCTTTCCAGAATTGTTAATAAAACCCTGAAAATTAATAAACCTCCCGATCAAATTTCTGGGAAAATCTGAATACCAACCATCATGACATCATTCATCCATTGGCAGAATACCTGGAAGGAACTAGGAGTATCCGATCCAGATGAAAGTTTGTTTCGTCAGTTGGTAGCTTGTTATTCAGAGCCGCATCGCAAGTATCATAATATGCAGCACATTGAGGAGTGTTTTCTTCATCTTAGAAGTTTACATTCAGTTATTTCCAGACCTGCTGAGGTTGAACTTGCCCTCTGGTTTCACGATGCAATCTACAATACGCACAGAAAAGATAACGAAGAGAGGAGCGCGGAATGGGTACGGGAAAGCGGGCTGAAAGTCGGTCTATCAAATGATTTGGTCTCCCGAATATATGACCTCGTCATGATCACAAAGCACAACACCATTCCAAAGTCTACAGATGCTGAAATCTTGGTTGATATTGATCTTGGAATTCTTGGTGCTGAAGCAGAGCGTTTTGACGAATATGAAATTCAAATTCAGCAGGAATATTCTTGGGTACCTGAACACTTGTATCGAACTGAGCGCCGAAAAATTTTGAAGGGATTTTTGAATCGGCAGAACTTATATTGCACGGAACATTTCCGTTCGTCATTCGAAATACAAGCCAAAAAGAACCTCACCCGTTCCCTGGCTCAACTTTCGATCAGAAAAGACATTTCCACAAATCCTTCGTCTTGACTTGCAGGAAAAGCTCTCTAAGTTTTTCTAGCTAACATGCTCGTCCAGAAGGTGTGAAAAAATATCAATAATCGGAAGAAAACCCAAGCGTGAAATATCACAAGCAATTGTTGGCGGGGTTCTTGATTGTTGTACTTTTGTGAATAATCCTAATTTTTCACAGCTTCCCACTTATGTCAAAAATGCTTGATGTTACAAAGTTCCTATTTTTCTGAAATGCGAAATGATATATTACAGAAACGTTTTAATTAATTGTGTCACAAAATCTGGGAAAGGCCAATGGCAGGACGAACTGTTTGAAATCGAGGATGAAATTAGAAAAAAGATCTCCGAAAACTGAGAGGCAAGCCCCAGTTCATGCAAAGAAGCTTGCCCTGTTATAATTGTTATGTTAGATTATTCCCATAAAATAGTAGCCTTCAAGCAAAAAGAACTTTTATTAAGGTTTCAAATATGAAGATTTTGATTGCAAACCCTCCATGGCGCAAGGGAGGGAAATATGGAATTCGTTCTGGGTGTAGATTTCCATATCTAACGGATGAACTTTCCTGGGAGGGCGTACCACTTTGGATCCCATTTCCCTTCACTCCGGCACAAACTTCCGCTCTCCTAAAAAGGCATGGATTCAACGTTCAATTCTGGGATTGCATAGCTGAAGGGGAAAGTCTCGATGGATTCATCAACCGTATTAAAGAATTCTCTCCCGATCTTTATATTCAGGAAATAGTCACGCCAAGTTTCTCTACTGATAAAGCGATTCTCGAAACCTTGCGAAACGTTGCTCCTAAATGTTTTCTTGCCGGAGCAGGATCCATGGTCACCAGCATCGGATCAGAAATACTTGATAAGGTACCTCAATTAGATGCAGGTTTGACTTATGAATGGGAAGAAACCGCGCTTGAACTGGCACAAAGATTAGATACCGGAAAATCTCTTTTTGGAACAAAAGGTTTGCTGTACCGTTTGAATGGAAAAGTTGTGAATGAACCCAGGCGCTCGCCACCTGATTTGAATAAACTTCCATGGCCTGACAGGGATAGCGTTCCCATGCTACGTTATAATGATGACTTCGCGTTCCTTCCTGTTCCCAATGTACAGCTTTACACCGAACGAGGATGTCCGTATCGTTGTGTTTTTTGCGACTGGATCAACACACGTTACGGGGACCGATCCGTCAGATTTCGTGACCCGGGAGATGTCGCTGATGAAGTGAAATACTGCCTTGAAAAGTGGTCTTTTAAGGCATTTTACTTCGATGATGACACCTTTAATATTAATAAGAGCCATGTATTAAGACTTTGCGAGGAATTTGGGAAAAGAGGAATCAATAAGCCCTGGGCAGCAATGTGCCGAGCGGATTTATTTGACCGTGAAACCCTTGTCGAGTGCAGAAAAGCCGGCTTGTTTGCAGTAAAATACGGAATCGAATCTGCAGACGAAAAAATTTTAAAAACGATCAGAAAAGAACTTTCCATTGAAAAAAGTGAGGAAGTAATAAGAACCACTCGCGAAAATGGAATAAAAGTGCATTTAACAATAGTAATCGGGCTCCCCGGCGAGACGGAAAATTCAATTCGAAAAACCTGGAAATTCATTAAAAAGGTTAAACCGGATTATCTCCAGTTTTCAATTGCAACTCCCTACCCGGGTACCGAATTATATCAGATGGCTCTTGAAAAAAAATGGATAAACCCCCACGATTATACCAATTTTAATGCAGATTCTCAGGCTGCCATGAAAACGGATTCCTTGTCCCGCGAAACTATAGAAGCCTGGGTAAGAAAACTAAATCTCTGGAGAATAGCTTTGCAACTGATCAATAATCCGTTCAATTCAATAAAAATGTATGCCCGAAAAGCAATAAACAGTCCAAGGAAGATTTTCAATCTTGCCAGAAGTTTATTCTAATCTCGTATTATTGTACCTGCCCTTCTTATTACAACGAATTCCAAATAAAGAGTAAAATAAACCAATGCTTAAATCAATTTCAGAGTGCTTCGGCTCGGCTCAACAACCGCCGACTCAACTGACAACAGACTTCTACCCCACCCAACTACCAAAGTTCCAACGTTTTTTTGTCTCCTGCTTTAATTTTACAGTCCCACTTAACCTCTTTAAAACTGCGCATGATACTAACTACAACACGATTCAAAGAAAATCACTTTGAGAGGAAGCAAATCACTATTAAATCAAGCTTTGTGCGGCTTGGAGAGAAATTAAAATGGAATCGCAGACTTAAGATTTGCCCTTCTTACCGAACTATAAATCGCGTTTCTACCTCAAACAACTCCTTGATGTTGAGAGATAATTGAAAACCATATCATTGATCAAATTTATACTTTTTGCTGGTTTTTTATTGCTTTATGCTATCCAACACCCCCTTGTTTGGCCAGTAATTTCCGATTGGCAAGCATTTTTCCGAGCCTTTCTGTTCGGAATGGAAGGGTGCATTTTTTGTTTTTTTCTCATTCTTTTCATAGAAAAAATAGGACAAGGGCTAAATTGGGGGTTAAAGCTTGGAATTCCACCATCACTGGAACTGCATCTTGGCTTTTTTTGGATTCTGCTTTCCTCGATTTTTTTATTATTAATCGGAAAGTTGTCTTTCGCTTTTTGCTGTATTACTTTCACCCCTTTTCTGTTATCCTTTTTCACTCAAATTTCAGTCGTTGGAAATACAACCAGTCTCTTTGATTCACTGAAACGCTCAACCATTTTTGAGATTTCCATTCCTTGTCTCGGAATAATTGTACTGATTGTATCCACATTTGCTGCATCATCACTGGCTCCTTCAGTTGCTTACGATGACCAGGTTTATCAGATGAAAGCAATCGAAGGCTTCACAAGTACGGAAAGTCTTTGGTTCGATTCAAATCAGCAGAATGTTTTTCGCCCTTTGGCTCATGCAGCATTCATAGCTTTTTTGCAGAAAACTTTCGGGGAAAAATCTGCCAGGCTTGCTAATGTTCTGTTTTTTTTGTTGCTTTGTCTCGTCATGGCACGCTTGGGATCAACCAATAGTGCAATAATAGCTCTTGTTGCACTTATTTCTAACCCTGAGTGGGCTTTTCTTTCAAATTCCTTTTATGCCGAACCATTTTTGTGTTTGCTTTTCATTTTCGCAATAGACTTTGCGGAAAAATTATCTTTGTTCTATTTAAATGAAATTCCCCCAAAAGCTGTTTTTCTTTGCGGCCTTTTATGTGGAGCGCTTCCCGGCGCAAAATACTCCGGAATTTTCCTGGCAGTTATTCCACTTATTTTGCTTGGAAGAAAAAACCTTTCAAAATCGTTATTTGCCGGATTTGCGCTTGGTTTCTTTTTTCTAAGTTTCCCTTTTTACCTAAGGAATTGGATATTTGTTGGAAATCCTTTCTTTCCTCATTTACTGGGAATCAATCGTGAAATTTTTTCCACATTCACTGAGAAATTATTCTTTGAGGTCGGCCCAGGCGAGAATCTTCTGCCATTTTCCTACAATGATTTCCTTGATAAATTTGGCTTTGGAAGAGACTTTTTGAGTTTGATTTCTGCTCCCTTCAATGTTTCCATATTCTGCCAATTCCACAATGAAAATTTCCCTTTGAGTTTTTTTGATGGCCAAATTGGAATAATCGCCCTTCTAGTTCCATTTTTCTTGATGATGAACAAAAAAATCGATTCCATAGGAAACAAGAAAAGGCTGTTCATTTGCCTTGTATTATGGATTTTCTGGATTAAAGGAACTCATCAGATCAGATTATTGATGCCTGTTGTAGCTTTGTCAGCTTATTATCTCGGGAAAACGGATTTTTCGGAATTATTCCAAAAAGGAATGTTTTTCTACTTGGCACTACTCTGCCTTCTTCCCTGGACATTGATTTTGGGGGTGGAAAAAATTGAAAAAAACTGCAAGGTCGTGAGTGGAAAAATTTCTGAAGAGCAGTTTTTGGAAGAACATCTTCAACCTTTTACAACCTTTAAATGGATGGAAAAAAATCTTCCTCCAAACTCCAAACCATTGCTTTTGCTTGAAGAGCGCTCTTTTCATCTTAAGCTACCTCATTTTTGGACGGATCTGATTCCGCAGACTTTCATCAATTTCCTTTTTAGAGCCCAAAGTGCAAAAAATACTAAGGAAATATTGCAAAGACTCAATGTTACCCATATTCTTATGCCAGTTTTCGGTTGGAATATCTACAAAACGGCAATCGTTCAAGCTGAGTACAACCAGACTTTTGAGGAGCTCTTCACAAAGCTTATGAAACCTGTTTTCCATAACAAAGATTACATTTTATTCGAATGGCAAGGCAATTGAAACAAGATTCAGATTCCTGATCCGTATATGAATTGATTACAGCATTGCAGGTTTGGAGCGAATATTGGAAATGCACTTTTTCGGGGAAGATTTGCCTTCATTTCTAGATTTGCCCGAATAAAAAGTGCCGGTAAATACTCTCGAATCGAGAGTTCTGAAGAGTAGATAGCTTCGGAAGCATAACCAAAAAATCCACTTTTTTCCTCAATTACTCATTTTTTTTTTAATTTTTGCCGATTTTGAATTCGAAATGAAAAACAAATTTTTTCGAATGAAGTTCTTTCTAAATTTCAAAATTCGAGATTGGAAAAAAGCACAATCGTTCTGCTTTTTAACTTTCTTCTTCTGGATTATCACTGGTATTTGTTTCTCAGCCCAGCCGCAAAAAAGCAAAGAACCAGTGTTAAAGATCGGTTTGGTTAAGAATCTGGGAGAAATCGACATCAAAATTCCCTTTGGCGGAGACTTGCGGGATATTTATGGCCGAAAAGCCAAAATATTCAAAAATGGGGACGACTTTCACTGGTCTTTGAGTGCTGAAGTTGCTTTTTTAAATCAGCAAGCAAAATCAAAGAATAGAAAGCAGAAGAAGTTTGAGGGTTTTATTGGCAAAAAATTTTATATTATTTCCAGAGGTCCTTTGACATTTAAAGGAAAAAGTTACCAGGGAATTTTCCTCCTTTTTTTCAAGAATGAAGGTGTTCAGATTATAAATTTCGTAAGATTAGAGGACTATACAAAGGGAGTTCTTCGTGGAGAAATTGGCTCGTTGGCACCCATAGAAACTCTAAAAACTCAAGCGATACTTGCCAGAACATATGGAATGGCTAATTTAAAAAAACATGGCTCTGATGGATTCGATCTTTGCGCATCAGAACATTGCCAGGTATACCTTGGAGCCTCCGCTGAGAGGCCTTCTATAACTCAGGCTGTGGATTCCACAAGAGGAATTGTAATGGGATATGGCTCTCAGCTTGCTTCTCCAATGTATCATTCAACTTGCGGAGGATACACTACAAGCAATGATGAAGTTTATGGTGGAAAAGCCGTTCCCTATCTCAGAAGGGTGAAATGTGATTATTGTTCTAAAGGCATTAATTATCGTTGGACCAGATTAATCCCGAATGACTTGTTGAAAAAACGGCTTGCAAGCGAAAAGATTTTCTTTAATAGAATCTATTCAGCTACTGTCGAATCTCCAGCTCAACTTGACAGGGTGAAAAATGTTGTAATTGTAACTGATCGCGGAAGATTTTCAGTGAAAGGAACTACTTTCCGAAGAATATTTTCGCTCCCAAGCTCAACTTTCATGGTCAGCGGTTTATCTGAAGATAATTCCAAGCTCGCCTTAAGAGCTGATCTTCAAGTCCCTCTTGCTTCCAAGCAGGGAAAAACTTCATTCGAGATTATTCCAGTCCTGGCAGATCTTTCCAAAATCAATGGAAAAGATCCCGCCGGGTTTATAATCGCCTCAAGAAATGGTTTAAAGCGAATAGCCCGCCCAAAGGGTGGTTGGAAAGTGATCATAGCTGGAGTTCAAAGCAATTTTTCCAGGAAAAGCATTCCTGAAAAGGGCCTTGACATTAAATCTCCCGGAAGAGTACTCTTGAATAAAGGGCAATCAACTGGCGAAGCTCTCTTGCGAATAATCGGAAGAGGCTATGGACATCAAATTGGAATGTGCCAATCGGGCGCAATCGAACAAGGAAAATTGAACTGGAGTTACCGGCGAATTCTTCCATTTTATTATCACGGAGTTTGTTTAATGAGATTAAGATATTAAAAATTTTCTAATGTAATTTTTAAAATCAGTCGATACAAAATTGACGAGCAAGGATTATTGGCTTTAGCGGGTTATTTTTTCCCGCGACCTGATGGAGGAAAAAAATTATGGCTCTGTTTAAGTTCGGGACAAGTAACATGTCCTTGGGGGTTGACATAGGAACTTCAGCAGTTAAGATCGTTCAACTGAAGAAGACCCCAAATGGTCCGGAATTAACCGGCTATGCCTTCGGCCCTATTCCTCAAGGAGCAGTGGAAGAAGGGCAAATCAAAGATGCCGCAACAATTTCGAGTGTCATCAAGGACTTACTGAAAAACGCTAAAATCAAGCCGGACCGCTCTTTTGCTTCTATTTCCGGACAGAATGTCATCATGCGTTTCACCAAACTACCAATAATGACAGACGAAGAACTTGAACAGACTGTCCGAATTGAAGCGGAACAATATGTTCCCTATGCTATTGATGAAGTAAGTATAACTTTCGCCAAATTGGCTGAATTAGCTGAAGAAGAGGGCGGAGGAAAATACTCAATTCTGCTTGTCGTAGCACAGAAAGAACTGGTCGATTCCTATATGAATGTCTTGAAGCAAGCTGGAATGGCTGCGGAAGTAATAGATGTCGACACAATAGCAGCTCTGAATGCTCTTGAAAATTCGATTGGCCAGACTGCTAATTCCCAGGAAGGCGGAGAAGTTGTTGCGATTATTGACACGGGCTCAAGAACAACTAACATTTCAGTATTAAAATCCGGAGTCCTGATGTTCACACGTAACATTCCAATTGCAGGAAACAATATTACTCAGATGCTCATGAACGTTATGAAACAGGAATTTGAGCAGGCTGAAAACATAAAGGTTAATGAAGCTGAAGTTAGTATCAGCGACTCAGGTGGAAACGAAATTGCTGAAGTAGTAAAAACCACAGTTGAAGAATTGGCTTCAGAAATCAGGCGTTCATTCGACTATTTTAAAGCTCAGTCACGTGAACCGCTGATTCATAGAATTATTCTTTCCGGAGGTTCATCAAATCTCAAAAACTTTAATACTTATCTTAGCAATGAACTTGGGGTTGATGTTTATATGGGTAACCCACTCGAGGGTATTACAGTCACCGCACCTGATACGGAGTTACTTTACAACAATCTTCAACAATTTACGGTTGCAATTGGGCTTGCAATGAGAGGGGTGGTGGATTAAGCAATGATCAAAATAAATCTAATTACTGTTAAACGCAGTAAGCCGATCCAGATTCCCTTTGCGGCGATTTTCCTTGTAATAGCCCTGATAGGGATTCTGGGAGCTTTCTGGTTTGGGACAACCATGATGGATGGCTACAATAATGATCTCACAGAGGAAAAGAACCGTCTGGATGGTGAAGTTAAGGCCTCGGCTGGAAAGTTCTCTGAAAGAGATCGCTTGCGCCAGGACCTCTCGATGCTGGAATTCCAAATCGAGCAATTGAAGCAACTTTCCGGAATTAACCTTTTACAATGGTCTGAAGTATTTAGTACTCTTACGCAGGTTGTTCCAGAAAAGACCGTATGGATTACCAATCTAAGAATTGATTCCGACCGAAGAGTGCAGATGACCGGATATGCCTGCTCTGAGAATCAAGATGAAACGAAGGAATCACCCCGATTAACTCTTGGAATCCAGAATTTCATTAAACAACTTCAGGAAAATGCTTATTTCGAAGAAGTATTTCTTACGAACGCCAACAAAAACGTTTATGAAAAGTCACCTGTCTGGCGTTTTGATATTACATGCCGCATCAAGCGGGATGTAAGTACAAAGCAATAAGGGAAAAAACCAGAGGGGGATGACATGAACAATTTCGCTGCGTATTTCGTAATAGTCCTTCTGGCAGCCGCCGGTGCCGCGGGAGCCTTTTACATGTATTATTACAAGCCGATCGCCATTGACGACCGGGAAAAGATTCAGGGGGAAATAAACACTCTCAAAGCAAAACAGGCTGAAATTTCCAACCTTGAGGCAGAAGTCCAGGAATACAAGAACAAGATCGCTGCAAAGCAAACTGAAAAAGAGAAGCTGGCAATGGAATCGAATCAGGCCAATACTGCTGTTCCTAAATTATTGGATTCAACTGAATCGATTGCCCACAAGTTCAACATTAAATTTCAGGACATAAGAATTTCACCATTAGTCAGAGCTGAACAATGGTCTGAACTTCCAGTCGAAATAGGGATTCTGGGAACTTTTCAGGATCTGTCCCAATTCCTGTATGTAATGGAAAGAAGGAAAATAGTAAATCTTGCGGCAGGTTCAATCAATATTGCAGTTTCCGCCGAAGTCGATCCAAAATCGAAGAGTCCCTTTCTCACCGTGACTCTGAATGCCAAGATTTATATCCTCGGTGGAGGCGCTTAATGGAAATGAAAATTTTAAATACCCAAAATTCTGCTAAATCCGTTTCATTTCTTGCTTCGTTTGTAAGAATAGAACTTAAAATGAAAAGGGATTGCTAAATTAAGCAGGGAGGTGAAATTATGGAAAGTGGAAAGCAGAAAATGAAAAGAATTCTTTTGATCATCGGATGTTCGATGGCAATTTTAATGAATCCAATGATTCAAACAAAGATTTTTGCTCAGGAAGCTGACCCATTTGCTCTTCCAGCCGAAGGAGCAAGCGGGACGGCAGCACCCACCCCGCCAGCGGGGAATACACCACCCACAGGGACACCACCAGCCGGAACACCACCAGCTGCCCCTGGGCCAGTCGTGGCCGCAGTTCCTGCAGGAGCCACTGCCCCTACGGGAGGATATGGCGAAACCGAGCAGATAGAGACAATCCTTCAGGCAAGTAAATTTAAGCTGGAAAAAGAGGCCAAAGATCCTTTCAGACCTTTGATCGAAAAAAAGATCAAACCACCGCCTGCTCCACCTCCCATGCCTAAGGGTCCCTCTGGACCACCCAAACCACCGCCGCCCCCAGCAGTTAAACCTTTACAGCTCTTCATCCAGGGAGTTTGCGGGAACGACTCAGACAGATTAGCAATGGTAGTTTTTGAAAATAAACCATTAACAATTCAAAAAGGACAACAAGTGGAAGGAAAGTTCAAAGTTGTCGATATATTAAATGATAAAGTAATTGTTTATTCGGAAAAGGAACAAATGCGTAAGACATTTCCTATCGGAGGTGGAAAGTAATGTTGTACAGGTGTAAAAGAAGAATTCGCATCATCGCCTTTCTGGCGGTGGCGACCCTCATCTTGTTATGGTTGCCGCCAAACATGGCAAAAGCCGAGGATAACATCTCGCTGGACTTTCGCGACGCTGATATTCGCGATATTATCAAAATTATCGCACAAAAATCCGGCGCCAACATCATTGCCGAGAAAAGCGTTAGAGGTAACGTAACTGTTAAGCTCAACGATGTTTATTATGAAGAAGCAATGAATCTAATCTCGAAGACGAACGGGTATGCCGTCAGAAAAATCGGTAACACCTTTGTCCTGGCTGATGAAAAAAAGCTGGTTGAATCATTCGAGAAAGGTTTGACTGTTACAAAACGTCTTCAATACGCGAAAGCCGGGGATGTTAGCAAAATCGTCACCTCAGCAATCAAGAAAGATATCAAAGTTGCAACTGATGACCGAATCAATGCCGTTATCGTCAGCGGTTCAAAAGATATGCTTGATGAGGTAAAAAAGCTTATTGAGACCATCGATACTCCGGTTCACCAAGTTATGATTGAATCAAAAATCGTTGAAATCAGTACAACTGCTGCCAAGAATATTGGTTTCGAATGGCAATGGGGAACCAATGGTCAGGCAGGAGCGGCTGACGGTGGTGCTGGTGCCCAACCAATAATTGCAACAAAGGAATTCTTTGCAAATAATCCCGATTCAACATCCTACCAAGGTGGCTTCGGAGCCCCCAAAGGACTTCTCTTTGGATTGGGTGATTTCTATCGCGACGACATGATCTTTAAAGCAACTTTTGCCGCAATGGAAAATAAATCCGATTCCAAGGTTCTTAGTAATCCGAAAATTTCTGCGGTAAATGGACAGGAAGCATACATTAAAGTCGGTTCAAAAGTCGTTTATCCCGGCGGTGCTGATCAACCTCCAAAAGAAAAAGACACTGGTATTATTCTCAAGATCACCCCACGAATCAATGACGATGGTTATGTTACTGCTGATGTCGAACCTGAAGTATCATTTGTGGATAGTTGGCAGGGACAATATCCAATCATTGGAAACAGATCTGCCAAGACCCAGGTCAGAGTCAAAGATGGTGAAGAAATACTGATCGGTGGGTTGATCAAGGAAACTGAAGGAACAAGCAATAAACACCTTCCTCTCCTTGGAAACATCCCCATCATTAAATCTCTTTTCACCCATAACACAAAACAAGGCGACTCAAACGAATTGATTATTCTTATCACTCCTCATATCATCGCTCAAAGCATTGAGTCTGCTCCTCCGACTTCTTTGGTTCCTGAAGCAAGCGAACAACCCTCGGCACCAACTAAACCTGCCGCTCCTCCCTCAACAAATCCCAGCGGAGGAGATTCAAATGATATCAACTTCGATAACGCTTTCGACTCCACCTTCTGATTAATATAAAAATAACCGGCTGAAAAGCCGGTTTTTTTTGCCTTTATTCTGAACTGCCTTTCTATAACGCAAGTAGTCTTCAACCTTCAGATCATTTGTATCCTTCTCTCTGAAATGTTTCGAGTCGCTTGCAAATGAACAACAGATTCATTATATTGTTCGAGAAATCATCACAAAATTAATAATTAAATGCAGTGGCCAAACTTTCTGAAAAATTGAGATAACGCAAATAAGGAGAGAAAAATGGAAAAAATGATCGTAAAAAAACCTACCCCCCAAGAATTAGAACAACTTGGAGTAAAGAAATGGGGAATCTGGACCTGCGAGCCAAAAACTTTTGACTGGTCTTACGACGACAAAGAGACTTGCTACATTCTGGAAGGCAAAGCTACAGTAAAAGCCAAAGATCATGAGATATCATTCGGCTCAGGTGATTTAGTAATTTTCCCAAAGGGATTATCCTGCATTTGGACAGTTCGCGAAAATATTAAAAAGCACTATAAATTTGGCTGAAAGGCTTTTAAACAAGCCTCTTACTAGAATCGATATTTTCCAATAGATCGCGAAACCAATGTTGAATCTGCATTTTTCCCTTTTTTCTCCTTTCGAGAACCGGAAGGGAAAGGGTTAACTTTTTTTGTAAGCTCTATCCAGTTCAATGAACAATTTAGATCGGGCTCTAGTCCTAACTCTGAACAGGTTTTAATATTTTAACGACTTCTTCATGCAAGTAGCTGTTTGTAGCAAGAATTTCCTTTCGGTCAATTGAATGGGGTTCCCCGGAATAATCAGAAACTTTTCCGCCTGCTTCAGAAGCTATCAGTGCCCCTGCGGCAACATCCCAGGGCTTTAAATCGATTTCCCAGAAAATATCAAAATAACCCGCAGCAACGTAACAAAGATCCATTGCTGCTGACCCGAGGCGTCTTACTCCACGGGTTTGTATTATCATTTTCCTTAATTCAGGCATAATTCCATTAATACAAGAGGCAGTATTATAAGGAAACCCTGTTACAGCAAGCGCTTCAGATATTTTAGCCCGGTGAGATACTGAAATTGGCTCGCCATTCAGGAAAGCGCCACCTTTTTCAGTTGCAGAAAAACATTCTTTGAGCAAGGGTTGGTAAACCACACCAACTTTGGACATCCCATCAATACATAAAGCAATCGAAACCGCGAAAATAGGAAGTCCATGCGCAAAATTGGTGGTTCCATCAAGTGGATCAAAAACCCAAACCCTTCCTTTCGAAAAATCACTGCCGCCACTTTCTTCACCATGCATCGAGTCGGCAGGGAAATTTTTTTCAATTTCTTTGCGAATAAATTTCTCTGAAGCAAGATCGGCCTCGGTTACTAAATCAACTGGGCCCTTAAAAGTGATGTTATGTTTTTTTCGAAAACGCTCCAATAGGATTTGACCTGCATTTTTTGCAACTTCTACCGCGAATTTAGCTTCTTTTTCAAACATTATTTACGCTCCATTAAATAAAAATCGCATGCCTCATCAAAGTGAAAACCAATCAACTTCAGCGTCTTCCTTTAAATGAATACGCTCCTCAAACACGTTCCTGATCCCACCGTTCTCATTTTGTGTACAAACAATTTCAGTAATCAGCCATTTATTGTTGCTAACACCTTCCACGGAAAATTTCAGGCTATGAACATCATTTAAAGTAAACGGCATCTTTAATTCTTCATCTATGGCAGGTACAAAGTTCTCTCCCAAGGGGAGTCTCCAGCTTTGGACATCAATCGGAAGTTTTTCACATCGATTATAGCAATTCAAAGACAATTTTCGTTTTGTAGCTGCAATGCGTGAACACATCCAAACTCCGCCATTGGAAGGAATATTCTGAGCACTTCTGAAATTTCCTCTGGAAGTGACATTCATAAAAGCAACCGAGAGTTCATCACCCAGCACCCCCACAATCAATTCGCAATTCTTTGCAGTCTGAATCAAGTGAATCGGGGATTTTACCACGGATAGTCCCTGCGAATCAAAAACATATGCACAGCCGGCAAGTTCGGTCAAAAATTTCATTCTTTGAAAAAAAGAATTTGCTTCAGATCGACTTTTGAGCTTCCAATTCCCGGCAGTGAAATTTGAACTTGCGCTTCGAAAAAGCAGAAAAAGGGGTATGAAAAGGCATGATAACAATCCAGCTGCTGTCACCATTTCCAAGACTGTATAGCCTTTATTCTTCATTTCTTGACTTCAAGGTTCCAGGTTTTTTCCAGTTTCAAGCCAATTTCAGAAGAAAACATTACCTTAATCTTATCTTTTTCATTGGCTCCAATTTCAAAAAGCTGAGAAGACAAAGGATTCAGAAAGAGCTTTTCAATATTGTTACCTATCCCACGCCCCCCCATGGAAAGATTTTTGGTACAGACCTCAAAAAGGCGTTTCTTTGCTTCCGGTTGAATATCAATCTGGATATGGTTGTTTTCCAAAAGTTTGAGCCTGACATTTTCCAGCATTCTTTCGAAAATCTGCGATGCCACGTGCTGCCGAATGAAATCGAAAATCACAATGTTTTCACCGATTCTATTCAGGATCTCAGGTCGATTTATTTTGTAGGTAAAAAATTCCTGAATCGCTAAAATTACTTCCTTCTTAATGTTTAGGTATTCCATTCCTGGGGAAACCCGCTGTCGCTTTTCTCCGGTGGGAAGAGTTTCATAAATTCCCAGGTTTGAAGTGAAGATTATGAGACTTTCCGTGAAAAAAACAGTCTCCCCTCTCCCTGAAGTTAACCTGCCATCATCGAGAATTTGAAGAAACATATCAAGAATCTTAGGATGTGCTTTTTCAATCTCGTCAAATAGTACAACTGAAAATGGGTTGGCCTTGATTGCATTTGTCAATTCTCCCCCGACGTCGTAACCAACATACCCGGGGGGTGAACCGATCAATCTCTGGTCGGAATGTTCGTGTCCGAATTCGCTCATATCGTATCGAATATAGCTGCTTTCAGAACCGAACAATAATTCCGAAATTGATTTTGCCAATTCAGTTTTGCCCACTCCAGTCGGGCCCGCAAAGAAGAGCACTCCTTTGGGACGCATCGAAAATCTGGAGTATTGAGCACCACTAAGATTGAAAACGGCCCTTCTGATGATATCAACAGATTGTGCTACCGCTTCAGATTGTCCTTTCACTCGCTTTTCAAGAAGATCACGAGCATTTTTTATCTTTTTCATTTCGAGCTTCGACCAGGGATTTTCGATGACCCCAACTCTGTATCTTTTGATTGCTTCGCCTATTTCCCCAAAAGAGATCTTTTCATTTCGGGCCAGTTGCACAATTGAAATGATCTCTGAAGCGAACATTCCAGATGTGCCATCGGTAAATAACCCGATGTTTTCGTTTTGTTTTTCGGGCGTGAGTTCTGAGAACCCGGGAAGCCTTTTAGAGAGAGCTCCCACAACCATTCGTCGGGTTTCGAAATCCGGTTTAGGGAGACAAATTGATCTAACTCGGACATTGTTAATCGAAAACCAATCCGGAATTTGATTTTCCCTCTCGACAATCCAGAAAATTGGGTCAAAAAGCGGAGAAAATGCATTTTCCACATCTTTACATAGTTTGGGGGAAGTTTCCTGGGAAAGCGCATACATTCGGTGAAAGAATTCGTTGTATACTTCCTCCCGTTCCAGGAGACGGTAATGGGAGGCCATTCCCATAATAATGACGCATCTGGCTTCAGTGCTCTTAACAAGACGTTCTATGATTTCAGCAGCCTTTGAAAGAGTTGCAGGAACAGGTTTATCCGAAGAAATTGAATAAGTGGTGATCTTTTTGAAAGATTCTTCGGACCCCTCTATAAGTCGGAATCCGATAATCGGCTGGTACTCAACAAAAAGATTGTATTGGCCTACTGTTTTCAGGCATCCCCGAATGTAATCCCGGAGTGAAAGGGTTACAGGAGCTGAATCAGGTTGAATGGTGAATGGAAAGACATCGTTAATATTTCCTCCTAGAATGTACTGCGGTTTAACTGGAAGAAACCTCTTTATTTCCTGCATCCATCTAAGCATCGTAAACCTCTGTCAAATAACTTGAGCCAATTTAATGAAAATTTCCGGAGTGAGTTCTTCAGCTCTGACATCACGTGAGATACCAAAAGTATCAAAGAATTCAATCCACGTGCCTGATTTTAGAGGAATTGCTTTTGAGATAACTGAAAGCATTTTTTTTCTTCTTTGAGAAAAAGCCACAGAAGCTAAATTCAAGGCCAGTTTTCTAATTTCTCGCTCATCATCGGATAGTCTGAACGGAGTCAATATCAAAAGTGCACTAGAGATTTTTGGATTGGGAAAGAAAGAGCTGGAGGAGAAAGTTTCACCTGATTTCGCGTCTGCAAAAAGTTGTACTGCAACCGACAAAAACCCGTATTCATCAGAACCAGGAAGGGCCGAAGCTTTTTTTGAAACTTCCTTCTGCAAAACAAAGACCATTTTTTTTGGAGGGCTATCCAATTCAACGAGCTTTCGAACAATTGCCGTCCCGCAAAAGTATGGTAGATTCCCGCAAACTACAAAACTTCCCTTCAAATTCAGAAGGTTCCGTGGAAAATCTGCCAGGAGAAAATCACCCCAGTGTATTTCAACTTGGCGATGTTCTTTGCAGAGACTTTCCAAGTGATTTCTGAGTCTTTGGTCAATTTCAAACAGTTTAATCTTCGCTGGAAAGCCAAACAATGCTTCGGTGAGGCTTCCCAGGCCAGGACCTATTTCCCAAATTTCTTCCGGAGGATTATCTGAAAATTCAGATTTCAATACATTCAAAACGGAATTTATTATTCTCTCGTCGACGCAGAAATTTTGTCCAAGAGATTTCTTGGGCTGTATTCCAATCTCATCAAGAAGGTCTCTGACTTTCATTACACGTTTGATAATGCCATTTTCAATGAAGTCCTTAAGCGCAGTGCAGGCGGATTACGGTAAAGAGCTAAATCCGCCTCACGCCACAATAATCCATTACCAGTGAATTATTGAGAATCAGTGTCTTAACTACTGTTCACTTGCAGGATTCAAGTGTAACTCAATGTTTCATTTAAACTTCTCTCCAAGTCGCTCAAAGCTTGCGTAATAGTGATTTGATTCCTATCAAAGTGCTTTTCTTTGAATCTTGTTGTAATTAGCATCTGTACAGTTTTAAAGAGATTAAGTGGGACTGGAAAGGAATGTATTACCTGCTTCGTTTCATTTCCAGAACTTTTTCACGTTTCTCCGTCCAGATATGAACAAGATTGATCATGGTAATAACTGCCTTTTCCATAGTTTTTACCGATACCCATTCATTTTTTCCATGAACATTTTCTGAACCGCAGAAAAGGTTTGGGCAAGGAAGTCCCTTAAAAGAAAGACGGGCGCCGTCGGTTCCCCCACGGATTGGGAGCTTGATTGGATGAACTCCGGCAAATTTCATCGCTTCTTCCGCAAACTCAATCAAGAATGGATAAGATTTCAGAACCTCGTTCATGTTTTGATAGGAGTCGTTAAAAGCAACATCTATAGCAACATCCGGATATTCAGCCTTAACTTTGTTTGCAATTTCCTGAATAATTACTTTCTTCTTTTCATTTCCGACTTTTTCAAAATCCCGCAGCAGAATTTTGATTGTAGTTAGCTCTTCGCAGCCACTGAAGGTATAAGGATGGATGTATCCTTCTCGCGCTTCGGTTATCTCGGGTCTTGGATGGTTTTGAATCAGTGAAGCAAAACGGCAGGCTGCGTAGAGGCTGTTGACCATAATTCCCTTGGCATACCCCGGATGTACATTATTTCCTCGAAAAGTAACCGTTGCTGAGGAAGCGTTGAAAGTCTCATCATTCAATTCACCTTCACGTTCACCATCGACTGTGAATGCACAGAAAGCTCCCCATTCTTCCACATCAAAACCTTCGTGCCCTCGTCCGACCTCTTCATCGGGGGTAAAACAAATTTTCACCGGGCCATGTTTTTGATCGGAGTTGTTGATAAAAAATCGTACCATCGTCATGATAGAGGCCACTCCGGCTTTGTCATCCGCGCCAAGAAGCGTAGTTCCATCGGATGTGATTACCTGACTTCCAATTGCATCATTTAATCTTGGATTTTTATCAAGGGTAATCTTTAGGCCTGAATCGCCCGGAAGTATAATGTCACCCCCCCTATATTCGTGTACAATAGGTTTAACATCTTTTCCCGGGACAGCAGGCGAGGTATCAAGGTGGGCGATAAAACCCAGTGGGGGGATGTCAGAGAATTCCTTTCCACCCGTTGCTGGAATCGTGGCGTAAACGTAGCATTTATCACTTACTTTAACATCCTTCAATCCTATTTCCCGAAGTTCCTTTTCCAGAAGCTTTGCAAGTTCCCATTGTTCGGGGGTCGAGGGGATTTTGTCTACATCTTCCTTTGATTGGGTTCCTATCGCTGCATAACGCGTAAATCTATCGACGAGCTCAGTTCTGATATACTTAACTTTTTCTTCACTAAATTTCTGAATCATTTTCCATCCTCCATAAATTTAAGACAATTTCTTGAGTTTCTCGAATTCAGTTGTTATCAATTTGAAAACACCATCCAAAAACTTGGGATCACCAATATCGATTCCCAAGAAGTCTTTTAACAAAGCAGTTGCAGGTCTGTCAAATCCGTTGGATACCATGGCAATGTATTTTTCGGAAAATCCCTTTGGATCTTTTCGATATCTGTCAAAATATGTCAGCGCCAAAGAATGTGCCAAAACATAATTGATATAGTAGCCCGGGACGCTCCAATAGTGGTGTTTCCGCATCCAGTGATATTGTAATTCCGGATGTTTTTGGAAATACAAGTCATATGTCCGGCCAATATCAGTACAGGCTTTGTTGAATCCCTTTTCATCTTTGATTTCGTCAGTTGCAATTCGATCATAGGAAATCATCTCGAATTTAGCACGCCGTGCGAGTTCCCACAGATACATCATTTCGTTAACTGCATGCCAACTCAAAGCCTTCTGGACTGCCGAATCCTTTTCATGGTTAAGTAAATAATCTCTTACAACCCATTCGTTGAACATAGCAAAAGATTCGGTCATGTAGTTCGGGCCATCTCCAAACATGATGGAACCATTTTTATTCTTGGCAAGCTGGTAATGAATGTTGTGGCCTGATTCGTGAGCCATAGTCGAAACATCGTCAATGTATCCCTGGAAATTGTCCATGTAAAATCCAAAACAACCGTTGCAGAAGGCTCCCTGCTGACGTTTTGGACCTCCAACCAGGTCAATGTGCCCTTCCTCAGGACTTAGGAATTTTTTGATTTCTACGCTGTATGTTGCACCCAATCCGCTAAGAGCATCACAAAGCAATTGTATTCCGGTTTCGCCTGTAAAACGTGGGTTTTTAGCTCCCTTGGGAGGCATTTCAATGTCAAAAAATTTAGCCTCAGGAATTTTCAAGTCTTTCTTAAGTTCCTCCATGCGCCACTTTTGGTAGTCGTGATAGAGAGGCAAAGCTCTTTCAATTGCTGAATAAAGCGCATCAATCTGTTCATGGGAAGAATACATTTCAAAGAGACTCTGGTGGTAAAAAGTCTCGTAGCCTCGTAACTTCGCTAATGAATTAAGCGTTTTCATCAACTGTCTCAGTCCAAATGCGGCTAAATCAGCATGTTGAGCAAAAAACGAGTAGAACATTGTAAAAGCTTGCTCACGAGCTTCTCGCTTTGTAGAGCGCATGAGACCTTCGAAATCGATAAAAACATTAAGATGCTTTCCATCTACTTCGATGGCTGGGAAATTAAAACGATCAAATAGCTTCTGGAACAAATTTGGCTGCCACATGTATAAATCGGCATAAAGTGCCCCGAGAACCGATTCCTGCTCTGCACTCAACACGTGGGGAGCTAATCTGACAACATCCATTATCGCATATTCATACTTCTGTAGTCTCGGCTCTTCTTTGATAAAAGCCTTAAGAATATCAATAGCAAGTAGCTTTAATTCAGTCTTGAAAAAACTTGTTTTTGACTCGACTTCAGATTTAAGCTTTTCAAAGCCCTCCTGAGCTATTCTGTTTTCGGTGTTAATAGCTACTGTGTAAGCGCCATAGGCTTCAAGCAGAGCCATAATGTCGTATAGCCCGCGCTTTGCTTCCATCGCTTCATAAAGGGTCTTGGAATTCTCGCAAACATGTCCTTTGAAATTTTCAAGCTTCTTTGCTGCTTCCCTGGCTTTGTCCATTTCGGCTTTCCAAGCAGCATCATCTTTATAGAAATTCTTCTGAAGCTTAAATTTGTATCTTTCCTTCTGGTTTCCCGGAAATGGCTCAAAAGAAAGGTTTTCCTGCGCAAACGCGATGGATGTACTCATTAGCAAAAAAACAGTCAGAAATAGTTGAAATTTCATCAAATTCCTCCAATGTACAAGAATTCTGTTTCACCTCAAGAACTAACCAATAGACAGTTGTTGAGATGATATTTTTTATGCAATAATTCCGCTGGCAACGAGAAGTGCAACAATGATTCCCAGAATCGATTCCCCCGCAATCAATCCGGAACTTACCGGAACAACGTATTTTTCAGCGAATTCAGGGTCCCATTTTTCGAGAATCATGGCAATAGATGCACCAATGAACATGGACAAAGAGTTGAAAAATGGAATAACCATTGAAAGCCCAATCCCCATTGCTGAAGGAATAAATCTTTTTAATCTTGAGGGAAGGAACATATCAAGCAATGTGAGGAGAATTCCAATTAAACAACCGATTACTAATCCGATTTGCGCCGTAGGATGCAGAGAATGTAGTCCGTTTGCGAGAAGTTTTGCCACTGCAGCCCAAACCTGAGCCGATGGGGCAGGCCATTGATTGGTTCCCAGAACATCAGCCGTCGGTACCAGCAAATAAAAAGCAGGAACCACAACGGCAGTTCCCGCAAAAATACCAACAAACAAAGCCATGAACTGCTTCCTGGGATTTGCTCCAAGCAAATAGCCGCTTTTTAGCACTGTAAGCAAATCAGCCGAAGAAGTGGCCGCGCCTGCGGTAACATTTGCAGTCATCAAGTTTGTAACCAAATTGGATGGAGCAAGAATCCCAAACAGCAACTGCGTAATTTTTCCCATGGCTCCAACTGGAGTAATGTCTGATTCTCCGGTTGCACGGCAAGCTACCACAGCAAGGAAAAAAGTCATCAATACGGCAACGATTCCCATGAAGATGGTCGTATGAAAGGCAAAATGCAGGATTAAAATGCATCCCAGGCCAGCAAACCCTATTCCGCCGAGAAACCATTGAGGTGGAACTTCGATCCTGGCCATGGGATCTTCTTTGGTGGATTTTTTTGTAGTCGAAAAAATGTCAGTAAGACCACTGAAAGCTCTAAGAACAGTTCTCCATTGCATCGCAAAAGCAAGAAGACCGGAGCTAACCATAATTGCAGCACCTGCCCAAGTGCTCCAACTTACAATGGTTCGATAGCCAAGGGTTACCATTCCCTCACCACAATAATTTCTTAGGAAAGGAATAACGGAATCGACGAAAAAGGAATTAAACCCCATTCTTTCGAGTGGAAGGCAATGGGTTATGCTCTTAATTGTTTCCCAACAAACTCCGAGGCTCGAGGCAAAAACCGCATAAACCGGACCTGTCGCAGCAAAAAGGTCAACCCAACCCCCAAGAGCACTTTTGGTCAGGAATAACGGGTCGAGATTGAAAGCTTTGATTCCTCCTGCTTCAACCATTGCCGGTGCAAGAATAGCATAATTTATAGTAGCACCGAATAATAATGACCAGGCGATCTTCCAACCCATGATAGCTCCTGCAGCAATCATGATTCCAGAGACTTCAAAGGAAAGGGTCCAACGAACCAGAGGAAAATTCATAATTTTGAACGGGAGATTCAGAAAACCCGGAATTTGGAACGGAATTCCCGCATCCCTGAACCAGGCAATCAGCGCACCAATTAAGCCTGCAATTCCAAGAGATTTGGCTTTTGCTTCAGCCTCTCCTCCTGCAGAATGCAGACTTTTCAAAGTTTCGGCTGCGGCAATTCCGCTTGGAAACTTAAGTTGCTCAATATTAATCATCTGGCGTTTCATCGGAATTGCCATGAAAACACCTAAAAATGCAAGGAAAAAAGTCCAAAGAACCAGAATAGGCCAGGTGATATGTACCTGCGTCACAATCAGGTAAGCTGCAATACCCGAAGTCATTGTTCCACCAGTTGAATACCCGGCAGATGAAGCTGTAGCCTGCATGCAGTTATTTTCCAAAATCGACATTTCAGTAGTGAAAACACCTGGAAATAGCCTCATCAAAGTGCGATGAATGGCAAATGACAGAATACATGCAGTAATTGCGACTCCCAGTCCCCAACCTGTTTTGAGTCCGACATAGAGATTCGATAATGACATAAATCCGCCAAGCAGCGAACCCATTACCAAGGCACGCAAAGTTAATTGCGGCATGTTATCTCCCTGATAAACGTTCTTAAACCAGTTTAATTCAATTTCCTCGGGAGTAAGTTTTTTTTCGTTGTTTTCAGTCATATTCCTGTCTCTCATCTGAAATTTGAGCTCAAAAGTTTCAGAACAACTTTCGAATCTTCTAGATTATCTTCAATCAGTCAGAAAGGCAACTCAAATATTCGAAAAATTTAATAAAAATTTTTTTTGGAATCATCTCAACGATTTCAATATTTTATTTTGTTCATCGATGGAGTATGATATTAAATAGTATTCCTAAGAAGGAAAAAAAAATTGCCGGAAATTAGCGAAAACGAAAATCGTTTTCAGGAAGTCCTGAAGAACGACAGCAACCAAGCTTTGCATCTTGGAAGCGTTTATGCCGCTTGGTTTGGATTAGTTGGCGGGTTGCTTCTTTTTGTCAACCACTTTGCCGGGCTTCCAGGAAATTTCGTTATTCCCGGAATTTGGGCTTTTTTTTGCGGATTGTACTCACTGATGATAGCCCGTTTCAGCGGGCAAGGCCTTTCCTCTCGAACTCAACTTTTCTGTGTCGTTGGATACGTTTCACTTCCTTCCATAATTTATATAATAGCTCATTTCCAACTTCCAATGGGGGCTGCAACTTATTTAACCGGTCCACCGTCCTATTTGTATCTATTTTTAATTATTCTTTCGGGATTTATGTTTAGCGAGAAAGTTGCATTAGTCGCTGGTATAGCTGCTGGAATACAGTATTTTCTTGTTTATTTGCTGGGGCGGTCACATTTTTCAATGGTAAATTGCCCGGATCAATTGTTCATGATCGATTTGACCGGAGGTTTATTTTACTTTTTTAAATCCATGATGATGGTATTCACAGGGTTTGCCATCAGCATCCTGGCACGAAAACACAAGGAACAGATAACCCGAATCCTCGAGGAAGAAAATAGTCGTCAGCACCTTGATCGAGTTTTTGGGCAATACGTCAGCCCCGAAATTAAAGCACGAATCCTTCAACTCCGGGAAGGTGCGCCAGGCGAAAAACGTGAGGTAACTGTACTCTTTTCGGACATTAGATCTTTCACCACCCTTTGCGAGCATCTACCAGCCGAAAATGTTGTCGGGTGGCTTAATTCCTATTTTGAACGAATGGGACCATGCATTAACCAACACGGCGGTGTAATAGACAAATATATCGGGGATGCAATAATGGCAACGTTCGGTGCGGCTGCCGAATTGCCGAATTCATGTCATTCTGCAGTGGCTGCAGCTTTCGCCATGCGTGAAGAATTACGAATTCTTAATACTGAAATGAAAACGAAGGGGCTTCCTGAAGTCGCAATTGGAATTGGACTACATTATGGTGATGTGATTATGGGTACAATCGGAAGCAAAAAGCGCAGGGAGTTCACAGTTATCGGTGACACTGTAAACACGGCATCCAGAATTGAAACCGCGTGTAAAGCCTATCAAACTTCCCTGATAATAACAGAATCGGTTTATCAAAAATTACCTGAATCTGATTCCCAGAAATTTTTTCCCCTTGGCTTGGCTGATCTGAAAGGAAAAAGCGAAAAAGTTCCAATTTTTGGAATTAAACCTGCTGCCTGAAAAAATAGCGGTATCTCCGCAATGAGCCTGTGAAAAAATGTTCCCTTCTGTCTGGGTCCTAGTCGTTTGTTCGCTAAATAACATTGCAGTAGAGCGCTGTGCCGCAAAGTTCGGTAGTGCAAAAAAAAATGAGTTGTTTTAGAAAAAAGAATTTATTGTACAACCTGATTTCCCGCTGTTTTTATAACTTTTCCTCTGTCACAATTGAATTTATAGTATCTACTCAAGTAATCTGCTGCTTTATACGGCGACTGTGACTCCGCTCTCAAGCTGTGAAAAATTTACCGACTTATGAAAGTACAACCCTTGAAAATATCCCCAGGAAACGTTTGTGACATTTTTCACTTCCCATTTTTTTAAATATTTCACACCTTCTCTGTCACGGGCCCGGTCGTTTCGACTCCAGTCAAAGACCATTCCTATTTCTTTATTTCAATAAACTTTCGTAGCTGAATGATCTGGAAACAAAAAGCACCAGAAAAATATCTAAAAGAATGATCAGTCCTGCAATTAAAATCATTGGGCCAGTTTCCATTATGAATAATCCGGTTCCCTGCGCCATAAATATTCCCAGCACCGGTAACACAACCAAACCACTCAATTGCTGAGCTTCCTGGGAAGTTGAAGCGCGCGCTGATGTCCAAACTGAAAAAGTAATCCCAAGGATAACCAAAGAGGGGCATAGAATGCCCATGTGGATGAACCAACGAAAGTAAGGAATCGGAAAATCCGGCAAAATGTGCGACAACCAATAGTAATTCACCAATACCGAGCAAACAAACGAGATAATTGTAACAAAATATGCTGGAACAAAAACTCCTATTATTTTTGCAAAAAATAGATTTTCAAGGCGAACAGGAGCGTAAAGAAGCGTTTCAAGTGTTTTTCGCTCCTTCTCTCCTGCAAAAGTGTTTGCAGCAATTATGGTGGAAGAAAGCATCGGAATAAATAAAAACAGAGTAGGGAAAAAGTAATTCGAAAACACAAAAGCCACTTTTTGCAATTGCGTGGTTAGCATATACTGGACAGGAATGGCTCTCAACATTTCATCCATTCCTTTTATGTCCTTGGTTCCCTGATGCGACAGTTGAAAGAAAAGCAAGGATGGTACAATTACGACCAGCATAATTGGTAAAACCACCATAGGGAACCAGACTTTCCAACTGGAAAGAATGGATTTAATGTCCTTCTTGATGATTGCCCAGAGGATTCGGCGCATAATCGGTCCTTTTTTGAATGGAAAAATACAAGTCTTCGAGAGAAGCTTTTATTTGCCGTGCTTCGAATATGGTTCCTCCACCTTGAACGATAGTTCTGATAATTTCTCCTGCATCTTCAAAAGCCTGGATATCACGACGGAAAACTCCATCTGATTCCTGCACAAATTCAAGGTTTTTGGGAAGATTTTTTCCACGGATTTCCAGAGTGATATGAGTGTCATACTTCGCTTGAAGTTCCTCAAATCGGCCACAAGCAAGCAATCTTCCTTCTTTTAAAAAACCGAAGACAGAGCAGAGTTCTTCGGCATATTTCAGCTGATGGGTACAAAGAAAAACGGTAACACCTTCCTTCTTTGCCAAAGTTCTGATCAAGTCGTTTACATTTTTGGAAGCCTCCGGGTCAAGGCCGGAAGTTGGTTCATCAAGAAAAATCAAGCGAGGTTTGTGGAGCATGGAAATCGCCAACAGCAATTTTTTTCGCATTCCAGTGCTGAAAGTCTTCAAGGGACGATGCTCTGCTTCACAAAGGCCTAAAAGTGAAAGAAGGTAGTCAGAACGTTTGGATATGTTCTGGTCATCCATTTGATGGAGCATTCCAAAAAATTGCAGATTTTCACGAGCGCTAAGATATTCGTAAGCTGCGGCGGTTTCAGTCATAACACCACATTGTGCCCTTATTTCAGGTCCTTGAGAAGTAATGGACATTCCCAAAATGGAAGCTGTTCCTGCTGATGGGTCTAACACTCCGTTTAGGAGGCGCACCGTAGTAGTTTTTCCTGAACCGTTAGGGCCGAAAATTCCAAAAATTTCCCCTTCTTTGATCGAAAGACTGAGTTTATCCAGTGCCCAGGACTTTTTATCGTAAGTTTTTGAAAGATCTGCAATTTCAACTACATTCATTTTTCGGTCTCCTGATTTTCCATTCTACCTTTTATTAGTCCAAAAACACAAGATGGGTGAGGATTTTATTCTTGATATATTCCGAAAGACTGGTATAATGTGGATCACCTAAAAGGAGGAAATTTCTTGAACAGGATAATTTATATATTTGTAATTATAGCCATATTCAACACACCATCAATTGTTTTAGCGGTCGAGGAACCGGAATTGTACAAGGTAGCTGAAACGTTCATAGATCTTCTTTCCCAAAGGAATTTTGAACAAGCCGCTAATGCTTTCGATAATAAGGTGAAACAGTTACTACCTCCCGAAAAACTTCAGGAAGCATGGGAAAGTGTTATCAGAGCAAACGGAGCTCTTAAAAACCGCACAGTAAACCGTTTTGAAAAAGCCCGTGGCTTTGAAGTCATTTATATAACCTGTGAATTTGAGAGAGCCAATCTCGATGCAAAAGTCGTTTTTGATGAATCGAAAAAGATTGCGGGGTTAATTTTCCTGGACAGTGACAAACCAAAAAAATTTGTATATCTTCCTCCCTCTTATGCTGACACATCCAAGTTTTCTGACCAGGAAGTGACTATCGGAACTGGTGCCTGGAAATTACCTGGAACTTTGACAATTCCACAGGGGACAGGTTCCTTTCCTTTACTCATACTGGTACACGGGTCCGGGCCACAGGATCGAGATGAAACCATTGGTCCGAACAAACCTTTCTGCGATCTCGCGGGAGGTTTGGGCACAAAGGGAATTGCCACTCTGCGCTATGAAAAGCGCACTCGACATTATGGCCAGGCCATGGCAAAACTGAAGAACGAAATTACAGTCAATGAAGAAACGGTACAGGACGCTATTGAAGCAGTAAAAACCGCCCACAAAATTTCCAAAATCGATCCAAAAAAAATATTCCTTTTGGGACACAGTCTTGGGGGAAATCTCGTTCCAAGAATCGCCCAAAAAGACCCTTCAATCAATGGTTTTATAATTATGGCTGGTTACTGCCGTCCATTCGAAGACCTGATTTTAGCGCAAATGAAATACATTTTTTCACTAGATTCCCACCCTTCCGAAGAAAAAAAGAAATACCTTCAAAGGCTAGAGGAACAAGTTGCACTGGTTAAGAGCAACAACCTCAAAAAAAATACTCCAGCTGAAAAACTCCCATTGGAGATTAACGCTAATTATTGGCTTGATCTTAGAGGTTACGCCCCTGAAAAAGTTGCTGCAACAATAAACCGGCCGTTTTTTGTCATTCAGGGCGGCCGCGACTATCAAGTAACAAGCGAAGACTTCGGAATCTGGCAGAGCGCGCTTTTATCACATTCAAACGCAACATTCAAGCTTTATCCAACTCTTAACCACATTTTTATCCACGGGAATGAAAAAGCCACACCTTCAGATTACGATAAACCTGGCCACTTTTTTGAACCGGTAATTACTGATATTGCAAACTGGATTAAATCGGCTAAGTGAAACATGCCAGTGAAAAAGGGCAAAATTAATGAAATATCAATCAAACAAGCTTACTAAACCTTACTTTAAGTGGCACAAAATTAAACTTCTTTTTGCAATTTTTCTATTATTCACCATGGCAAGAGTTGAAGCTGCAAACCTTTCTTCGATAATCCAAATGGCTGCTTCTGAAAGCCTCGAATTAAAGATTGAAAAAATTCGGATCGATGAAGAGCGATTTGAAGAAGTAAGAGCTCATAATGCTATGATTCCGAAACTCAACGGGTTAGTTTCGCATTCCAGAGAAACTTACTTGGACAGTTCCCTTTTCTCCATTTTCGGGTCGCAATATTATAGCACTTTAGTTAGCATGGAGCTTGTCCAAGCTTATCCGGGGCTTGGAAAAATTCCTCGAATTCAGGAACAAATGGCTGCTTTGAAAACCTTTTACAAGAAGGTCGAATTTTCAAAAGCTGAAAATCTGCTAAAAAAAGAAGTCGTACGACTTTTCTTCGAATTGGCACTCCAAGCGGAATTGATTAAGGTTGACCAGGAAAATCTCGGTTTATTAAAGAAACTCAAAGAGGTTGCAGAAATAAAAAAGAGTGTTGGATTGGCTTTGTCAAACGACGTCTTGAGAATCGAAGTGGAAATAGCAAATTACGAATCCGGAATTGAATCTCGCTCTTTTGCAATGCAAAATCTGAGGGTTGACCTTGCAAATATTCTCAACGCTTCCAACTCCGAAACCCTACCCATTGAACTTCCGAAAAGTTTGGAATTTGCGACTGTTACGCTTGATTTGAATGGGCTTGAAGCGGCAATGATTCAGAGCGATTTCGAAATCGAATTAGCACGTCAAGATTGCAAACTGGTGGACAAGTATTTAAGCGGAGAACAAGCTGCTCGGCTTCCAACTTTCAGCCTGGATGGAAAATACAACCTAACGAATGCCGCTTTTGGTTACAAAAATGTCAGAGATTATTCAATGAACTTTGCATTGAGCTTTCCCATTTATGATTCCGGCGATATAAAAAACCAATTTTCAAAGCAAAAAAAGACGCTCGACCGCCTGCATCTTGCACTTGAAAATCGTATTAAGAGCAAAAAAGCTATGTTGAAAAAAGCCTGGACTGATTATGAGGAAATGGGAACGAAACTTCAGTATGGACGAAAATCCGTTGAGCAAAGCCGCGAAAATATGCGTGTAATGATGGCCCGATATGAAGCCGGCGAAGCATCAATTATTGAGATGATCGATGCTCAATTGATCCTTTCCAAATCGCTTCAAAATCTCGCCAGTTTTCACAGGGACGAAAGAATCCGACTAGCACAGCTATACTTTTTAAGTCTCGATTCCAATGGTTATGAAAACCTGGACCAAGGAGCAAAACAGTGAAACGTGAATACTTTTTTCCTTTTGTGTTGAGTTTTCTTAGCGTCTTTCGAAATTATACAAATTTTAGATTCACTTCGTCTCTCATTCGAAGAGGCGCTTCGCATCACTTGCCAGCCCTGGCACAGTTAAAACCCCCGTTTTGTCAGTGCAAACGAAGCGACCTCCATGGAATAACTGAGAATAGGACAATCTTGAACAAATCCATATTTTGCC
Source organism: Candidatus Rifleibacteriota bacterium (assembly GCA_015233565.1). Taxonomy (GTDB): domain Bacteria; phylum Muiribacteriota; class Ozemobacteria; order Ozemobacterales; family Ozemobacteraceae; genus JADFXM01. The sequence goes on from JADFXM010000036.1 coordinate 53,183, forward strand.
GATTTTTTTGTGCATTTGTATTCTTGTTCGTGTTTTCACCATCGACTTGGGCAGAATTTTCAGTTGAAACCTCTGCTGTAAAAATAGGGAATATCAAGTCAGTGATTCAATTTACGGGAGAAGTTAAACCTTCCGAAGAAACGCATATCACTGCCGATGTTTCCGGAATTGTTAAAAAAATCAATGTTGAAAATGGACAAACCGTCAAAACCGGAGATTCCCTTTTCGAGCTCGAATCTGAAAGATATGAGATTGCCGTCAGGCAGAGCGAAGCGAGAGTTGAAAGAATTGAACAGGAATGCTCAGAAAAAGGGCGAGATTTCCAGAGAAAACAAGTATTGAAAGAAAAAAATGTCCTGACTGAAAAAGATTTTGACCTAAGTACAAGAGAATATAAACAAGCCCAATTGGATATAAAAAGCGCAAAAGCCCAACTCGAACTGGACAAGTTTAATCTTTCCAAAATGATCATCCGATCAAAGATCACGGGCTATTTTACTGATCTGAACGTTTTCCTGGGACAGTCGGTAAATGCTGGTAACAGGCTAGGAAAAGTAATTGCCATTGATAAGGTTTACATTTACGCAAAGATTCCGGAAAACTTTATCAATAAAATCAAAAACGACCAGAGTTGTATAATCAGCTATGGAGAAGAAGGAAAGGTTGAACATATTAATCTTTATGGAGATGAATCAAGATCGTTTCTAGTGAAACTTTCATTTGAAAATAAAAACCATTATTTGAAACCAAATATGTTTGAAAAAGGCGAAATTACAATTTCAGAGTTTAGGAATGTCCCCTTGGCCCCAATTGAAGCACTTATGGATAACTCCGGAATCAAAGAAGTTTTCATTGTTGAAGCCGGAAAAGCAAAACGGAAAAAGATTTCAATTTCAGGAATTAGCGATGGAAAGTTTTATTCTCCGGATTTAAAGGAAAACGATGTTTTGGTCATTTCCGGAATGGACAAGCTCGAAGATGGTTCGGAAGTAAAAAGTTTTGAAGTTGCATCTGAGGCAAAAATTCTGGGCAACAGTCCTGAAATAAAAAAACCAGATAGCAAAGAATCCCCTTTGGAAAGCGGTAAAACACAGGGTGGGTAGAAATTCTCAAAAACCAGAGGAACAGATGACGATTCAAAAAATGTTGATCTGCAGTCATATTGCGAGTTTAGTTTGCTAGCCTCCTTTGATAAGCCAGAAAATTCCCTTCGTTCCGAGAGAAATTAACCTCTCCTTTGCTTAGATTGTTCGTGAACTCTAAGAAGGACCAAAAAACATGACAGTTCCTGAATTTTCAATTAAATCTCCAATTTCTGTTTTGATGATGATCCTAGCTCTGGTACTTTTGGGAGCTGCTTCGTGGTTAACACTCGGGATTGACCTTTTTCCTAACATCGATTTTCCGGTGGCTTTCATTCAAACTCCTTATCCAGGCGTTGATCCATCTGAAATGGAAAATATCGTCACCCGAAAAATAGAAGAAGAAATCAATACGGTAGAGAATGTAAAAAAAATTACCTCCTACTCCTTTGAAGGCTTCTCACAAATTGTTGTTGAGTTTAATTGGGGAACTAACATTGATTTAGCCGCAGTTGATCTTCGGGAAAAGGTCGACATCGCTAAAAGAAAGCTCCCGCGTGATATAGAACAAGTTACCGTAGCAAAATTCGATATCAACGCTCAGCCTATAATGAATATTTCAATGGGAGGGCGTTTTGACCTGAAACGGCTTCGACAGATTGCTGAAAAAGAGGTCAAACCCGCACTCGAAAGAATCCAGGGAATCGCTAACGTTGAAGTATTCGGAGGGTTGGAACGAGAAATCAGGGTGAAAGTTTTTCCTGAGAAACTCAAAGCCCTGAATCTTTCTATTAATGATGTAATTTTTTGTGTTTCTCAAGGGAACATGAACACCCCAGTAGGAAATATTACCGAAGGTAATTTCAAATATTTGTTGAGATCTGAAGGCGAGGTTACTTCTCCGAAAAAACTTGGCGAGATCGTCGTCAAGAATATTGCTGGAAGACCTGTTTTTCTTTCGGAAATAGCACGAATTGAAGATTCATTTAAAGAAATCGAGAGCGTTTCAAGATTAAATTTAAAACCGGCAGTTTCTTTTCAAGTCAAGAAAGAACCTGGCGCAAATCCAGTTGCAATCTCCGACGCTGTAAAAAAAATAATTCCGAAATTGGAAAACAAATATCCAGACAGAATCAATCTAACCATAGGCAATGATGGAGCTGATTTTATAAAAGACTCTTTGGACATGGTTTCAGAAAATGCCCAGGCAGGAGCCATTCTTTCTATTATTGTATTATTTCTGTTTTTTTGGAATGTAAGTGCAACAATAATCATTGGCGTCAGTATTCCCTTAGCCATTGTTATGACCTTCGGTTTGATGTATTTACGCCATGGAATGACACTGAATTTATTAACCCTGGGTGGATTAGCACTTGGAATTGGAATGATTGTCGACAATGCAATTGTTGTATTAGAAAATGTTTATAGACACATGCTTGTTAATCCTGAAAAAGGGATCATTGAAAACTCGATTACTGCTTCAAACGAAGTAATACTTCCTGTAACGGCTACTACATTGACGCATATTGTGGTTTTTCTTCCCATCGGATTTGTACCAGGGTGGCCCGGACAACTATTCATAAACCTTTCAATGACAATTGTTTTCTCTCTATTAGCATCCTATGTTGTTGCTCTCACGCTGGTTCCCGTTATGACGGTTTCAATGCTTAGAGTAAAAAGTGAAACTTCTGAACCTTTAATGGACTTTTTTCGGAACATTTATGTCCGCCTTCTGAAATTCCTTATTGGTGGTTTTTTCCGAAGAATTACTTACGCCGCGGTTATTTTTGTTGCGTTCTTTTTCTGTCTGACAAAGTATGTCCGACCTCCTTCAGAATTTTTTCCCAAAATGGATCGCGGGGTATTCAGCATAAAATTTGAACCTCCCGAAGGGACGTCCATTGAAAAAACCGATTCTATCGCTCGACGAATGGAAGAAATTCTTTCGCTCATTCCGGAGAGGGAGGAAATAGTTACAGACGTCAAATTGGGTGAAGGAAATATTACAGTTAAGTTGAAAAAAGTTGAGCCTGCATCGTTTCATAAAACACTGCGGGAGCGCTTTGGTATTGGACAACTCTCCGCAGAGGAACAAAAAAAGTGGCGTTTAAGAACCACAGCTCAGATTATTCAGCTATTGCGTCCGCAATTGGCGGAAGTTCCGGGGTATGTAACACTAACCTTCAGCGAACCTGGAATGGGGGACGGAGGTGGATCTCAAAAACCAGTTCAAATTGAAGTAAGCGGCGATGATTATTCTGAGATTGAAAAAATTTGTCTGGAAGTCACAAATCGAATAAAAAATATTCCTGGTCTTAAGGAAATAGATAGCGGTGTGAAAAAAGGCCGACCGGAAGTAAAGGTAGAGTTCGACCGTGCCAAATTAGGTGATCGTGGGCTTGATCTGGGAACTATAGCCGGGATGGCCAGATCTTACATTTTCGGAACTTTGGCAGGGAAGTACAAGGAAGCAAACGAGGAATACGATGTAAGAGTAGAAGCCGCTGATGAATACAAGAGCCGATTGGAAGCATTCAAGACCCTGGAGATAATCCTTGGAAGCGCCGGTTCGATCAATGTTTCCGAAATCGCAAAAATAATAGAGGGCCATGGATTTACGCAAATTGAAAGAAAAAACCTGAAACGATTGATTAAAGTTCAAGCTGACTTGGAAAATCGGGCAATTGGAGAAGTCATTCCCGAAATCAGAGCAAAATTGAGTGATGTTAACCTCCCTCCAGGATACCAAATAGGATTTGGCGGGGAACAGGAAGAAATGGGAGAAGCTTTTAGAAATATGAGCATTGCTCTATTTGCATCGATTCTTCTCGTTTACATGATAATGGCATCACAGTTCGAATCATTGATTCAACCCTTCGTGATTATGTTTACAATTCCACTTTCGATAATGGGCGTGAACGTTTGTCTGAATTTGTACCATTTCAATTTTTCCATTATGGTTATGATTGGATTAATAATGCTGGCAGGACTTGTTGTAGCAAATGGAATCATCCTGATAGATTACATGAACCGCTATCGCAAAGAAAAAGGAGCAGGACTTGTGGAAGCAGCTCTCAAAGCTGGATCAATCAGGTTACGACCAATTGTAATGACCTTTTTAACCACAATTTTGGGGATGCTTCCACTCTCATTCGGTTATGGTGCCGGCGCTGATTTTTACCAGGGATTAGCCATTGCAGTAATAGGTGGAATGACGGTAAGCACTTTCCTTACTTTAACTTTTATTCCAGTGGTTTACGTCATTGTAGACGATATTATTCGCTGGAAATGGGTTAGCATCGGTATTTTTTCAAGTGCAACCTTTGCTTCAGTCATTATCTGGAAAAATTTTTCCAACCGGATCATCGAGATTTTGATAGCACTTTTCGTTTAACTATGTTAAATAGCTAGTTAGGTTAACAATACGAAAATTGTCCAAATAATTTGAAGGAATTTAACTTAATGCATGAAGTCAGTCTTGCTGAAGGCATTTTGAAAACTGTTACGGAAATTGCAAAAACTCAAAATGCCCAGCGGATAACGACAATTTACTTGAAAATAGGCAAATTATCCGGAATAGCGCAGGACCCCCTGGAATTCGCTTTCGAGGCAATATCCCGAGATTCAATTGCACAAAATGCCAAATTGGTTTTTGAGGTTCCTCAAATTGTGTTGCAGTGCACCAAATGCAATGTTGACGTAAAAACGAAAAACTTTCCCGCTCCCTGTCCAAAATGTGGAAGTACTTGTGTGCAAATCAAAAGTGGTTTTGAGTTCGAAATTTTATCCATGGAGATTGAATAAATGTGTAAAGATTGCGGTTGTTCGGAAAATACTGGATTTGAAATCCACCAAATTAATCGCGGGAACAATAATACCGCATCGGAAAACAATCAAAATAGTAAATCGAAATCCGGTAATGATCCACAGATTTCGTCTTCAACTCATTCCCATGCTCATCTGCATTCTCATGAGCATTCCCACCAGCACGAAAATGAGCATCAACACAACCACAACCACGAAACCGGTCAAGAACATAATCATGAGAATTCCCACGAAGAAAACCACGATCACGAACACAGTCACGAGCACAACCATGAACATATTCATGAACATTATCACAATGATGAGCACGAACAAGGTCATAACCATGTTCACAACGCCCAGGACTTACATTCCCATGACCCTTCCCACGAGACTGGAGATTCAAGATCCGTAAAAATTAATGTTAATGTCCTTGAAAAGAATGATCGGCATGCAGAACGTAACCGTGGTTTTTTAAAAGCCAAGAAAATCTTTTGCCTGAATGTTTTGTCGTCGCCAGGATCAGGCAAGACCACCATCATCGATCGAACACTCGCTGACATGGCCAACGTCAATGAATTTGCTGTCATAGTTGGTGATCTATATACTCAGAATGATTCACTCAGACTGGCCAGACATGACATTCCGCTGATTCAAGTCAATACCCTTTCCATCTGCCATCTCGATGCTGAAATGATTGAAAAGGCCCTGGAAAGCATGCCATTGGATGATGTAAATACTTTGATTATCGAAAATGTTGGAAATTTAGTTTGTCCGGGAGTTTATGACCTTGGCGAAAGCGCTCGAGTTGCCGTTCTCTCGGTAACAGAAGGCGAAGACAAGCCCCTGAAATACCCGTTGCTATTCAGAACCGCTGACTGCGTTCTGATCAATAAAATTGATATTGCACAAGCTGTCGATTTTCAAAGGCAGAAGGCATTGGAGAATCTTTCTCAAATTTGCCCCAACGCAGAAATCGTTGAAGTTTCCGCTAAAACCGGCGAGGGAATGGACAAGTGGTATGACTTCATTAAAAGGCAATCCCCTCAGGGAAAATGAAATAACCGTTTCCTTACAAATATCCGGAATTGTACAAGGTGTTGGGTTCAGACCTGCTGTGTATAGATTCGCCCTCGAAAGAGGGATATCCGGATGGATTCAAAACAATGGAAATGGTGTTTCAATTCTCGCGAGCGGGAATTCCGAACAGATTGCCTCTTTTGAAAAAGATATCCTGACAGGAATTCCCTTTCCAGCGAAAATCGATGAGATAAAAAAGAGCCGGATTTTTCCTCATGAAAAATATTCCGGATTTCAAATCATTGCAAGTGAGCTCTCCAATTCACAGACCAATGCAATTATCCCACCTGACCTGGCTACCTGCAAGGACTGCTTACAAGATATTTTCGACCCTGATAACAGAAGATATCTTTATCCATTTACGAATTGTACCAACTGCGGTCCCCGCTTTTCAATCATAGAATCTATTCCTTACGACAGGCATCGTACAACAATGAAATCGTTTACAATGTGCCCTGAATGCAATTCGGAATATTCTAATCCTGCAAATCGCCGTTTTCACGCTCAACCTAATGCATGCCCCGAATGTGGACCAATTGTAAGATTACTGGATAAAAGAGGAAGAGAAATCACCAGAGGGAATTCCGCTGTAAAGAGCACCTCGGATTTGCTGAAACAGGGTGAAATAATCGCTCTGAAAGGAATTGGCGGTTTTCAACTTCTTGTTGATGCCCGAAATGAAGAAGCTGTCAGAAAACTCCGGACCAGAAAAATGCGTCCAGGGAAACCCTTCGCCTTGATGTTTCCAGACATTGATCAAGTAGCTGAGGTTTGTATTTTATCAGATTTGGAAAAAAGTGTTTTGCTTTCCCCCCAGTCGCCTATTGTATTACTGGAACAGAAGCAGAATGATATTATTGCGTCAAATGTGGCGCCCAATCTTTCTGTTCTGGGTGCAATGCTTCCATATTCTCCTTTACATCATATTCTCCTGAGCTATTTCGTAAATCCCATCGTTGCAACAAGCGGAAACCTTAGCGACGAGCCGATTTGCATCGATGAATCGGAAGCACTTGGAAGTTTGTCCCAGATCGCTGATTTTTTCCTGATCCATAATCGGCCAATACTTCGCCCCGTTGACGACTCGGTAACCAGAATAATGAACGGAAAATGCCGATCAATTAGAATTGGAAGGGGCTTATCCCCAATTGTGTTAAACACTGGCACTCCGATTATTGAAAGCCTGGCCTTGGGCTCCCAACAAAAGAACGTTTTTGCTTTTTCCAGACGGGAGGAAATTTTCGTGAGCCAACATATCGGTGATCTTGATTCCCTTAAAACACAAGAACTCCTTCAAAGGAGCGTCCTCGATCTGAAGGGAATCTGGAACTTTAATCCAGAGAAAGTAATTCGCGATTTGCATCCCACATATTTTACCACCGGATTAGCCCCTCAATACGGCACGGAGGTTGTACAAGTTCAACATCACCACGCTCACATTCTTTCGTGTGCACTTGAAAATTCCATTTCCCCCCCTTACTTCTCAATTTGCTGGGATGGAACAGGTTTTGGATCCGATGGAAAAATCTGGGGTGGAGAATTTTTCTTCGTGCAGGCTGACAAAATTGAAAGATTCGGACACCTCAGGGAATTTCCACTTCCCGGTGGTGAAACGGCAATCAAGGAAAACTTTCGAATAGCAATAGCTCTTTTGAATCAATGTGGATTGCTCAGTAGCAACGCAATTTCACCAGACCTTCAGTCTCTTCCGACTTTCACCCAACATTTTTCATTGACTAAGAAAGCACTTTTAATATTAAAAATGCTGGAGAAAAAAATAAATTGCCCTTTAACTTCGAGCATGGGAAGATTGTTTGACGGAGTATCCGCATTACTCGGGATCTGTTCTGAAACTTCCTTTGACGGTGAAGCTCCGATGCTTCTTGAAAGTCGAATTTCGGGTGGAAGCAAGGAATTTTACGACTTCGAAATTAGAACGATTCCTAAAGAAAATCCCATGGATCCTGGTCCTGATTTTGATCCCGATTTTGGACCGGATATTGGTTCGGATATTGGTTCGGATATTGCATCCAAGGGTGAGAAATTTAAAAGGGTACAAGAAAACGAAATTTTGATTAACTCTGAAACTGTGAACTGGCAACCCAAATTCTCGGATATCCAAAATAAATACATTATTGTAGATTGGCACAAAATAATTCATGGAATTGTTGCTGATTTAAAGAGAAACGTTGAAATAGGAAAAATTTCCACAAAATTTCATAATTCACTTGCAACATTAGCGCTAGTCATGGCAAGATTATCTGGAGTAAAAAAAGTTGTCTTTTCAGGCGGATGTTTTCAAAATAGATATTTAGCAGAAGAATGTGCCAGGTTGCTCAACGATAATGGATTCGAAACTTTCTGGAATGAGAAAATTCCCACCAACGATGAAGGAATATGCGTGGGACAAATTGCCGAGGGAATTCTAAGAGTTTTCCCTTCTGATCAAAATTAATAAAAACTAATATTGGAGAACTAATAATGTGCCTTGCAATTCCTGGAAAGATCGTCTCCGTATCTGGCAATGACTATCTCTCAAAAGAGGGAAAGATCGATTTTGGGGGAACGATAAAAACCATAAGTTTGTCTTTTGTCCCCGAAGCAAAAATTGGAGATTATGTGATTGTACATGCTGGACTTGCTTTGACACTCGTCGATGAAAAAGAAGCTTTGGAAACAATTAAGTTAATGAAAGAGATCGGAATCGATGAAATATCTTGACGAATTCCGCAATCTCAAAATAGTACAACAAGTCTCCCGAAACATTATAAAATCAGCTTCCAGAAAATGGAACATCATGGAAATTTGCGGAGGACAGACGCATTCCATTTTAAAATATGGACTTGACCAACTCGTCGAGGAAAAAATCAATTTAATTCATGGTCCAGGTTGTCCGGTTTGTGTAACTCCCGCTGAGGTAATTGACCAGGCTGTGGAACTGGCACTCCGAAAAGATACTGTTTTATGTTGCTTTGGAGATATGATCAGAGTACCGGGGAACAAGATCTCGCTGGCAGGCGCTAAGGCCCGTGGAGGAAATGTTAAGTTTTTCTATTCCCCCCTCGAGTCTCTTGATTTTGCAAAAAAAAATCCGGATAAGGAAACTATTTTTTTTATCAGCGGATTTGAAACTACTGTGCCACTTTCCGCTCTATTGGTTTTAAAAGCGCGCCAGGAAAAAATCAGTAATTTCTCCGTATTAGCCTGTCATTTTCTTGTTCCTCCTGCAATAACAGCACTTCTGCAAACTCCGGATGTGCAGATTAACGGTTTTCTTGCCGCCGGACATGTTTGTACAATCACGGGGTTTCAAGCTTACTTACCTATTGCGGAAAGATTCAAGCTTCCAATTGTTATAGCCGGCTTTGAACCGATTGATCTGATTCTGGCAATGGAAACCTGTGTAGATTTGCTGGAGAAAAACCAAAACGAAGTCAAAAATCTTTACGCTCGCTCAGTAAAACCGGAAGGAAATATATCCGCATGGGAGACGGTAAACAAGGTCTTTTACGTATCCGATCAAGATTGGAGAGGACTGGGAATAATTCCTTCGTCTGGTTTGAAAATCAGACAAGAATTTGCCGATTTCGATGCGGAAAAGAAATTCACTTTTTCTCCCTCTCCTAAAAATGAAGCAACAAATTGCATTTCCGGAATGATTTTAAGTGGAAGGCTGAAACCTTTGAATTGTCCGAACTTCGGAACAAAATGCACCCCTGAAAATCCAATCGGAGCGCCTATGGTTTCAAACGAAGGAGCATGTCTGGCTTATTTCAAGTATAGAGCCACACACAACCCCTTGAAATAGGGTTATCCAAGAATACTTCCAAAGCTTTATCAAACCTTGTCTTGAAAACCACAAATTGCATTTAACTCTCACAAAGTAGTTTTTGAAATTAATTTCATTGGCTTAATCCGAAATTGCAAGTCTAAAATGGCATAAACCACAAGTAGGATCTTCTCCCAATGTCGTCATTTCTGTTCACGAAATTAGGCCCAGTATAGTCATCCAACATGGTCATTAGCTCTAGCGAAGACATTTTTTGACCGACCTTGCAAAAGTTGGCCCCCCGAATTTTCGAAAACTCAGCAGGCCAAGCCGAGGGAGCAGTTTGCTACTCATGCGAAAAGCGGGCCGCATAGGGGCCCGCTTTTTTAGGTTTGAGTGTAGTTTGTTAGTCTTGTATGGTCAAAACTCTATTGGTAATTTGAATAGTGCGCTGTTTGATCAGTTCCATCTCAGCTTCAACAGCCATGGGACGATACATTGTCCCTTCCTTTTTTCCGTAAATTGATGCAATAAGTTTCTTTTCGGCATCTCTGTGCTTGAGCCAGAGGTTCTGAGACTCTTTCAATTCTTGAATGGCCTCTTTATCATTTGCCAGTAATTTTACAAGAATCGAATATTGCTTATTCAATTCTTTATCCCAAAGCTCGCAACCTTTTGCGAGAGCTTGGATCATTCCAGCGGTACTTGAGTCCTGGTCCATCATTTTTTCAACAATAACGTCGATTGGATGCTTCTTTTCAGCAGGGCTGGGGTCAGCAAAACAGAAGAAAGAAGCCGCAAACAAAAAGACCATCAATAAAGAGATAGTATGTTTCATGGATACCTCCTGAGTAAAATGACCATCTATTTCAGCGCGTTGGTGCGTTGAAACCATCCATAAGCCTCTCGGGTCCGGAAATTTTAAACCCATTTCCCTTGACAGTGTAGCAAATTTACCGAAAAAACAACTTGACGAGGCGGTCGTTGAGCGGAGTCGAAACGACCAAAGTTATAAAATAAATTGTGTGTAGGTGAGTCCATCATAATGAATGAAGGAATTAACACAATTGTAGCAAATGGCTGGAAAATGATTATCGGCTGAAATGCTACAGGGTCTTTCCCTTGAACAATTCGAGTAATCTTGAAACCACAAACCTGGATTGAGGGTGAATACTACAAATTTTTGGAATATTTTTTCACAGTTTGTTGTACTAGGAGAATGTTACCCTTTTTATCACATTGTCGGAAGGCGCTTTCGAATAAAGAGAATTGCTTGTTCACCGGTTTCGAAGCCCGGAAGGGCTTCCCCGATTTCTGCCAGTCCTTCTAAATCAATTTGGTCTAGCATTTGTCTCGCCTCGGCAAAATAATCAGGAAACCGCATCCGAATAAAACCGTCTAAGGTTCTTATCATAGCTTCACGACCGGTATTTAGCCCCTGATTGAGGCCCTGATTGAGGCCCTGATTGAGGCCCTGGTTGAGACCATCCTCTTTCCCTTTGTCATAGCCCTTTTGAGTCCATTGGTTCATGCGCATCTTGTATGGTTCCTCCTTTGCAAAATCGTTTTCAAGAGCCTTCTGAAATTCCTGTTGTTCTTCCGAGTTTAGAGCAAGATATGAATCGACAAAATCGCCCAAAAGCAAGCGACGGTCCTCATCAATAGGAAGCTTTACAATTGTTCTCAGGCATTCCAGTTTAACTTTTAGACGATCCTTGGGATCTATTCCCATCTCAGCCATCAGTGCAGCGGCAAGAGGATTGGGGTTTCTGAGAAAATCACGCCAGTTTAGGGTTTTTAACTCGATTTTAAGGTAACGAAAATCCAAAAATTTTCCAAATGGAAAGGAAATCTCAAAATTATTTTTCTCCGGCTCCGACTTTTTGTGGTATGTGAAGAGAGCGACTGGAATTATGGGACAACGATATTTATCATACAGTCTGCAATAAAGCCAAAACATTCGTTCAGAAAAATCGCCACGATATCGCGAGGACTGAATTTCGGTGTGAATGAACACACACACCTCATTGCCTGAAAGACGTACTTTAGCCAGCAAATCCACAATTTTACCCCGACGTTTCTTGGCGTCACGAAATTGTTCCTTGTCTTCGAAATGAATCTCGGAAAAGTCCAATTCTTTTGCCATTTCCGGAAAGAACAATTCGATGAACTCACGAAAAAAAGCAGTAAGAAGCTCTTTGTAGTTCTGATCGTGCCTCATCCTGGGTTTCTTTGTCTTTTCCTGCATGATACTGATTATAACACTTTCATGAATTTAAGATCAACCTCAGGGTTCCCTACGGCTCTTACAACTGGCAACACTGCCTGTGCATTCCTGCTGTTTGGATTTGCACCAGCTTTAAGAAGCATTTCTAAAATTACTTGGTTGCCTGTTAACGCAGTATAATCTACCATAGTGGACCCTGATCGACCGACAAAATTTGGATCAGCCCCCTCCTGAAGATCTTCTTCTACCTCTTCAACATTACCACGAGCTACAGCAATTTCAAAGGAAATTAGCCAGTTACCCCCTTCAAGATCATTCCATTTAGTTTTGTTCCCAATTTTCGTTGATTGTCCGGAAGTGGGCGTTTCTGAAATTAGAGAAATAATCAAAGCGATGAAACATGATAACAAAATTAATTTTTTCATATTTCCTCCCCGGAAGATTAAAACTTGACTTTCGCCAATAAAAAATTTTGAACCAGTGGAATTACCATCCCATCACTGTTTGATGGTATTGTCGTTTGTATGGTCAAGCCTATTTTGAGGCATTTGTACCCCTTGGGAAAATAGCGATAGAGGCCAAGATGAGAAGCGAACTCCTTCTGAACTGTCGAATTGTCGCTTATTACTTTGGCCACTCGGCTTGGAGAATATAGCATAGTGACCTCTTTCATATCCTCCAACTCCTTGCGCAAAACCAAATCGCTCATTCGCAGGCCAACCTGCCGAAGTCTGTATTGCATCACTCCCCATATCAACAAGGCCAGAACGCAAATGAATCCGTGAACCCTGATTTTGCTGTCAGTCCAGCAATGCATTGGTCGAAATGGAACCCCATCAGGATCCTTTTCTAATTTGAATGTTGCCTCAACCTTACATCGAGATCGATAGAGGGAAACGATTTCCTTGCTTCCCATCCCAGGATCCGTTGAGAAATGAATTGTTTTTCCCGCGATCTGCTTTTTCTCCCGGATCTTCCCTTCGACTCGTTTGATCACAACCTTCTTGAACCGGCGTCCCTGGATTTCATAAGTCAGCTATGCACCCAATCCACTTTCCTTCAGAATGTTCTTCAATTGCTTTTCTAACGCAACTTTGGAATTTTTCTTCTTTGAGGGGACCATCACTTCCGAAAGATTGCTTTCTGTTTTTTTCAGTTTTTCCTCAAGTCTCAAAACTTGCCGTTTCCGAAGCTTTTCATTGAAGGAAACGGCAACTACACCTGGAACACCAAAGACATCTCGTTTCTCCCGATACACAGGACATCCGTTATAGGATTCCTTGAAGCTCTTCAAGTTTCTCTTGACCAAATCCAGGTTTTGGCTGGGAACTAGACTTCCCACAATCGTCATCTTCTTTTGAAGAGCGAGGCGAATTTTCTCTGCAGAATTGTTACCCTTGTCCATGACTAAAATTGCGCCCTTTACGTTTCGGCACATCTCCTCAAATCGTTGACACAACTCGCTCATAGCTGTTGGGAACAAGCGAGAATCATGTGTATTGGCAGAATAAACCAGATGGAAAAATCGAAAACCATTTTTTTCTTTCATAAGTAATTTTTCGGAAATAAATAGAGAGTGTAATTTTTGCTAAAAAACAAAAATTGTTTTATATTTAGGTTATGAAAGAATTAACAAACCCGCATGATGCTTTTATCAAATGGTATTTTGAACAACCTGAGGCTCGAATTGATTTTGTAAAAGAATACCTGCCTCCGAAAATAAGCGCATGTGTCGATATTTCCAAACTCGAACTTGACAAAACCTCATATGTAGATCAGAAATTGCAGGAATCCTTTTCGGATGTCGTAATTAAAACACAGTTGAAAAACGGCTCCAACGCTATAGTATACTTTCTCATCGAACACAAATCATATCCGGATCCTTGGGCGCCTTTCCAACTCTTGCGATATATGGTCCGTATCTGGGAAGCTTTTTTGTACAACCAAAAGCCTGATTCACCCCCCCAGTTTTTGCCGATCATTTTTCCAGTAATATTGTATCACGGTGACAGCGATTGGAACCGTAAAACACACTTTAATACCATGTTTGAACCGAATCAGGTTTTCAATGAATTTCTTCCCAATTTTCGATATCATCTTTGGGATTTACACCCCCTTTCAGATAGCGAAATTAAAGGGAGCTTGATTACTAAAGCAGCTTTAATTACTTTGAAACATGCGTTTTCATCCGATTTTCCGATTGTATTACCAAAGATAATCCAATTATTAAAAACAATTGACAGCAACTCAACTGGCCTGCAATGCCTGGAAACATTTCTGAAATATTTTATCTGCGCTGCCAAATCAATTGAAATTGAACATCTGAAACAAATTCTTGAGAATGCGATTCCCGAAAAAGGAGGTATGATTATGGCAACCATTGCTGAAACCCTTTTTAACAAAGGCGCTGAAGAAGGAGAAATTAAAGGGAAAATCGAAGGGAAAATCGAAGCGTTGAAAGAGACTATTCAGAAAATGTTGATTAAAGGATTTTCCATCGAAGATATCGCGCAAATCATGGAATTACCAATAGAAGAAATTAAAAAATTGAGCACCCAGCATTAACTCCCGAAAAAGTGGCCATGATTTTTAGGATTTGTGATACCTACCATAACGTTTCCTGAATGATGAGGAACAATCAACCCATACCAAAGCGAAATTAATGTATCATCCGATAATGTAACGGTATTTAGAAAACGTCCTTCAGTAGCGAAGCGTACCAGTAAAAAAAGGTTTTCGTTTTGAGCTGGAATTTGCCTATTCACGAAAACCTTTGGTTTAATTTTGCCGCCGTAATGACGAACTGGTTAAGCGGATGGGACATTTCATCCTTGCCTTGAAATGCGCTCACGAGGCGGAAGCCCATGTTGTTCCTGCGATTGTCCGGGTTGTTCCTGTTGCGATTGGCGGAACGGTAGTTGTTGTCGTTGTTGTTCCAGCTGCCGCCCCGATTGACGCGGTTGGAGCCCGCCTCCTCTCCGCTTGCCATTTATGTTTTCACAAACAAATCTCATTCGAAAAATCTTGGTGGTTCAATATTTTCATTTGAGGTTTTAAACAGTGAATTCCTGCAAAAACAGCTCTTACGCATTCTGATAATTTATCACCGGAAATTGCTGCTTGCTCAAACTCTCGCATTCGACGCCTTATCAAGCGTCTGGCACGGTGGTAACGGCCATGCTGCAACCGAAGAGCACCTGGAAAAATTCGCCAACCCAGAAATGGGAGTCCATTGCTACATGGCGCCAATAAAAAGCGCTCCCATTTTACTTCGAGATGACGATTAATTTTCAACCAATCGGTGAAATCGCTAACAACTTTCCACAAACGTTCTTTATCATTTTCAAAAACCGCGAAGTCATCCATGTATCTGATGTAAGCACCAACTCTAAATTTTTCTTGTACAACGTGGTCGGTTTCGGAAAGATAAAAATTTGCGAACCATTGGCTTGTTAGATTACCAATTGGAATACCTTTTCCCGGGGCTTGTCCTGATAATGGATTTTTTACGATAATTTCGAACAAGTTTCGCAACGGCTTTTCCCGAAATTTGTCAAAAAGAAGCTTCAGTAATACCTCTTGATCTATGGAATCAAAATATTTTCGAATGTCCAGTTTCGCGAAGTAAGTGTTTCGGCGGGAAAATTGTTGGGAACGTAAAACCGCTTTATGAGAACCTTTTCCGACACGACAAGCGAATGTGTCATCAATGAAACTACGTTCGAAAACGGGACCTATTATCGCACACAGAGCGTGATGAACAACCCGGTCACGAAAATCAGCACAACTTATCAGGCGAGGCTTCGGATCACGAATCTTGAACTGTACAAAAGGGGCTGGTTTGTAAGAGCCGGAGTCAAGATCATTTTTCAGTTTTTTCAATTCAATTTCAGAATTTTCGAGGAACCGATTAACCGGTCCACAGCTTTTCTTTGCACGTGCCGCCCTGAACATTGCTAAAGTAAGGTTTTCGCAGGAACAAATTTGATTCCACAAGCCACCGTATGATTTCATTGTTTTGACGAGCACCTTACTTCCAACTTAAAAAATAGCTTCGAAGAGCCAGCAGGATTTGAATATCACAGAAGACCTCTTCAGTCCCTTCGGGACAAAAACTACCTTAGGCGTCATACGAAAAAAATTGTGATTGGTTTTTGGATTTTTTCATCAAAAAAAATGTACTCTCAATACAATCATGTTATTCTCGGATAATCACTTAAGTTAACGGCAGGGAAGGGGACATTTGTACTCCCGGATTCAGAGTCGTGACGTCTGATGAACTCGACGGTTTTTCTACTTTTTCTGAAGCCATGAAAGCTGTTACATTTGAAAGAATATCGCGACCATATTTAGTACAAGTTGCTTCGCCGATTACATCTATTTCACGAAGATTTGCAATCGATTGTGGCAGCCTACGACAAACCACAAAAGCCCCCTCACCCGCTTTATGGCTACCGCCAAAGGCGACCTCTCCCAATGGGAGAGGTGAGAAGGCAAGGATGAAATGATCATTATTTGGTCCTCACGAGGCGGAAGCCCAAGTAGCTCCCGCGACCGCCCGGGTTGCTCCAGTTGCGATTGGCGGAACGGCAGCCGCTGCCGTAGTAGTCCCAGCAGCCGCCCCGAAGGACGCGGAAAGAGACCGCCACTGAACCTTTTGGGTCGTTAGTGGGAGAAATTGGGTAGCTTCCATACCAATCCCAGCACCATTCCCAGACATTACCCGACATATCGTACAAACCGAAGGCATTCGGAAGTCTTGTGCCAACCGGCTGAGTACCACCTTTGTCAGCATGGGGCGTTGTCCAACTACCCGAGCCACCACAATTATACAAAAACCAACAATACTGTTTCGTCGTAGCCTCATCGTAGCTATTGCTCCAATAATACATTGAAGACGTTCCACCTCTGCAAGCATACTCCCATTCCGATTCGGTTGGTAACCTGAAACCGTTCGCACTCCAATTGCAAATTGCTGCATCCCAGTTTGAATCACTATATGATGTTGGAACTGAACCCCAATCGGATGGGTTCGTTGAACCTTTTATTTAACACCGATTTTCACAGGCTTAGGAATCTTCTAAATTATACCCCAAAAATAATTTTTAAATTTGTACCAATAAATATGATTGCTCTTTCGAGAAGCGGCCTTTAGAAAAAAACAATCGAAC
>JADFXM010000037.1 GCA_015233565.1 Candidatus Rifleibacteriota bacterium
AGGTGGTTCAGGTTCTGGGTAGCTACAAAAGGAACGTGGCTTTTAGGCACCGTAATCTCCTGGTCTAAAATTTTTAAAAAGTATACACCAGGTTTTGTAGAGGTACAATCTCTATCTTGTAGTTTTAACATTTCTCAAAAATTCAAATTTTCAATTCGTTTTAGCGGAATGCCTGCTTTCACCACTCTTCCGTTCTTTCGAGTCTTTCTTACCGTTGCATAAGAAAGATTCGTAGGCATCTCCAATCGAGCTTTTGGTGGTCGGCCTGGTCCACAAGGTTTCGGTGGCGTTACTGGCTCACCGTAAACCTTCTTTATCGCCTTAACCCAACCCAAGTTTGTCACCCACTGGGCTGAAATATGGATGGAATCCAGCTTTTGTCTTTTTTGTCGCCACTACTGATTTTTGGTAGTGTCCAGTTTTAACCAAAAGTCATCTGTCATCTTAACCAAGACAGGTTTGTCAACTTTTTTGTGACTGATCAAAAAGGTATTCTGATTACCGGGATTTTACGCGCCTTTTTGGTTAATCGATTTGGTCATAATAAATAAAAGGCTATTCAGCCGCTCCAGTGATGCCAAAACGCCAAACAGGAACCTTTTCAAATACTATCTCATTCATTTCAGCAACAGAAACTTCAGCAATTCCAACCTTCTTCAGATCATTCACAAGCAAAGTTACCATCTCTGTAGAAAACGCGTACCCGATTAATTGGAATTTTTGATCAGAGTCAATTCGAAAGCTGTATACCCAGGGAGTTTTATTCAAAATTTGGTCTTCTTTGACTTGTGGTTCAAAAGAAAGACACTTCAGAATATTGCATAATACCTTAATGTGAGGCATATCATCCAGGTTAAGCAACTTTTCGGGTTTTCCTGCCACTACAAAGTGATAGTTGACGTTTAAAAGGGCTTTTCCTGATGGAAAAACTTTTTCAAAGCTACTTACCTCTATTCCCATTACCCTGTGAGCCAGATAAATGTCGTTCCCGGAAAATCCCAAAATGCCCTTTAGGAAAGAAACTACATCTTTCTCAGTACAAATGAAACCAATTTCAACCGGAACAATGGCACCTCTTTCATCTTTTGTTTCTGGGCTGATACGGACGTCTCTAAATTTACATTCAGGCAATGTGAATAAACTAGAAATATAGTTCACTGCTTCATTTACTTTCGATTTCTCAATTGTATTTTGTACTTGTTGGTCCGAAAACAAAGGGAATGTGAAAATAAGCAAGACTATAAGGAAAAACGAAATTTTACCAGTAAAATTTTTCATATAAATCCTCCTTTTTAACTTGGTAGGAATTTGCTTTTTTCGGCCTACTTTTTAATTTGAGATTTATCTATTGTCAGGCTCATTGCATCAATTTTTCGCGTTCCAGTCTTTTTTGCTTCGCGCAATCCATTTATCACAGACTGTCTTTCAGACTTATCCGGATATTCTTCTTCGTTCCCCATTGCCTTGATCAAAGCATCATAGTCTGGCAAATATTCCACCCCCATCCTGACAAATGTTCCACCCAAGCCAGGTTTACCATTCCCAGCTTTTACACCCAACAAGTATTTTGAGGGTTTTCCAGGCTTGAGATCTTCAACACTTGCTGACGCCGGAGATATTTTCAGATCCTCAGAGCATTCAAAAAAGATTCTCAATTTGGTGGGAACCCCCACTTGAGACTCCAGGAGCCCTTCCAAAGCAATCTGATCCTTCTGAATGTTCTTCTCAACAGGTATTATCCTCATGCTAATGTTTGGGGGCGGAAGATATCGGAATTCAGAGTTTTGTCCGAAAACCTGTGACGAAATAGCCAAGCTGGTTAAAATTACCATTAGTGAAAAAATTCTAGTCATTTTGCATCTCCTTTTTATTGCCATCTTCACATGTTGCCGTTTATTAATTTTTGCACCCGTTCAAAAAATCTTCAACTGAAGCTGAACTGTTATTTATTGTGCCATCTGGTTGGGGATCTTTAACGGGAGCAGCGTCTGTCTTAACAAGCGATTGGGTTGCTTTTCCACCATTGTTTTTGGATTGATTCGGAGTAACAGAATTTTTTTCCCCATTGCGAGATTGTCCTTTGCTGGAAGTATTGTCACTATCAACATCGGATCGACTACCTTTTCCATCGGTGAGGTTAGAACCATCCTTGCCATTAGATTGAAAACCTTTTCCATCGGTGAGGTTAGAACCATCCTTGCCATTAGATTGATAGCCTTTTCCATCGGTGAGGTTAGAACCATCCTTGCCATTAGATTGATAGCCTTTTCCATCGGTGAGGTTAGAACCATCCTTGCCATTAGATTGATCACCCTTTCCACCTGAGAAGTTTGAATCAACCTTGGCACTAGTTCGATCACCATTTCCACCGGACAAATCAGATCCTAAATTGTGCTCATTATTTCCATTCTTGCCGCCATTGACAGCATTCATTGGCAAATCGAAATTTCCCTTATCGATGATTATTCCGCCACTGTTGTTTGTAATGATACTCTGAGAAGCTGCAGAATCACCGTCTATTCCTGTTGAAACACTATCAGTTGATGGTGATGCAATATTGGCGATACCAGCACTGTTCCTTGAAGAGGAAACGGTGGACTCACTTGCTCCGATCATCTGAGCTATTTCTGAATTAGATAACTTTCCAAAAGTAACATCATCAAGAATTTCAATAATTTTTGCCAAATGATCCGGATTCTGGGCTGTAATCCTGGTTAGAATGGAAGAAACCGACCTTTCCTCCTCCGACTGAGGAGGGGATATGTATGCCTGATCCACAGCTTCAACTCCGTTAGGAAGTTCCTGCGAAAGTCGGTACAACATCCGTGCAATATTTACCTCAACGCTAAGTAACTGAGTTGCGCTTAATGCGTCGGCGCTGAACGTTCTGTAGTCACCTGGAGTAGTGCCTTCAATGACCATATCCTGTATACGTTGGGACCAGGAGCCCGGAGCATTTGAATCTAAAAGTTCGTGGTAATCCGCCCAGCCTTCACCAATTGCTGCGGTTGGAGTAATAACTTCGTTGAAGAGGTGGCGACCGTCAGCGCCGTAAGCTGCTCCAGAATTAGAAAAAGGAACGCTGTCCATTAAATGAGCGGTTTCATGACTGATTATTGTTTCCCCCTCTCTCTCTGGATCAGTGGCGAAAAATACCCCATTAATTCTGACAAAACCGTCTCCTCCGATAGGCCAGAAGCCGTTTACTATTACGTTGGCATTCGATTTGTCTGAATCAAATCCATTCGGATCAATCATCTGAATTCTTGCTTGACTGACGCCTCCACGCTGCATTCTGTCACTTATTGTCTGGCTTTGGGCCTGCCGAAAAGCTGCTAGAAGACCTCTCTGCTGATTAGACATTGTGTCTATATTTGTAACACGCATCGCCTGCAATAGTTCTTGTTCAGTCGAAATAGGGATGTCTTCCACTTGAATTCTCACTGATCCATTTTCTCGGTACACGTATCTTGTATTATTCGGTCCGACAAACAGTGGATTACTGCCAACCTGGCCCTCTTTCTGATCAGGTAAGTCAACTGGTTGAGCTAATCTTTCCAGATTACAGATTCGTGTAAGAAGAAATGTGAATGGAGAGTTTTCAGCAAATAGAGTTTGCGAAGACAACCCTGTTATCAAAAGGGCAATCCACACAGCGGTTCTTAGATTTTTCATTTTTCACCTCCGAAAGTATTTAAACACTTCTGCAAACTCTGACTGTGTTTTTCTAAAGTTTGTTACATTGGAATTTTAAATCTTTCATTAACCCGCTCAATCATTAGAAAAAAACCAGATTTCTTGGTCGCTTCGAAGCTGTACCCGTTCCCCTGATTTGGCAAAAATGCTTCCGGTAAATAGCATATTCAGAGAGTCTATCTCTGTAAAAATCGATTTTTTCACGACTGCTTCGTTTCACATCATGACAAAGAAGGAGGCCCCGGTGTGTCATTGAAAGCGAAGCTCTCCCCCCATGAATGGTCGTTCCAAGGCAATTTTGTCTTTTCCTCGAATTATTGAGATGAAAGCATTTTATCTTGGGATACCTGTTTCCCAGAATTTTGAATTCAATTTTTTGTTAATAAAATACGGAAAAATCTGAGTTTCATAAACAAAGGTTCCTAGGGGAACGCTTGAAGTTCCAATTTTTCCTGGCTCAATAACCAGGTGAAACCAGATTTTAGCCGGAATTTCACGACCCTCAGGTTTTTCGACCTTCATCTCTACCAAAAAATTTTTTAATCTGTTTCTGGTTATGGAATAATTTCTGCCATCCTCTTCTTTAAACAAATCACCCCGAACACGGTCGTATTTATACTCAACAGGTATTCTTACTCCCGATTTTTGCTTGTTAATCCTGAATCCAGTACTGGTTGTTGCCAGCAATCCCTCCCAGGTTTGAGGAGTACCATCAGGAAAGTCGCAGAAACTCAGGTCCGTTTGCAATGAATTAACAATCTGCCAGGTTTCGGCTTCATTTTCAATTTTCTCGTCCACTTGGACATACGAACGAAAATAATGCCACACAAAATCGTAAAGGATTGATGCAATTGAAACAAAAATAGCCAAAGTTATTATTAGTTCCAGTAAAGTAAAGGCTCTCTGACGATTACGGAAAGTTCTTTTTGGAATCATTGAAGAAAAGATTCTCGCTATGGTAGAGAAGGGGCAATTCTGAAGATTATTCTCTGTGAGTCTTTCCAGATTTGATTTTAACATTTTCAGCGGCCACCATCATTCGAGGAAAAATTTCTTCTGATTTGCATGGATTGAATACCGGTTGAAACTTCGAATCTGAAAAGACTCAATACCGTAATTTTCGAATCGTGATTCTGCTCGCTTTCTTCAATGCGAAAAGACCGCGAGAAGCTTTCTGGAAGCGGAGAGAGATGAAGATCCATTACAGGCTCAGTTTCTCTGATTCTCTGAAGTTGACCTGAAAGAGCAAAACACTGTGCAGGAAGCTTGTCCGGAGGAAAAAGGGCTATTTGTCCAATAATCTCCTGTGCGGACAAATAAGACAAAAGCTTTGTCTGAATTGCTCTGGTACCCTCAATATTTATGGAAAATATTCGAACAATTGGTATTGCTGCAATAGCGAAACAGAACATAACAATGACAATTTCAAGCAGACTTAAACCCGAAATCTTTGTTTTCTCAAGAAAGCCTTTCATTTTTGAATCTCCCAGTTCGTGTAATTATCCGAGAGATTAACCAGATATCTTTCATTATCTCCGCGAGAAGGGTTCCAGGAAGGATTATACGTGAGTTCCCCACCAGACGGCCAGTCACTAGGCTTAAATTTTTTTGCAGCAACAAAACCGAAAATCCTCGGGCTGTTAGACAGACTTGAGGTGCGAATTGTCCCGTCAAGAGCAACTAGAGCACAATTTAACTCCTGATTTGTTCCAGTCAGTGTAATGTTACCGTTGCCGCCAACAGAGATCAGCGACAGAGAGACACCATCCTGTGAAGTTTTAATATCTCCTTTTATTATTAACTCACCATTTACAGCCAATAATCCGGGTTTCGAAAAAACTACCGCCTCAGGAATTTCAAGGGGGCCGTTTTTTACATATACGAACTGCCCTCTCAGGTTTATTTCTCCAGCGTTGACAAAATTAGCTTCAAAATCTCTCTGATTTTCGCATATATAGGTCGGCCTGTCTTTAATAAGTTCTTCTGAGCCAACTTGATTCAGCTCGCCGCGAAAAAGTTGGGAGCCATTTTCCGCTCGTGAAATGGAGTAGTTGCTTGAATCAACAAGCAATGAGTTTCCATTTTCCCCAGCGAAAACTTGCGAAGGGGGGAAACGCCCGCTTTCGTTTCGAAGATAGTCCCAAACCTTATTAAAGGGTTCAAAAATCAGGCCGCTAGCATTTCTCAGATATTCCCGAGTGTTCTCAAATAGTTCTCTGATGGAGATTCCATCAATAGTAATTCTTGAACCATTCCCGATATTAATTGATGTTCGAGGAAGTTCGACTGCGCCCCAAAACTGATATTCGCTTCCGGAACTGGATAGAAACTGTGGCGGTGTTCTTAACAAGCTGACTGGAAATACTCCTCTCTCACCCATGTCAACTTTTAGACCCATGTATTTTGGGAAAACCCTATATACTTTACCGACGACAAGAGTTGGAGAACGATTGCTTGTACTACCAAACAGATGCAAGCTCGATGATTTAAAGGTTCTTCCGTTTGTTTCCGAAAAAAAAGCATCCAGACAACCTCGGAAATTCATATCACTTGGCGGGTCAGAAGTGTTCCGTTCATAAAAACCGGAAAACATTCCCTGCAAGGAAAACCTGGCCGTAATATCCTGGTACAAGCTGATGCGAACTCTGCTGGAGAATGCCTCTGTGGGGGGAAGTGTTGTTGGCAAAAATCCCGGATTACGTATTTCATTTCTGTTGATATTAAAAAAATGGAAATATTCTCCATATCTATCCTGTATTCCCGGGGTCAAATGAAGTTGGATATCATCTGTTCCGCCAAGAAAGATATGGCCTGTTCTGGAATAGTCGACTTGTCTGACCTCAGTGGTATTGTAAACAATAAAGGGCAAATTATTTTCGCCATCGATAGGAGCACCGGAAATATAGTTCCGAAAGCGGTTATACCCTTCTTCCGTCTCATTGGTTTTTTCAGGTTCCCTCACAAACAGCGAAAAGCGCGAAATTACTGGTAAAGAAAGGCTTTGGACCTTGCAGAATTTTGAAAAAACATAACTCTTCTGCACTCGTCTATAAGGAAGGCGCCCCAGGCCAATACTTATTTGAATGCGGAGTTTACACATCTTTTCTTTTGGATCATGCCAATTCAGAGCTGGATTAAGCGGGGCACAATCAACAAAACTTCCTTCAACTTGATGTGTGATCCCGGAAAATATTGGAACTCCTGAGAAGGAAAAAGGTTGTTCAGGAATAAGCTCCGATTGAACAATTGAAATCGGAAAAGAACGGAGATCAGCAGAAACCAAACTTTGAAACAAGCTCGAAGACGGAATTGAGAGCTTTTTTCCAACGTTCTCAAAAACACCACCAGCGATCTCCATTGCAGCCAGATCCATGATTGAACTGTTGAAACAATAGTTGATGGTCATGTTCTTTTCGCTCAGCGTTCTGAATAAAGCCAGTGATAGAATTGACAGGATAGAGATTATTGATACCAGTATAATCAAAAACACGCCACCAACACGTCTGGATATGAATATTTTATCTCTCAGAGTCATAGTTATTTAAGAAAAACTGCAGATTTTAATATTGTTCTACTTTTCGAAAAAACAGGAAGCGAAAAAAAAGGGAGGTAAAGACGCAAAATGGTAATGGGTAAGCTGGCTTCAAAGGAATGTGTCATTTGTATACCGAGTCTGAAGGTAAGTAAGGTGGTTGATATTCTTTGGGCCATTCCTCGACTGGTACAATTTCCCCAGTCTTTTTTACAAGCTGGGGGAGACCGCCTGCCTCGAATTTGAAAGTTAAATCATTTTTATTGGCATGTAACCTCAGTCCGACTAGCGCACTTTCAAATGTTGAGGGGAGAATTCCTTTTGGAAGAGGTGCTATGGGGTTTTCTGTTTCATCAAGGAGCTGCAGAATGTTTTTTTCGTATCGAGTCTTGAGATTCTTTTCCTTTGCAAATTTCAGGATTCTTTGTTCGATTTCTTTTAATGTGATTTTCAAACTGTCGGTAGAAGGAACGGGTGAAAATACTGGTTTCATACCTTTCTTATATTCCTGATTTCTTAAATAATGCTCTGTCAGCTCAATGAGATTGACTTCTTCCGCTATTTCTCTAGGGGAAGGAACAAATTCGCATAAATCAAGACTTCCATCTTTGTTCTTGTCATGTAGTCGAAAATAATTCGCGGGATTGGTTGAAATCGGCAAAAGATTTTCTCCGGCAAGTTTCATGAATTCTTCGTAACTCAGCTTCTTATCATATGAACCCGTTGCTTTTTTGAAAATTTTCTTGGATGAAAGACGAAAATCTGCCATCGCATCACAACATCCGGCAACAAAATCTTTCACTGCAATCTTTGGCCTTTTAAGATTGTTAAGATATGCTTCACTTGTTTTTGGATCCTCATTATACAGAAAAAGATTATTGTTTTTCGGGTTAAAGATCATTTCAATCAATTCTTCATTTGACAAATCTGTTAAATCAGAGGCTGCTGTTACTATTGAAAGCAGGGAAACCAAGACAAAGAAAAGGAAGAAAAAAAGCAACACAATTCTTCGGTATTTTCTAAGCATATTTCCCCCCCTCTTTTTGCATCAGAAAAATTTTCAGGTATCTGATTATTCTTACTTTCCTGAAGGCAAAAATGTTACAAATATTTCACCCATTGAAACATTTTACGCATCGAAGTCTATGTTAAGCCGCTCTATTTTGCAAGTTGTTGTTTTTTTGCAATTGCAAAAAGATTGAAGGAATTGATTGTTCTTTATTGTGTTTTCCGTTATCATTTCCAGATTACGCTGAGTTCCGGATAAACAGGATCTATGGTTTCTGAAAAACAGGAAAATAAGCAGATAGTAGGAAATTCTTTTTATTCCATCGGATTTCTGAAGCTTCTTGCTTCTATTTTCATGCTTGTTGGGTTTCCACTTTTTGTA
Organism: Candidatus Rifleibacteriota bacterium; assembly: GCA_015233565.1. Lineage (GTDB taxonomy): Bacteria > Muiribacteriota > Ozemobacteria > Ozemobacterales > Ozemobacteraceae > JADFXM01. Next base: position 8,619 of record JADFXM010000037.1, read on the forward strand.
GTTGATGCGGCAATTAATTACACCCTTTCGTTGCGCGAGAAAAATCAACTTTCGGCCACCTTCAAAAAACTGGATGACCGATTAACAGAATTGCAACCATGGGGTGAACCTGAAAGGTTTTTCAAAAAAAGTTTAAGAAATCTAATTTCACTGGCACTCCAGGGCTCTAATCCTGTAAGGCTACTACAAAAAGCAATTTTTATTATTCAAAAACGACACCCTCTATTGTTCGATTTTACAATATTTGATGAAAATGATCGGATGGTGTTGAAGACAAACTCGAAGGATTCACCTTTTCTTGCTGGAAAACTTCTTTCTCAGATGCGTCGCTTTTTTACGGAAAGCACACTTTTCGATGAGAATTATATTAAACTTTTTGCAAGTTACCTGGGAATCTTTCAACAAGGTTATCAGGAACCCTTATTGACAAACTCTTACTGGTTTAATTGTTCCAGTGGTCCAAAAAAGTCATGGTTTTTTTACTTCATCCATGAAAAACTATCAATGTTTGTTAATATCAACAAACAAGGCTATGTTCCGATGATGGCTTTGGCCAGACTCGTCAAGCTTCCAGTACGAAAAGATATTAAATTGGCTCTTGTAAATATGAATTCAATGGATATCCTAGGCAATCTATCGAAGAAATTTCGTCCTGAAATTGAACGAGTTGCAGCAATGTTCGAAAATGAGCCGCAGAATCATTTTCGATTGAATGGAAATATTTTCTCAGTATTACTTCTGGACCAGGATTTCAGATTAGTCGCATATACTCCGGATGTTTGGGCTAAATACTCCCAAAACATTATGAAAACCTGGAGAATTTTTGCTCTTTTCATTTTGGTGATTAGTATTATTATCTCAGTTTCACTGATACACAAGAGAAACAGCTTGTACATCTCGATCCGCCTCAAGCTTCTTTTTCTTTTTCTCGCATCTTCAGGTCTTCCATTGTTGATACTCTTCTTTACAGGCGGTGCATATCTTCTTGAGATGAAGACGGCACTTATTCAGGATGCATGGCAGAACTCAGCGGAACTCCTTCGCTTGTTTGATTCAAAAATCCTTGTCATGAGCCGATTGACAAAGAAAGCCTTCAAAGATGCACTGAGAGCAGCAGATTTTTCCACGAATGATGGTGTTCAGAAATTTTTCAATGAAATGAAGATAAAAGTTAAGAAAATGAAATCAGAAACAATAAAATTATTTCATTATGGGGGAGATATTCTTTTCGACACTGAACCCAGCCAAGGAAAAAGCAGTGATCAGCTTTTTAACAAACTTTATCAGAATATTTTGGATTTTCATAACAGCCAATATGAGGGAGTTGTTAGAGCAAATGCTCCTGATTTTGTGAGTGCAGAGCTTTATTTTAATACGATTTTTGGAATGAGTTTAAGAGCGTTTGTTGATACAATTGCCGTTGGTCAGAAGGTTGTTCCCATTCAGATCGGGCCTTTGACAATAAGTGTTTACACTGATTTTGTCAGTAGAAATGATGGCTTGCTGACTCATATGTTTCTTGTGAAATGGAGTGAACTGGATTTCCAGAGATTCTATATTAGCAGCGCATTTCCAAGAAAACCACTGGAAGATGGCACTCGCCTTATTGCAATCCAGAATGCACATTCCTGGACAAGAATACCTAGGCCGAAAGATGTTTCGTCTCGTCGGGGTCCGATTTTTCGAAAAACTCTTAAAGTAATTCCATCAGTAAAATTCTCAAAAAAAACAGTCTCGTTTGTTTCTCAGGTTCTCAGAACTAGAAGATTAGGTTTTGACTTTACCGAAAGAGAAAATGAAAATGAGAATGAGCAGTTTATTCTTTCCGGAATGCCGGGACTAAATTTAAAGGATTTTACTTTATTCGCAGTGAAGCCGATGAAAACCATCGAAATTGAAATATCACAATTGAGGTTTCGTTTGCTGCTTTTTGGCTTTTTCAGCATTGCATTTACACTTACACTAGGTCTATTCCTAGCTAAAAAAGTGTTGGAGCCAGTAAGGGAACTTTCCAGGGGAATTGCAGCCGTTGCCAACAAGGATTTCTTTCATCGTGTTCCTTCGCAGGACCGTGATGAACTAGGAGACCTTTCCAATCTTTTTAACAATATGATGGAAAATCTTGAAGAAACAACCCTGGGGCGAAATGTTCAGAGGGAGCTTTTCCCCTCTGAAATTCTCGAACATGGCGAGTTCCGTGTATTTGGTTATTCCCGCCCAGCATCTCAACTTGGAGGAGATTATTTCGATTATTTCAAAGTTGATGAAGAGCACTCTCTAGTTGTTATCGGCGATGTAACTGGCCACGGAACACCCTCGGCATTGGTAATGGCTATGGCAAAAGCAATTATCTATACTTATCGTGAAGGAAAAAACTCGATTGAAAGCATTTTGCAAACTCTTAATCGTGTGATTTTTTCCAGCACGAAAGGAAAGCTGAATATGACCTTTGCAGCATTTCTGCTTAACACTGGCAACCACAGTATTGAGTTTTATAATTGCGGGCATCTTTACCCTTTCAGAATTTCGGCAGGAAAAACCACAATGGTCAAAGGTTTGGGATTTCTTCTGGGAATCAAGTCGGAAATTAAGCTGAGACCAGTTAACTTCTTTATCGATAATGGTGAACGCTTGATTCTTTATACAGATGGGCTAGTGGAGTCATTTTACGATGTGTGTAAGGGGAAAGGAGAATTCGAACACTTCCAGAAACATCTTGAATCCACACAAGAGACTGGAATCAGAGAATATTGTAAAACGATTATTGAGAATCACCCTTATTTAAGATCTCTTCCTGAAAACACTTCTCAGATAGATGACTTTACCGTGGTGATAATTGAGAGAAAAGCATTAACCTAGTATCCCTTGCTAAATAACACTGCAATAAAGAGCTGTGCCGTAAAGTTTGGGGGACAAAAAAACGAGTTGTTTTCGGAAAGGGGATTTTTCGTGCAAGGCGTTCTTTTTAAGTTGTATTGCAAGGTTAATTGGAAAACATCGCACTAGATTCTGACATAAAAGTTTCACCAGCTTTGCCTTTCTTAAAAGTAATCCAGAAAGAATTTTTTTTAAAAAATCCGTAACACAATTGCTAAATTTGAAGTCATTATTTATGGAAGGCAAGAATTTTGTTGAAGATAAGATCAGTTAACAAAGTTACGAGAAGGTGTAAAACATGAAAATGAATGATTACCTAAAATTTTTTATCGCGTTATTTTTTTTGTTGCTTTCGATGGCAACATTTGGAGATGTTCCAAATTTTAATTTCTCATTCGTTTATAAGCAGGTTGATGGTGTTGAACCAATGGGGGCGATACCAGCGTCAAATGACCCGGGAATATCCTACGAATACTGTGGAGATAACACGGTAAGGATAAGGAGCGTCGATGTAACTTCAGAACAAGAGCTTCTTTCTGCGATGAGAGTTGGAAATCCAGATTCACTTTCAGACGGACAAAGGGGCTTATTGGCTGCCTTCCGTTACGCCCAATCAGAGGAAATGCAGAACAGAATGAGAAGAGGAACGAGGACAACTGGGTCCGTAATAATGTATGATTTCAATGGTTTCGATAATGATCCGAGATATTCATTTCTCAGGGAACATGGGACGCCATTTTGGCCTAGCTCTTACGGAGGTAATGTTCAGATCTCCTCAGGTTATCTTAACACTACTAATTTTGAAAGTCGCGCAAGAACTCTTCTTGCACATGAGACCGGTCACATGATTGATACTGATAGTTCTTTTGCAAGTGACTACAACGTTGACCCCCTATCAGGTCGTAGTAACGGTCATAGTTACAACGAAACAATGAATCCATCAGCTGCACTCGGCGAAGGCTGGGCAGACTTTCAGGAACTCCTTGCGGAGAATGGAACTACGGATTGGAGCGGAGAATATCTAGCTCAGGTCACAACTAGTAGGGGGCAACTGTCTGTCGATCAGTTAAATGGGCCGGAGTTTTTTCAAATAGAAGGATATGTTGGATTGCTACTCTACCGCCTTTCAAGAGCGCTTCCTAATGGGATTGATACAGTTTATACAGCATTTTTGTCAATACCACCCAGAGGTCGAACCATGAATATGCTTTTTCGGAATATTTTGAATCAGCAGCCGTTTGCATTGCAAACTCTCATAAGAGAAATAGATGATGTTACAAGAGGAAAATTCAGCAATGAAGAGATGGCAAATCTGCTTGGGGTTGATGTTAGCCGAATAACTCTAGCTAGCTCCAGTTCGGGCTTTCAGAATGTCCCAATCCCAGGTCGAAAACCTCTTCCAGAAGATGTTCCAAGTGTCATTCCCGGCAGAAGATCATCTCCACCAGAATCACAAAACATAATTCCAGGCATAAGTTTTTCCACAAGTACAAACACTGATTCGGCCGCAGCTAGTGGTTCAAACCCGAATTCATCTGACCGAACCCTTCCATCAACACACGAAACGGGTACGTCTGCTTCTCAGACTCAAGATAAAATCCTTGATGAAACCACACCGCCTGAGCAGTCCCAGAATGATTTCCTGAATGACTAAGAACTTGCCATCCCATTGATAAAAACTATTTGACAATGATTTACTTACATTAAAAAAACAGTGCCATGTCTCTAATTATTAAGAGAACCCAAAAATTTTTCGATTTTCGGAAATTTTACTTTATGCAAGTCTTAATTGCAGCATCAAAAAAAAGCCAAACTGCTTTAAAGGTGCTAAGAAATGAAAAAAGAATCATATTTTAAAAATCAATTTTCAAGGCGTTTTTTTCTTTTCTGCTTAATTAGTTTGCTTTTAGGGGGAGGTTTCCTTTTGATCTGGAAAGTTTTTGATTCCCGAACTCCTCGGTTAGCAGTCAACGCTACCAAACAAACTATTAAAGCAAAATCTGAGGATTTACCACCGAAGACAGCAAGCATTTTAGGAAATGTCTATATCGACCAAATACTGGCACCAAAAGGGATAAATAAAGTTACCGAATTTCAGAAAGTTCAAATGCGACTGTCTGATTCTTGTTTAGTAAAATACCCTGATAATCGGACGATCCAACTCGACGGCCAGGGGGAATTTCTTTGCTGTCAAGACGGAACCAAAATTCCCAACTGTTGGAAAGGAAAAATGTCTTTTGGAAAGCATAAAAATTTTTACAAAGTGTACTTGCCTGTTGCCACCCTGGCAATTCGCGGAACTGTTATTCATCTGGATTCCGGGTTGTCTTCCACCAAATGCTGGGTGGAAAAGGGTGTAATTGAGTGGAAAGCATGTTTTTCAAAAGATTCTGGGACTTTATCCGCAGGTCAGGGGGTAACCGTTTTCGCCAGTGGTACACAATTGTTGACAAATTCACCTCTTTCAGACTCCCCGAAAAAAATTGCTTCAACACCAGTTGAGAAAATTTTTAGCGCTCCCACTTCCTCAGGGAAATCAGTTCCTTCGGAATCGAAGAATGCAACTTCCCCTGAGCAAACTCCCGATGCATTCCCGGCTCAGGGCGAACAGTTAGAGGAGTTTATGAAGGAATAGAGGAAACTCCCTAATTTCAGAATTCCTGTTGTCGTAAGCTTCATTTTCTTCGATTGCTCAGCTTCAAAAGCCGATTCCGTAGAAATTAAAAAGTTTTCAGCCCGAATTTTGTTTTGAGACCAAATAATCCAAAAGCTAAAGAAGGAATCTCATCCAAACGAGTTCACGTTTTCAGGTTTTGGGAAAACGGTCTCAAGACTATATCCTCGGGGATTGGAATTCTGAATTTCCGCAAAAGAATAGAAAATGCCCATCACAAATCAATACCGATTTTAATTTTCTTTTGAAATGGGATTTACTTTGTAACATTTTAGATTTTCTACAAGTCAGCATTTTTATAGTATTAAATTTAATAAAACACGGAGAAAAATCATGAAAAGAACTGAAATCCATTTGATTCTGATTTTAGTGACATTCTTTACTGCCCTCTTCTCAAGAAATCTATTCGCTCAGGAATTGATTTTCTATTCGATTCCCCCGATTTCTTCTCTTGACTGGTCTTCTCCAAGGGCCCTTCTTTTTGACTCTGCTATTGGAAACCACCTAACATTTTCTCTTGCAAAATCAAAACATGTGATCGGACACGTATTTATTGAACTGAAGAGTCAATCTGGGGAACGTCTTCTTGCCGGTGCCACCGGTGCACCAGATGCGCCCACTGATTCAGATTTTATTTTAAAGGAAGGTTTGGGGCTTGGTTTGTTCTATGCTAATTTCAAAGGAGCTCTGGACGATCCCGAAAGTTTGAAAAGACAGATAGAGGAAAGATTCAAATCTGGTAAAATTTCTTTCATGGTTTTCAAACTCTCTCTAAAGACTTTTGATCGCTTAGTATATTACCTCAAAGAATATCATAAACGCGGATATGATAAGATTTACAATGGTTTATGTCGTCCCAGAGAGGGTCTTGGGGCAGGTTGCACATCGTTTGGAATGAGTTTTCTCGAAGTTGGTGGTTTGACTAGAAAAGAATTCGTAGATAATTGGCAGATCCACCTCAAACTCCCTCTTGATCTGATCGGCGGCCCAATTACCCGAAAAAAAGTGTCAGTCTGGCAAGTAATAAAAGAAAACCGATGGGGAAAAGATGGTGAATCGGTCCTTCCTCTTGATTTATATGATCCGGATCTGATTTGTAAGTGGATCCAAAAATCTTGGGATCAGGAAAATTTCAGCAGAACTCAAAAAGACTCAACTTCAAACCTTTCAAAACTCTACGGAAACGTCAAACTGGAAAAGTGTGGCAAGGCATTAGGTTTGGCTTTTGATTGCCAGGAAATTCCCACTCCAGATGAGCCAGTATTTCTAAAGGAAAAATAGTTTTTGTTCATAAACTTAATGCTTATATCACTGATAAGCGGTGTCTCTACGTGCCCAGCTAACACGGCGGTGAACAGCAACAAAGAGTAGAGTTTTGAAAGACGCCAGTTTTAAGAGTATTAGATTTTTTGAGGGAGAAATGCAACATTCTCGACTTTAGAATGGTTTTAATTTGCGCCGCGAGTTGTTTTGAACAACTTTGCGGCGCAAGTGTTTTATGAAGTGTTTGCTATTGCCATGCAATATCTTTCCTTTAGAAAGGTTTGAATTTTCTCAAGCTTTGGGGAAAGGTATGAAATTCATTCTCACAGTTTTTCCGAGCGATTTCCGTTTTTTTGGGAGTTCTTGGGTCGATTGAATCTTCTCTGAAGAGATGGTGGGAAGATATTCACCAATTGGGTACATAGAAACCTCCCTTCAGAAATTTCTTCTAACAATATGAGAAAATGGAGAAAAGCGTTCAAAATTCATCAGCTATTTCGCTGTGTTGTTATTTTCATTATTTAATTTTTTTTGTAACAATTCAAACTTTTGGATGGTCAGTTAAGTTGAGGTAACAAAAAATTTCCAAAAGGAGAATTTTATGAAAAGCCAGAAATTAAGCATCCTCCTGGTGTTTGTGGTCCTAATTGTTTCCGCGAACTCTGTACAGGCTAAGCGATCAAATCCCTTTCGAGAACAACAAACACAGGTAACATCGGCACAAGCACAAGAAACCCCGGCAGAGGCACAGACTACATCAGCAGATGGTAAGGCAGGGTCCATCAAGGCTCAGGTGGAATCGGTTGAGACACAGGAAGCGCCAATAAAGGTGCAAACAGCACCAACAGAAGGTGGAGAAACATCGACAGAGATTAAAGCAGCATTGATAAAGGAACAGGCAGAATCGGCACAAGGGCAGACAACATCAGCCGATGGCAAGGCAGGGTCGATCAAGGCTCAGGTGAAATCGATTAAGACACAGGAAGCGCCGATAAAGGTGCAAACAGCGCCAACAGAAGGTGGAGAAACATCGACAGAGATTAAAGCAGCATTGATAAAGGAACAAGCAGAATCGACACAAGGGCAGACAACATCAGCCGATGGCAAGGCAGGGTCGATCAAGGCTCAGGTGAAATCGATTAAGACTCAGGAAGTGCCGATAAAGGTGCAAACAGCGCCAACAGAAGGTGGAGAAACATCGACAGAGATTAAAGCAGCATTGATAAAGGAACAAGCAGAATCGACACAAGGGCAGACAACATCAGCCGATGGTAAGGCAGGGTCGATCAAGGCTCAGGTGAAATCGATTAAGACACAGGAAGCGCCGATAAAGGTGCAAACAGCGCCAACAGAAGGTGAGAAAACATCGATAAAGGCAGAGGTGTCAGCGAACCAAGCACAGGAAGCATCGAAATAGTCTAAGCCGAAGTTCCACGCGCGGTACATTGATGAAGGCTCTATTTGATTAATGTAAGAAGGTGAAATTCTCATTGGATGAAAGAAAAACCTGTCCATGTAAGACTTTGGACGCTCTCTTGGGTTAATGATCCCCACGACGGTACATGGACAGGTTGTTTGGGAAGAAATAGGCTCAAACAAATATCTCATCTATGTTTCCCGCCATTTTTGCTTTGGAACTTCGGCCTAAGGATGCCTTGAGAAAGGTGCAGGCGGGATCGATAAATGTGCAGGGATCATTGAACCAAGCACAGGAAGCATCGAAATAGTCTAAGGAGGCCTTGATAAAAGCGCAAGTGGCATCGATAAAGGCGCAGACCGTATCGACCAAAAGGCAAGGATCTCTTCTGTAACACTTTTTCGCTTTTCAGGTTAGAGTTTTCAGAAATACAAAATTTCAAGAAAATATGAAGGAAAATCATAAAAAAGAAAGGTTAGTCGGTGAAAAAACTGTACAAAGGGCAGCCAAAAAAACGACATTTACTCCGACGGCTACCCAACTGTTGAAAAAAGTAGAGGACTCGGAAATCATTCTTACCACAGTTTTCCAAAATGGAAAAAGCTAAATTTATCTTATCACTCTCAGAAGGATGTGGAGAAAATATTGCCTAATTTGAGCTTGGATTAAGAAATCTACGAAGGTTTGGCAAAAAACGATTCATACTCGGTTGGAAAATCAGCGCAAGGTCAGATACTTAGTTTTCATCACCAATAACCGAATTTACTTTATTTTCTCAATATTTCCACATCTTCCATAGACATTTCCGTTTTCTGCAACCCGGAAAGGGAAAATTTCTATTTTTATTTTATCGCCTGGGGAAATAGCTGAAAATCCTTCCGGTGGTGGTGATATAACGAATTTCTTTCCGTCATCAGCTTTGAACAATAATCCGTCAATCGAAATTTCAATTACTGAACCAGAGAGAGTAAGCGATTGAGTAGAAAAAACGGGACAATTAATCAGATTGCTACTACCTTTTCTCTGATCAGATACAGCCAAAATGTGAATTCCGATTAAAAGGAAAATAATCATTGTAATAAATAATATCCAGAAAAAATAACGAGACTTAGCGATTTCTGAAATAACTCTGATCTGCTCGCGGTTTTTTCTTACCCATTCCGGTTTGGAAATTGGAAAAACGTAAAATAAATAATAAAATACTCCGATTGCATCTTTCAATTCATTCAGAATTGTTTCGGGATCGGATTCTTTAAGTTTTTTTACGGAATAATCCGGAGGTGTTTGTTTCTTTTTCTCATTCTCCAGTTTCATTCGTTCAGCGAAGTCTTTTTCTCTCTTCTTAGATGCTTTTAAATCTATCAAACCTACATCGGCAAGAATCTTCTCAGTTTGTTGTCTTGCTTTTGCGGCATAACAAGCTAATTTGAAAGGCAAAATCATCTCGAGTTGGTACAAATCGAAAAGAGCTTCTGGGTCAGCGTTTATAACATAAAAGAAAAGTCCAGTGCGAATGAAATTAGTGTCAGAACTGGTGGACAGAGCTTCAAAAAGCAAACTCCGAATCAAAGAAAAATCGAAATGTATAAGGCAAGATAGAGCTGAAAATTTATCCTCGATTCCTTTTTTCAATAATGCCCTAATTGTTGACAGAGATTGATTTTGATCATATTTTTTTTGTATTTTGAGAGCAGAATCTCTTACTCGACTGCTCGGATGATTTAAAAATGTTCCAAGAAAAGAAAAAACTTCATCTGGTGAAAATTCTCCCAAATAATCCAGGGCTGAACTTAAAAGATTCGGTTGTTTGCACTTCAATGCTACTAAAGCTTCATCAACAAACCCTTTTTCCTGAAGTCGAAGAGCTGTCCGGAATGAAGTTGCTTTTAAATCTGATGAAATGTTTGGAGTCTTAATTACCTCAAACAGTAGCTTGATTCCTGTGTGGCCTTCATCGGTAGAGAGACACGCGATGCAAAAAATTTTTTCTTCCAGAGAAAGGCTTTCGAATTTTTCAATTAAATCTTTTAAGGAAAAACCATTTTTAGCTGGCTCAGAGTTTGGAATTTTTTCAGGCGTTGATTCAGTCCTGAGACAATCGAGAATTTTGTCCCGAGCATTCTCTGGAATAGTCCACTCAAGAGATTCTTCAAAAGCTTTTTTTAAAAGCGGATTTTTTTTCGAATGTCGAATGAGTGATTCAATTTCAACAGAATTACAGTCGTTGTCCGAGATTCGCGATATGATATCTTGGACAAATTTTTTTGCCTTTCTTTTATCAACCCATCTCTGAAGACGTTCAATAAAAGCGTTGTGGTTCTCATTAAGAATTCCGGATTTTGTTATTCCCTGGATTGTGCCCAAAATTATCTTTTTAATGGACCCACTTTTTTCGGGGGAAGAGTTTTCAGCCAATTCCCATAGTTTGTATGGGGTTTCTATATCAGGGTTGATCAAAAAAATAAGGCCGGCTCTTTCAATAAGCTCTTTATCCGTTTCAGAAACCAGGTATTTAAGTAAAAAAGGTTTTGTCATTTCAATTGGAAAGAGAATTGCGGACTTCAGCGCTAAAAGTCTGGCTTCTCGATTTTCAGAGGAAAGCATTTCTTCAAGATGGAGCAAGGCTTCACCCTGATCTATTAATGAAAGGCCATTTATTGCCAACATCCTGACACGTGGATCTGGTGAAAGAAGAAATTTAGGAAGATCTCTTTGGAGAAGCGAAGGAGCTATTTTGGAAAAAATCTCCAAAACTGATATCCGGACACAAAAGAATTCTGATCGCAGATGCAAAACGAGTTTTTGTAAAGAATCTTTAGGCCACTTTCTTCCAAAAGTTTTTACAATTTCAGCCTTAACAAAAGGGTTTTCCTCATTTTCCAATATTTCAGGAGCTTTTTCGGCGAGAGATTCGATTTCGGGGTCTGACAACATCACGAGAAGCTCCAGCTTTTCATCGATTGCTGCTGAAGAAATCACACTTTGAAATCTTGCAACCTGATCTTTTTGAAGTGAAAGATGTTTGCCCTCTAAACGTTTTTTAACAACCTTCCTGGAAAGCTCGAGAATTGCCTTTAACTCATCATCTTTTTCAATTTCAAATCTTTCACTTATCGCCAAGGAGATTTCTGGAGAAACCTCTAACAAAAGCAACTGATGAACTGCTTCCAATCGGAGTGATTTTTCCGGGGAGTTCAAATCCGTAAAGAGATTCTTTAAATTATCAGTTATCATTTTTTTTGAATCCCTGGCGTTTTTTCAAATCCTCGAAAAAGAACTGAGCAAATTCTTCTCTGAAAGCTTTAACATTATACTCTAAAGAAATTTGTATTTCTATTTTTCTAAATTTCCCAGCGATCATTTCCGGATGATGTTGATTTTCTTAGATCTAACTTTCTGGAGGCTCCTCCCAGCAATGATGAGCTTTGCTTCTTCGTTGATAACTTCCATTGCAAATGAACAGTTGTGCTAAATTTGTATTTTTCCAAAAAATTATGCTATTGATAGTCAGATTCTCTGATGCAATTAAAATGCACAATTAATAGAATTAATTTCCTCTTTGGTTTGAGATAAATTGATTACTTTGGAATGAAGTACTACTCAATTCGGGATGTCCGTGAGATGATTATTCCTGCAAGAGGCAATGGATCGTTGAATTCGCCAGCTTTTTATGGAAAATTTTTTTGAAGGATCGAAACATTTTATGACTGATCTTCCTTTGAAAAGTAGTCTAAAACCGCTTGTTACTGTTGTTACCGTAGTATTTAACGATGAAAGCGATATTGCAGAAACAATAGAAAGCGTTATCAGTCAATCTTTTTCGGATCGTGAATACATTATTCTTGACGGCGATTCAACCGATTCGACTTGTAAAATTATCAATAAATATGCTGGAAAAATTGATTATTTTACCAGCAAACCCGACAAGGGCATTTATGACGCCATGAACAAGGCCATCAAAATCGCACGTGGAAGATGGATAATTTTTATGAACTCCGGCGACCGTTTCTTTTCAGATGATATCCTTGAAATGGTTTTCCAAATGAAAATCGGCGAAGATGTCACTTTCATTTATGGAAACCATCAAATTGATTATGGAAAATACTTGAAAGACGCTTATGCGGGATTGGTTGAAAACCTCTGGAAGGGGCTTCCTTTCTCACATCAGGCTGTTTTCGGTTTAACGGAATGGCACAAAAAGAGGTTCTTTGAAATAAAATATCGTTTTGGGGCTGATTTTAATTTTTTCGCATCCAGTTTTTCAGAGGGGAAAAAATTTCAACACGTTGATTTTCCGATTTCAATAATAAAAGCCGGCGGATTTTCAGGAAGAAATGCGATTATTTCTATTCTTGAAAGGTGGAAAATCTCCAGAAGATACTTTAGATCTTCAAAAGTCGATTTCTTTTATGCTCTTTTTCTGGTGAACAATATTGTTTCCGAAATTGCGAAAAAAAGTTTAGGGCCGAAGGTGACTGAATTCATAAGGAAAAGAAAGAACTGGCTCAACATATGATTCTGGAACCAACATGTTTTTAAGGATATTAGGATGGGCAAAGTCTTTTTCCCAAACTAACATATGTGTTAACTTAGGGTGAAAGTACAGTTCTGGCGATTCCTTGGAAGCTTCCGAAAATAGCATGGCGTTTTAGCGCCGTGAAAGTTTGCAAATACAAGAAGTACCACCTTGTGACATAAGAACAAACAGAAGGGAGCAGGTTTGTAATACCAATTATATTAAATATTGACGTGACTTTTTGGAGGGGTTAAAGCGCCAAAGACTTAGTTATACCAATTTCAATTAGTTCGTTCATCCGACCTATTTCGTGCTTCAGGCCTGCGTAAGTTGGAGTTGGGTCTGGCAGAAATGAATGCTTCAACCATTCTAGTAAGGGCTCCTTATTTTCATGAAAGTTCCCTCTTTTCTTGCAAAATATACCGATCCAATTTCATTTTGATCAAATCAATGTTCTTGGGGTGATGCACATATTTTTTGGGATTGGTATTACCTCCATTTTACTCCGTGATTTCTTTAAAAAGGTGGTATAATCAGCATTTCTGCTGTGCCAAAGAAAGCAAATCATTTGTCGGGAACTTTTTCTTACTTACAGAGTCAATTAATTTTCGAAAACCAGTTGATTTAGGAGGAAATATGAAGAGAAATTTGACTTGGCCAAAATGGTTTATTTTTTTCTTGCTCTTGTTATCTTGTGCTGAGATGTCTTTTGCAGTTACTTCCAACGCTGCGCGTGAACTGCAGAACAATTTCATCAGTGTGGCAAAAGAGTTGAAGCCATCTGTTGTGAATATCAGAGTTGAAAAATCGGAAGAAGGAAATGGAAATGCTCAGCTTTTCGGAACTCCATTTGATCAACTTCCAGATGGCTCACCGTTCGACGATCTCATTAAAAAGTTTTTCAAGGAATATCCAAAAGGAAAACGATTTAAATCCCCAAAATCGCCGTTTAAATCTGAAGCTGCAGGATCAGGAGTAATCCTGGATTCCAAAGGAATCATCCTAACCAATAATCACGTTGTCAAAGGTGCTACAAATATAATGGTTAAGCTCTCTGACGGAAAAGAGCTGAAGGCCAAGGTTGTAGGAAAAGACCCCCAAAGTGATTTGGCCATTATTAAGGTCGAACCCACTTCTCCACTTCAAGCAGCGAAATTTGCTGATTCGGACAAGGTCGAAGTTGGGCAATGGGCTATCGCGATTGGAAACCCCATGGGTCTTGAGCAAACCGTTACTATTGGGGTTGTTAGCGCTGTTGGAAGGTCGGGAATTGGAGCTTCCCCAATTGAAGATTTTATTCAAACCGATGCTGGAATAAATCCTGGAAACTCAGGTGGACCACTGGTTGATCTGGACGGAAATGTTATTGGAATCAACACTCTGATCTATGCTGCCCCAGGGGCTGGAATTGGTTTTGCGATTCCCTCAAACATTGCTAAACGCGTGGCAAATCAAATAAGCGAAAAAGGTTCTGTCGAACGGCCATACATGGGAATCACCATGGCCCCCATTACTCCAGAGCTTGCTGAGCATTTTAACCTTCCCGACAAAAATGGAACTGTGATTATGGAGCTTAATCCGAATACTCCAGCTGAAAAGGCTGGCCTAAAACAGATGGACATTATCCGAGGGGTTGACGGCCATGAAATGGCTACTTCTAACGAAGTCCAGAAATATGTGTTGAACAAGAACGTTGGTGAAACAATTAATTTAAAGATTTTAAGAAACGGAACCGAAAAAGAAATCCCCGTAAAATTGGAAAGGATGCCAAAATCCTTTGGGTTGAGAGACCCGGAAGACGTTGAAGAGACAGAAGAGTCTAAAGGTGGTGAAAAAGAAATACCACCAAAAGAAAAATTGGGATTTTCGTTCAAATCCATCACTCCCGAACTCAAAAAATCGCTTAAAATCGATAAAGAAAAACAAGGATTAGTGGTTACTGAAATTGAGGAAAACTCTCCTGCTGAAAAAGGTGGGTTAATCGAACAGGATGTGATCACTCAGGTAAATGGACAGGCTGTCTCTGATGAAGACTCTCTGAAAAAGGCTCTCAGAGCGGGAAATCCCACTAAGAAAAGTTCTGTTTTCGTTGTTCTAAGAGAAGGAACACCAATGTTCCTTGTAATACCTGAAAAAACCGATGAAAAGAAGTGATTGTGTATGAATTAATACTTGCAAAAGCCTCTTGCAGCTGGATTTCAAAAAATAGCTTAAATTGAAAGCATCGATGCTTAAAATGTGTTCGTTCTGGTAGAAAAAAGCTGTATGAGAAGCATGCTTATCTTGTTTTTGTTGAAATGACAAATGCCGTTCATCTTGAATTAAAAGATGAGCGGCATTTTTCAGGAAGGGTCAGAATTCAAGTTATCGCAAGTTTGCATTTTCTCGGAAAGAAGTTCCCCGAGAAATTTCTCTGATTTTGAAACACTTTTCGGTTGGATTTTATCCTGAGACCAATTTCCACAAAAATTAGGCAGAAGATCCATTTTAAAGCAAACTTACGCTTCATCAATCGAAAAAATGCTACCAAAATTGAATTTCCGAGGTTGGGAAATCTGAAAGGTAGTACTTCCCGGTAATTTCTTTTTCAGCAGGTTTAGTTAAATTGTTAGAAAAAAATTGGCACAATTTAAAAAATAAATTCTGGAATTTCGATGAATGCAGTCTTTTTTATTGGCAAGACTTTTGCTGTTAACAGTTTTACTTAGAAAAATTTGGAGGAAAAAATGAATATCATTGGAAAAGGACTTTCAGTAATAATATTTTGTGGAATATGTTTTGGAAGTTCAGCATTGTACGCTGACAAAGGGGATAGTGTTCAGGCCAACAGCCTTACCTCCTGGAATAAAGTGTCAGCTTCAGATTCCTGGTTGGGTAAGAATAAAGATAGTCATCATGGCACAATGCCAGATACTCATTCGAACAATGGTCCTGATAGCCATAATAACGATGGTGGAAACAATAACAATAATGATGGTCCTGATAGTCATAATGACAATGGCGGTTGCGGTGGTGGCGGAAATTCAGGCAACGGAGCCGATCCAGATGGAAGCGGCGGCGGTGGTTCATTCTAAAAAGTGGTTAATAACTAGCGTTCAACTAACTGGAGCAAAAAAAAATCAAAAAGCTCTTTTGATTAGGGAATGTGTTAATATAGATTTAAAAATGGAAACCTCCCTTTCTTTTCACTCTTTTGATGGACGAAAGGGAGGTTTTCTTTTGAAGAGAGTTGCGCATTTATCAAGAGAAGAAGTCTGAAATCTTGAGATGATGCGCTTATTTTGTATCTGGGGTAAGCGGTTCACTCCAGTAAAATGCCTTAAATAGTGCCTTGAATCTTTTTTTCAAAGTTGCTTTCGAGCATTTTCCTGAAAAGCTGTCTTGAATGCGAAATTCTTGAGGCAACAGACTGCCCAAGTTTTGATTTACTGTCCAGAAATAGCATTTACCCAAGCTTTTCTGACGTCATCCGGAATTTTCGAGCTTTTTAGGATTTCAAGGCAAACGACTTTCACGTCCTCAGGAAAATCAGGTAATTGTTCAACGCTCTCCATTGGTATTTCCCATTCGCTAGGGAAAACAATTCCATGGTCACTCCGGAATACTAAAATTTTTCCTCGCTCGAAACAAATGATCATTTCGCGGAAGGAAATTCTACCTGCTACCAATCGTCCTCCGGGGGCTAAAAGGGCTAAAATATGCGTATTATGCCTGCCGACAAATAAATATGGCCGGGCACCAGGAGGTGCAAACGGGTATTCCTCAACCGGAGGCTGGCTTTCTTCCAGTGATTGGGAGAGAATTCGCGGTGCCAGAAAGCCGGCAAGTATTTCTGTAGCCGATTCATCCTCCATCTTCATTTTTCCACCGATTACTTGCTTGTATTGATATACCAACTTAACAACTATCTTCAGGGAAACGCCGGCTAAATTTAATAATCCACTGATTTCTCCCTGGACTGGAAGCTGCGTAGAGGATAATTCTTCATTGTGAAGGAAAGCAATCCCTTGAAGGCTTAAATTCGCTATTGCCAGTTTTTTCCCCTCGGGGACATCACAAACAAAGAACAGGGCCTCATCATTTTCGGGAAAATAGCGTTGGTATAAACGGCGCTCTTCCTGTTCAATTCGTTTTACCATTCTATCTTTAACCAATTTTGGAATAGAGGCAGTTTCAAGGATTGCTTGTCCGATTTTCAGAGCCTTTTGGGAGGGAGTCTGAAAAAAAGCCACTGATGCTGAATCTCCGCGGCCATAACCAATTTCCCCTGTTGTTTCTTTCTTTTTGCCAGTTTGAAAACGCTTCTCCTGATCCATTTTTATTAAATAGTTCATAAAATAAAACTCAACCTTAGCGGGTTCCCCGTTTTTTCCTTCCCAGATGAAAATTTGCGTGTTTTCATCTCCTTGAAACCATCGCATTTGCAGTTCGGAATCTTTCTCTTTCATAGAACCGACTGAAATTTCGTGAACCGATTTTGCAAGGATACGAGGCTTCAAAAAATCCCCTAAAATCCGTGAATTTCCTGTTGTCAGGTCAACAAACGAGCAGCCAATGGAATCAGAAGATAGGTTTTTTACAATAATATTTGCCGGAAATCGTATTGAAGCAAGAGTAACTACTACATGAATTTTGTCTTCCAGGTTGCAGGAAAACACTTGCTCTCCTTCTTTGAGTTTTACTTTTCGAGAAAATCTAACTCCTCCAAAACTTAAATTTTGTATCTGGAAGGGTCCCTTTCCTCCAATAGATATAGTTGCATCAGGCAATTCCAATCGTAAGTGCCGGCGGCGGTTAGTAGTCCCTGCGGTTGAGACGCTTCCTTCGGAAATTTCTTTCCCGCTCCCACTTATCCATTTTAAAAGATCTCTGAAATTCATATGCTTTTAAACCTTTCTTCCAACGAATCTGATATGCTTCCAAAGTCCCATAAACACAATCTCTTTTTTTACCATCACCGGTGCAAAGTATTTTGATAGCGATTTCTCGATAGTTCCATCAATTGTTACACCGTTTAACCCCAACCAACATTTTACCGTCTTAAATGAAGTTTCGCAAAAATCAACAACAGCGATCAAACCTCCATTTTCTAATCTTCTCTGGGCAGCTTTGATTGCTGAATCAACCTCCAGTCCCATCATTGAGAGCGAATAGGAAAATAAAATCATATCAAACTTATTTTTATCATTCAAACATTCAGGAAACATACCTTGTACTAAGTCGACCCGATTTTTAAATTTTTTCACTTTTTTTAAGGCTTTTGAGAGCATATCTTCAGACAAATCTAACCCAAGAACTTTGCTTTCAGGATATTTCTTGAGGGTGTTGTGAAAATTGGCTCCTGTTCCACAGCCTACCTCAAGAATTTTTTGAATAGGTGTTAATCCTATGGTTTCTTCCAAAATTTTTCGGCGGCCAGACAAAAAAAATGGCCTGGTCAAATCATAAATTTTGGATTGAACACGATAATATCTTCTGATGGTTGTTGACAAATTTTCATTATTTCTCACGTTTGTCTGCTCCGAAACAACAAAACCCCTATTACTTTCGAGGTTTTCTTACACTTTGTGTTTAAAAAATGAAATTCTTAAATCCTATGGATGTGATACAAAATAACCATTTCAAAAATTAGAAATACTTTTGGAAATGCAATTTAGAAAGTTTACCTTCAATACCAATATTTCGCAATTTTCAAAGCGATCGTTTTTATTTTCCCAATAATTCGCACTCTGCTCTTTTTTTATAGCCTCTTTTTGTTTGCTAGGATTTGGCGGCACTTTAAAAGCACTTAGGCCAGGATTTGTTTTAGTTTTTCTGTGCGCCTAAACTTCGGAGTTTTCTATTTTCTTAGCATTTGTTATATTGTTTAACAAGAGACCTAGGAAACTAATTTAAACAACTATGTTGGAAATCGAAAAAAAGCTTGAAATGCCGGTCCAAATACCGTTTGATCTGGCAAATGCAGGCAAATCAATTTTTCTTTGGCTCTTGTTCTTTTTCATTACTTACGCTATTCCAGCATATTTATTTCAGACTCTTTTAAAAGAATTAAACTCTTCTTTGAGGACTGCGAGAGTGCAAATCCAGGAAGAGAAAGCCGAAGAAATCCTCAATTCCCTTGAACAGGAATTAAACATAAGCAAAATTGCCGGGGATGGGCTTTATAAATTTAAGAAAAAAGCAGAGAATTTTCTCGGAAATTCATTTATCGATCAGGAAAATACTCGGAAGTTGAATTTGTTATTTTTCCGGAGTTTTCCGCGTGTAACTACGCTAATTTGGTTTGACAACAGAGGGGAATTGATTACCCCCCGGGGAGATCCTGCTCCCATTCAAGGAAAACGATCATGGAAAAGCCTGTTCCAGGCATTATCACTTGGAAGTAAGACTTCCGGTGTTGATGAGATGCTTTCTAAAAAGGTTGCCAAGTCATTAATGGGTAGCCTCCTTACTCTTGATATGCTGCGGGAAAATATTCCTTTTCGTCCACAAAAAGTTCTATTTAGAAATCACCCCCATTTGTTTTCGTTTTTTCCTCTGAAGTCTTCAAAAGATGGAGAAATACTTGGGAACCTGATTGTTTTTGTTCCACTTGATAGGGCTAAAAAAGATTGGGAAGTTAATAGGGTGGTTAATAAATTTGGAAAAAATAAGAAAGAAACACTTGAACAAAAAATCCAAATTGGAGGAATAAGAATTTCGAATGGAGAATCTTATTCCCAGATCGATCCTGGTTTTATGGCTTATTTGCAGGAAAAGCTTTTTAATAAAAATCCTAAAACAACGATGGGAAAAAGGTTCTATTTGGCACAATTAAAAAAAGACGACCCCGATTTGATGCTAGCGGTTGGTGTTGGAAATCCAAGAGGGTTGATTCCATTTTTGGAGTTTGTTACTGATGGGTTATTGGGAATGATCATACCCTTAGGAATTTTTTGGGCCTTGATTACAATATTAAGAAGTTTCGGGGTGATTAAAGTTGTACAAAGCTTGAAGATGAAATTTGTTTTCGGAATAGTACTACTTACTGGAATGCCTTTATCAGCTCTTTTGATTAATCAGCTGAATTTTCTCACCAGCGTTTATCAAGTTCAAAAGCGGGAGATGAATGGTTTTCTTGAAAACCTTCTATTTACATTCGAACAGCTTGCTTCAGAAGAACAAATTATCAAAGAAAAAGAAATGCGGGAAGAATTGCGACAAATTTCTGAATCCAAAGTTAACGATAACGATATGATCTTAAACTTTCTAAAAAAGGAATTTAAATCCGGTTCACTCAGTGCTTTCTTTGTAAGAAAAAATGGAAAGCCGGTGTTCGAAGATTTTCGTTCGATATTGACAGGTAAAACGGTATCCAATTTTAACTCACAAGAGCAGTTGGGTTTTTCAAAAGCGGTGGTTTTTACTGTAGCTCTGGAACTTCTGAAGCAATTTAATTTTCCGGTTCAAAGAATTGAAAAAAAGGAATTTAAAACTTCTGATGGTGGTATTCGTGAATTAATTCAAGCTTCAATAAAAAAGTCGGATGCTATAAAATACGTTGGAAAATTTCAAAGTTTTTCACTTGGTACCTCATCAGGATTATTCTATTCGAATTACCATGAAAATATGAAAGGTGAGCAAGATAGCTTTCTATTTTGCTCATATTATTTCCAACCTTTTCGAAAGATGATTATAGAAAGAGCCCTGAAGCGTTTTGAAAAAAATACGGGAATTTCTTCTGACAATCTTTTTTTTCGAATCAAGGGGATAAATAAGAATTTGAGCAAGGAATTTGAAGAGAATTCCCGAAAAATGCTTGAATTGGTTGGAACGACTGAGGATCAATTGATTAAAAGAGTGACAATCGGTGGTAGGGAATATCTCTTTTTTGCAAGACCCATAAAAACCTTTGAAACTGTTTTTGGAATTTTTTTTCCTGTTGATCATTTTCCTCGACCGGTTTTAAGTGGAGTGATCTCTATTCTGGGAATTCTGATCCTTGCTATATTCGGTGCTTTTTTTTCCGCAGCTTTTTTGATGCGTTTTCATTTAACTCCGCTTATGGAATTTACTTTGGCAGTTGAAAAGGTCGACAATGGCGATTATTCAGAACTGGCCAATGAGAATACCGGAGATGAAATCGGGGTCTTGGGGCGCTCATTCAATGAAATGCTGACCGGATTGAGGGAGAAGGAGCGCATGAGCTCTTTTTTAAGTTCAGACCTAATTACAGATGCTGGAAAGCCAGAGACACAATCTCAGGTTTCCAGGCAAAAAGTTGCGGTAATATTCTCGGGATTAAGAGGATTTTCTCAACTTGAGCGGAATCTTTCTCCTGAAGAAGCTTTAGGCATGATGAGTCGCTTTTTGGGAATTTGCACGAATTGTGTTAAAGCCAATCTTGGGGAAATTGACAAATTCATTGGTGACACCGCAATGGCTGTGTTTCGTGACGATTCCCCCTCGGTTGAAGACCCGGAAAGTGATGCAGACAGAGAAAATAAAGAGGAGAGCCAGCCGGAAAGATATTTGAAAGCCGAACAAAAAGCCGTTTTAGCAGCTCTTTCTATTAAAAAGGAAATGGAAAAATGGGGTCGAAACAGAAAACTGGTGAAACTTCCACCCTTGAGGTTTGGCATCGGAATCGCTTCGGGAGAAGCACTTGCAGGAAAAATAGGATCTCTTTTACGGCGACTTGATTTTACCGTTATTGGGGATACGGTGAATCTGGCTGCTCGTCTTGAAAAACTAGCAGGAACTTCAGGACTTCCACAAATTTTGGCTATCGAAGAAGTATTTAAAACGCAACATGAAAATATTGATACTTTTCCAGTAAATATTGAAACGGTACAAGGGCGTCAGGGAAAAGTAAAAATTCTTGGAATCAGAGACGCCATTGATGAAAAAGCTGAGCTGATTAAATGATATTTTTCGAACAAAGTAAAAATTTACGAAAAATTATTTTCATTCTTGCAGCATTTATTTTTTTGGGAGCAGCAATAGTCATCTTTTATTTCCAAAATCGTATTGGAGAGTTCGTTTCGGCTTCTAGTGCTGAGATTCGATTCGCGGAGATGAAGAATCTTACGCCGATTTTGCACGAAAGGGCTTACCCTATACCATTAGGAAGGGAGCGGCTTCTTACGAGCTTAACCAAAATTTTTCCAGGTAATGCAATAGTATCCTCGGCCACATTCCTTGAATTTGTCAGAGAGCTAAAAACCGAACTTCCTTCAGATTTTTGCGCTGCTGCCTGGAATCCGGATTGTTTTTCGGTTGGAACATATAATTTCCCTCTCCATTATCTAAAAAGATTGAACAATTTTGCTGCTGAAATGGTTAAAAAAGAAAAGGGATGTCCTGATAAACTTTTTTTTCCTGATAGTGATACTCATGCATTATTTGGAGAAACACTCTGGGGAAGATTGACAAATCGTGTTACTGCTGATTATGTTGAATTTAACGAGAAACCAGGACTCATGCTTTTTGCTCATTTATTTAATCCTTTCGATACTGGCCAATCCTATCGTTCTGATTATTTAGAAACTCCCATGGAGCCTTTTTATGGGTACAGAGGGACTGTTTTTGTCTTTGTTTCACAGGATTCACTCAAAAAAACAGATTGGATAAAAAAGGCTTTGAAAAAGTCGTTTTCCAATTTAGATTTTAACTCCCACGTATATTCTTACAATGAGCTATCCAAGACAAAAAATATTCCCGATGATTGTCGTATGAAAGTTATCACTGGCATGTCTACTCCCGGTGAAACCATTACTACTCTTGATTCCAATGGAAAACCCTATTTTTTCTATCGATTTTATGACCTTGAAGACACTATTGTTTCAATATTTTCTGATAACCCGGTAATTCCTTTTGGGAAAAGAGAACGCTTTTTCAATTTGATAATCATTTTACTCGCAGCCTTTCCCATTTCTGGTGCTTTTTATTTTTTTTCCCGTCGAAAAACCATTTTCAATGGTGGGCTTTCTTTGAAGTTCATAATTCTTGCCTTGTTAGCATCTCTAGTTCCAATTCTTGGGCTTTCTATTCTTTTTTTATCAAAATCTGGACTGGAAGACCTTTTGAGTCGCTCTGAAAAATATCAGGAACTTGAAACAAATCTTGACCAGGTTGAAAAAAGTCAGAAAATCCTTGAAAGTCAAGTTGTCTCTGCAATTCAGATTTTTATGGATAAAATATTAAAGTACAATTGGGTGGACTATTTTTCTAAAACCTATTATGAAAAAATCATTGGAAAAAATTGTTTTTACGATGGAAAAATTTCCGCTCTTTTAAAGCCTCTATTTGAGTGTGGTATGACTGGCTTATGGATATATCACCCGAAAATAGGTGTTGCCTATATTAAATGCTCTTCTATTAAAGGGCGCTTCGTATTATATGTCGAAACTATGAATAGCAGTCAGGACCCACAAGCATTAGGAATGGCAATACTGGAAATTTTGAAAACATCTCTTAATCTTCCTCCTCAAGAAAAAAAGGACATGCAATTTAAGTCTGACGCTATCAAAATAATACTTGAAACATTTTTGAATTCTTTTGGACCCAAGAAGTTGTACCAAGGCATGTTGGGCCAGGACACATTGAATTCTTATAAATTTTCCAAACAAAATGCTTCTCTTTATCGACATTTGGGTTTTGACAAAGACCTTAGACCTCTATACCTTTTTTTGTTTGCTTTTAGTCCCGATAGGTTGAGCAAAAAGGATGCCTTTTGGCGTTCAGAAGGGCCAATCCTTCAAAAACCGGGGTTGTCAAAATATGTTTTTGGGAAAAATGATTCCATTGAGAACTTTGAAATTCTTCCCGATCGAATAATGAATATTCCTGGAATAATTACAATTTTTCATCGTTTACTGGAAGAAGAAAGAGGTTTTCAACGAGCTCCGCTGAAAATCGATGGTCAGGAATATCTAAGTGTTTCACGTTTTCTTCCAAAATTTGGTTTTGCTGGAATGGCTCTAGAATCACAAACACCAGACTCCGATAAAAAATCATCATTGACATATTCATATGCTGTAGCTTTTTATCCCATGCTTGTCATTATTGTAATGACGATTTTTTTCCGGGCTTTTTACCTCAAGCCTCTCCGGGAAACTCAAATTGGAATTAATCTCATCAGTTCGGGAGATTACAAAGCTCTTTTGGAAGTCAGGACTGAAGACGAAATTGGACGATTATGCCACAGTTTCAATCACATGGCCGAAGGACTTCAACAAAAAGAATATTTGAGCCGTTTCCTCTCGGAGTTAACAGTTGAAGCTCTCAGAAATCCCGAAAAACCGCCTGTTACACGACTTAAGGGAGCAGTTTTGTTTTCTGACATCAGAGGCTTTACAAAAATGTCCGAAAAACTTCCTCCTGAAGAAATAGTGGAAATGTTGAACAATCACTTTACCAAAATGGAAGAGGTAATAAAACAGTTTGATGGTTCTATTGAAAAGTTTATCGGAGATGCGATCATGGCATTATTTCTCCCCATGCACGGGAAAGCCAATCCTGCTGAAAGGGCGGCTTACGCTGGACTAGCAATGGTAGAGGCACTTGATGAACTTAACATGGAAAGAATGTACGTTGGGCGTTTCACAATCAGAATTGGCGTGGGAATTTCCTATGGAGACATTTTAATGGGGGTTCTTGGAGAATCAGCCGATCGTCACGATTTCACCGTAGTTGGCCCTACGGTGAATGTAGCCGCAAGAATGGAAAAATATTCCAAGAAAGCTGTGGAAACCTTTGTTGTGGTTTGTGATAAAACACGTGAAGAGATAAATGACAGGTTTGTCTTCCATCTGATTTGTGAGGAAGAGAATGAGAAAATTTGGGAAGTAATAAAAACTACTGAAGGCTAAATTCCCAAAAAATACGTGCATCACCCCAAGAACATTGATTTGATCAAAATGAAGTTGGATCGGTATATTTTCCAAGAAAACACGGAACTTTCATGAAAATAAGGAACCCTTACTGGATGGTTGAAACATTCATTTCTGTCAGGCCCAACTCCTATTTACGCAGACCTGAAGCAGGAAATAGGTCGGATGAACGAACTAATTGAAATTGGTATGATTTGAAATTCTCCGACAGCTTTTAATTGGGCCGTTGAGCCGAAGATGCCAAATACGGTATCCACAGTGGGTTCCAGATCGGGCAGATTTTGTACACAGCCGTATGTTGCCCTGGTTGGCAATTATCCTTCTTCCGTTTTTTTTTAAAAGTGGTAAAATAGATAATATTATGAATTTCTGGGAGGCAGGAAATGAATTATTTCGTAATGAAAAGACATGATTCAGGAAAGCGCCTGTTTTCAATATTTTGCTATATTCTAATTTTTACATTAGTTTGCTTTCAGAATGTTTATGCCTCTGAAAATTCAACTTCTCAAAAGGGTTCTGTTTTTAAAAGATCGATAGATTTTATTACCAATAAAGTTGTTGGCCCTCCTTCGAATAGAGGGTTTGTACCGCCTCCCCCAAGAGACGAAAAAAAAGTTGAAGATTCGGTTTGGCCTGAAAGAATTGCTCAAACCTTGAAGAAGCAGCTATTCTTGCTTTCCACCCAGCTGAACAAAACAAAGAATATACGGCTTGATATCGGTGGGATTACTTACGATAAAAAATTTAAGCGATTTTGTGCCAGTTTCCAGGGGAAAGTTTTCTTTGGCGATGGAGTTCCTCTTCCTACAGACGCTCCGAATTTTAATATGGGGTTCGATGACAATCTCTCCCTTGATATAAATTTTGAAAAATTAGACCCTACCCCTGAAGGAATTGGGTATTCTTACGAAGGTTGTTTGGTAATAACTCTTGATAATTTTATTAAAGACTTTGCTCTTTATGCCGCAGGAGGAGTCGTAGCCATCGGCCTGAAACTTCCAGAACAGCAACTCAATGAATTTTTTCAATTATGCCGATCCGATCTTCTTGCACAAACCTTGTCAAAGACCTTTAAATCGTTCTCCAATCAATCGATTGTGAACGTTGGAGACGAAGTCATTTCTGATCCGAAGTTCAAGGAAAGTGCGAAGACTGAGGCGATCAAAGGAGCTTTGAAACGCAAAAGCCTATGGGATTACACGGGCTTATTACTGCTTCAAACAATTATTCGTTCTGCGGCATCGATTCCTGGTGCCTCACTCGGAGCAATGATCGGAAGCATCGTCGCTCCTGGCCCAGGAACCATTGTCGGTGCATTCCTCGGTGCCGAAATATTTAGTAAGCTGACAAAAATAGTTTTCAAAAAGGTTGTTGATATTTTGACCATTGACCGGATGATAAGAAGAACGGTTGATTTTCACGCCTCTCTCCAATTAGACCCTAACGATGAATACGCGCTTGCTGAACTTGAAAAATATCGCCGGATAATAGTTCAAAGAATAAAGCATGGACTTGATCGAAAAGAGTATAGCGAAATAGATCGATTTGTACACCGGGTTGAAAAATTGGATAATGATTCTCTGCCAGCTTTTTTCCCATTTTTAAACGATGTCTGTGACTTATTATCCAATTATTCTATTGAAGGAGACATTATTGCAAAAAGAAAACTCAGCGATATCCGGACCTGGGCCGGAAAAGTTGGGATTTCCGAAAAAATAGGCCTTCAGGCACCACCAAATCCTGAAAATTGCCACTGATAAATCTTCTGAAATAGCTTTCAACAGGGAAAACTTGAAGCTTTAAAGTATTTACCTGGGGCAAATCGGCTGAAACGAGTAAATACATTAAAAATTGCTGAAATAATCATGAATACAATAAGGCCCGAGGAAAAATAAATTTTCTTTTTAAACTCTCTGAAACTAGCATCAACAAAAGAACATGGCAGGTGGCGTGCAATTTTCTCTGATGTCGGAACTTGCACTAGTTATAAATTTTTGGTATGAAATTACCCTATGAAAGCTTCCTTCAGAAAAATTGGGTTTCTTGCAATCCTCTTTTTTCTCTTTGTCAAACCTGTAATATCAGGTGAAAAACCTTTGCTTTCTCTTGTAGATAGTGTAAAAATCGGGGCTGCTGAGAATTTAAGTCTGTTGATTTCCAAGCTATCTGAAGAGGAAGCAAAACAGAATATCCAAATTAAAAGGAAAGTTTTCATTCCAGTATTGGATTTTCAAACCTCACGGGATAACAGCAATCGTCTTAAATTTGATAATCTGATTTCAGGGAAAACTTTTGATGGTTCTCAATTAGGGTTGAAATTGTCCAAACGTGAAGATTTCGATGGTGATTCCTATGATGGAAAAACCCTTACTTTTACTTTATCGCGCCCACTTCTTCGAAATTTCGGTAAAAAAATCAACGGAGTCGATGTTGATTTAGCCTCTCTTGATTACGAAATTGCGCTTGAATCATTCAAAAACGACCTGAATACTCTCATTTTCAATATTGTTAAAGCCTGGCTTGATCTTTTTTACGCTATTAAAAATCTTGAAGTTCAGGAATCAGCATATCAAAGAGCTTACAAGCAATACGAAGACACCAAAGGAGACATTGAAAAAGGGGTACTTCCTGAACAAGATATTTATCTTGTTGAAGAAAACGTTGTTGGTTTTGAAATGAACAGGCAAAACGCTAAATATAGCATTTCTATTTCAGAAAACGAATTAGCCAGGTTATTGAACTTCAGAGTCTCCAGTTTTTCCGGGTTCATTGCCAGTGAATCTCTTATAAATGACATGAGCACGATTTCCAGCTTCTCCGACTCTCTTGAAATTCAAAAAAATAATAACCCTACTTTGAAGATGAAGTCCCTTGCTTTAAAGAAATCACTTATAAATTTAGACCTATATAAGAACCAATTATTGCCGCTTTTAAATTGGAATATGCAGTATGTACAAGATAGTGAACAAAATGCCCCCTATCAACGGAGTTATAATATTGGTTTTGAGTATTCCATCCCCTTCTCCAAACGATCAGATAAGGCTAGTGTGGTAAAAGGGAAAATAAATGTGCGAGAAGGTGAGCTGTCGATTGAGGAAATTGAAAAAAATAATGAATGGAATCTGAAAAACAATTTTGATAATCTTATCTATACTTTCAATATTCTCAAGGAAAAGAAAAAGGCGACAGATCTGGCAAAAAAGAAGCTTGACGCGCAAAATGACAAATATTCCAATGGAATTTCGACACTCGATGAGGTAGTTCGCTTTCAAAGGGACCTGGGAAATGCAATGATCGATGAAATAAATACTTTGGTATCCTTCAACAGATTGTATTATGAGAAGCTTTTTCTTGAGGGAACTCTATACAAGCGGTTTGGGATTGAGTTGGGATCATGATCGGTGACTTGGTGTAAATTATGAATGAA
Source organism: Candidatus Rifleibacteriota bacterium (assembly GCA_015233565.1). Classification (GTDB taxonomy): domain Bacteria; phylum Muiribacteriota; class Ozemobacteria; order Ozemobacterales; family Ozemobacteraceae; genus JADFXM01. Next base: position 36,666 of record JADFXM010000037.1, read on the forward strand.
ATCTTTTATCAACGGAATTGCAGTGCACAAAAATGATAAGAACTGAAAACCTTGTAAAGTATTACAAGCTTGGAGTTCTTGATGTCCAGGTGTTGAAAGGAATTTCTCTCGAAATTAAAGACGGCGAATTTGTCTCAATAATGGGAGCTTCGGGTTCAGGAAAATCAACCCTACTGAACATTCTCGGATGCCTGGATATTCCTACTTCAGGACGTTATTTTTTGGGAGAAAATCCGGTAGATTCCATGAGTGATGATCAGCTTTCCGATGTAAGAGCAAACTTTATCGGGTTTGTTTTCCAAAGTTTTCAACTGATGAAATACCTGAATGTTATCGAAAATGTTAAGCTTCCAATGGAGTATGTCAATCGATCAGCCAAAGAAAGTGATTTGCAAGCCAGAAAATGGCTGGAAAGAGTGAGATTGGATCACCGACTTGATCACTATCCCCGCCAATTGAGCGGAGGGGAAAGGCAAAGAGCAGCTATAGCACGTGCACTGGTAAAATCCCCAAAACTTATTCTGGCTGACGAACCAACTGGAAATCTCGATCGAAAGGTTGAAGGGGAGATTATTGATCTTTTTCGGGAACTCAATCGGGAATTGAAGGTTACGCTCATTGTAGTGACTCATTCGCTTGAAGTTGCTGAAATGACCGATCGGATAATTGTAATCAGAGATGGTAAACTCCAGTGAATTTTTGTACGCTCTTTTGGACTTCTTTTTCTGAAATTAAGTTGAGAATACGAAATGATACTCGAAAACCGATTCCTAAAAATTTGTCGGCCTCCAATTTTTATTCTGACTTAAATAATTGTACTGGAAGAAACATTCCGCTCAACTCAAAGAGGATAGCTGCTTTATCGTGGGTTTTACTCTTTGTTTTCATATTGTTTCCGGTTTCTGCTCAAAATGTTGGGGATGATTCTCCAATTCTTGATGGATTAATTCTTCCCCGTGATTTTCAAGCTTACTTTGCACCAAAAAATACGATTACTCTTCCTTTTACAAGTTCTTCCAGCAACGGAATACAACTTGCTGAAATTCTCCCGGAAGGGACAGTTGTGGAAAAGGGGAAAGTCATTGCAAAATTCATGTTCAAGTGGGATGACGTAAAATTGCGGATTCAACAGAGAACTGAGCAGGCTGTTTCCCAGAAAGAAGAAGAAGAGCTTAGTCAGAAGAAAAAAATTGCACAAATCGACTTCTGTTTGGGTCAGGGTACCATTAAGGCCAAGCAAGCAGAACTTGACCTTCTAAAGAAAAATTCTCTTTCCAAAATAAAGCAGCGTTTGTTGGAATGTGATTATAAACAATTAAGTTTTGAAGAGAAGGCAATGAAGCACAAATTACAGGCGGCGCACGAGAATTTTGAAAAATCAATGAAATGGCACCAGAGCAATGTGAAGGTTTGGAATGCTTATCTTGATACTTTTAATAAAACAAAAGATCGTTATGAAGTTAAGGCCTCTGAAAGTGGAACCTTGTTTTTTCCAGTTGTCAACCGATTGAAACGGAAAATACAAAAGGGAGATCGAGTGGATTCGGGGACACATTTCGTTTCGGTTATCAGATCTCAGTCATATGAGCTGGTTTTTTATGTTCCTGAAGCTTTATTCCTAAAAATCCAGCCTGGAGTTGAAGTAACAATTTTGACCGAAAAACACGGAGAAATTAATGCTAAAATTCGAGAAACAGCTTTTTTCCCACAACCCTTTGGGGATGTAAAAATGAACTTCAATCTGCCAAATGCATGGGATAAATGTTTCATAGTTAAAGCCGATCTTCCTGCTAATTTCCCTATTTTATCAAACAATAATGTTAAGGTTCGTTTAAAACATTGAAAACTGAATATCAACTCAATATTTTGGAAATTTTGTTTTGTAAAAGAAATATGTTGGACAATTGAATCGACTATGAAAGTAAGATCTTTAATAAAGGGCAGTTTTGCACAATTCCGACAGAATCTGATTCGGACTGCTTTAACACTCCTGGGAATCATATTTGGAGTCGCATCGGTCATTGCAATGATTACGATTGGTGAGGGTGCACAAACGGAAATAATGAGGAAGATTGAGAGCATGGGTGCTGATCTCGTACACATAAACGGGAATAAAGTTGAAAAATCACAGATATCTGAAATAATCAATGATTGTGAGGGACTTTCGTTGCGTGATGTGAGAGCTTTGGAAAAAGTAATTCCGATGGAAGGAAGGGCGGTTGCATTAGTGAACAAATGCAGAGCGGAAACTTCCAGTCTTCCAATTCAGGGAACAGATCTCAGTGTTTATGCAGTCAGTTCAAATTTTGTGTGGGTTAACGGTCTTGATCTCACATTAGGAAGAAACTTTTCAGTTGAGGATTTCAACACTAATCTTTCAGTTGCCCTTATGGGTTCTACCTATGCCACGCAATTTTTTGATAGCCCTGAAAATGCCTTGGGAAAGGACATCAGGATAAACTATAAGTGGTTTCGGATAATAGGGCTTTTTGGAAAAGCCGAAAAAAAAGTTGAAATGACTGATGTGGCGAAGAAAACAAAGGAAAAAGAAAGTGGTAGTGGAAAGGGTAAAGGAAAGATTCCAGAGGATTTGAATCTTTTCAATCAGGCGATTTTGATTCCTATTACAACCAACTATGAAAAAATTACTCCTCCAAAAGTTTATTCCGACCTGGACATGATTACGATTAAATGTCACAATATGGCTGAAACGAACGATATCAGGGATGCGGCGCAGAAAATCCTTTCAGTAACACACAATGATGTTTCTGATTACAAAATTGTTTCCCCGCTTGAGTTGCTTGAACAGAAACAATCTGCACAAAAAGTATTCAATGTGGTACTCTTAAGTATTGCCTCAATATCTTTATTGGTTGGAGGAATTGGAATAATGAACATAATGCTCGCAAATGTCATGGAGAGAAGGCATGAAATAGGGGTCAGAAGGGCATTGGGTGCGAAAAGGCGTCATATCATTCTTCAATTTCTCTTTGAATCGGTTTTTACCTGTCTTGTCGGTGGTGCTGTTGGAGTATTGACCGGCATGGGAATTAGCTGGTGTATACTAAAATTTACTGAAATTCCCATTGCTTTTTCAGTTATGCCGATTTTTCTATCATTTGGAATTTCATTCATAGTTGGAATAGTATTTGGGATCATGCCGGCCATGGAAGCCGCCAATCTTAATCCTGTGGAAGCGCTTCATTATGAATAGAATATCCGTATATTTTTTATTATTAATTGTACTGGTTGTTTCCCTTTTCCTTAATAAATCAAGTGCTGTGGGCGAATCAGAAAAGGGACATATGGCAACGGTTAAACACGGGAATTTAATGGAAAAATCGGTTTATTACGGTGAAGTTATGGCTAAGAAGACTGTAGACATCTATATTCCGAGTTTTGACAACTATTATGTAACGGTTAAAGATGTCCTTGAAGATGGAGCCAATGTTAAAAAGGGAGATCCGATACTTTGGATTGACGACTCTGATTTTCAAAAGGCTCTGGATTCTGCTGAAAATGATTATAATCTTGCCTTTGCTGACCAAGACAAAACTGAATTTGACCTGAAGAATGAAAAAATTGACCTGGAGCTGGATGTTGAACGAAAGAAGCTCGAGCTTGAAAAAGCCAAAGTCAATGTTGTTGAGGATTCAATGGTAATCTCTCAAATTGATTTGAAAAAATCTAAACTTGCAGTCGAACTTTCCCAGCTTGAGCTTCAACAAGCTAATAACGCCCTAAAGGAGTTCGAAAAAAAACGTGAGGTTTCGATGAAAGTTAAGGAGTTAAGAGTGTTGGAGACAAAAAAGTTAGTTGAACTCCAAAAATCAAATATTGGAAAAGCAATCATTGAAGCCCCAAAAGATGGAATTATTTTCAAGCCATTTGTCAGATTGAATAATGAAAAAGGACGAGTCGAAAAAGGAAAGGTTGTCAGCCCGGGTGATAAAATGCTTGAAATCCCTGATTTGACCGGATTTCAGGGAGAACTTTACCTTTCTCCTTCAGATAATCGATTTGTTTCGGTTGGTGATAACGCATCTGTCTATCTAAGCATTTTACCAGAGAAAGGCTTGAAGGCAAGCGTTTTATCAAAGGAACTTTACGCAATGAGCCGTAACGAGCGATTGGGAAGGAATGATCCGGAAGGTTTTTTGAAGGAGTACAAAACCGTTATTGATATTCTGGACAATGATTCAGTTTTGAGACCTGGTCTGACTTTTAAAGTTGAAATTGAATCGGTTATCGCCACCGATTGCTTGTTTATTCCCAGAGCAGCTATTTCCAATGACGATGAAAAGGGAGCATATGTAAAAACTCCCCTTCCTTCCGGTGATGAAAAAAAATTTGTAAAGACTGGCAGATTTGGAATTTCTTATATCGAGATTCTTTCGGGATTAAAGGAAAATGAGTCTTTGCTTTTGCAGTGAAGTGTAATGTCACGCTAATGTTACTAAGTGGAAAAGGTGGTATATACTATTCACAAAAAGGCCGTATTCTATCTTTCAGAAGATAATGGCCCTGCAATCTCATTTTATCTCACGAACTTAAACACGGTTAAAGTGCGATTGGTATTACTCTTTCATTCCGTGGGCGTTTTTTCCTCGAATGCCGCCATATTGTCTTGTGGTTTTATAAATTTCCAATTTCCCGTCATTGCCGACCTTTGCAGTTCTTTTGCGAAGAGCTTCCATCTCTTCTTCTGTCATAGGTTTGAAAGAGTGGGCAACAGCAAGATTTTCCTTTAACTGCTGCATTGATTCCATTCCAACCACAATGGTGTTTGCGGGCAAGTTCATTGAGTATCGCAGGCACTCTTTAACAGGGACTCCTGCTTTCTCCGACATTCCAGACATAAAACCTCCAAGTGTTTTAAAGCCTATTATGCCTATTTTCCGTTGGACCAGTACTGGGAGAACGTTTCTTGTAAATGAGTTGTAATGATAGTCCATTATTCCAAGAGGGAGCATGACTACATCCCATTCGAAGGGTTTATTCAATAGTTCGAGATGAAAATCAGGATTTTTGTGTCCTGAAAAACCGATAAAACGAATTTTTCCCTGCTTTCGTGCTTTAATTGCAGTATCTATTCCACCCTCTCAAAAATCCATGCGGGGTCGTCCGGATAGTTTATTTCGTGAAATAGCATTACATCGATATAACCGGTCTGAAATGCCTTCAGGCTTTCGTCAATACTTTGAGTTACAGATTCAAAAGTTCTGTGTTCTTCGTTTTGCAAATGCCTTCTCATTTTATTCTTCGCAATTTTTAACTGTTCATTCCAATGACTCAGATAACAGATTTTACCGCACGTAACAATCAAATTTTTAAATTCTCAAAAAAACTTCTAAAAAACCTTAAAAAAATCTCCGGATCTGTCGATGTAATTCTTACGGAAGAACTCATTGGCGCTGACGAACGCCCCAAGGGAGTTTTTGGACCCAAGTGCAGTTTTGTTACTTACAGTTGGTCCGACATTATATCCTAAGGAGCATTTTGTGTTAAAGAAACTGAAGCCCCGCTACTACTCGTTGCTGGTATTGTTCGCCATCGTCGTACTTGAGACAACAGCCATAGCGGTTGATCGCGTACTTGCAAAAAGCGAAGTTACGGCGTTTGAAGTAAATGCACCGTTTAAAAACAATGCATTGCTTGAGAACTTTAAGGCTGCTGAAGCAAAAAACAGCCCTGCATCCGTCTTTCTTGCAAAGGCTAATCTCTCTGCTCCTCGAAATGTGTGTGAAAATCAGATTGTAAAAAAGTCCTTTACTCAAGCATGCGAAGCTCAGAAAATTGCAAAGGTTGAGCCAGGCAAGCTTCCGGTTCAAAATACTCCGGTTGTATTCAGACCCCCTTCCCATTGGATTAACTTCAAGGTTGCGAAAGGTGATTCACTTGCATCCATTGCAAGCAGGTTTGGATTGGCCTCCAAGGAGATTCTCGAGGCCAATGGAATTGCTGATCAAAAGTCTTTAAAAGCTGGCCAAGTTGTTAAAATTCCTGCCGATTCCTCCAAAAAAATGTACTACAACGTTAAAGCTGGGGATTCCCTTTCCAAAATTGCCGCTCGTTTCGGTTTGAGCTTGGTTGATATCGTTAGCCGTAATCACCTTGCTTCTCATAATCTATCCGAAAATCAGAAAATCGAAATCCCGGTAAAGACTATCGTAAAAAATGTGGAAATCCCTCACAGTGGCAATTCAGCCTCCACAAACAATCTTGAAATGCTTCATACTCCCAGTCTTAGTTTTGTGAATCAAGACCTGGCCAAAGTCAGTTTTGCACCGATGCAAACTTCACTCCAAATGGTAAAAAAACCTGGAATTGAAATTGCCTCTGATCCTCTCAATCCTCCTAAACTGGTTATCGAACGCACTACTTCGACAAAGAAGACCGGAACTAGTGTTAAACCGGAACTTTTGTCTGAGCCTCTTAAAACTTTCTCTGGGTCTTCTGCTGAAATCAGGGCGAACCGTGGATTTTCAGCTTCCACCAAAGGCCGCATTGATGAATCAAAACTTGTGATTCACACCGTAAAAAATGGTGATACACTTGTTAAAGTTGCTAAACAATATGATACAACCGTTACTGAAATTATGTGCCAGAATAGGTTGCCAAGTGCTTCGTTAAAACCAGGACAAAAAATCAACGTCCCAGCTTCAAAACGATACTTTAGAGTGATGCAGGTTTCCACCCATCGCAATACTTCAAATGCGAAAGTATATCTCCCTGTCCGTGGGCGGCTCAGTGATGCTTACGGTTGGCGCAATCATCCAGTATGGCATAGAAGGCTTTTTCATGCTGGAATTGATCTAGCAGCTCCTTATGGTTCGCCTATCTACTCTTCCATGGCCGGAACAGTTGTTTATGCTGGTTGGAGAAGCGGTTATGGGAAATTGATCGTGGTCAGACATGCTAATGGTTATTCCACCAGATATGGCCATTGCAGTGCTATCAAGGTTTTCTGCGGTCAGCCTGTCAGAGCCGGCCAGGTTATCGGTGGAGTGGGTTGCACTGGCACAGCTACTGGTAATCATCTGCACTTCGAGATTAGAAAAAACGGTCAGACCCTCAATCCCGAAATTGCCCTTGGACTTCGCTCTCAAGTTTCCAGAGTAAAAAGTTATCCAAAGAAACGGAAAACTTATTACTGGAAAAAGTCCTCCAAGCACTGATTTGAAAATCAGCATGAAAACCGTCCTCAGAACGCTATTTCTGTGGTTAACGGTTTTTTTGCTTTTTTTTAGGACTGTTTATTCTGCGGATCCGGATACATCCGTTGAATGGGCCGGAAAATCCAATGGAATAGCGAAAAAAAATCTTTCCACTGCTGGGGTGGTATCAAACTTTAATTTTAAGAACGTCTCGGAATTGCAATATAAACCTTTTGAGCAAAAACTCATTGAACCTCAGTTTGTTGATGTTTCACCAATACATAAAACATCAGTTTCTGACAAATTTATTCCAGCTTCTCAAGGCAAAATTGAGGAAAGTGGTCCATCAATTCCATTGATAAACAAAATTGCTTCCAATGAATCCGATTTGAACTTTTCGGAGGATGATCGTTCGTTCAGTTCAAAACTCTATTCTGATACAACCCTTTATTGTAACTATATTTCCGGAAACCCGTCGCAATCATCCAAAAATCAGGGAACTTTTTACGTTGAAAATTTAAAATACGACCTTTTTACAACTAATAATGCAGGTGATTCACTAAATCTGAATCTGGACACAACGCATACTAATGATCGCAGAGAATATCTTGAAGGATTTACATTGAATCATTTTTCGGTCGAATCAATAACTCCGGATTCCAGGATAGTATTAGGCCATTCATTGCCGAGCTTTTCAAGCTATTCCATAACAAATCAAATTATTGGACTTTTTGGGGAACAAAAGTTTTCAAATTCTTCTTTTAAGGCTTTCACTGGTTATAAATCCATTGAACCTCGCGATTTTGAAAACCCCCGGCAGGTGATGGGATTCCGGTTAGCCCATGAAAAGGATGAGGCTGTTACAATAGGTTTGAATGCCGTTTATGTTAAGGATTCTAACGATAATCCAAATTCTGATTATGATAAGCCGACTTTGAGAAACAGCGTACTTTCTGCTGATGTGAAAATTAAGCCAACCGAAAACATTTCCCTGCAAGGAGAATATGCTACCAGTAATACCGATTTTGACCGCCGTGCAAACCTGGACAGTCAAGATTCCGGGGCTTATAAGTTTTCAGGAGCATATCAGCGGGAAAACTATCAGGCGGAAGTTGGTGTTGAAACCGCTGGAACCGGTTTTTTGACCGTGATGGGAGAAAGTCCGAGAGATGAACAGGTTTTTTATGGTCGCATCAACTACCAGCTCAACCGCTTTTTTTCATTCAAAGGCGTAGCAAAAACGACTCGTGACAACATGGGTAATTATAAAGCTTTTACAGTCATACGAGATCTTCCGGAATTCACTCTCACATTGAAACCTAGTGAATATTACAAGGATATGAAACTGGACTTTTATTATCAACCAATGCATGAATATTCCGATGGAGTAAACCTGCTTGACCGAAACAAAGATCTGATGTGGGTCGAATTCAACCAGAAAGCCGGATCAATGAAGTATTATGTGGGTTTATCCGGTTACACGGACCAGGACAAATATTTCAGTTCAAACAATCAGGAAAACAACAAAATTGATTTGAAGTTTACCTGGGAATATGACCAATTAAGAAGGCTATATGGACTATACAGCATTGAACAACTCTATTACAAAACCCTTGGAGGAAGTGACAAAACCACAATTTATGGTTTTGGTGGGCGTTCTCAATTTCACGAGGACCTTAGTTTAAATCTGGACTTCACTCACGAATCAAATTATATGAAGATTAACACTCTGGATTCTGAACGCGATCGTGTAGTCGTGAGCTTGGTTAAGGAGTATCAGAATTTATCTCGCTTCATAATTGAAGTGGAAGGAGCTGACAACAGGTTTATGCTTTCAGATCGATCGTTTAAGGATGTGAGTGGGAAAGTTCGTTACCAGAAGTCTTTTTGAAATGCAAAGGCGGTTTGAATGATAAGCTGTTTTTCAAGTGTCACAAATCCTGACAAGGAATTAAAGGAAACGTTTGATGTCCGGTCGTTGAGCGTAGTCGGAGCGATCGAGAAATTGATCAATACATTTTATCCGACCCATTTTTTGAAAATCCGTTCACTTAGAAAAGCATTCTTAGTTATCTTTGTTTGCTTCTTTCTATCTGGTACAAATTTTTTGGAAGCCAAAAATCCCTCTCCTGGAAGCAATCGCAGCCTAAATTCAAATGGAAATATTCTAACCAGTCAAAATTTATACTCCGATTCAAGCAGTCAAAACAGTCCAATAAAAAACGAGGGGAATCCGACTTTTACTGTTTTAAACATAAACCATCAACCTTCTTATTCAAAATTAACTCAGAATTTTCTAAGAGTTTCATCAGAAACCACTCCCATTAATGCACTATTGGTTCCAGGTTTGGAGGTTGCTTTTGTTGATGGTCCTGTTTACGTTAATCATATCAGAGAAACAGTCTGGCGCAGAATTCAGGACCGGGAAGGATTTTTAAATGGCGATGCTTTGAAAACCGAAAATTTCGGTTGGATAGTTGTCTGCTTCAATAATCTCGGACTAGTACTTGTAAGACCTAAATCTACTTTGAGTTTTTCCTATTCCCAGGCTCCTTCAATAGGTTTGAAAATCAAACTTCTGTCGGGCTCAATGCTTCTTTCAGGAGAAAATGGAAATCAGATTGAAGTGGAAGGTCGAAATTTAAATTTTAATTTTGTTGGCGGTGAAGCATCTTTTTATTGTGATGGAAAATCTGATCTTCTTAAATCGCTGAAATCAGGGGTTTACTATCGTCCAAGAGGCGCAAGTAAAAGTATTTCCTTAAAAGAAAGCTATTATGTTGAAATTGATGAAAAAGGCAAGGAATCCAGGCAAATTCAATTCAATACTGACATGGAATACGAGGAATTCAGAAGACTTGCAGCTTATCTTGACCACTTCAAAACGGCGATCAAAAAATATTCTACGGAAATTCAGTATCGAGTTGATACAGTAATGCTTAATGGAAAATTTGTCAGCTCTTTAGAAACCGATTCAGAAGGATTCCGAATAATCGATTCGGGTCCGGGGCCAGTTCCCAGGATGCTTCAGATAAAAATGAAGTTTACTCCTTATCCTCGCCCTGACGACAATTTCGAAATATTCATTAACAAGGATTTGGTTTATCTCCTCAAGGAAGGGCGAGAAGGGTTTTACGAAGCCAACATTATCCTGCCATCATTTCCGGAATTTAACATGAAAGTCCATTACGTGAATCCGACCGGAAAAAAGGAAAAAATATTCGATTGTTCATTCAGTCTACTGAGTAAAGCCAGGAAAATGGCTGATATCAGGGATTTTCTTTCCCAGCTCTCTAATGCTTTTTCCCGAAGAGATACGATATATCTTTTTGACAGGATTTCACCTGATTATCGGGATGGTTTTGGAAATACCTATCAGGATATGGTCAGGTCCTTGGAAGAGGGTCTGCGTAACTGGCGAGATGTCAGAGTGGATTTTCATCCCCACACATTTGAATTCAAGGACGATATCGCACGAGTAAATATGAATTATCGTGTGACTGCACTTGGTGAAAATTGGGATTGGCGCTATGATGAGCTTGGTTCAGATTTGATGACTCTTCATTATCAAAATGGGAAATGGCAAATTAAAGCAAAAGAAAAAGGGTTGTTCTTTCAAACAATTAAAGTTTCAATCGATTTGAGATTGGGGATTTTAAAGGGGCGTGTAACAGACGAAGCTAGTGGTCATCCTTTGTCCGGTGCAATTGTTCGTTTGATAAATAAGCCCTATCACACCACTACAGACATAATGGGAGATTACGTTTTTTATAATCTTCCTGTTGGCAGGTACAATGTTGAAATAACAAAAAACGGTTACGGAAAGATTTCCATTTCAAACATCGATGTATACGCAACCGGAAGGAAGTATTGATGACTTTTATTAGTGAAATTAAGTGTTAACGCTTCCTTTAAGACCCAGAAAGTTAGCAACTTAAGACCGAATCTATTGCAAATAATGCGAAAAGTGTTTTGGAATACAAAAAAAGTGCAAATGAAGGATTGAAAGTGAATAAGCGATTATTGTTCAGTTTGAGAAATCTTCTTTCATGTTTTGTCCTATCAATTATTTTAACGATGTGTCTGGGGTGTCAAAAAAACAATGGAACATCTGAGGACCTGACCGGGAGTGCACTTATCAGCGGAAAACTGGATACAACTCTCAATTCGATAATAGTAATCAGGGATGAAAAATCTGAAATACATGTTCCCATTTCACCTGAGGGCGAATTTTCGGCCAGTGTGAAGCCTGGAAAATACAGCATCCTTTTGCAAACAAGTGATGGAAAACTTTCATTGGTTAAATCAGAAGTTGTAGTTGAGGACAAGCTTACCATAAGCAAGTTGAACGCTCAGTTAGTACCGATTCCAAGAATAACTTCGGTTTCAGCGCCACAAATTTTTTATCAATCGGCGGTTATCGAATGGGATACTGACATTGAATCTGATGGGAGGGTTGACTATGGTTTTGATTCATTATATGGGCAATCGACCTTCACTGACACAGAGTTGAAGACATTTCATAGAATACAGTTATATGGTCTGATTCCAGGGAAAATTTACCATTACAGGGTTGTTGCATCGCGGCATTCATTGGATTCCACCTTAAACTATTCCGGTGATTTCCAGTTTGAGACCCGATTCCTCGAAAACTCTCAATAAATGCATTATCCCGTTCGATAAATTGATTATACAAATTTTCTTTAAGAAATATTAAGGGAACAATGCGAAATTGTAACTTTGGAGGCCTAGTATGAATGCTTTTTTCGTTGGGATCGGAGGGATGGGGATGAGCGGACTTGCGAAAATTCTCCAATACGAAAAGAATCGGGTTGCTGGTTCTGACAGGAATTTGAATGGGGACTACTGTCGGAGATTGAAAGCAAGTGGAATATCCATCTATCCACAAGATGGCATGGGGCCTGAAATTTTCCTGAAAGAAAATGGTTTAAAACCTGAAGATGTTTTAATTGTAAAATCAACTGCTGTTGAGGACAATGTTCCCGATATTGTCACTGCCCGAAGACTTGGGATTCGGGAGATTATGAGGTCGGATCTTCTGTCATGGATGTTTAATGAGAAGTCCGGAATTGCAATCGGTGGAACTTCAGGAAAGACAACAACCACCGGAATGGTTTCCTGGATGCTGAAATTTTCGGGATTGGATCCCTCATTTGCAATTGGTGGAATACTCTCAGGACTTGATACAAACGCTTCTGAGGGGCACGGAAAACATTTTGTAATAGAAGCTGATGAATCAGATGGATCAATTGTTAAATATCGGCCTTATGTTTCGCTGATAACCAATATTTCACGTGATCACAAAACTTTGGAGGAGCTGAAAGAGCTTTTCAAAACATTTTCCGGAAATACGAAAGAAAATGGGAGAATAATATTTTGTGCTGATGATCAAAACACTATGGCGTTAAAACCTCTTCTGAGTCGTGAGATTACAACCTATGGAATGTCCCCGGAGGCCACTATTCACCCTGATGCGTTTGTACTGGCTCGTGATCATTCGATTTTCTCGGTTAAAGGGGTGACTTTTGAAATTCTGCTTCCCGGCAAGCATAACATGCAAAATGCTCTGGGAGCTATAGCCATAGGTGATTTCTTAGGAATTCCGTTAAAAGTTATTTCTGCGGCGCTTCTGGCTTTTCCTGGGATGAAGAGGCGTTTTGAGAGGATTGGAATGGCAAAAGGAGTTACTGTTGTAGACGATTTTGCCCATAATCCCGCTGAGATTTCTGCGGCGATTGAAGCTGCGAGAAAACTATCGAAACGTCGTTTCATCGTTTATCAACCACATGGTTTTGGACCAACGCGTTTCACCAGGGATGAATTGGTGAGTGTTTTCAGTCAACTTCTGGAAAATGAGTATTTGTACTTCGACGATATTTTTTATGGTGGAGGAACGGTTGAGAAAGATATTTCCTCCAGGGATATCGTAAATAAAATCAGAGAAAATTTTTCAAATGTACAATTCTTGGGCGATCGAAACATGATTATTAGTGATATTGCAAAGAAAGCCTCATGCGGAGATCTGGTGCTAGTGATGGGGGCACGTGATATTAATACAATCTGTCGCCCTCTTCTTGACGCCATTCAGTAGATTCCCCCCTCTCAATTTAAGTTTTCCTTGATGAGAGGGGGGATTAATTTGGAATTGGAATAAGGGTGATTTCATTCGGTTTCTCCATGGGATAGCGGCTATATGACACTCTTCGAAGCAGCAATCCCCCAAAAGTAGGAGAAAAATTCATTGAAAAATCTGTTTCTGAAACAAAATTAACTGGGATTTCATCGATAAGAACGACTTTACCATCTTTCATGGCGGCGAGAGTTCTAACCTTGCATTTCCCTTCGGAAAACACTCTCAAAAAATAGTATGGAGGAGTGGCACCATCAAATGAAACTCCTTGCTTAGCAAGAGTATCCACAAAACTTATCCACACCCCACCATTACTTTGAGAGGCTAGTTTTCCTGTTTCCATTAATCCAAGGTCATTTTTCCAGGTAAAACCGGTCTCACTTGCTATTGAAGCAATTGTTTCTTTTAGAATCTCCTGAGCTTCCGTCGCATTTTTTTCATCTTCAGAGACATTGATTTCCCAGGTGCCACTGGAACATTGATCTAATTTGCTTTTGAGGGTATCAAAATAAATTAAACTCAGCATATTGTTGATATTATTTGAAAAAGTTGCCCAGACAGGTTGCCAACTATGAATGAATCCTTCACATGCCATTGAGGAATTCAGATTTAAGAAAAAGAATAGACCTGAGAAAAGAAAGAGAAAGATTGATTTTCTCAAATTCGATCTATAAAGAATTGTATCCATTTAACCACACGCAATTTCAAGTTGCATTTCAAAAATTAGACTTTCTAATGTAAAGTGATATTTCCTTAAGATGTTACAATTCTTTTTTTAAAAATACTACAGGAAATAGTAAAATCAGAGACCTTCAGATTTAATTTTGGCAGAGGTTGTGCTATCTTAATAAAAATTTCTAAATTATTTTGCTGTCAGAATCGGAAATGAAAAAGTATATTTATCTCATAACCACTCTGTTTTTTGTTGTTGTCCCGCTTTTTATCGCCATTGGAAAGGAAGTTGCAATGGAATCGAATGTTTTCAAATATCGTTTTAAAGAAGGAAATTTTTTTGTTTACGAAATAAATGTTAACGGGTTTGTTGAGACTTTTCTTCCTAATGGAGCGAACAAAACTCCAGTAAATATGAGGATGCTGGTTGAGCAAAGAGTGGAATCGGTAAAAGAGTCCAAAGCTAGAATTGCAGTCCTTTTCAAGGAAGTCAGAATGCTTTCAGGAAACACTTCACAGGCCATGCCAGAAGAGGGAACCACCCTGTCCTACGAACAGGACAACAGGGGAAACACTTCGGGAGTCGTTGCTTCATTTACATGGCAAAGCGTTTCTTTCTCGTCACTGGTTTTTCCTGAGCATCCATTAAAGCCAGGGGATCAGTGGGTTACTAATTCTCCCGTTAATTCGCAACTTCCGTTTGAAAATAAGATCAGATATACTTTTGAAAAAACTGTGGATTTAAATGGACGAAAACTTGCAATTTTCAAAAATGAGCTTCTTGTTCCCGATTTAACAAATATTGAGGGTTCCCGAAATGAAATGAAAACAAGTGGAAAAATTGCATTTGATATCGATCTCGGCCAGATTTTTGAAGTTGAATCCGATTCAATGTTTGGTTTTTCCATTCCTGTTCCTGAATTGAATTTGCCTGTTTTTACACGTACATCCATAAAAACTGTTATGAAGCTGAAGACCGGGAAATAAAAAGAACAAGCTTCTAGCCACACTAATGAGACTGTCGAAAAATCCCGTATTTTTCATGTTTTTATTTACCGATTCAAAATTTCGCCTTGCTTTTTAGCATCAACAGCGAGTCACTTTGTTCCGAGTAAAATATACTGAGAGTTTTCCGACAGCTTCTAACGAGACTGTCGAAAAATACCTTAATTTTCATATTTTAAGGTACCCATCCAATTTTTCACCTCGCATTCTCGCATCAGAAGCGGGTAGTTCTCTACTGAATAAAATGTACCGAGATTATTCGACAGCTTCTAACCTGGAAATTCAGCCACCGTTTTTTGTTATTAGCATGCCTGGTTTTTGGTGGGTCCACCATTCGGACTGATGGTCGCTTGAAATGGACCTGTCGCTTGAGCAATACAAAAGCACTTGCAATAAATACTCATTACGTTTTTGTGGATAATTTAATTGCGGGGTTTTGACTTCCAAACAAGTAAGAAATTTTGATATACTCTGAAAAATTTAATGTAATGTTTGTTGTCAAAGGAATCATCATTTATTCCGCTCTTTAACCAACGGTTGCGGCATGACCGTGCCGATGGATTCTTTCTTTGGGGGACCCTTTATGAGTAAAAGACATTTTTCATTGTTTGGCCTACTGTTGATCTTTGTTCTGAATGGACTCGGTCCAGTAAATGCCGAAAAAAAGGAAGTCGTTGTTTTAAAAGCTCTCTTTGATCAAAAAATTGCCACTTGGACCGATGTCTTTTCTTCAGAATTTCTCAAAGCAGTTCCTGAAAAAAAAATTCAAGAATTTGTTACGCTTTATCAATCCAAACTTGGTCATCTTCAGGAAGCAATTGACAAAAAAGGGAAATTCGACCTTCTATTTTCCTCAGGAAAGGCTCCTTGTACCATTAGCTTCAATGAGCATGGTTTAGTAAAAAGTCTGTGGCTGGGAAACTGGACTTTGTTTGATGACACCCCGAATAAACTTGCGGATGAATGGAAAAAACTTCCAGGGGTTGTTTCAGTTACGGTGACCCGCAATGGAAGTGATACCATCCTCGACCTGAATGGAAACAGTCCTCTCGGGGTTGGATCAGCTTTTAAATTGTTTATTCTCAAAGCTTACCGGCAAGCGCTAGCTTCAGGAACTCTCCGGGTCGATGAAATCCTGCCTTTACGCTCTGAGTGGTTTTCTTTACCCTCCGGTTTGCTGCAGAGTTGGCCTGCGGGAACTCCTATTACTCTGGAGACTTACGCGAATCTTATGATTTCCTTGAGTGACAATACTGCAACCGATCATCTCTTAAATCGTATTGGTCGGGCAAACGTTGAAGCGGTTGCTCCTCAGCGCGTACGACCATTTCTCGGAACCATGGAAATGTTCCGCTTGAAATACGGGGCGGCCAAATATTCGGGTGCGTTTCTCAAAGCCGATGAAAAAGGAAAACGTGAACTCCTTACTCGCTTGGCTTCCGAAAGCATTTCCGTGGCGGATATTTCCGAAAAACCTGTATTCATAAATAAAATCGAATGGCTGATTTCCACCGCCGAACTTTGCCGGGTGATTTATGAATTGCGAAAAGATCCTGCAATTGCTATAAATCCAGGGCTCGTCCAAAAGAAAGCCTGGGCACTCTGCGGCTACAAAGGTGGCTCTGAGACAGGTGTTCTTAATTATACTCTTGTCCTGCAAAAGACACCTTCTTCCGACATCTTTTGTATTTCCGCAACTATAAATGATTCGGAAAAATCAGTGGATGAAGAAACCTTTACCGAGTTATTCATTCGTTTTCTTTCACTCATCGAAACCGGCAAACTCGGTTGAGGATCGAAAGCTAATTTCATTCAATCAATATAATTGATCTCTAAATTGAACGATCTGCTGGAGAATCGACATCGAATTTTAAGGAAAACGAAGCCACCCTGTAAAAAAAACGAACTCTATCCTGGCTTGGGTTATTGCTGAAAGGAGCTTTTCTGAAAACGGAACAACTTTTGGATCTTTGAAAATTTTCTTGGCTCCTCTTTTGGAAGAGTTGTTTAACTTTCCTGCGAATTCAATTTGAGCTACCTTTCGTTACTTCCGTCAGCGAAAAAGAGTAAAAATACTTGACTAATAAACTTGCACCAACGCAAGTGCAGAAAATTTGGAAAAATTAATTTTTCGCGAATTTTTTTTTGAAATGTATGATTAATTCGCAATGTCAATATGAATTTACTCTTTGTCGCTGACTTCCGTTGTGAGTATTTGAAATTGTCCCAGAGAAAGAGTAAAATACTTGATAGGAACAATTCGAGCTTTTTTAAGTGGATTTTGCATTTTCTCATCACAAGATAATTTAAAAAAGCTCATGTGTTAAATTTTTTTTTTGTAATACCTCAACTGCAGCTAGAAGTTGTCATGGACACCTCAAACCAAAATGCTCAAATAATTCAAAAAGTTCAATATTAAGGTGTTTTTCTAAGGAAATTGATTCATGGATACTTACTTTGCTAGTCCTGAAAGACTTGATGGCAATCTTATTCATAAAGATATTGATTTTGCCACTCATAACTCTATCATCCAGGAATTGTTGAAAACAGTAGGTGGAATGGTTGCGGTATTAAATGAACACAGACAAATTCTTGCAGTAAACAGTGCTTTACTTTGCACTTTAGGATTGGAAAATCCGGCAGAAATACTTGG
This sequence comes from Candidatus Rifleibacteriota bacterium, assembly GCA_015233565.1. Lineage (GTDB taxonomy): Bacteria > Muiribacteriota > Ozemobacteria > Ozemobacterales > Ozemobacteraceae > JADFXM01. Next base: position 54,304 of record JADFXM010000037.1, read on the forward strand.
ACTTCGCCCAGGAGAAGCCCTTCAATGTGTTTTTGCAAAGGAAGGTCCTAATGGATGCGGCACGAGTCAGGCATGCACCGTTTGTGGGGCCGTTATTTCGATTGTTACCAGTCTTTCAGAGAATAAACCAATTGAGCGTAATTGCGTTCTTTCAATCAAACGAGGGGAAAAAACATTTGACATGTTTTTCAGGGTGCGCTCCTCTCCAATCGTTTTTCAAGGAAAAAAAGTTGTTTTGCTTTTTCTTCAGGATATTTCCGCTGAACATAAGCTTGCAAATATTGAACGCAGTTTTTTCCATGATATAAACAACGACCTCTATGGAATTTCAGCACTTTGCGAATGTTTTGCCATGGAAAATGAACGAGATTTCAAACCTTTTCTAAGTAAAATCTCTTTTTTTTCGCAGAAACTTCTTTATGATTTCAAACTTCATCGAAATTTCCTTCAAAGCAAATCTGATGTTATTCGGCCATCCTGGCAAAAAATATTAATTAAAGACATATTTCGGGAATTGGAAGATGAATTTCTGAATCATCCAGTCGCAAGGGGTAAAAAGTTTACGGTGTGTATTGAATCCCCGAGGTTGGTTTTCATTACGGACATTACTGCTTTGAGAAGGATCCTGATAAATATGCTGACTAATGCTTTTGAAGCTTCCGGAATAGGCAGTGAGGTCAAAGTTATTTTTCAATCCCTGGATTCTGGTGTACGCTTTTCCGTCTGGAACGAAGGTGAAATCCCAATTTCAGTGCAAAAAAGAATATTTCAACGAAATTTTAGCACCAAAGCAGATTCAGGACGCGGTTTGGGGACTTTTTCCATGAAATTTTTTGGCGAAGAAGTGCTGGGTGGTACTCTTGAGTTTCAATCTTCAGCTGAAAAAGGAACCACTTTTTCGATCACTCTTCCCGAAATTAATCTTGAATAGCTTTTCCCATAGGAAATGCAGAGAAATAAAATGAAAAATTGGAAGGTTTTTAACAAATGGGTGATTGGAGGTAGCGTCTATTTTCTGGCTTATTCATCCTCGAATCCTGGGTTGCTGTTGAATTTATGCATTATGTGAATTCTTCCTTTTGACTGTGGGGAAAAATTCTGAAAAATGTAAGATGTATTAACTTTTTTTGTTCTTGTTATTAGTTGATTTAATGTTTTGGAAGTTGAGATGTACAACCTCTTATGAAAGAAGCTTGAAAATGATTACTAAGCTTTTTTTGTCCTTCTGGGATGTGTTGGGGGATATGAGCCCCTTCCTTATTTTTGGATTTTTTGTTGCCGGAATTTTTTCTATTATACTGTCATCACGCTGGATTGAAAAACATCTTGGCGGAACCGGAATCTGGCCAATTGTAAAAAGTGCGCTATTGGGGATCCCTATCCCTCTTTGTTCATGCGGGGTAATTCCGGTTACTGCCTCGATCCGTAAGCATGGTGCCGGGAAAGGTGCAACAATTTCGTTCCTTCTGTCGACTCCTCAGACAGGTGTTGATTCAATTTTTGTCACCTATTCATTGTTAGGGCCAATTTTTGCGGTCTTTCGACCTTTGGTAGCGTTCTTAATGGGAATTGGGGGCGGTCTACTTATCGAATGGTTCGACAAAAAGATTCCCCAGGAAAAACCAATTTCAACACAAAATCTTTCTGAACCGCATCTCCATGAAGGAATTGAATGCACAGAGAATGAGTTTAGGCACCATGCAGAGGATGATCAGGCTGATGAGGAAGAAGACAGACACGAGCTGCAAATCGGAATTTTTGATAAATTCAAACAAGCAATGTGGTATGGATTTTACACACTTCCCCGAGATTTGGCTTTTACTCTTCTTTTGGGAATATTTGTTGCTGCGCTGATTTCAACGTTTGTCCATGAAAATGCATTCCGGGATTATCTAGGTGGTGGGATTGGGTCCATGTTTATTATGATGCTGATTGGAATGCCCTTATACGTATGTTCCACTTCTTCAATTCCGGTGGCCCTTGGTTTTATGCACTTAGGAGCTTCTCCCGGAGCGATTTTGGTTTTTTTGATAACCGGTCCTGCAACAAATGCAGCATCCATTCTACTTGTTTTACACATGCTAGGAAGAAGACTTACAGTAATTTATTTGTTAACGATTGTTTTTGGATCCCTGGTTGCAGGGCTTTCTCTTGACAAAATTTTTGCCGGGCTTCAAGTTAAAGGGTATTCTGCAGAAGCGCTGTGCCACACGTGTTCACTGGAAAATGTTTTTTTAACAAACATTTTTTCAATAACGCTTTTACTCTTATTTGTATTTGCAATTTTTTATAAGCAAAAAAGAGCTGTTTTTTCGAGGAGTAATGACATGGAAAAAGGTATCCGGATCAAAATATCAGGAATGTCATGTAACCATTGTGTAACTAATGTTACAAGGGCTCTTAAGACAATCTCCGGGGTCAAAAATGTAATTGTTGATCTCGAAACCGGGGAGGGGGAAATTTCCGGTGAAAAGATTGAAATAAAAAGGTTGGTCGAGGCAGTTAACGAACTTGGTTATAAGTGCGAACCAATCACTACTAATAATGTTCCGTAAAGATGGTTGGAAAGCTAACTTCCAAAAACATGTTACACTTTTCAAAAAAAAGTTTTCAAAAATAGTTGCAAAACGCATTTCAGAATTATAAGCTATCGTCATGATTAACGATTGAAATAAATCATCAGGGGAAAGCGACATGGGAAAAACTCTTACTGATTACATGCACGAACTGCGCGCGGGTAAGCACCGCTTTGAGAACGTTTTCAGGTCCGTTTCCAGAATGATACTTGAAGACCAGACAAAAGTGGAAAAAGTTACTGTGAACGGAAAATCGACTTTTGATTACAAGATTTTCCGGGAAGGTAGAAAACCGGTAATTGGCATGTTCGATCTCATAAATAGCTTCGTTTCTTATGTTAAAGATGCAGCTGAAAATGGATCATCACGCGAAATGGCTTTTGTCCTGGTTGGAGAACCCGGCAACGGAAAAACCTTCTTCGTAGACAAGGTTTGTGATTTATATAGGAATTTTTTATCCAAAGATAATAATGTGAAATATACCTTCCGTTTCAAGGGGCTTGAAAAGCTCGGAAAATATGGAAAACTCAACGTTATTGAATCACAAACATACGAAGATCCTGTTCTTTTAGCTATGAATCTTTACCCGGGTAAGGATGAAAACAAAAAGTTCATTTCGGGGTTCGGTTTTTCAGAAAATGAAAGTGCTGAATTTTTCAGAAATTATCGTGCACTTGGTGCCTGTTCGGAATATATCCTAAACGATCTTCGGGTTTTCACTAATGGTGATTATCAGAAGATCATGACCGAATTTATTGATATTGTACCAGTTCCCCTCAGCGGAAACCTGGGAACCATTACGGGAAAATATCAGGCAAAAGATAAGATTACTTCTTCCGGTGCAGATTTATGCGGTGAAGAATCAGTTCAAAGACTACTTTATTTGGCCGATTCAAATAATCCCTATCGATACGATTTGCGCAGAGGGGTCCTTGCAAGAGTAGCGGGTGGTGGAATTCACTTCAGTGATGAGCTTTTCAAGAACAAAACAGATCTAGTACAAATTTATCTGGGGGTCATTCAGAATAGGGAAATCGAAATCAACGCTTACAAATGGCCCATGGATACCCTGATCATTGCAACCAGTAATATCGTCGAATATCAAAAATTCATTGAGAACAAGGAACAAGCACCAATTTACGACCGCTGTAAAGTTTTCTACGTTCCTCATAACACCGATTATAAACTGCAATCGGTTCTAACCCGTCTTTCCATCGGAAACGAAAAGAAAACAACCATCTTAGGGAAAGACCTGCACGAAGATCCGAATTTGAGTTATGCACTTTCAATTCCAGTAGTACTAACCCGTCTCCCGCAGGATGAAAGGTTAACTCCGCGCGAAATGTTGCATCTGGCTGCAGGAGAGGTTGCCGGCGAAAAGAGCATCAAAACTCTCGTTGAAATTATCGACGAATTAAGCCGTAGGCCGAAGATCAAAGATCGTTTCGGACACTCAGGAATAGGACAACGCGGCCTTGGAAGAGCTGTCCAACAATTGTTGAGCTTGAATAGCACTCACGAAGATGAATGCATGTTCGCGGGAACGGCATTTGAAAGTGTAAAACGCGAGATTTACGACAATCTCACTGATAAAAAAGAGCAGGAATGGTGTCTGAAGGTTATCGAAGTGGCTGAAGGTTTGTACAAGGAAAAAATTAAAACCGAAATCTTCAATGCCTACATGAATGATCCTGAGGCTATCAAGAAGGAAGTAATGAATTATGTGAATATGGTGGTTGTTTCCGCTGATAATGTCGGTCCTGATAAAATTGTCAGAATACGCGAGGGAAACATTGAAAAGCCGTTAAAAATTGATGAAACCTTTATTAATGGTGTTGAGCAAAGACTTGGACTAAACACCCGGGAAGCCAAAGAGCAGCATCGGGCACAAATTCGGGCGATGTATGCCCGAAGAGTTACTCAAGATCCAAGCTACTGCTTTATGGACAATGAAAAACTTAAGAAAGCGGTTACTGAGTATCGTCTCAATACCGACATGTCAGGAGCCGGAAGTCTCGCTGGAGCTCTTGCAAATCCGACCAACGAAGACAATAAAAAGCTGTTCGATCGTTTATTCGGCGTAATGATTGATAAACTCGGTTATTGCAAAAGTTGTGCCAGAAAAACTCTCGAGTTTTATTGCAAACCTGATAGCAACAAGTAACTCTCATGAAGACTATCCGCAAGATTGATATTCTTGAGATGAAGAATATTCTGGAAAGCGAAGGTTTATCGCTTTCCGGAAAAGAAATCATTTCCAGAGATCTCGAAGGGACAATGAAAGCCCTATCGGCGGAACAATCCAGAAAAGATTCAATTTACGATTTTGACGACCGCATTTTTCTGGGTTATCCCGAAACTCCCGTTGTGGCCCTTCAGACTCTCGATGAGCTCCTTGAACGTGACGTTCAAAGAGAAAAGGACGGTTTTCCAAAGAAAGTAATTCTTGGAAAGATTGCAAGTCCGCGTGGACAGAAATCGGTTATTGTTCCAACTGTTACAGAAGAAAAATTTTATCATGACAATCGTCCAAAAACCCCAGGACAAGGCGGCGACGAGAGTGGAAGTGGCGAAGGTGAAGAAGGGGAAATAATCGGAGAAGCTCCGGTCCGCGAAGATGGACAAGGTCAGGGGCAAGGTGGCCAGGGAGAAGGCGAAAATCACGAACTGGACGATTCTCGCGCCTATGAAATAGGAAAAGCCCTGACGGAGAAATTTCATCTTCCCAACATCCAGGATAAAGGAAAGAAAACCGCTCTTGATCGATATTCCTATGAATTGACCGATGTTAACCGAAAATTCGGACAGATCCTTGATAAAAAGAAAAGTCTTAAAAATATATTGAAGACCAATCAAATTCTTGGGACTTTCGATCCGGACAACATTTCTTTCGATAATTTGATTGTCAGTCCTGAAGACCTTTTATATCGTATTGTTTCCAGGGAAAAAGAGTATGAGTCGCAAGCTTTGGTTTTCTTTGTCCGTGATTATTCGGGATCTATGTTCGGAGAAGCCACTGAAATAGTGCTCTCTCAGCATGTTCTGATTTATTCCTGGTTATTGTATCAATATCAAGAACGTGTTGAAAAACGCTTTGTGTTGCATGATACCGAAGCCAAAGAAGTCGATAATTTTGTAAAATACTACCGCTTAAACAATGGTGGTGGGACAAATATTGCTTCGGCATACAAACTTATCAATCAAATAGTGGAAGCTGAAAATCTGGCCAGAGACTACAATATTTATATCTTCCAGGGAACTGACGGCGATGACTGGGATGAAAAAGGCGATTCCGCCATTCCCGAACTTGAGAAAATGATGTCCTATGTGAATAGAATGGGTATTACTATTGTAAAAAACAAGTATTCATCGTCTCAAACCTATGTGGAAAGATACATCGAAAGATCTAAACTGCTCGAAAAATATCCGGAACTACTGAAAATGACTACCCTAACCAGCTCCAACAATAATCAGGATGATTTAATAAAAAGCATAAAAGCTCTGGTTGAGTGAGAATAAAATGGAAATATTAATTCCGCATCAAAAGAAAATAATGGAAGACTGCAAGAAGGTCGCACGCGATAATGGCCTTTCTTTTCGGGATGAAACTTTGGAATTTGTCATTACCAACGAAGACATGATAAGGCTCAGTCCAAAAGTCATGATTCCGACTCTTTACGATTATTGGGTTCATGACGTTTATGTTCTTCAGGACAAAGGGAAATACGAAGTATATCCTAGTAATCCGTATGAAACTGTAATCAATACACGTCCACCAATCTCCTTTTACAATGACAACAATCCGGATTGGTTGAATGTAATGATTTTTTACCACGTCATGGGACACATTGACTTTTTCCAGAACAATGTTTTTTTCCAGAAAACCTGGTTAGATGACTTTTTAGGAAAAGCTCTTTCCGATGCCCATGTTATCCAGGAATTACGACTGGAGCACGGAAGATGGGTTGATTATGTAATCGAATTTTCCCGAGGAATCGATAACCTTGTAAACTTCCATGGAAATTTGTTTGAAGAGGACGCAATTCAAACAGAGACCCCAACTCAAAGTAAGTATTCATTTTTCTTCGACGAATATCTTCAGAATATCCTGAATGTTACTACTTTCCGCTATATCGAGGAACTTGAAAAATATAACGAATTAGCCCGAAAACATAGTGAAGAGACTGCCAAGAACCTTTTTTTGATCTATGTTGGGCAAAAATATCTTGATTTCAATGTTACCTATGAAAAGCGCACAAAAAATAAACTCAACCCTCCACGTGATCTGATGGAATACATCATGCGGTTTTCTGAAAAAATGAACAAGGATGAAAATGAGTGGATGAAAACGGTCATCCAGATTGTCAGAGACACCTCGCTTTATTTTCAGCCTCAAATTCGCACAAAAATTCTGAACGAGGGATGGGCCAGTTATTGGCATGAAGCTCTTTTTATGGATGACCCTCGTTGCCGGGGACATGAAATTGAGTTTTCAAAGATTAACGCCGGAGTTGTTTCTTTGAGCCGGGTTGGTTTGAATCCATATGCTATCGGGCTTAGGTTGTTCAAGTACCTCCAAGCAAAAGCTGATCGTGGAATGATTTCATATGAGTATGAAAAACTCCAGGAAATTGATACAAGGCAAAAATTCGATAAAAAAACCGGTAAAGGACTGGATTTCATCTACAGTGTAAGAAAATATTATTCTGATTCGAATGCCATAAGTCAATTTTTTGATCAGGATTTTGTTGATGAGTTCAACCTCTTCGTTGTAGGGAAAAGATTAAACCCTCAAAAACAGGTATGGGAATATTACATTAAGAGCCGTAATGCTGACGATTTCAAGAAAAAAATGTCTGAATCTCTTTACCATCCTCCATATATTACGGTTGATACTGATAGAACCCAAACCGATGGTACGCTTTATTTGACGCATCTTTTCGAAGAAAAAGAACTTGTACGGGAATACATCCACAACACAATGCTGGGAATCGAATTCCTATGGGGGAAAAAGGTTGTTTTAGAAACTCATGAAGTCGATGATAGTCAGATAAGCGCCGGCAGGAGCGAAAATATTGGGCAATCTACTGTTGAACAAGCTCCCGTTGAGTTGAAATTTCAGAAAATTCGTTACACAATGGATAATCGGCAGCTTACCAGGGAAATACTTGCCTGAAAAGCTTATACTGAGCCAGAAAGTTTTAACTGAATTTTCGCAATGAAACCTTACTGGATTTTCGGAAAAAAAGCGGCAAGCGGTGGCCGGGACAAGCACTTGGTTTTGAGCATTATTGCTTAATAAGGGGCGAAATTATGGTGATTCAAGCTTTTGAAAATATGATTGAAACCCTGACCTCTGAAACAAGTCATAAATTAATTAATTATCAGGCTTTTTTAGATGAATTTGAAACTTCAGGGGAGCTGATCCTCAGGAATATTTTTCAACTTTTTCACGACATGATTCATTTCTATATTACTGAATCAAAAGATGAGTTTGCGGATGATTCTGAAAGCATGGGCTTTTTGAACAGCAACCTGGACAAACTTTTCATTAAAGAATCTGAGAAACCTTTTTTCTCGGACAGACTTTTTACCAACAGACTTGTGAACCTTGCAAAGTCTTTCCGGATGAGTTCCGAAAGGAACAAAATTTACGTCTTTCGGGGCCCGGCGGGAAGTGGAAAAAGCACTTTTTTGAACAATCTTTTGAACAAGCTCGAAAAATATGTCCGCTCTGACGAGGGGTTAATGTATGAAGTAGTCTGGAAAATCCCCATTGAAGATATGGGTTCCGAATTTATTGCAAAAAATCGGGCAGCCGGATTTGGTGCCGAAGATAACTTTTTTGAGGTTCCGTGTCCCAATCATGATAACCCAATTCTTTTGATTCCAAGAAAACACCGCGAAAGTCTTCTTAAAGATATCATCAGTAGCAGCGATCTGAAAAAGAAGCTTTTTAAACACCGACAATACAATTGGGTTTTGAATAATGAACCTTGTACAATTTGCGGAAGCATTTTTGACGCGCTTGCGGAAAGATTTCCTATTTCACGGATTTATTCCATGATTTACGCACGGAGATATCTTTTCAATCGTAAACAAGGAATCGGGATATCTGTATTTAATTCAGGTGACGAGCTCGAAAGAACAATGGTTAAGACAAATGAGCGTGTTCAGCAATTTTTGAATGAATTTTTCAAGGACAGCAATAAGGTCAAATTCCTATTTTCAAGTTATGCAAATACCAATCAGGGGATCCGAGCTCTAATGGACTTGAAGGCGAAAAATATTCAGCGTTTTCTTGACCTGCATGGAATAATAAGTGATGAAGTCCATAAGGTTGGAGATATCGAGGAAAGAATCAAATCATTGTTTGTTGTACTAATGAACCCTGGTGACCTTGAGAATGTTGGACAGCATAGCAAACCCGATGAAGCAACCAAGATAGATGAATCCTTGAAAGATCGGATCCATGAAATACTTGTACCATATGTTCTTGATTACAACACGGAAATCCATATTTACGTAAATACTTTTGGGGAGCAGATCAAACTAAGATTCATGCCTCATGTTCTTGAAAACTTTGCCAAAACAGTTATTTCCTCACGAATCAAGAAAGAATCCAAAGCAATAAAAGAATGGTTGAAAAACGATCGGATATACGAAAAATACTGTGACCCGGATTTTTTCCTGTTAAAAATGGAGCTTTATTCCGGAAGAATTCCAGATTGGCTTTCAAAAGAAGACAAAGACTCCCTTAGATCTGAAGTGCGAAGAAATATCCTTGCTGAGTCCGAAAATGAGGGTCATCAAGGATTTTCAGGTCGAGAGTCCATTCAACTTTTTAATGATTTTTACACAAAATACTCAAAAAAACGCCCAATCACGATGCAACACATCAACGAATTTTTCATGGATGACAACAAGGAATTGAAAAATGAGATTCCACGGGATTTCCTCAAGCATCTAACTGATCTATATGATTATGAAGTGCTTAAGGAAGTCAAAGATTCCATGTACAGTTATAACGAAGAGGAAATTTCCAAATCCATTTTGAACTATCTTGTCGCTATAACTCAAAACGTTGGTGATTTATTAAAGAATCCATACCTAAATAATGAAGAGCTCCTTGTGACTGAAGATTTCCTCGATATCGCTGAGACTTATCTTATGGGTTATAATGCTCATATTTCCGCGAAAAGAAAATTCCGGGAAGATGCTGTTAATGAATATGCTGCTGTTACACTTGCCAAAGAAATAATGGGTGAAAAAAAGCATGTCACTGAAACCAAACAATATATTGAGATGTTTCAGCAGTTTACGAAAACAGCACGGGAAAAAGTTCTCGAGCCATATTCGGAAAACAGCAACTTCAGATGTGCAATTAAGGAATTTGCAACTGAAGAATTCAATAAGTACGACTCTAAAATCAAAGAGAGAGTCCAGTCATTGTTTAGAAATCTGCAGGAAAAATATTCTTATTCCACCGAATCAGTCAAGAGCGCCTGCCTGTATGTACTGGACAATGATCTGGTAAAGAAGTTCAGATATTACTAAGAAAAAGCCTAAAATAAGATAAGGAGAAAGATATGGATGTGAAGAAAAAAGCTACGGAACTTGTGAAATCATGCGGTGTTTTCATGATGGCTACTGTTGATGGTTCAAACTGCCCTCAAATGCGACCAATGTCTGGCAAAGTAGTACAGGACAATTTGGTAATTCTTATGCCAACATATTCCGGTTCAAGAAAAATCCATCAACTTCAGAAGAACCAACAATGTCAGCTTGTTTTTACAGCACAGGATTTCTCAAGTTGGACTTCTTTGACAGGAAAAGCTTCTCTTATGACCGATCAAAAGAAAACTCATCAGCTTTTTGAGGAATTTAACAAACAGAGTCCTGAGTTTGGAAAGCATTTTAAGGGCTCAGATGATCCCAATTACGGAGTGGTAGAATTTTCCACCAAGTTGATTGAATTCAATGACTTTTCTTCACATCAACCATACGTTTTGGAATTGTGAAGAGAAGACACTAATACTTGCTTCGGTATGATGCGTCTCTATCACCGTGGTGCCTATGAAAATCTTTGGCATGAGCACAAATTTGCCGTTCTTGCAATTTCCCATAAGAAATTCATTACCGGAGCAAAAAAAATCGGGTGCAACCCACCCAGGATTCTAAGCTTTCTTGATTTTCTAGCCAAATGTCAGAATAAAGATAGATCCGAACAATATTCTGCTTTGTTAACTGTGTATCACGAGATTAAGGATTTTCTTGATAGAGGGCAAAAGAGAAAAATCGTGGAGAAAATTGTCGATTCAGACAATTCGGTTTTTGACGATCTTTTTGAAAAAATAATCTTCTTTAAATTCGAAAAACTTTTTGGATGTCGTCTTTTTTATCCCAACTCTCCAATCTTCAAATTTTGGGATTTCAATGATACAGGCGGTTTATCAGTTATGCTTGGGCCGGTGATGTTTCAACTTTCCAAAGAAAATGTCAAATTCAGATTGTGCGAGGCAACAGGGTTATACGAAGAAAATGTTGACCAATTTTTAAACATCCTGAGACCAGGAATTCCTAAATCGGAGTTCAATGAATTTCCAAAACTTTTATCTGAAGCTCTCGAAAAGAATTTGCTGCTTGCAAAAACATTGAATCAAGTTTTTTTGCACCCGAGAATAGCCAGCTCTTTAAATTCAACCGAAAAACCGGAGTGTTGCAATTCGCTGGCAGCACTTTATGCTATCGAACAATATTGGGATCAAAATTGCCAAGAGATACCACTTCTTCCTGCTGATGAAGATTGGCATAAAGAGATTGGTACCGCCGAGAATTCGAATATTGCGGAAATAACAAAGTTATTCAACGAACAATTACTGATGGAAGGAAAGTTTCCGGAACTGGAATCTGAATCTGAGCTTGAACCTGAACTTGAGTCCGGACTGAAATCTGAATCAGAAACGGAGGAATGAATGTCCCTAACAGCTTATTTGCTTCAAGTTCCCAGTTGGCTTTCACTCTCTTTAATTACTTTTTCTCTTCTTGCCTTCTCTTGTGCAGGTTTGTGGCTGACAAATCGAAAATGGCCAATTCATGAACGGGAATCATTCAAAGAGGTGGCGGGTTTTATTTATGCTACTATTGGAGTAATTTTTGGAGTCCTGATTGCCTTCGTGGTCCTAATAGTCTGGGAACAACTAAATGAAACCAAAAAAAATGCTGAAGTCGAGTCAGGTGTCGCTCTTGCTCTTTACAGGAATGCTTCTTTATACCCAGACAAAGCTCAATCAGAAGATCTAAAAAAACAATTGCAGAGTATCGTTCGTTCTATTCTTGAAGAAGAATATCCGGCTATGCAAAAGATGGCCAGTTCACCTCCCACTTTCCAGCTTATTGAAGCATTTTGGCAAAAACTTAGAGATCTTGAGCCCAAAACAGCCAAGGAAAACATCCTGTATTCACAGATATTGAAGGAAATGGACGAATGGGCAAAACTACGCAGCTTGAGGCTTCAAGCTGCTCGAGAAGAGCTGCCGGGGGCGGTTTGGATTTCTTTAATCTTTGGGACACTTATTACAATTGCTTTTACTTTTATTTTTCCCTGCGAAAACAGAAAAGTTCACTATCTGATGAGTGGGGCAGTTGCTTTACTTATAGCGTTTGTTTTGTACAACATTATTGAGCTTGACCATCCATTCATGGGAAGCGTTTGCGTTAAACCTGAGGGATATGAATTGATGTTAAGAATATTTACAAAAGGGTAGCTTGCTAAAAGGTAAATGTTTTCTCGATCGATACTTGCCATCCGCCTCTGATTTTGGAGGAAGCTTTGGGGGGACTAGCTTGAGCTGGTCCTCCGGATGACGGTGTTACAGTGGTAGTTTCTTCTGCTTTTTCTTTTGATACTTCGGTGGGAATCATTAAAAGAGGAGTAATTTTCCAAGCTCCTGAGTGGTTTTTAAAAACAATCTCACTGCTAAGTCTGTGCAAGTTGTAAATAAAATTTCTTTGGGTAAGCTGTTCAGAAGAGCTATTCCTGAAGTCGAATATTTTTTCGTTGCTCAGTAGATTGGAAAGATCCAACCTTGAAAACCCATATTGTACATGTGCTTCAATGCTTTTTCTGAAGTCGAATTTGGTTCCAATTCTGAATTCCTTAGGGGACACGCTTTGAGGAATGCTAACTCTTGTGATAACTTCATTCGTTGCAAAAAGGAAGATTGGATCAAGAGTGATTAGATTATTCGACAGAAAAAGGTCTCCCAGCATTTTTCGCTGGGAAATTTCTGCAAAAAAAGTATGCCTGGAATGACAGACAAATCCAATAGATTTGGAAACATTTTCAAATTCCAAAAATGAATCGCCGAAAGCAAATTTACCATTCTTGTAACTCTCATCATCACCGCTTCTTTGATATCTTGAATATCTGAGATAAGGAGATATTTTGCCTATGCGTTTGAAAGATAATTCGCTTTCAATCTGATTGAAAAGTTGCTTCAATGGCACATTCAGATCCATTCTAATTCCGGATGTTGTGATTCTTGAGTTTATATCTCCACGATATTGGGAGAACTTAAATGAAAGGTCGCTTCCCTGTGCATAAAATCTGTAGAAATTTGTTTTTGAAGGGTTTTGAAAATGGATTTCGGGGTTATTTCCAAGCGCTGAAATAATATCGGAGCTCAATCCATATGTTCCCTGAAACTTATTGTTTGAAACAATTTTTCCAATTTCCGCCGAAAAACCAGGATTAAATTTCTTTAGGGAAAATGCAAATTCTTCTTCCCTACAATTCAAATCAAAAGGATCTAATTTATTGGAGTCTTTGGTAAACCAGGTTTGCTGTCCCTGAAACTTCCAGGAGAGGTTCAAGCCGAATTTTTCATTTCGATTGGTTTCAAACTTAAGCTGTGAGCGAGACCCATCAAATCTGTTAATTTCGTTCCCATCCCGCCATTCTCTGAACATTTCTTCGGAAGTGCGTTTTATAGAAATTTCACGCTTTGGAATTGCCCAAGAGGGTTTTTCCATGGCAATCGGGAACTCGGGGAGAGCGGAAAAATCGAACAAATCAACGCAAAAAGATGCAGAGGAGCATGAAATAAACAGGAGAATAAAGAGTAAAAATTTAAATCGGGCCATTTCCAAACGCTTTCGTAGAGAAATAATTCGAACTCTTCTTAAAATAACGTCAAACTGAATTGTAAGATAGCGTAATTTTCAAGATTTTGTTGTGAGAAGCAGGTCATCGACAAGGCGAAGTCGTATGGAGTATTTTACAAGATCGGCGGTATTTTTAAACTGCATTTTCTGGAAGATCCGTGTCTTATAAGTGCTTATCGTTTTGATGCTAAGACACAGTATTTGGCCAATCTGTTTTAACGACTGGCCCGTTGCCAGCATACACATCACACGGAATTCTCTGGGAGAAAGATTTTCGTGAAGTGGTCTTTCTTGTGTGTTCAAGTATAACGCCAACTGTTCAGCTAATGTTGGCGTTACGAACTTACCGCCGTTCGCTGCTTTGCGTATTGCTAACACCAGAACATTCGCCATGGTATCCTTGCAAAGGTATCCAGCAGCCCCTGCCTTGAGGGCACGCACTGCAGACTGCTCTTCGGCAAACATGCTGATAATCAGAACCGGCAACTTGGGGTAGCTGGTTTTAATAGAATCTAACACTTCGAATCCGCTTTCCTCGGGAAGAGTCAAATCAAGCGTGACAACATCGAATGTCTGCTTTGCCAACAGGGCAAGAGCCGCGCTTCCATTGGAAGCTTCAGCTGTCACAACCATGTCGGGCTCATCTGAGACCATATCCCGGATTCCTCTACGAACGACAGGATGGTCATCGATCACAAGAATACTGATCTTACCTGGCGTGTTGCACAAAATGTCAACCATTTGCGCCTCCGATTTCAATTTAAGGGGAATAGATCTAATGCCCATCTCGTTGTCAGTCGAGTTGCTTCTTCCAACAGGAGGGTATGAAGGTTTTCCGTGGATTGAACCACTGTTTTCCTGGTGATCTCTTCATTTTTCCAAGGAAGTTCCGAAAATTTTCCAAATTAAAGCATTGTTCTCAGGATCGTGTCAAGTTCTGTTTTCCTAACAAAGGGCAAAAGCACCAAATCTACTATTATCTTCTATTGAAGCCAGTTTTCGAGAATTCAAACATTAATTGCTTTTACTGCAAATTTTCTTGTATTCATGATTATTCCAACAATTTTAATGTGCTTGTCCAGTTTCATGGTCCAGGACAAACAACGGAGCCCAGGAATTATCCATTTAGTGTTTAAAGCTCTTCCGAAAAGAGGTTTAAATTATATTTTTCTTTTTTCTGGTTCTTTTTTAAAAATTCCGGGCTCTATTATCAGAAAAATAGTATAAAAATCTTTCTT
>JADFXM010000038.1:0-62091 GCA_015233565.1 Candidatus Rifleibacteriota bacterium
TGAAACGACGGTTAAAATCCTCATCTTCAGATAGTTTATTGATGAAACCCCGAGGTTGGCGTTGGAAATTAGCTTGATGCAAGGGGCTTTTATCTTCGCAGCAGGAACAACCAAGGGATTTTAGCTGCTCAGCAAGATCTTTATCGAATTCTAACAGAAGCGAAAAAAACTTTTCATCATAGACAAAACGTTGTATCATGAGATAGCCCTCCTTTGTTCTTTAGCACAGCACAAAGAAGGTAAAACCCCCGAAGAAATTTTTGCAAGTTTTTTTCGGGGGTTTCTTTCAAACCACAAGATATTTTGTTCAAATTCCGGGAGATTTCCCTAAATTATTGTGTCGCTACTCACGAGCAAGGGATTTTGGCTTTCTGCACGGAAACGCTTACAGAACTTTGTCATTGCTTCAACTTCTTCTAAATGTAAAAACTGAACCGCGACCGGAGGCAATTAGACCAGCTTTCCATTGTCCAGATTGTAAGGCAGAAATGAAAATAATAGCATGCAGGGTTTTTCGAAGGGGAGTTTCCGAAAACCAATTGTCGCCATAAAAAACAGGGAAAAATTTCGAAGTAGATTGGGACTGGACAAATAAGAGTTCATCATAAAATCAATGATGAACAAATTTTGATTTTTCGGAAAGAAAACTTTTTCTCAAAATCTGAAAGAAATGAGTGCAATAAAGAGCAAAACCGGTACAAAACTTTTAAATTGAACCGAAAACCAATAAAATTTTTCGAAAATTAGCTCATTTTTGGAACAAAAAACTCATTTCGAATTTCCCCAAAAAACGAATATATTTTCCTATAGTAAAGTAGCGTTCTGACGGGCTCGTCCAACTACCGGATAAGATCGTGGCTACGCTTCGCTACGCACGATCTATCCTTACTCGTTGGCAGCCACCATGGAAAGAAAACATCGGCAAAAAAAAATCCTATCCCCCGAATACGCATCCAAAGCTCCTTGTTCTAAAAAATTTCTCCGAAGAACCGCGTATCCCTTGCTGTGGTAATCCAACCGACCGAGTATTATCCCACTCCCTGATCGCGCCTCCAAGGAGACCAAACAAAATGGGCTTTTTGTAGGACTAACCAGCAGCGTTACGAAAGAAGTTCAACATGAAAAATATCCAAGTCTCGGATTCATCCGTTTGTAGAATCCCTTGAAGGGGTTTGCTCGATCATTTTTTTGTACAAGTGCTCGGGAGCGAAATCGGCATCATTGTCCCAGCAGATTGTGTGCAGAATTGGAGATAATGTAAATCGTTTAAAGATTTCCTTGTCTTTCAAAGGTTCAAAAATCGGTCCCCAAAGGGAGTCACTCAGATCAACAATCCCAATTGGTCCATCCTTGAACTGAACACGTATTCGGTATCCATCAACATATTCGGCTTTTTGTAGTTCCAGCATAAAAGTTACTCCAGTGGGCTAATCTTTTTTAGCGGCTGGTGAGCGTCCGCTAAGCGCCAATCCTCGGCAAGCTCTTCCTTGTGTATTCCATACCATTCCATGAGCGCGCTTAACGCCCGCCGGGGAAATCGGCCTTCAATTATCCCCGTTTCAATTTCCACCGACACCTTATACTCTCCGTATTCGGCGTGGAAATGCGGCGGTTGATGATCATCGTACAGCATGAAAACTACGATTCCAAGAAAACGACATAGTTCTGGCATTCATTTGCCTCCTTTGGGAAAATCGGGGAAAAGCACGAGGGGTGAAAAAATGCGATAGTTTCTCATCGAATGTCTTGATATCGCTTTGCTCGCATTTGGAAGGCGAATTCGGACCCTTCCATTACATCACAGATCTCCTTCTTAATATTCGCCAATTCAACAGTGCCAGTGCAAAGAACCCTGATTTTCTTACTTTCGGAATCCATTGAAACAATATATTCAGCATCCCCATTGACTGGGATATTGGCGTTGTGAGTAACAACAATAACTTGCCTTTGCTCTTTCGTATTTTTGAGCCTGTCCACAATAAGCTCGTAAACCAATCTGTTGTCAAGGTCGTCTTCAGGCTGGTCTAGAATCAATGGATTATTCCCGTGAGACAATATAAAGGTTAGAATGGCGGTGGTTTTTTGTCCTGCAGAAGCGGCGGATAAATGCTTGAATGCAGTTGAACCCGTCGGTTGGTACTGAACTTCAATTTCGTCTTCCGGCAATAAAAGTTCAATTTCATCAATCTGTGAATCTGCTAACTTCAGAACAAGATTAACAAAATGCCCACTTACACTGTCAACAAACTCTTGGCGCCTGATTTTCAAAAACACCTCTCGGGCACTTTTAATGGTATCCTCAACATTCCCTTTAAAGCAAAGCTGAGAAAGAGCCTCAACATCTTTCTCGTATTCAGTTTCACGTTGAATTATTGCTCGAATTTTTTGAACAAAATCCATCCTATTCCGGAATGGATTAATCTTGATTTTTACTCTTTCACCATGTGTTAAAGACGAAACAAAGGCTCGTCTTTTCATAGTGATTTCCTTACACTTGCCCAAAAAGTGGTCAGAAAGACTCTGGCGGGCCAAAATTTCCGAAGATAGTTTGGCTTCAATCACCAGAATCTGCTGAAGTTCCTTTTCTTTCGCGGCTTTCTTGTTAGTCAGCGCCTCAAAATTGGCAATGTCGTTGATGCCCTGCTTTTCAAGGTCTTCCTTTTTCTGTTGAAACTCGGTTTTGTTTGCATTGCAGGCTGTAAGCCAATTGGACTTTTTCACCGAGTCGGAAAAGGCAGACTTCACCAGAGAAACAGCTTCCTTCTGTTTCTTTATCTCACTAATTATAGAATTCATACTAGCTATGGCTGTGTTTATGATGGCTGACATTTCAATAGCGTGCTCGGGAGAAAAGGATGTTAGGACAGCAGTCTTCAGCGCCATTTCATTGATTAGACTCTCTAATAGACGCTCTTTCTCTTCAAAACCGTTATAATAGGAAAGCAGTTCCTTTTCTTGGGCGATAAATTTCTCTCGAGAAATCAGCAAATCTGCTATGCCACTTTGCTGAAAAATCTTTATCTGGTCGTCTAGGTCCTTGATTTCTGTTTGAAGTTTTCCTTTCCCGGAAATCTGTTGCTGAATCGTGCGAATTGAAGTGGACTTTTCCAGGAATGCCCGGCGATTGGTCTCTTTTTCCTTTTGAATTGATTCTAGCCCATCAATTGCCTTGTCAATCCTCTCGCGCAAAGAATTGGGTTCTTGTGCTATTTCATAAATTTGTTTTTGTGAGAACTGTTCGAACTCGAACAAATCGAGAAATCCTACTTCTGAAATTTCCTGCCATGCATTCGTTGTTGGGTTAAAAGACTCTATTCTTCTTTTCTGGGTGGCCGAATTTTGGATATTGAAAACGGAAATCCTGTATTCAACTGAATTCCTTACGAGGGTGACAACGATCTTGCTTTGATCAGATAACACCCCTAGTTTGCTTTTGCCATCGGGGCGTTTGTAAAAGTTGTTGTGATCTTTTAGGACGTCTTCGAGGCTGGAAATGTCGGATGTTTTCCCAAAAACACCCCGAAGGAAACGAAGGATTCCCGATTTACCACTACCACGACCACCAATGATCGTCGTAAGCTGAGGACTAAAATCAATAGATAACGGGCTTGATTCTTCGGTTACGGAAGTTCCGAAAATGGAAATGGACTTGAGCCAAAAATCCGGAAAACGATAGGGATGATCTGGACAGAAATAACAATTTCGAACTCGAAACTCAGGGAGCAAAAATGCTTGTCGCAAGCCTTCAAGGGTTGGAATGGACTCCATTTTTAACCACGTATATTGTTGACCAATCCCATCCAACCCATGTTTCGGATTGCCTGGACTATGCGGATTGTCAGAGAAAGAGAGGAATGCCATTCTCTCATCAATGGCTCTTTTTAAAATTGAATGCCACGAATTTAACTCTGGGGGTTCCTGATTTCCTGAAGATGTAATTAGTTCCTTTATCTCCTTAAGACCCTTTAACGATGAGGAGGAAGACCAAAACTCCTTATGAGTAATTTGTACAGCATTGATGGTTTCCAAGGCAAAGAGCTTTTCATAATTTGGCTGACTAATTGGACCCAAACCATTGAAATCATCTATGTGAGCTGGAATTACAATTCCATTTTGGGTCTTAGCTATTTCAACAATGTCGAAAATGTTTTTTGATGTGTGGGCGTCCTGCTTTCCAAAAGAGGCTCTTTGAATGTCACATTTAACCAGGAAATCGCTTACATCAGTCTCCGTTTTGGTGGTGTCAAACAATACAAGAAGGTGAATTTTAGATGTGTCACAAGTGATTTCAACCCCGGGAAATACTGTAAGATTTTGGTCTATTGCAGCTGTTTTTATTGCGTCAATTCCGAGAGGTGTGTTGTGATCAGTTATTGCTATGCAATCAAGCCCAACGCTCTTTGCCTTTTGAACAAATTGGGCGGGAGTAACCGCCTTGTCCTGAAAGCATTCACTTGCAATTGTATGCAAATGAAAATCGCACTTAAACCATCTTGAACCGACAAAATTCATAAAAAATACCTCTTTTATTTTTCCTCAATTCTTCTTTTGGGAATTGCATTAGAAGGTCATGGGCAGTCATTTAACCGCTTCAATAATATTGGCGAATGTAGGCGTAGGCTTTGTCAAATAGTTCCTGGTCGGTGTGGAGCTTGTATTTAAGCAGAGTTCGACGGAGTTCCTTTTGGACCAGGCGCTCGCCCTGGGTGGTGTGCTGCCAGTCGGGAAAGCGGACCTTCTTTACGATGTCGTCAATGTCGCTGACGATGCGCTCAACGATGATGTGGGTGTTCCCGTTCTTGGCTTCATTGAAAAGCTCGGTCAGGACTTCCTTTCCCTTGTCCTTGGCTTCAACCGGGTCTTCCAGCTCGGCTTCAACAACATCCTTGGCCAGTTGGAGCATTTCCTTCAAAAACTCAAGGCTGGTCAGGAAACCCTGTTCATGCTTTTCCTTGATCTTTTCGAGGCGTTCCCCCAGGGCTTTGAATTTCGGGTTGTTGGTGTGTCGCCGGAGACGAGCGATGAGCTTAATTTCAACCTCTTTGCCCTTCTTGGCGGGGTCGACAGTGGTCAGGATGTCTTCTAAAATCTGGGCGTCAATGACCAGGGTTTCAACGTCGTCGCGGACGGTATCAACATGGACATTCCGGTTGATGAGGTCTACGGTTTTCGCTCCCAGAGCGTGCCAGAGAAGTTTTCCGTTCCCGCTCGGCGGCTTCACGGATTCATAGACCTGGGTCAACCAACGGTAATCCTTTTCGTATGGGCTGAGGATCGGGTCAGGGGAAAGGGCTTCCCAGATCGTGCCGAGGAGCGAAAATTCGCCGGCGAACTTGTCGCGGGTCTCGTTGTTGGGAAGGCATTGTTGGGCGGCCATGAGCCCTTCATACCCGGTTACGGATCGGTCGACCCCGGCGAAAAATGCCAGGCACTTTTGTACCTGCATGGGAAGAGCGGTCCGGAGTTCTTCGATATTGGAAACTACCTGTTGAACGGCCTTTTCATCGAAGTCGAGGGCGCGGGCGACATCATCGAAGATGCCGATGTAATCAACGATCAAGCCATGTGTCTTTTCCTGGCCGAAGGTCCGGTTGGTGCGGCAGATGGCCTGCAGGAGGTTGTGGTCCTTCATCGGCTTGTCGAGATACATCACCTGAAGAATGGGAGCATCGAACCCGGTTAGAAGTTTGCTGGTGACGATGACAAACTTCAAGGGGTCGGACGGATCGCGGAACCGGTCGAGCAGCTTTTCTTCCGCGTCTTTTTCCCGAATGTGGGCTTTCCATTCCGGCGGATCGCCCTGGGCGCTGGTCATGACAACGGCGCTGGTGTCGGGGCCTATCAGCTCGTCCATTACCGCTTTGTAGAGGACACAACATTCCCGGTCGAAAACGACAACCTGGGCCTTGAAGCCGTTCGGCTCAACCTTGGTCTGGAAGTGCTTGACGATGTGGTTGACCACGGCACGGACCCTTTCCGGGTTCTTCACCAGAACCGCCATTTTGGCGGCGCGTTTGGCGAGGTCGTCGCGGTCCTGTTCGCTCAGGTTCCCGGTGACTTGCTTGTAAGCTTCATCAATCGCGGCTTTATTGATTTTTAGTTTGATCTCCGGGGCCTCGAAGTGAAGCGGAAGGGTGGCTTTGTCGCGGATGGAGTCCTGGAACGAATAGCGGCTCATGTAACCCTTCTCGTCTTCTTCCGCGCCAAACGCCCAGTAGGTGTTTCGATCGGCCCGGTTGATGGGGGTTCCGGTCAGACCGAAAAGAAAAGCGTTTGGGAGTGCTTCACGCATTTTTCGGCCAAGGTCGCCTTCCTGGGTTCGGTGGGCTTCATCGACCAGGACGATGATGTTTGACCGCTCGTTGAGCTTTCCGCCGGCTTCGGCGAATTTGTGAATCGTGGTGATGAGGACCTTTCGGACATCCTGGGAAAGCAAGGTTTGAAGCTCCTGTCGGGATGGGACCCCGATCATGTTAGGCACGTCGGCGGCGTTGAAGGTGGCGGTGATCTGGGTATCGAGGTCGATACGATCAACAACGATCATCACCGTTGGGTTCCCGAGTTTCGGGTGGAGGCGGAGCTTTTGAGCGGCAAAAACCATGAGAAGGGATTTCCCGCTGCCCTGGAAGTGCCAGATAAGGCCCTTCTTCGGGGCCCCTTTCACAACGCGGCTGACGATGCGGTTGGTGGTGAAGTATTGCTGATACCGGCAAATGACCTTGATGCGGCGGTGTTTCTTGTCTGTGGCAAAGAGGGTGAAGCTTTGAAGGATGTCGAGAACCACACCGGGCCGAAGCATGTTGGCGACGGTGGCTTTTACGTGGTGAAGCTGGCCTTCCTCGTGGCTGTCTTTGTCCCGCCAGGGGCCCCACATGTCGATGGGCATACGGATAGAACCATAGCGAAAGTATTTCCCCTCGGTGGCGAAGGAAAATGCGTTCGGTACAAACATCGCCGGGACCTGCTTTTCGTAAATCTCGTTGACCTGGAAGGCGCCATCAAACCAAGTCACGGAAGAGCGTGTCGGGGTCTTGGCTTCAGCAATGACCACCGGTAAACCATTGATCAGAAACACAATATCGAAGCGCTTTTCCACGGACCCGGCCTGAAAAACCCATTGATTCGTTACAACGAAGCGATTCTTCTCAGGCTCGACAGGGTCGATGAGGTGGACGGAAACGTGCTCCCCATGAGGGCCGAAAGGCATGGTCTTCTCACCCCGCGCCCAAGCCATGAAATTCTCATTGGCCCGAACCAGGCCGTCAGCCTGAACGGATAAAATGCAGGCCCGGAGGTTATAAATAACCTCATCGGCGCGGTCAGGCTGGGCGGCTATTTCCGGGTTGAGGTCGATAAGGGCTTCCCGGACCCAGGCTTCAACCATCACCTCTCCGGCCTGTCGGGGAATCCCGGAAGCGGGGATGTATTCCCAGGTTGACGGGTTGAGGTCGCCACCGAGAGAGTCACCCCAACCGGGGGTATTTTCCTGGACAACATTTTTGTGAGCTGGGGTTTTGTTTGATATAGCGCCGAGGATCATTTGCTCGACGGTATTAGCTTCATTGAATTTCATAGCGTCGGCCTCATTAGGCTATTTACAAAAGAGAAGCGGGCACAATACAGCGCCTCTATTGATCTTTCAAAGCGGTTTTCACATTCCGTTTCTGCACAGAGTTCCAACAGGATCCTTTTTTGAATTGGGAGAGGCGGTATTGGAACGATAAGCGACCGGATTTCATCTTGGGTAATATTTTTCATTGCTCCTCCCGTTCCTGTTGCTTTGATCTCAATTTGGCGGCGTAATTCCTTAGATTTGAGAACGGCCTCCATCAAATCCTGGTTTACCTTCTCTGAGTTAAAAATAAGTTTCAGCGTCTTATCGCACAGCATTAAAGAAGGAAAATTTTCCGGCACAATACACACCCGACCAACCAACTCGCGAGTGTTGCACCGAGTGATTAAGAAATCCCCTTTTGAAACAGCAAACCGTTTATTAAAGTCATCCGTTCGCAGCAACCGCTTGTGTTCGGATGCATCAAAACCTTTTGGACCGACCGCACTGACCTTCAATACCCCAAATCCCCCACTACGCGCTGGTTCATTGGCACCGATAACACTTTTTCCTGCAATGATTGCGTCAAGGACTTCACCAAGAGGGAGACGCGGAAAAGATGGGTTAAAGCAATGACACTCAACAACTGCCTTGGACAATTCTTTTGTTTTCATTCTTGCATGAATGAGGGCTTCTATCACATCTTCCACCGCCCAAAGGATTTCAGCAATACGGCGTTGTTGGTCGAGTGGTGGAAGGGAAAACTCGTATTTTGCAATATCGGGGAAGTTAATATATGGGTTTGTTGAGCCCTTTGATTCGCGAATGGAGTGTTGGGTAAAACGGTCGGAAAGCATTATCCAAGGAAGAAGAGATTGAAGTAGTTTACTTTCAACGGCCTCAAGAACAAAGGTTGTATTAGCAGTAACCCCATCCCATTCTGCAAGGGCAACTTTTTTTAGATAGGTTCGTCGAGAACCATAGAGAACTTGCCCTTTCTTAAACCTTCGAATAAATGCAGGGCCAAGATAACCATCACCAACCAATCCCCAATTCCGGATGTGAACATCACATGTATTCATGTGTTCGCCAGCAACGTATCGTTCAACGCCATCATTGACTGGGTCAGTTTCTTCCTTGAGTTGCTTCACAACATCCCCAAAGCGAACCTTGGCCCATTTGTCGCGATTGAGCCAGGAGGGCAACGCCTTGATAATCATTGCCGCCTCAGGAAGCGGATTACAAGAGATGGTATTTCCAAGAACCTTTTCTAAATCGATACGAACAGAGGAGGCTGAATCAAGCCAGGCGGAGAGACTTTCAGAAATGGAAAAGCTCTTGGCTTTAGATGTCGCCGGTTTATTTGGGTCTGAGACGCCCACATACATGGAGATATTGAGATTCCCACCCTGGTTGCGAACTTCCTCTAAAGGAACAACTCGCGCAAGGCCGGGTTCATCCTTGAAATTGCTATATGCCGTAACGATACGGTCAATGTGATCATCGGTAAGGAAGCTTTGAGCGCGTTCCCTGGTGACTTCGTTGATGGCGTTAATGAAAAGGATCCGGCCTTTTCGTGCT
Organism: Candidatus Rifleibacteriota bacterium; assembly: GCA_015233565.1. Classification (GTDB taxonomy): domain Bacteria; phylum Muiribacteriota; class Ozemobacteria; order Ozemobacterales; family Ozemobacteraceae; genus JADFXM01. The sequence continues at coordinate 9,134 of JADFXM010000038.1, forward strand.
TTGGGCTTGGCCGTTCGACAAATTACGATACAGGCTTCCATCGGGGAGTTATAGAAAAGGTTGGGGCCAAGACCAAGAACGCAGTCGAGGACATCAGCCTCAATGAGTTTTTTTCGCATATCCGCTTCTTCCTGGCGGAACAAAACCCCATGCGGGTAAAGGATTGCACACCTGCCGGTTTTCGGGGCCAGGCTGCAAAGAATGTGCTGCCAGAACGCGTAATCGGCGCGGCCCTGCGGGGGAGTGCCGTAAAGGTTCCGGCCCCAGGGGTCGGAAGCGAACGCCTCCCGATTCCATTGTTTGATGGAATACGGCGGATTGGCGAGAACCACATCAAACCGCATGAGACGATCTCTCTGAACGAATTTCGGCTCAGAAAGGGTATCTCCACGGATGACCTGAAAATCTTCGATGCCGTGAAGGAAACAATTCATACGGGCAATCGAGGAAGTCATGAGGTTTCGCTCCTGGCCGAACAGTTTTACGTTGCGCCATTCCTTCCTCTGGCGGCGCAAGTGGGCGATGCAGGAGAGGAGCATCCCACCTGAACCACAGGTAGGATCGTAAATTGAATCGGCCGGTTGAGGTTCGAGGATTTCCGTCATGAGGTGAACGACGGTGCGGTTGGTATAGAACTCGGCGGCGGTATGCCCCGAATCGTCGGCGAACTTCTTGATGAGAAACTCGTATCCCTGCCCCAGTTCGTCTTCGGGGAGGTTGGCTACGGTAAGGTCGAGGGAACTGAAATGTTCGATGAGATCGCGGAGCATGGTGTCGGAAAGGCGGTCTTTGTTGGTCCATTGGGCATCACCGAAGATGCCGAAGAGCTTGTCAGGGTTGGCGGTCTCGATGGACCGCATAGCGGAATGGATCGCGGGACCGACATTTCGAGCCGTTTTGCGGACTTCCCGCCAATGGGCTTCGGGCGGAATCTGGAAACGGTGGTTTTCCGGGAAGGCGGCAAAGTCTTTATCACCGCCGGATTCCTTCAAGGCAATCCCGGTTTCCTCGTCGTAGACATCGCAAAGACGCTTATAGAAAAGCAAAGGGAAGATGAACTGCTTGTAATCGCCGGCGTCGATGGTTCCCCGCAAGAGGACGGCCGCGCCCCACAGGTAGGATTCAAGCTGATGCTGGGTTATGCGGGAACTCATGACAGGAAACCCTCCCGTTTCAAGACGGCAACCAGTTTCTCTTCAGCCGCGAAAGCGGCAACGGCGCTTTCGTGAAGGCTCTTCCTGGCCTCTTCCACGGTCGGCGCCTGGTGCTCTGACTGGGGCTCAACGTAGCGTGAGATGTTGAGGTTGAAGTCATTGGCGGAAAGGTCTTCGAGGGTGACCACCCGGGAAAGGCCCTTCACATCTTTGAAGTCACGATACCAAGTGTGAATATGTTCGACGTGCTCGGGAAGAAGTTCGTTTTGAGCCCTTCCCGCCTTGAATTCCCGGGAAGCATCAAGAATAAGAACTTTCTTCTTCCGGTCCTTGGGCTTGCGGTGCCGGAAAACAAGAATACAAGCGGCCAGGCCAGTGCCATAAAAGAGGGTCGGACCAAGGCCGATGACCGCTTCGAGGATGTCCATTTGCAGGAGCTTCTTACGGATCGCGCCTTCCTTCGCCATGCGGAAGAGGACCCCGTGAGGAAGAACAACCGCCATACGACCGGTTCCCGGGGCCATTGATTTGACCATGTGCTGAACCCAGGCATAATCACCGGTTTTGCCGGGGGGCATCCCGGCGAAGTTCCGGCCGTAGGGGTCACTGGCCCACACCTCATCGCCCCATTTTTCAAGGGAAAATGGGGGATTGGCGATTACACAATCAAAGGTTGCGAGGTTGTCACCGGAGAAAAAGGCCGGTTGGCGGAGGGTGTCACCCCGGACGATCTGAAAGTCAGAAGCCGCGTGAAGGAAAAGGTTCATGCGGGCAATCGCGGAGGTGGTGAGGTTTTTCTCCTGGCCGTAGAGCTTTCCCCATAGGGTGCGGTCGTCGCCGTGGTTTTCCTTTACGTGGTGAATAGCCTCGAGGAGCATACCACCGGTACCACAAGCCGGATCGTAGATGGATTCCCCTTCCCCGGGGTCGAGGATTTTTATCATCAGCTTTACGACCGCACGCGGGGTATAGAATTCACCGGCTTTTTTGTTGGTCGCGTCGGCAAATTTCTTGATGAGGTATTCGTATGCCTGACCCAGGATATCCGCCTGTGCGGCCTGGTTCCCCAACGAATAGCGGGAAAAATGTTCGATCAGGTCACGGAGAAGCGCGTCAGGAAGGCGTTCTTTGTTCGTCCAGGCGGCATCACCGAAAATACCGAAAAGGGTTTCCGGGTTCGCTTTTTCAATGCCCCGGATGGCCTTTTGAAGCGCTTGACCGACGTTAACGGTAAAAACACGGACATCGCGCCAATGACAGCCTTTCGGGATCTGGAAACGGTAGTTCTGGGGAAAAAAGGCGTATTCCTCATCACCGCTTGATTCCGCAAGGGCGGAAGCATACTCCTCATCGAAAACATCGGAGATCCTCTTGAAGAAAAGGAGAGGAAAAACGTAGGTCTTGAAATCGGCTGCGTCCACGGTCCCGCGAAGGATATTCGCGGCTTCCCAAAGGTGTGATTCAAGCTGATTGAGCGTTAGAAGGTTGTCATTCACAGGATTTTTCATTGGTCTGAAAGCCTTAGTACAAAAGGTTTTTCAAACGATCGTAAAAGTTTTCGTGTGTGCCAATGATGTATAAATTCAGCGTTTCGCCTATCACTTCGTAGGAAACCAGGTAAAGTTGACTTTTGAAAGTAAACTTGTGAACGCGGATTCCACGAAGATCACCCTTCTTTAACTCGCCTATTTCGGGGTTTTCGAGGATCTTCTTTACCTGCTCGTCTATTTCCAGTTGAAGGTTCTTTTGGGATTTTTTCTTGAACCGGATGAAATGATTCGAGGCAATGATTTTCATTTGAGGTGGCCGAACTCGTATTCCTGGCTGATGCCGGCCTTGATCTCTTCTTTCGCTTCAAGGGTTTCCTTGATGAAGGAAAGAGGCACATCGGGGTTTTCCTCGCACAACAAAGCGTCATAGAGGTATTTTTTGATCTGCTCGGAAATGGAACGGTGTTCAAGATCAGCTCTGATGCGGATCTTCTTACCCAAGATGTCGGGAAGGCGGACGGTATAAACCTTCGGCATTATGGCACCCCTGATTCATTTGTATTTACTGTAAACACATTCTAGCACGGGGGGATTTTGAAGGCAAGCATTTTTCCCCTCTCGGTCGTGGTCGGTGATGCACCGGGGGAAACATAGCATAAACACGAAACATTGATTGCAAAACCGTTCTTCTGAGTGTCCTGTCCATTTGTCCTACTGTCCTCGTTCACAAAGTCCGGACTAATCGGTCTGATTGTCCTGTCCGTCCTCATAGTCCGACCGATAACACCTGGCCGCTCGAATTTACCAGTTCGCCAGTCCTGCTGTCCGAATGTCCTGATTTTTTGTTCATCTCTCATATTGTCCGGTGTCTTGTCCGGCTTGATGTCCGATCTCATTGTCCGGATTGTCCTTTTATACGATTATCAAGAGTCTCGAAAAGCCATCCCGCCTCAACCACCAACGAACTCACCATCCGACCTAACGCGGGGTGGGCCAACTATGAGCTCACCTGCGGAGTCAGGTGCAGCGATTTGTTGTCAAAAAGCCCAATATTCATCCTCCCCTACAAGCGATCATCATCCATTGTCGAAGACTCCAACCATATTTTAAACTTACTAAACCGATGAAACACCAATCCCTCAGAAAAATCTCTCATCCACTGTTGGCAGATTTCTCCGAGCGATCACACATCCATTGCCAGCAGATTATCCAACCGAGCGACCTCCAAACATACTGTACTAAAACAAATTTCCATGTAACTCAGCTACATTCCATCCGCTCCGGGTTATCACCATCCATCGCCGAAGCCGCAATCCATATTTTAAACAAACTCAAAAAAATCTGCTAAACCATCTTTCGCAACAAGTTGCTGTTATCCTTTGCCAGAGGCACTTATCCATGTTTTATCAGCCAACCCCGCTTACCCCTCATCCGTTATGAATTACTATCAACTAAAGCTGATGTCGCGTTCCTGCTCATAAAACTATCTTTGAAATCCTCTCTGGAATGGGACCGATACCCTTCGGGGATGGGGCTCAACATTGATCGAATTTTTGAATCGTTATTCCATGTGGGTATTATCACGGGAAGTTGAGGGACTGGCTTTGCTGCCTGGTCAAATGCATCCAACACCTTGTCCACGCTAAGCGGAAATCTTCCCAATTCAGGCTGGTTGGGTGCAAATGCCTGGATATGGTTCAACTCCACTGGGAACCGACTCCGGAAGCCCGCAACACCTTCCGGACTGCTCTCAATTAACCCAAGCAAATTTCCCGCTAACTCTTGGGAGTGTTGTCCAAAGGAGGTGAGAGACATGTCTACGATCGGAAGCAAAGATCGAAAATCCTCTGAAAGATTGTCAAAAACTGCGCCCAAAAATTCTTCTTGGATCGCCGGGGTACGCAGCAATTCGTTGATTGAATATGTACTGAAAAGTGGTAGCAAGCGGAGTCGATGATACTTGTGAAGTATCCAGGAGATCCAGTCACGCCTCTCTTCAGTGCTCAAAAAAGCAGCAACCTCATCAAGAAGATCTCTGAGTCTTGGGCAAGGGTATATCTTATTCGGCATCTCCCATAGGTCAAAACCACTAATTATGAGTCGCTTTGCAACTAACTTGCGATAGTCGGTGTTACCTTCTCGGGCGGCTTCTATTGCCACCCTGACGAAAATGACATTGAAATTGTTCTGGTGAACCTTCAACAGGGCAGATTTAAGAATTTGGTCAAAGTTATTTAGTTCATTTCGCTGTATGAATCCTTGAATCCTTAACCTGACAAAATCTTTACACCGGAGAATGTTCCATCGAATACCGCAGACCATTTCAGGCCTCGGTGAATTTCGTATTAAATCCTTAATATCGAGGTTCGAATTACTAATGTTTTGCAACCAAATATCAGTGCTGACTAGAGGTTCTTTGTTTTTATCAAGTAGACAGAGTGCAAAAAGTAGCAATTCCCAGCTCGCCCCTTCTTGTGGTAACTGCATCTCAGAATTAATGTGAACGATAGGAAATTGTACAGCAAAAAAAAGTTCGCTAAAAAATTCAGGGGTAGAAAGGGCAGTACAGAGGCCTGTAATGTCAAGTAGGGATACCAATCGCCAAAAATTTGCTTTTCGGTCATTTCCCTCAGCGGCTTTGTGGACGGCTAAAATTCGCAAAATCCCTTGGACTCCTCCTGAATCCCAAACCAGTTCAGAAATTCGCATGAAAACCTCTGGATGGTCATCTCGAATTGATTGCAAAACCCTTGGTTCAATGTATGAAACCACTTTTCCCAGGTCACTTTTCATTTCCATCAATCGTTGAAGAATTTGTTCTTGGATAGAAAAGGGAAATTCTCCAAAGGACTGCTGAAAGGCGTTGACGAAAACATTTGCAAAACTGATTGGGGTTCCACCCCCAAGAAGTCCCGTTAAAAGAACTTCCTTAAGATCACCGGCCATCCCCTGGTAATTTGCGAAACAATCAGAAAGAAATTCCCACGATCCTCTCCTGTAAGCCTTCAATACAAGCTCTGCAAGGGTCCTAATGTGGGGCCTTAAAGTGGAGAGCTTTTTACCAGACCAACCCCCAGACTTCATTAATTGTGGGAGGTCTTGAGGATATCGACGAGTGATAATTTCCACAAGATCGTCAATTTGAGAGTCGAGCGGGAAACCTGAACAATGGGGTGCCGCAACCTCTGAAATGGCAATGGAAATAAGGCGAACTGTCTTTTGTTCCAAATTTCCAGGTAACCAGGATGTATCCCCTTTGGAAAGCAAATATAATGAATCCAGCAAAGCTGCCTTCCCCATTTTTTTTAGAACAGTTCGGTCCTGCCATTGTTCAGCTGAAAGGTTGGTTTTTAAGATTGGATTTCGCTTTCCATCAAAGAATCGGACGGTTTCGCCAAGTTCACGTTCCAATTCTGCAAAATCAGGCATGAGCCCCACTCTGTCACGAAATATTATAAGAGCCTTCCTCAATAGCTCAAAAGATGTCTTTGAGCGCATTATTTCTTGAGGTGAACCAACTTGTGAATCGACTAATGTTGCAAACTCAGAAAATAGGTCTGAACGCGAAATGGTTTCTAAAACAAATGATCCGAACGAGATGGACAACATGTAACGCACAATCCGGTCAAGCGGGTCACCTGATGTTCCAGCCAGAAATGTTGGGAGAATTGCGGCAAGTGCGACCATCTCCTGTTCCGGTTGCACTTTTTTCCAGCGAGCGACAAGGGCATCCAAAGATGCTGCCCGTTCAGTCTTTGGGGCGACCTCAAAGATATGACTTAATAAAGCATATAAAGGGATTTCAACGCAGGCAAATCCATAGGAACTTAATCCTGATAGGGGCCGGGGTAATTCAATGACAAAACCGCACTCCAAAAGGGTATTCAACTCTTGAGGTTGATTGCGAATAAAGGTGAATGGAAGCCGTTCAGTGCTCCAATCGCTTTCTTGGGCGAGATCAGCTCCAAGAATGAACATCGCCCGTTTAAGCGAAATTGAACAATTCTGAAACCATGACCAAAGGGCGCTCCCCAAGTTGGGATTGTAAGAAACCGCATTTCGAAACCCTGGCCATCTGAGGAGGCGGCCAAATGGAGTCTTGGTAAAGGCCACATACCTCTCAGAAAAAATGTTTGCGACCTCTTTATCTGTAAACCCACCAATCTCAAGGATCGCAATTGCCTCACCTGAAGGGGAAAACGGGGAAAAATCATCACGAAACAAGAGCTTGAGGGTTATCTGGTAGGTGGCGGAAATTACTAAATGCGTGTTTGATTTTTTTTCATCCGAGACATATCTGATCAAATCTATTATTTCCTTGGAAGGTGCTAAGGAATCAATCAAAATACAGATCGGAGAACTAGCAGGAGGGCGGGCTTTCAGAAAACGAAGTATCAGGGAATCTGCCAAATCCCCATTTACTTCAAAACCCTGAAGTGCCTCAGTCATTGGTTGTTGTTGATCCAATGCCTGATCGACAAAAATGATCGGATGGGCTGAGAGCCTCATAGCAAGATCGTAAAGGGCCTGTGATTTTCCACACTTCGGCGGAGATGTTACAAAGCTAACCGTAGCCTCCCTACTCTTAATCCTGTCGAGGAGGCCTTCTACGACGGTCCTTGGTGACTTTGAAGGAACGCAAGCCGTTTGGATTTTTTTACGAGAGATTTGGGTAATTGCATCATCCCGGTAGCCTGGTGTCGCTAGCATCAATGCCCGGCTCGCAGCCTGGATTAGCGCACGGTCGATGAATTCCGGAACTGATGCAAGTGGATCATGCCTTGTTTCGTCAACCCTGACAATGTCCCCATCCTTCCAACCAAACATTCGGGATGGCTTGTTTGCATTTACAACGAAGCCAAACGGCACGAGCGGCAAAACTGCACGCATGTAGCTTTTGATCTGCTCGTCATCAACTTCAGTAAGTTTATGAGATGGTTTTTTGGCTTCAACGACGGCGATAATATTCCTCGTCGTTTTGGCTCGAAGGAAAAAATCTGCCCGGCCACTGACTCCAGAGCTTTTCTTAGTGTCAAGGGTTACTGTGTTGACACCAAATTGCATACTCATGGTACATTCAGCCTCAAGTTGGACCTCACCAAAAACCTTATGCAATATTGGAATAAGGAAGTTAGCGGTCATGGTTGCTTCGTTTAAGTCCCCTCCGAAAAGTTCTTCAAGGAGGCTCGGCAAAGCCTGCGCAAGCCCCACATTAGGCGAATGTTCATGGGGCATAGGAAAAACCGATAAACGGATTTTGGATTTCATTCATAGTGAGGAGAGGACTTTCCATTCTTCGGGAACAAGAGCAGGTGGCTTGGTCCAGGGAACTTCAACCATGGAATTCTGAAACCAGTCGTCGCGCAAATTGGCGTGCTCAGTAACGATAATCTGGAACCCAGGGGTTTCCTGAGTTGTGAAGCTATACAACATAGAGAAGAGTTTGCGGACCTTTTCAAGATCGGCATCCCTTTCCGTTTCCTCTACGGAGCCTGAGGCGGCCTTATATTTTTGCTCCGAAGGAAAGTAAACTTGCGTAGGCTGGTCGAGGAACAAAAAAGAAGGTATCGGTTTCTTGTTGTTGGAGGCAAAATGGTGAAGGGCCAGAAGTGCCCCCAAGTGGTAGGCCAAATGATTGGCACCCCCTCCGGTTTTATTCATAGGGATTTGCCTCTCAGGCCTGTCTGCCACAACCGTCAAATTAGCAACATCAAGCCGAAATGGATACTCTGAAAACTCGGCTTCAAGTTCTTCAACGTAGCGGCCGATTCGGTTGGAGATAATGTTGAGGATCGAGGCTAGGCGGCCCGCGCTATCGTCTGCACCACAGTCCTTTTCAAGTTGCGCCACATGGTCCTGCAACTCGTCAACTCTCGCCTTAAGGGGCGGGAGACCATCGTCGGGACGATAGGTTTCAAGAAAGAGACTTATGCGCCCAACAGTTTTAGCGGCAGCTGCATTTCGGTTGCCCATTTCCGCAATTGCTGCATTAGCTGAAATTGCCGCTGAAAGCGCCTCCTCTTTGCTTTTCAGACGTTGGGTCAGTTCGATTATTTGTTGCTCGAGCTTTTGAGTAAATTCCTCCAAGTGTGGGCGCTCTCCCGCAACAGCCACCAACTCCTGCTCCAACGATTTTAGCTCCTGAAGCAGGAATTCGGCGATCGGGGTGTCAAGGCCCAGATTCTCCGGGGCAAAGGGCCATTTCCATTCACCTGTTTCCAATTGAGAGGGAAGTGCATGTATAGACTCCAAACGGCTTTTTTGCTCCTGCGCCTCTGTGGTAAACCCATCTTCCTTTTGGGCAAACAACTGCGTTGCCCTTAATGACTCGTTTGTCGCAGTTCTTTCTTTTCGAATTGCCGTTATCTCATCTTCCAACTCATAAATTCGCCGTGTGTCTCCATCGGGAATCGAAACGGGTTTCCACTTCGTGATTTCCGAAAGTATTGCCAACGCCTCATCTGTCGTTTCAGGGGTTACCCCGCGAGAAAGAATTCCGACCTGCTGAGCCTCAGACAATAGTCCAAATGCCCTTACGTTAAGCTGCTCACTGAATTGTAGTGCCTCTGAGAGTTGTTTCTGCGCAATTTTCAAATCACGCTTTGCGACTCGAAGTTTGAAGTCGATTTCCAAGCGATCATCCGGTGCAACCCCAAGAAGGATCGGCAAGGTGTCCTTGATGGCCTGCGGCATGAACGGTTCATTCTGCCGGTAAAAGAGTTGCTCTTTATTTGCGATGAGACCCTGCTTTTGAAAAATATAGAAGAAAGTGTGCTTGATCGTGGCGGAAAATGAATCCCGACTGTGTTCCAGTGAGATTTGCGTTCGATTTGCGGGAATTCCGAGCAGTTCCGAAAGGAGTGATGTCACCGTAACATCATCGGCGTTTTGTTGGAGCTCAGCGAAGAGTGGCGGCTCTAAGGAGGCACCTCTTCTGATCATGGTCCTTGAACAACTAGCCGCATTAGATGCCGGGGCTGGCTTGGCGACCAAAATCTGTTCGCCTGGGAACTGGAAAATGACGGCATACCAGGCGACCTTGTCCCGGATTGGACCTTCCGGGATGTTAAAATTGCTCTGGCCCATACAATACTCGACGATGTCCGAAAGCGCCGATTTTCCTGTAGAAGACCGTCCGGTGCAAATATTCAGACCGTTGACCTTAAGGGAAATGCGCCGAATTTCGCCTGCATGGCCGTAAAGGATAATATCGCGGATTTTCATGGTCGAATTCCTAGTGTTGCGTAGATTGTGACCCGATCATTGATCAGAGCCAACTTTCGTCCCAGTGAGCGGGCTACCGTCTGACAGTCTCTGGTGTCTTTTGACCCCGTGATGGACTTCCGGACTGTTTTATCCCTGAGTGCAATGCAGCCAAATTTATCGACGACGATGGCCCCACGCGACATCAGGTAGGCAAAGGCTTCCATTGTGTAGGGCCATAGACCTCGTGCGCGTCGGGCTAAATCAACCCGGATTTCAGGGTGCTCTTGCAGTATTTTGGTGAAGAATGCGCGTGGTGCCTCCTGAATTTGCTCTCGCGTGCGCTTATGAAGACACAAGGGAAGGATTAGGAGGGCCAACGAGAATGGCATAGGTCGGTTCACCGCTTTGCTGAAACCTTCCACACCCCGCGCCAGAACAAGCCCGCAGAAAGCGGGGTTGAAAAGATTCCGAATTTCGCGAGGCCTTTGGTACCAAAGTTTCATGATTTCCCCCCGTGAAGAATTTCCTCAATCCTCTCCTCGAATCGCGGATGCCAATGAACGCGGGGTTCCTCACCGTTTGCCAACATGTGGTAACTGCCCATTGTGACGAAGGTAGCTGTTACTCCCGCTCGAATACGCAAGTTGGGGTTTCCAATAGTGGATAGTTGGCTAAGAAGCTTTCTTCCGGTCTCCTGCAACAGTTCTTCGGGACTGCTATCCTCCAATTCCTCGAAAACAATTTCTCGAAGTCTATCCCACTCGTCCACCAGTCGACCATCATACTCCTCCAACTCCCCAGAGAGAGTGACACTTTCGCGTAACCAAGAACCTCGCTGCTCAAATGCGCGATAGTAATCCAAAATCGCTCTCCTCAGGCGATCGGAGCGCAGTCCGATAGCTCTAAGCTGCTTAACGAAGTAACGTTCGTCAGAGTCAGGATTCACCCCCTCCTCGGGTTTGGCATGTTCAAAATCGATAGGAAGGTTGTCCTCCCGGAATTGCTCCGCGATAGACCCTAGCCTTTCTGAGACTTCCCACCCGCGTATGGGCTCATGCCTCTCTCCGGTGAGAAGATCGATACACGCATTATTCCACCAGCCTTCGAGGCGCTCATAAACCGGGATCCGAAATTGTGTGCGAACGGGCCTAAACTTTTCATTGATAATCACCGCCGGGATATCTTGAATTCGCTCCTGGGAATCAAAGATCGTGATTCGACGAAAGAAGTCCAACCACTTATCAGTGGGAAGCTGCTCAAGGAGGTCTTTCGTTTTGTGAATTGTTTTGGAATCGGATTTGCTAAGTACTTCGGAAACCCGAACCACCAGTTCTGTTGCCTTTTGCTTATTCGGAAGGAACGCCTCCAAGAATGAACCAACAGCCACTCGTCCCGTTGTGAACAAAAAGAATGAGATTGATGCCGTTGAGATGTCGTTCTCGGTGTAGTAACGAAGCCAGATTCGAACCGATTTCCAGAAATCCGGCGAAAGGTCCGTTAGAGTGTCCCCAGGTGCTTTGTGCTTGAGGGATGCCAGAATTCGGCCTTCCTCTGGATCCGTAAAGTCAATGTCATCATCTTTTTCGATGAAGCAAACAGCCTCCTCCGTGAGGCGAATTATCATGAGCAGCGCGTATCGGAGCTGGTAAAGATATCCGAGCGTCGGCTCAGCTGCGGAAAATTGGTTATCTGAAGAAACCATTGGAAAATCCTCCTGATAAATCGCTCGATTCTGCTGCCAAAGGCAGTTGAGAGGGTGGGTCGTTTAAATTCCTCACTTGAAAATCCCCAACCTCCGATCACGCATCAAAATCGCCTTATTCTAAAACTAATTTAGCCGATTTACCACTTAACCATTGCAGGGAATCCATGCCTCCGAAAAATATCCAAACTCCTTGACAAAAACAAGAAAAAAGCCGGCTACCACTCACCGCACCGAGCTATCTCCATCCGTTGTCGGAGACCCTCATTCATGTTTTTAACTTGCCAAAAAAGGGTTTGCTATGTCTCTCTTCCTGCGAATTACCACCCTCCGCTCGCCGAAATCACCATCCCCGGGCCTCAAACTAGCTTGCGATCAGGCTCCGGGCCGAGAAGATAATCGCGGCGATGACCTGCGGAGAGGCGGGAGCAAGCGAAGCTTGCGGACGACTCGGAGTCAGGTCAATTGCCTTGTTCTGGCGCACATAGTGCGACAGATCAAGGCAATTGACGAAGTCATCGCCGCGATTCTGCGCGACAGGGTCGCGCAGAACGCGCGGTTCACCTGCGAAGTCAGGTGCAACCGACTGGTTGGCGGGTCATTCGGTAAATCTCCAAGACATGTTTGAACGAAAGCTCAATGTGCATAGGTTTCATTAAAAATCCCTATCATTCGCAAGAATCATAAAAATGTTGATCATTACAAAATGGGATGAATGAATATCCGCAAGTTTTGCTAAATATCCAGCTCGAAAAACACCCTTAAGTATCGCTTAATTTCCAAAATTCACAATTAATATCCAAGTCATTTTACGGAGAAATATCAGGAATTTTCATTAAATCATTTATGGAAGGAGCCTTGTCACGCCTTACAGCCTTTTCAAACAAAGCTACCAACCTTTCTTTCTCCCCATCCCGCATTCTCTTATCTGGACACAACTGGACTCTTAAATGAAAGAGATAAAGATATGGGTTATATATGCCACCGCCTATTCGAATTTCATGGTTGTCAACCGGTGATTTAATGTGTTGATGGGGTATTGGATGAATTACGAGTGAATCAACAAGTACGTAAACGTCTTCTGATTTCATCTCTTTTACAAGTTGTTTGCACTGTTTTGGTTCAATTGAATAATGGCTGGAAAAATTAAAATATTGTCCATCCATACCGTGTTGCCACAACAGTTGCTTGTCATTAATCGGAGGGGCGTGCAACAAATCAATCGAAAAATTCTGAAAATTTTCAATGGAATATTCATAAGTCATTCCCAAAGAAATACATGAATCAATTGTTGCTGTATATTTACCACCTATCCCATTAGGAGGCTTCGGATATGCTTCAATTCCCCAAAAAGATTTCAAACTTTTGCCATATTGGTACAATCAACTTCTCTGGTCTGTGTCACTTGCTGGAGAAAAAAACAATTTAATAATTCTTTGCCAGAGACAAGCACGAATGAGATTTCTACCCATGCATCACCTCTTTCAAGTAGTCAAGCACAATCTGCAAATTTTTGACATATAATGAGGCAGCAGAATTTTCGGGTTCTTCAAGTTCTTTCATAAAATCCAGGTCAGATTGCACATCTTTAACAGTAAGAGATTTCGCCAAATCCTCTTCAAGAACATAAACCTGGAAAAGCTGTCTTAACTGTGTCCAACGCTCTAAATAAGTCTTCAATTTATTTTTCGGAATCCACCAGATAAGTTGCTTATCAGTGAACGAATCTCTGCGTATATTCAGTTCATCTAATGAATTTTGAGGGAAATTCCCGGAAAATTCAAAAGAAAACACATCAACAGAAGTTTCGGAAAAATATTCGAGCATTTTGAGTAGGGGTGATTCTTTCAGCGAGTCGAGTTTGTAATGCTTCCAGATTTGGTATTCGTATGTATTGGATTTTGCCTCAAGATAAGCTCTAACAGCTTCAAAAACTTCCCGATTTTCAAAAGCGATAATAATCCTGTCAGCCCTTTGTTTAGATAAAAGTGCGGAAGAAATAGAATCAAGGATGTCGGTGATATTGAGCGCAATTGGAGATTCAAGCCGTTCAACTAAGGCATTTTGCCAGCCAAGTAGCTGAGTATTTCCATCAAGCCCGATTTCGCTGATCCCAGTTTGTCTGGCATAATTTTTGAGAAGAGCAAATTCCGGTTCTTCCGGTTTAATTTTAATAAACGATCCCTTAACAATAGGGTTTACAAAAGCATCCCACCGATTGTCAGTTAATTGGCCATTAATAATTATCCAGTTTCCAAAAAGTGCTCTTTTAGCGGTTCCTGTGTCCCCAGGTAGCGAGATCATATTCGCTTCTAAAAAACGCTTATTGTTTACATTCTTCAAAAGCATACTCTCAGGGCGTAGAGAAAACGCGAAAAAATCACGATTAATATTCTCAACAGCTTGATTTAATGCTGAAAGTCGATTTTTTGTCTTTTTTTGGTTTACCAGAAAATAATCGAGAAGTCGTACAGCCTGTCGCGGTAGTCCTCCTGAATATTTTGAAATCAAAGGAATCTCTTTTGAATACGACTTTGAATAAGCGCCTAGCCTTTTTTCAAGCATTTTTTCAACTTGATCGTCGGTAGACGGGGTTAGTATTATTTTCTCCAAACCTGTTGTCCAGGAGTCCCCCGAAAAAAGATGTACAGCATTTACTTCAAAAAGCGTTCTATATCTTCGTAGTGTATGAAGGGCTTCTGTTAAAGAAAAAAATGCCGCTGTGCCAGGTTCAAATTTGTCGACTCCCGAAGCAAAGAAAAATAAAGTTGAACCTGTTAATGAGGTGGTTTTATTTACAAGTGAAACAAACAAATCGGGCAGATAATCCTTGTCAGCTTCAAGTAAATTAATAAACGATTTACTTTTCTCAATCGAATCTCTGGAAAAAGTTTCCAATCTGATTTGTGGAATCGATGCAATCCAAGAATCAGATGTTTTACCCAATATCTTTTTATACTCATTTGGAATTTCTTTAATGTTTGTGTGACCAAGAGTTGCAAGGTATCGAAATAGTTCAACAAAGACAATTTTCCAACAGTCAACGGTAGACAGATTTAAGTTGTACCGGTCAAAATGAAACACCAAATCAGGCTTTTTCTCAGATTTCTGCAGAACAAACTCTATCAGAGTTGATTTCCCTGAACCAATTTGCCCTCCAAACAAAACAGGCTTTTCGTCTTTTTTTATCCAGTCCCAGAGTTTCTGTTTGGCTTCTGAATTTGTATCAATAAAGAGCATTCCAAACTCTTCTGCTGTTGAAAGGGCGACACCTTCATCAACATTAATTCCAAATCTATTTCTTTTCATTATCCGCGCCCTTGTTTCCTCATATTTTCAACTGAACGGGTGAAATCAGGTTCAGCAGCGTCTTTAAGCCATTCGGACCAAAAATCAATTGTCGCGCTAAGAGGTTTCTCTTCCGGTTGCGTGATTCTGATTCGACTTGGCAACAAAACAGAATCGCCTACAACAAGAGCTTCGCCAATGTCCATTACCGGTAATACTTCCAGTAGGCTTTCAAGGCTTTCGGGCATAAGTTTCTTCACTGTAGTTTGATCATCACTATTGGTTAATCGCAAAGCAATTACATTGTTACATTGACTCAAAACCGTCGTACTGACATCTGAAGGTCTCTGACTTACAATCAATAAAGCCACCCCATATTTTCTTCCTTCTTTGGCAATTTTTTCAAAAGCTTCCACCGAACGCTGTTCAACTGGATTTAAACCTTCCTTTTTTGGCAGGTACAAATGTGCTTCATCGCAAACCAGTGCTAAAGGTCTGCGGTTTTCATAATTTGTCCAGAATTGGATCTGGTAAACAATTCGGGCAACGAGTCCAACAATTACCGGAAGAATATCGGAAGGAACTTCTGAAAAGTCGATCACCTTGATCTGAGCATTTTCGGATTTATAATCCATCAATTTACAAACCATTCTTGCCATCGCATCATAATCGTGTTCTGATTCAGGAGCGTTAAAAAGAAAACCATAGCGTTTATCAGATAATTTGCTTCGAAGTCGAGTTAATAACCTGCTAAACTGTCCATAAAATTTTCCTTGTTTCAATCCTCTGGCGCCCTGTTCTATCTCTTCGTTCAAATCATTTAATTTATCAATTACATTGCTAATAGAAAATGGAATTGGGCTGTCGAGTGTGAAAGCATTTAGTACTTGTAACTTTTTCAAATTTTCTAGTACTGCTTTTTTTTCTTCTATCACAGCATCCTGAAAAGCCATAACCTGATTATGTGCACTGAATTCAGAACGATCTATAAACATAGCTTGCATTTCTTCTGCATTCAAGAGCCAATATGGCAGATATAGCAATTGAGCTTCTTGAAGAAATGCAGGTAGATGAGGCGATTTTTTAGAGGTTTTGCCCAGCTCTTCCGGCCCTGGAATCCTCAGATGTCGGGCATAGCTTAAATTTCGGTATTCACCATGAATATCGAAAACAATGAGATTGGAAGTGGGTAATTTCGCAGCCTTTTCCATAATTGACGCGACTGTCCAGGATTTACCGGAACCCGTACTTCCCAATAACGCTGCATGACGCTGGAAAAATTTATTTCCGTCAAGGTATGCTGTCGCTGATTCATCAATCGTGTATTTTCCAAGAGCCAGTGATTGTTCAGTATTGTTGGCCGTTGTGAGAAGGTTCATGAACGATTCAAGGTGTTTATTGACAAGTACATGACATTCCGCTTCAATGTCCGGAACATGAACAATCGACCGGGAAAAACGCCATGCCTTCTCTTCGGCGTTCCAACGGATTGACCCAAGCAAAGTCAGACGCACTGTGTTTATTACATTTTCATTTGCGCATTCGAATTTTGATGCTAAGTCTTTATTGTCAGGCTTTGGTACAGATTCTGATACTTCAATTTTTTCGTTGTGGTCCGATTCTGACACGGAAACAAATTTAATGACTTTATCGATTAAACCAACGAGCCAACCTTTAACAGCGGAAGTCACTTTTAAGCAAACCAATTGTCCAACTTTAGCCTTCCTCAAATCGGAGTCAGTTTTTACATGAATCGAAACTTTACGAGTATCAACTTCGCGCACTGTTCCAAGGAATGTATCATCAGCGAATTCAAATAAAACAGGTCGTAATATGGCCATTTCAGCCTCCCAAAATTTCTTCTGCAAATTTATCGAATTTCCAGAATTCCTTGTTATGAAGGTAAAGCCAATCTTTATACTGACAGTTAAATATTCTTACTGACTCTTCGTTTTCATTTTTGCAAACCAGCCAAGTATTTTTGCTGTTTTTGAGTAATGCATCGATTCTTTCATTTGTTTCTCGGGTAACTATAAGTCCATGGGAGTTCTGTACGCGCAATTTATCGATTATTGCATTATTTATTAATTGATTGTCATTAAAACCAAACCCGAGAAAAAGAAAAGCGCTATGACTTCTGATTGCTTGATCGAACTCACTTAGTAGAGCGGTTCTATAGTTATGAAGAGCTTCATGTTTTGAGGCGCCTGGAGTTATCATTATTCGCTGAAAACCGTCAACAAGCTGATCACATGAGTCAGTTTCAATAATTTGATTCTTGAATTCGAATGTATTTATTGAACCATGGACTTTGTACAATCGAATATGTTTCTTAATACGAGCGACCGAAACCATTTTCGATCGCCCTGACGGAATTTTTTCATTAAAGGTGACTTGTCTTTCAGACTGTGTCCAGTCCAATTTTCGAATGACTCCTCCGCAAAAACCTGTAATATAAGGAATTTCGGAATTCGCAAAAGCGAATTCTGCAAGCATATCGTAATTGGTGGTAGCAACATGAAGAGTTCTGTCGGTTTCCGGAAGTCCGTCTACCAAACGTTTGAAAATATGCCTCGCAGGCCAAACTGTTTTTCCAGTGAAGATCTCGAAACCAGCTTTTCGGTTAAGACTTGTAACATGTTCGGCTGTTTTATCTATTACTTTTTTCAGAAGTTTTTTGTCCTTGATTTCATTCATAGCCGATTCAAAATCGGTTCCGATTTTGAGTTTTTCTACAACCTTGTTCCATTCCTTCCTTGGATTTGTCGTCAAAGAGGGGTTTGGGATTTCTTTTTGCAAATATTCCTCTAATGCCTTCATTCCGAAAGATGGATCAACTGCGCAGGAAGTTCCGGTTCCAAAAAGGACGAACGGTTTCTGATTAAAAAAATTCTGTAACGCCTTGTAAGCGATTCCCGAGGTTAACTCTGGTTTTGTCATAAAAATCAACTTGAGGGTCTTATAGCAGTAGGGTCGGGCAATTGGCAGCTGGTTGGACGACGTTCGACCAATTTTACTAATAGTCCAGATGCTTGCTTGATTAAATCAGGGTTATCATAAAAAGTAGGTTGTTTGATCAATTCCATTAGGAAAGCTTCTAAATGTGGCTCGCTCTTTCTACGGGTATCAATAAATTCTAGTAAATTTCTCAAATGTTTTGGGTAATCTTCTTTGATGACGAAAGCTTTACGAACGATATCGGCGGATTCTTCAGTCTTCCATCGCAGAGTACTCAGTTTGAGTGCGGTGGATGCCTTTGCATAGGTCTCACCTTTCTTGGGCAATTGGACAAGAAAAGTTTCAGGTATTTGTTGAAGAGATTCAGATGGTGGAAGAAATGAAAGCGAGCGAAGAACATTCCACCATTCATTACAGGCTGGCAACTCCCTAACAATTGCTTCAAGTGACTCATTTACGACCGAGTCACTCACCCGATCGAACTTCCTTTCTTTAATCCGGCAGCTTCCGGTTTTTGTTAAAAGATCGAGTTTCTCGCCAACGGTGAAAGAACCACAAAGGATTGAATCTAACACATCATTAGTTATAGGGAGATTATTGTTCGAAAAGGTTCTTATGAAACGTGTAAACAACTGACTATGGATTTTGAAGTCCATATCCAAAGTGGAAAAAGCCCTACAAGCCAAATCCATGAGTTTGTCTGATTTTCTTATCTCCGGCCATTTTTCGATCGATTCGGAAAGTTGTTCAATTAAATGGAATGTAATATTCTGTGGAGAGGTGAGCCCGTCAGAATTACTAAAGATCAACCCCTGGAATTCATCTGAAACGCTCATTTCATCAGTGAAACGAAATTTAGAAAGCACAAGCCCATCATTGTTTTCTCCCTGCCAACGAACCCAGTCCCCTTCAGAACCAATACTCCCAGCCTCAACGCTTGAGATGATTTCCTGCCAAGAACGGCCAGCATTTCTTGCTCTTAAACAAATTGCAATTTGCCACGGAAAAATCCAGTTCATTTGCCCGCTTGCACCTTCAAGGTCGATTTGGGAGATAACTTTCAATTGGTTTGCGAGATTCAATTTTGTTGGTTTTTGAGAAAATGCAGTGATAGTTTGAAAAACTTGCCATAAAAAATGAGAATTCTTCATTTGATTGGGATATTGCAATCTAGCCCAATCTGAAAGGTTTTCTGACCCGAGAATTTCAAATTCAAGACCAGAAAAACTCTTGTCCTTTAATAGAACCCGACATTCCAGATGCTCCCTTGGCTCGAGCACTTGAGTAAATTGTTTTTGTTCCTCACCATGTAAAATATTGGAAAAGGGATTTTTACCGTGCAATTCTGAAAGGAAAATTGGTGAATGGTTAAACAGATTTCGAGAAAACTCAGCATAGAAAGCTTCAGGTAGTCGTTTTTCATCATACGAAGAGAAAAATTTAATAAACTTCTCTGCCTTTTCTTCTATCCACGGGAAGTAATTCATCATCAACTCTTGTGCCCAGGGTTTTCCTTGGCCCACCAATCGTAAACAGAGAATCCAGTTTTGATAAGGAAAATTAGGGCCTGATGTTGTCAGCCTTTTTGAAAGCTCTTCCTTCCAAAGTTCCTCCGCTTCTCCAGTAAAAAGTTCGGAAAAAACGTTGCTTTCTTCTCCGTCAAAAGCGTCTAAAGCTCTGGCCGCACAGCGAGCAAGGACACGAACATCGCAAGGCCGATTCCGTGCTGCACCATCTTTAAGAAGTTCCAATGCGAGGCGGGAGCCGGCAAAAATCGTCATCTGCGCCGGATCAGCCGGATCATCGTTCAATCTATGGCATTCCAGAATGATGGTGGTTTCAATTAATTCTTGACGTTCAAAAAAAATGCGACCTGCAGCAAAAAGAAAAATATTTCTCCAGTATGGGAATGGCGCAATAGCACGGAGAGAATCTCTAACACATGTCTCGCCTCCGTCAAAGAAATGTTCCGCTGCCATGAATTCTTGAAGTGAACGAATTTCAAACCCAATCTCTTTTTCAGTGTTTCCAACTAAAAGAACTAAACGGTCTGTTGCAATTTGACGAATAGTCTTAACCAATTCTAAGCGTTTTTTATCATCGTGCCCGCTGCTCTTTAATCGATCATCTACGATTTGTTCAAATTCTGTATGAGTTAGTCGTGAACCAGTACTGCCCGAGTTTGAGTTGCGTTGTTGAAGAATCCAACCCACTCGATGATGAATCTTGTGTAAGTCAGGTTCAAAATCACTCAAGTAAGGCGAAAATTCGGTCCCACGCTCTTTTTCTCGGCGATAAATTACTTCATAGTAGTCCCGGAATAATTTCCACCTTTGTACAGGTGGTTCTCCACCGCCCTCAATCAACGCGAGCATTATTGTTACCTGTAAGGGAGACTGCATAAGTCGGACAGTGGCTGGATTTTTCGTCGCTTTTTCCAGTGAGGCGCTCAAATCATCAATACGTGTGCTTCCGTCGGGATGGCGTGCCTTGGCCAAACCCAAACCATAACTCAAAGCCTGGTCGGGAGTTAGGGGGGCAAGTTGCAGGTGTTTATAAAACATCGGATCGAATTCCTCAGAATACCCCTGAGGTCGTGTGGTAGCCAGAATCAGTAGGTCTGCATCAGCACCGTGTGCATCAGAGTTGACAAAATCTCCAATTGCTCGCATGACTTGCTCGCGATTACTCGACGCCGGAACTTCGTCCAAACCATCCAGTACCAATAGCCAAGGATAACTCCCCAACCATAGACGGAAATGTCCTTGTCCGATCTTTGAATTAGTTCGAGTTTCAATGCGTTTAAGCAGATAATCGAAAAGATTGGTTGTTTTTTCCTCAGCGAGGGAAGTAGCCAGATTCTTCAAATCGACCCTTAATGGGTATCTGCGTGCGCAAACGGCAGGCAATCCGTTTGCCATTTCTTCGATTTTATTTAGCGCTTGGGACACTTCTGGTGAGAAATTAGCTCCGGTGGCTCGCAACAAGGCAGCTCTAAAAAGTTGACATGCAAATATTCCGACGGTTGTTTTTCCCTGTCCAGGCCCACCAATCAAAACCATACGCCCGTCTTGGCGTTTGTCTCTGGTTTTACGAAGCTCACCTGAGCAAATCATTGATGGTTTAAGAACCTGCCGAGATTCTTCAAGGAAAATGTTAAGAAAGGTTGGTGGAATATCATTCTCTGTTTTGTTGCCTGATGGTTTCATGAAGTTGGCAATTTCGCCAGTTCTTTGCAGGATTTGCAAAATTAACCCTTCGCCTTGAGCGAAAAAAGATTGTGACCGATCAATTGGCAAGTCAACAAAAACAGAGCTGAGTAGAATATTCTTTGCATCCGTGTAACCGCCCTGGCTCAAACGTGCGAACTGATCGTCTAATAGTTCTGATTTAAGATAGCGTAGGATGGTCAAGGGAAAATCAGTATTCTCAAGTTTGAGATGTTTCATTATTTCAGAAAGCACGTCGCCTGGCATCAACCAAGCATAGTAGGTAGTGCGGATTTCGATTTGTTTTTCTAAAAATCCGCGGATCTGATCGCTGTCCCAAATGGCGTAGTCTTTGAGACCGTGCGATTTCTTATACCCATCGAAAAGAGCCCTGACACGATCTTTGCCGCCAGTTTCCGAACCCGGGCTCAAAACGAGATTAGTCGCGAAAATATAGTATTCCGGACAAATTCGATTATTTGAGCTGGTGGCTTTCCTATCTTTCGGCCTGGTAGAAAAATTGGCAAATTCTGAATTTAACTGTTTAATCGCCCAATCTGCGTTTTTCTTTTGCTCTGAATCAGGTTTTTGTCGAAATTTAGCCTGAACAATTCCATATCCATTCCAGCTTTCCTTGGACGAAGGATAGTTAACTGCGCCATTAAACGTCGCTTCGCGCCCCCCATCTGGACCATCTCCAAAAATCATCAATTGAGGCCCTATGATTGCCAAGCCAAGGGCTTGGACCAATTGCTCGAAAGAACGTGTGTTTAACCGCTCAAGTTGATAATCAGGCATTCGAGCCTCGTGAGTAATCATTAATGATGCGTTTCATGTACCTAAATTTTCCTACTGATTTTTTCTTGAAGATTTTAAAAAATGCTCAATGCGGACATCTTTAATAACTTGGATGGATGGCCATCAAATCCAATTTTTGTAGGGATAATTTAGCCCAGGAGTATTTCCTTGTCAATATAAACTTTGGGATTGGTATAAGAAAACAAGCTTCTGCGCTATTTGAATTTGTTTACTGACAATCCGACGAAAAGAAACCTAATCTTTGGCGACTGTCCAATAGTCTCCGGCCATACGGCCCTAGACCTCCTATTCGGGGCGGTCAACGTAGAGGTAACCTTTGAGCGTGAGCGAATCAGGTTCACCGATTGGTTGGCGGGACATTTGATTAAAATCCCAATTGTTTAATTTCGAAAATTCACTGTCCATAAGCTTCGTACAATATCCTTACCCGAATATCAATCAGAAATTAATTGTACAGGACAAATGTTTTTGTCCAAGGAAAAAATCCAGCTCAACGAAGAAAAAATCAACCTCCGAAAATATCCACAATAATCATAAAGATTTTCATTTTCTGGTGCAATCCTCATATTAAAAAGTTTATCCAAATCCTCTCCCAGTACTGATCAGCCTTCCTCGTCGTCTTCTTCGTGCGCTTAAAAGTCAATTCTTGTTATTTCCTGATTGGGATATTGAAGAAAAACTCTTCGTGTTGTTCATTCCAGAAACGAGCTTTTTGTTGGGAGGTCAATTGATTTGTTGGAATATGATTTTTCCTGAATTTGAATTGAATCCATTCTTGAGAAAAGGTTTTAGCTTTTTCGAATTCAGTCTCATGGATGTTGAAGAAGGTATAAACCCAGTAATTATGGAATTTTCCATCCTTTCCCGGCCCTCCATAAATTAATTCCGAATGAATGATTTCGGGCTTCCCATCACAGTTAATATCAACAATGTCTTCCGATCCAAATCCCATTGACTTCAGACCTCGAAGAACGTAACCATCCTTTTTTGACAGGGCAAAAATGACGTCGGTATACTCGGAAGCCAGTCCGCAACCAGTTCCGGTGAAAACCAGAACAAAATCGGGCTTTCCATCCCCATTCAATTCGGTCACCCAGCATTCGTTAAAAAAAGGTTGTACATTTACGAGGGAAAAAGTTTGTGATTCAGTCGGGTATTCAAAAAACAAAATAGCTTCCTCCCCTGACGATAAGGTCATTTTTGCAAATCTGTTTTTTGGGAAAGGGAGTTTCCAGACAGTGGAGTTGCTTCGTTGGATATCCTCTTTTTGCCCTGGAATCATCTTCACTTTCATCGCTTTAGGGAAGGGCTCATATCCGGGCGAATAACCACCATTGAAAGCAAACGCTAAAATGGAAGACTGAAAAAGAAGACAAAATGAGAAAAGATAAACTCGACGATGGAAATGTTCAAAAATAATAGCATACGCATCATAGAAGAGGAAACCTCCATAAAAGGCTGAAAGAAAAAATGAACTCAAAATAAAAACCTCACGCATCAGGATTAAAACCATAAAATGAATGTTCAAAGCCGGAAACTGTCTTGCTTAGTATTAAAGGAGATTTTTTTGAGTCTGGCGGTGTATTTGAAGCTTTATTAAAGAAAAAGCCATGTTTTTTCTTCTTCAGAAATAAAGGATCTTTCCTCGATTCTGAATCACTCAGAATTTTTCTTGAAATCAAAAGTGCTTCTGTGTAAATTTGACACTCGCGGTAAGTAAGCTTATCAGATATGTACTCAGATGAAGCTAATTTAGCAAAAATGTCAGATTTAACCCCACCGAATTGTCCTGGTTTATAAATTACCGAAGATAGATTTAAACCAAATTTTCGAGGATAAAATCGAAAGCGATTCACCACCACATAACCGATAGCCATTTTCTCGTGCATGGTACAAGTCATTTATTCTGTCAGGATTATTCTTGTTAATAATTTTTCTTCTTTGGTAAATTGTCCTTGATTATCACTGAAGCTGCAAATTATTTTAATTCTTGCTGTCGCCAAATGGCTTCCGTTAATATAAATTGCCACTTTTGCAAATTCACGGTTAGTAAAAGTCATAAAAAAAGTTGGACCTTGTTTTTTGCATGGCTTCCGCCATTCGATGCGATCGGAAATATTAACTATTCCATCAGGAGTTTTATCAAAGGCCACTGCGCGAAATTTGACTACTTCACCAAAACCAAAAACACTTCCCTCTTTAGGTTCGATAATACTTCCTGTTCGTGCCATAATTAAAACTTCCTTGTTTTTTTCCAGACAACTTAAAAACTGCTCAAAATAGTATATTTTTCCCGCTCAATTTTCAAGCAAAAACTGCCTATTATGCTTTTTTCGGGCTTTTGAAAAAAATAAGTCAGATACTCCGTCTCGTTGGCGAAATCCATGGTTTGAAAACATCTGCCGAAAAAAATACCAAATCCCAAATGCGGACGAAAGTTCTAATTCAAATCAGGCCGTATTCATCAAAATTGGCCGAAAACCTCCCTTAATAACAATTAATTTCTCTTCCTCCCTTTTAATATCCTGAAAAACCAACTTTTCCGGATTCTTTAATAATTAGGTACGGCGTCCCCCGAATCCGTAGGCTCAGAAAATAACTGGAAAACTCGGGCTACTTCAATGAGAGTCTTCTACCTTAAATTGCCAAAAACATTAGCAAAAACAACCTTTTAACCCCCCAAATTTTCCTTTTCTGAAAGGTAAATCCGCAATAGGAAAGGAACCCGCTTGGTCCGACCCCATGCACCAAGTTCCGCCGAAACTGGGCACGGCTTATCAAAAAAGTCTATGAAGTTGACCCGCTCCTGTGCCCGAAATGTGGTGGTGTCATGCGCGTCATCACCGTCATCGAAGACCAAGTCGTCATCGAAAAGATTCTAAAACACCTCGGCTTATGGCTCGTCAATTCCCGCGCACCACCTCGAAGGCCAGCTTCAAGGGTTTGCGAAGATGAGGACATCGAAGAACCTGTCCCCTACGATTTCTTCCCGGACCCTGACCATTCATGGGATGACTACATTTTACACCTGACGCACTCTCAATAGCTTGAACGAGCGTGTGATGGGATTACTTTCCCAAAAACTGTTGAAAAGCCTCTTGTCTGGTCATTTTGCGCTGATTTTGTGCCGAATTTCTGGCAGGCCATGAACCCGAAATGGAAAAAATGAACGTTTGGCAATAGCATTCTTTCAAAATCGGAAAAAAAGCGGTTCTTGACACCAAAAATGGGTGGTGCTATACTCAAAGCCGAAAAGCAAACTCCTATCTAGTTTTTTCCCACGGTAGTGATTTTTCTTGGCAGGTATGTGCTACTGAATATTTTAATATCAGCATGGGTTACCTACAGAAGGAGATACCATGGAGGAAGAGAATAATATGCAAGAACTTCAGTATGACAAGAAACCCCGGAAACCATGGCAGACGCCCAGCGTCGAGGTATTTAAGGTCGAAGAAACCTCGGGGGATCCGACAATCAGCGATGATGGCTTGGGCGATGGGCTCTTTTCCTAGTGGGAGATTTTTTTTGAATTCCCACCTGGACCGTCTGCCGCACCCGCATCAATGTCTTTCCTGGGCATAATCTGTTCACCTTCCCGTCTCGATGCTGTACCGGCTTACGCCGGTTTGACATCCCTTGAACTTCCGCGAATAGTCTCCCATGATTTTGGAGACCAACGTTTTTCCCTGCTGGGCCGGGTTCCGCATGCCTGCACTGACCGTCAGGTCGTTCTCGTTGCCGGACAAATTTTCAATGCCGCGGAGCTGGCCGACAAGCTCTACCAGGGCACGCAGGATGTGCCGCATCTCCTGCTGCATGCGTATCTCCGGTGGGGTGCCGGGTTTCCCCGGTATCTGGAAGGGGAGTTTGCCTTTGCCTTGTGGGACGGTTTCAACCGCCGTCTTTTGCTCGGCCGGGACCCCATCGGCTCCAGGCCGCTGTTTTACCTTCAACAGGGGGGGGATTTTTGTTTTTCCGGCGAGATACATACGCTGCTTGCCGGTTCCGGGGCACGCGTCAGGGCAAATGAGAGCCACATCGCCCATTGGCTGGCGCTGATTCCCAACGAGGGTCATAGCACATTCTTCGAGAACGTCTTTGAAGTGCCTCCGGGCCAGACCCTTTGTTTTGAAAATGGACGCGTTGCGTTCAACACCGTGTGGCATCCGGATAACATCCCTGCTCTGCGTCTGCGGGATTCCCGCGAATATGCGGACGGGCTCCGCGAGGTCCTGAAGACAGCCATAAGGGATCGCCTGCCGGCGGAGGGGATAGTAGGGTCGCAACTGAGTGGCGGCCTGGACAGCTCCAGTGTTACCGCCCTAGCCGCGGGAATCCTGCAGCCGCACGGCCGCCGCCTCCTGGCATTCACGGCAGTGCCGAAGTTTACGGTCACCATCCCCGGCCGTATCTGCGATGAAGGGCCGCTCGCCGCCTCCGTGGCCGCGCGGTATGCGAACGTGGACCATTTTCTGGTGAGCCATGGCAGACATTCCATTTTTTCCATGATCGACCGCTACAGCAGCGCACAGATGGAACCTGTCTTCAATCCGTCGAATTACGACTGGATTCACGAGATTTGCCTGCAGGCACGGCAGCGGGGGGCAACAACCCTGCTTGCGAGTTTTGCGGGAAACATGACGATCAGCTACGATGGCGCTCTCGCGCTCACCTCGTGCGCACGGCACGGGCAGGTTTTCCTGGCAGCGCGGCTTGCACGGGATGCTCATCGCCATAGACATATGTCGTGGCGCGGGATCGCTTTCCAACTGCTCATCCCCTGGTTGCCGGTTTGGGCTCAATATTCGCTCGATCGTCTGCGGGGAAAATTTTCCGGCACATTCGATTACTCGATGATGGGAAGAGAGTTTGCCCAAGCCAATGGCATCGAGGCGACAGCACGGCATCGCAGTATTCGGGATCTGAATAGCAGCTCCCTGCGCCTTTGGATTGCACGCCGGGCAAATCCTGGAGCAGCTCATGAAGCGTTTACACGGTTTAGCGGCGTGACCATGACCGATCCTACCGCGGATAAACGCGTTGTCGAATATTGTTTTTCCGTTCCGCTGGAACATTTTTGCAAAAAGGGGGTGCCAAGATCGCTCATCCGCGATGCGATGGCCGGCCTTTTGCCGGAACAGGTTCGCACCGGGCGGGTTCGAGGGATACAGGCGGCGGACTTTGGCCAGCATTTCCGGGCAGAGAGGCAGGAGGCGCTGGACGAGATCGCCCGCATGAAGCGGGTCGATCTGGCTGCTCGCGCCCTCGATTTGCCTGCCATGGAGAACATGTTGCACTGGTCCGAAGCTAGAATCGCAAGTGAGGGCATCGGGGCGAACTACCGGTCCAAGTTAACGCGCGGTCTCTCCTTGGGGCGCTTTCTCCGCCGCCTGGAAGACGGAACACTCTTCACCCCGCCGGAAGCGACGACTACGGACCATTCAGCCTTGACGGCTATTACCAGAGCGTGACACGGTCCGCTCGAATCTCCCGAGTGCGTTCAACTATTTGAATTAGCACGATTCTTCAGCAAGCATAAATCCCCTTTTAACAAAAGGGGGGTAACTTAAAACGCATCCACCTGAGCTTCGGTCGCCTTATCGCCTCCTGTGAGTCGGAAGATATGAATCTTCCCGGTCTGTGCTTGCATGCTCTCCAGGGCAACCTCAACGGTTTTTGAGCTGGGGATGTCAGCGGAAACTGGGGAATACGCATATGGCCACCATGTTCAACCCACCCTATTCGGGTGGAATTATCCTGGAATTATGCCTGAAACCGCTTGGGATCACCGTTACAGATGCAGCCAAGGCATTGGGAGTATAAAGAAAGGGGTTGTCGGAATTGTTAAGCTGGCAGTCCAGCGGCAGTCCGGAAATGGCTGTGCGGCTTTCTATTGCTCTGGAAACATGGGCAGAGAGCTGATTGATTCAGAAAGCGCAGCATGATCTCTGGTTGGCTGAGCAAAATAGAGATAATCTGCACGCGACGCTTTCAAAAGCGGCATGAATTATAGGGAAGCCTTTGCTTTATAGAAAAATAACACCGCTTAGCCTTGTGCATAGGGTTTAGCGGCGCTTTAGTTTTTACATGAAGTTGTTTGTATGTAAAGCATGCCCGAAACATCCCTATGTGTCGGCGGTTCCGATCTGATCTACGTCGGTGGCTCGGGATGCAGTTGAATCGCGTGGTGATGGTGCAGCTTCTCAAGAAAGGCCAGGACTTCGTCGCGGATTTCGGCGGGCTCAACGTCATAGGATGCGGCAAGCCTTTCGCACAAGCCCCACAGCGTGTGGGGCTCTTCGAGCAGCTCCCAGATAGCCCCCCCCGCGCCAGAGAGGCTCATATAGACGCTGCCGTCGACGTTCATCATCATCAACTCGCCACCGATCCAGGAGGTGAACCAGCCATCACGGCGCGAAAGCAGGGTTTCGGAAAGGGGATTGTGCAGGTTTATCGGCATGATTCTCTCTCAGTCGGGGTAATAAGTGACTCCAATGCTCCTCCAACAGATCCAGAAGCGCATCGGCGGCGGCGAAATCCTTCTGTCTGCCGAGGAGATAGACCCCCGCGTTCCGCTGCAATGCAACGGAAGCGCCAAAGAACTCTTCCCCCACTTCCATGGCGGCCAAAAGCCAGGGCCGATAGGCATTCTGTTTGAGCTCCCACATGCCGCGGAGGGGCGGAATGCGCTGAATGTAGGCCGGCGGCATTGCCTCGTGCAGCAAATAGATCGCTCCCACGGGGCGGGCATGCGCCTCGGTCACGGGCGGTGCGCAATAATATTTCTGAAAATTCTCCTGAACCGCCATCTCCGGCTCCCGGTCCCATTGAAGCTCGTCCAGGGACTCCGTCCAGAGTTTCAGCATGCGCCCGTCGGGATGAACCTCATAGGAGTCATCGCCGGCTGGACACAGGGTGCAGACATCGTCGTTGAGCAACGCGTAACCGCGTCGGCACAGCAAGGCCGCCAGTGTAGATTTGCCCGCCCGGGAGGGGCCGCAAAAGAGCATGGCGCGGTCACCGACGGCAATTGAACTGGCGTGAAGAACAAGGTTTCCGCGCTGGTGCAGAAGGATGGCGAAACAAGTGCCCAGAAGATAGAGGGCCAGTTTGCGCGTGCCGCAGGCGGGGTCGCTGGAATAGACAATCTCGCGGCCGTCACGAATCAGGAAGTTGCCGACACCCGCAAGCCGGAGGAGGAAAAAACCGTGCGTCGTTTCCCAGTGGTCCGCTCTGTGCAGCGGAAACTCCAGGCAGGAGGGGACGTCCCCGGCGCGAATCAGGATTTCTGGGATGGGATGCTCGCTGGCAACCGAAATCGCCGAGGGGAATTCCACATCCGACCAGACCGCCAAGCCGGAGATCAGATACTTGAAAACAGCAGTTTGCAAGCTGGTTACGGCATGGGCACGTGGTTGCATCATAGTGGTTGAGCGACTTTCCATTCTGCTTGAGCAGGCGCGACTATATATGGTGTTAGGCGCGTATTAAAGTAAATTTTTGCTAATTTTCACCTGATTACGAATACTTAGCAAGTTTTCCTGATGGTACCGCATAAAAAATAAAAGTTCCATAACCCCTGAACTCCTATCGATTTATAACATGTTTGGTGGTTTCACGTCAATCAAAGGCACTTAAAAATTTGCCCTGGCTTTTGGATGACCTCCCAAAGTGTTGTTGTTGGCCAAGATAGTAGAATCACTCGATAATATCCAGCCTATCTTTGAATGGTGTTGTTGTGATAAAGTTGTCTATCCTTCATGCATTTGTGGATGTATGAAATATAGATTAGAGCTATGAATTTGACGAAAAGCTTGCATTCCAGGCTGAAACAGCGTCGAAAAAGTTGGCGATGAGAAGTCCCTGAGCCTCTATCGGAAGCTTGCTTCCGGTTGTCGGTGTAAAATTCACCGCCTGATAATTTTCGATTAGTGGAGAGCCACCGCAAAAAAATCAACCTCTAGTCCATCGCAAGGAATTCATCCGTCTCGCAAAATTCCAAAAGTTTGGAAGCAGGCGTTTTTGTCCTGAAGGTCCTGGCGGTTGGTCCGACACGAAGGCCCTGGAACCGTCCGTAGGCTAGGCGACAGCCAACAAGTTATTGAATAGTTTCTGTTTATCTCCGAATAATGGGTTGGCATTTTCCACAAGCAACGTTTGCCACTAAATCACAGAACAGCTGTAATGCATTCATCGCTTCGACTTTCAGACTTGTATTTTACTTTAAAACAGGTTTCTTGACAACAAGAAAATATTGAAGTACTTTCTATTTATCATACTGAAAATGTTGGATAAATAGTTGGGAGGTTTTTCATGCAAAACATCCCGGCGGGTTTGTGTGAGGAATATCTCGCGTTTTTAGAACAGAGAGGTGTTCCGGCAAAAGATAAAGGTTTTTATCAGAAGTGGTTGAAATATTACCTTGATTTCTGTTTAAAATACCACTTTTCTAAAGAAGAAAAGACCATCTTGAACCGCTTTCTGGGGAAACTTGGAGAGAAAAACCAAACTTCATTTCAAGTGGAGCAGGCATCCAAAGCGATCACCCTTTATTATGAAATTGTTTCAATCGAAAATACCGGGCGAATAAGTGAAACACCAGAAGCTTTGAAGCTAGCGAATTTTTCAAACAGTTCTCTGAAAAATGATACGATTTCTAGAAATTTTGTAGCAGATTTTTCCTTGCCAGAATCAGCCTCTGCAAATGATTTATCAGGAGAACGCGACCTGGGAATTTTCGACCATGAGCACAAGCTAACAAATTCAGCACTAGCCTCAGCAAAAAAAGAGATGAAGGCAACTCTGAAAAGAGAAAAAACATTCCCCAATCGAGAGCAAGCTGTAAATGAAAGTCCGTCAAAGCCGTTTGTATCAGTGTCAATTCCAACTAAAGAATCCCCCAAAGCAATTTCTGGGGCTTCCTGGAAAAATGAATTCGAATGTTTGGATAATGAAATACAAGTTCGTCATTATTCGAAAAAAACAGCCACCAGTTATAAATTTTGGCTTCGAAAGTTTCAGGCGTTTACAAAAAGTAAACCCCCCGATTTATTATCAACTGGGGATGTAAAGGAGTTTTTGACCTTTCTGGCTGTCAAACAACAGGTAGCGTCATCCACCCAAAATCAGGCTTTCAATGCGCTTTTGTTTTTCTACCGACATGTTATGGGCAAGGAATTCGGAAGGGTTGACGATGTTGTCAGGGCAAAGAGAAAAACCTACATTCCAGTGGTTTTGTCCCGAGGAGAAATCGAAGCAATTTTGGTTCATCTTCCGCCGCCATATGATCTTGTTGTAAAATTGTTGTATGGTTGCGGTCTCCGCCTCTTTGAATGTTTACAACTTCGAGTACAATGTTTCAATTTCTTTTCGAAAAACCTAACTGTTCATGACGGTAAGGGGAAAAAAGATAGAACTGTTCCCTTGCCTGAAAAGATTCTATCCGAAATCAAAAAGCAATTTGAATTTCTGAAAGAATTGCATCAGCGTGATATTGAGGGAAATTATTCCGGGGTGTTTTTGATCGACTCTCTGGAAAAAAAATACCCGAAAGCTGCCAAAGAATTCATTTGGCAATGGTTCTTTCCCGCAGTGCAGTTGACACACGTTCAGGAAACTAATGAATGCAGGCGTTATCATCTTCATGAGTCCCTTGTCCAAAAAGCCATAAAAGAGGCGGTTGGGAAGGCAAGAATCTGCAAGCGGGCTTCCGCGCATACTTTTAGGCATTGTTTTGCAAGTCATTTGCTTCAAGCAAATTATGATATTCGTACTATACAGGAGTTAATGGGGCATAGCGACGTGCGAACAACTATGATATATACTCATACCGTTAAAAGCGTTACAAAAAAAGAAGCCAAAAGTCCACTGGACTTTGAATAATCTTGGATACTGAAAAGAACAAAGAAATGCTTTCAACTATTTTAAACAAGGTTATGCTTAATTGCTAAATAATGCAAAACTTGAAAATTTTTCTCCGTTAAGCCAAGAACACAAAAGGAGTTCACAATGCCTGAGATTTGCAGATTTTTGGGGATTATTATCACGATCAACTATAGAGAGCATGGAGTGCCTCACTTTCATATTCGTTATAACGAACATCAGGGAGTTATCTCAATTCAGACTTTGGAATTGCTTGAGGGCAGTCTTCCCAAAAAAGTCATTTCGCTGGTTTTGGAGTGGGCGTTTGATCATAAAAAAGAACTTGCAGAAGATTGGGAGCTGGCAAAAGAAAAACAACCACTAAAAAAAATCGAGCCACTTGTCTAGGAGATGCTTCTATGATTTGGGTAACAAATGCGAAATATGTAAGGGACTATATCCTTAGGATAACTTTCAATGACGGAACCAACAAAATTGTGGATTTGCAAAACGAACTTGAAGGTGGCGTATTTGCTCCACTGAAAGATAAAGAATATTTTAAAAAATTTCGTATCTCCGCAAACACGATAGAATGGGAAAATGGTGCTGATTTTGCTCCCGAATTTCTTCACTCCCTTCCCAATGTAACGATAAATTTGAATAGTTCTAATGGTATTCTTTAACGTCCTTAGCGTTGCCATACTCAGACTGGATAATTTTTTAAATTGTCCTTCGGTCGAAAACTTCGAATCTTAGTAAAACCGACATCACATCGAGGTTTTATGCTTTAAAAATGGTACAGCAGAAACCATTGAAGGAAATTTTTTTCCCTTCGTAATGAGCTGGATTTTTTTGCGCTTGTCATCCTACCTTCGCGAAGAATATTTCAATGATCCGGTGCTCTCCGATTATTCTCGCCTTTACTCGAACCTGAGACCTCCGATTTCGGTCGGCTAACAAGTTATACCAATTCCAATTAGTTCGTTCATACGCATTGTTTCTCGCTTCAGATCTGCGGAAAATTAGATTTTATCTGACAGAAATGAATGTTTAAACCATCCAGTAAGGGATCCTTATTTTCCCGAAAATTTCGTTTTTTCTTGGAGAATAAAGCGATCCCTTTTCATTTTGGTCAAATCAAAGTCCTTGGGGAAGTGCACGTATTTTTTGGGATTGGTATTATTGAGCAGTTCCGAATAGCTTAACTATTGGAATGAATTCCGACAACAGTGCCTCTCATTTTTTTCAAAAGATCTTTCCTCGAGCAAGGTCTCTCATGAATTCTTTGAGCGGAAGAACGTGAATCGCGTGATCTTTCAGCCTGACATCCCCGAGATAGACGGCGAAGCACCGTTCGAGTCGTCCTTCGACGGATAATTGATTTAATGCACTCCCATATTCAGTTTTCCATTTTGAAACGGCTTTCACCTCGATGCCGATGGCATTGCCTCCGCGTACCCAGATAAAATCGATTTCTGAGCAACTTGGTGTTCCCCAATAAAAAATTTCCCCACCGCAGTTTGCCCTATTGATTTGCGCTCGGAGTTCGTGCAAAACAAGGGTCTCGAGCAAAGACCCACGCTCTGCCGCTTCCAAAGGATCACGCAGTCGGTTCTGCGTAGCTCTGACAACGCCCGTGTCAAAAAAGTAGAATTTGGGATGCGAGACTTCCTTTACCTTAGCTCGGGGACGCCAGGCCGGAAGCCATACGCCGATCAATGTATCCACAAGTGTGTCGAAGTATCTTTGGACCGTTGGTCTCGCCACTCCGGCGTCCCGGGCAATATTTGAAGTGTTTACAGCCATGCCATTCATTACAGCCGCAACTTCGAGAAACCTCGAAAAGGATGCCAGGTTTTGTACCAGGGCTTCCTGTTGTATTTCTTCCCTGAGGTAATTCATGACGTAGGCATCGAGAATATCGATGCGGTGTCTTGGCTCAGCGCAAACTTTGGGAAGGGTTCCATACCGGAGAAGATCGTCCGTTGCGAAATCATAGCCAAGCTCTTCGCCAGTTAGCGGAAAGAACTTTCGGTTGAAGACTCTTCCGGCCAGAAGATTCGCATCCAGACGCTTGAGTTTTCTGGCGCTCGAACCACTCAGGGCAAAGTTGTATGTATTTCCATAGTCCGCGATCAGAGAATGGATTTCGTTAAGAAGTTGGGGCAATTTCTGGATCTCGTCGATCACAATCCAGGAACCTTCTCCTAATGACTCGACTTCAAAGCGCAGTTGTTCCGGGTTCCTCAATAGTTTCAAAAGCTGTTCCGAACGCAGCAGGTCGAACCATTTGGCTCCTTTGAAGACCGTTTTGAGCCAAGTTGTTTTTCCCGTCCCACGAGGGCCGAAAAGGAAAAAGGAATGGTCAGGAGCCTTTAAAATTCTTGTATACATCGCGAGCATTTTAACGGTAAATTTGCTCGCTGTCTACTCTTTTTTCATTTTTTTTGTCTCTTTTTCTCCGAACCCAATTAGCCCTGACAAAGGCACTATCCCAAAAAACCAAACCGAGCTCGTCATCCGACTTGATGCATAACAGCTAACGTGCAGTTCACCTGCGAAGTCAGGTGCAGCCGTCTTGTTAGCACAATCCTTGTTTGCAAACATCCCCCCCGCAGAGCATCCCTACCCCAACCGCGCATCCAATTGTCCTAAACTTACCTCACCAAAGAACCGCATAGCCATCGCGACCAATCTAGCCACCCGAGCAACCATCCAACTCTGATCGAGGATTTACCTGTCCGATTGCATTGAAGGAACCAGAAAACCATCGACTAACGCTTAAGGTTTTTGCAGCGCGTAGCCGCCGCAAAAACCACCTTTCCCTGAACAGCGTTGATCGGAATCCTCTCTTGGGAATTATTGAAACGTTGGCCTTCAGCCACGCGTCGGCTGAAGCGATTGGATAGACACCACCATCGATCTTCAATGGTTTTTGCTCTTCTCCCCCAGCCTCTTGCGCTGATCAGCCAGGATTAAGTCTTCTTTCTCTTGCGAGATGGGGACAACTCGTTTGGACAAATCAGCGGATTCACCATCTCGAAGGTCCCATTCAAGAGTCTCTTTGATGGTGTCCAAGAGAGGCCGGTAGGTTAAACCCGCTGTCGTTGCCTTTCGGTTGTCGCCCAGCAAAAAGCCGCCAAAATCTTTGTCGTTTTCCGGAATCCAGAGCGGAAGTTCCGTCCATGCTTTGGCGCCTCCGGCAATCAGATCATTGTCTGAAACCCAATTAAAGCGCGCATTGCTTTCAACTGCACTACGACATGCCTCTAGAAACTTTTGCATTGTCAGCACTGACTGGGGGCCAATCGCATTAAAGTTGCCGATGTGCCCTCCCTCACTCAGGCGAATACACCAATCGGCCACATCGCGTGCATCAATGAACTGGATTGCACGCTCTGGGCGTCCGGGCGCAAGCACATCGCCACCCCGTGCAATCCGGCGCGGCCAATAGGAAAATCGACCGGTCGGATCATGTGGACCGGCAATGAGGCCCGGTCGCACGTTCGTGACTCTCCCAGGAAATGCAGCATCGAACACTTCCTCGGAACGGGCTTTAAGTGCGCCATAGCCATCATTTCCTTCAATCAATAGCGAAGTCTCATTGTAGGAGTGCCCAGCCGGAAACCGTGCATAAGCAGAAACACTTGAAATGAACGTGTAGTGCCCTATCCGCCGATCTAGAATCTCCACCACCCGTCGCGCTTGCTCTGGCGTATAAGTGGAGGTATCAACCACACCATCAAAACTTCTTCCACGGAGGGCAGATAGGTCACCATCCCGGTCACCACGCAGTTTCTCGACCTCTGGAAAAAGATTCGGATTCTGGCGTCCACGATTGAAAAGCGTAACACTATAGCCTTGAGCCAACGCTGACGCTACAATATGCCTTCCAAGGAAGACGGTTCCCCCAAGGACAAGAATTTTCATTATTCAACTCCTTAATTCCCTCGATAAAGCCAGCTACGAAGTTGTTTCACCATCAACTTAGGCCTCTAACGCGCGGTTCACCTGCGACCGAAGGAAGTCAGGTTGAGTGACTCGTTGTGCAATCCCCCGTTTGAAAACAACCGCTACGGGAAATATCCCACCCTAGAACGTGCATCCAAACCTCTTTACTTAAACTAATTTCTTCGAAGAACCGCTTATTCCTCGCCAGTATATACATCTCACCAAGGAATATCCAAACCCTTGATCGGGCTCCAAACCCCAAGGTCCAAAAAATTAAAATCCTTGATTGAAATACAATCCTTTGAAAGCTCTCCACCTCCAAATAGGTGAACAGGTGTTGTTTGCAAAGTTTATGTCCACAGGAATTCCCTGATTTCAATCAATCTATGAAGATTCCGCTGGTCTTCTTTTTCCCACTTTCTCTCCAATTGAAAATGTTTCTTTAGGGCTGCATCATATTCCGCGAATATTTTCTTGTCATAGTCCACAAGTTTCCGGTTGTCGCTTCTCGAGATCTTCTTCCATCGGATGGGTGGTTTTTTAAGGTTTTTGTCGTCAAGAGGGTCCTTTCGGGTTGGTCGAACCCGCGTCCACCAGCGATAGAGTGATCGGATTTCTTTCCACGCATGTTTATGCTTCGAATCAAAACTCCAATCGACGATCTTATCAGGTTTCTCCTGCTCCATGAAATCAGAAAGTAGCTGAAAGACTGCGTGGAGCATGATATGGTCCTTATCCCACCAGCCCTTCTCCAAAGTATGTATTTTCAGGATTTTCATCTCGTCATTTCCTTCTGAAAGAAATCGCCTGTTGGACTTCCATCCTATTGAAAAATTAATTTACCTTTGAAACTGAGCGTGAGCACGATATTTCATGGAAGTTTGATCAAAATAAATTTGGGCGAAAAGCACTAAAAACAAAAGCTAGCGACTAAAGGAAAAGCCTTTCAACAGAAGGTGATGTGGATTTTGCCTACTCCCTTGAGGAATTTGATCAGATTCGTGATTTTTCCCATGAAATAATTTGACTCCACTCAAAACATCCGGCAACATGGCTTTTCTTTCAATCAATGCCTCTGCAAGTTTCATTTTGTCCTCCATTTTTATTTTACAACGCGCTCACCTGCGAGCGAAAGCAAGGCAACTGCAGCAACTGGTCGGCGCAAAATTTGGCTTGAAAAAACCGCTTCTGAAAATATCCAACCATCGAATACGCAACCATAATTCCTTATCCTAACTAACTTCATTCGACATTGCAACATTTCATCCACTACGGGTTATCTTCATCCTTGGCCAAAGCCACGATCCCATTTCTTAACAAATTAATCTGTTCATCCACTTCTCCACCGCAGGCTATCATCCGCCTCGGTCACATCCAACCCTCCGATGGCAGATCCGATTGTCCGACTTTTGACCGCAGATTGCTTGTCCCGGCTGTCCAGCTCGTAGTTCCGATTGCCCGGTCCGGGCAGTCCAATTTTCCATTGTCCGATTTTTTTGAACATGGCAAGTCTCCTCCCGCCCGGAATGCTACGTTCAACGAGGAAGTAACCTGCAACTGAAGGGAGACAGGTTCATCGACAGCTTTGGCACATCTCCTCTCTGAAATCCAATCTCCCGCGTAAATAGCACCCTTGGGCGGAGCGGCAGTTTGTTCATCACCCACAGTAAATCCCCCCCTTTGAAAGAATTGCAAATTGCTTGGAAGGATCTGAAAATGATACACCAGCACCTGTAAAAACAGAAGATATTCGACGCCTCATTTCTAACAAATACGATGAGATCTGGAGGCAGGGATTAAGGGTGTCAGCGAAAAGGGCAGGCGACGCAGTTCTCGTTGAAAGTGTTTCTGAAACGCTCTTTCCGTAATGGTCCACGATCGGTTTTTCAACCTCACGTAGGCAATCGTATTTTCGAGTTTTTTTCCGGAAACCGTGATCGAAACGATCGAATTACAGGAAAGCTGTCGGAACAAAAGATGACTGACAACAATGCCCAGTCCTAGGTCCTCCTCGATTGCAGAGATGATTGCCTGAGCGCTGTCAACGGAAAAGACGATGTTGAGGTCGGTTGGAACGGAATCAAAGTGCAACTTGAACCAACTGTTGAAAAGAGCCGGATTGGACTTGTAAGCAATGAATGGCTGTCGTCTCAGACAGTCCAAGCTATGATCCGAAATGTGACATTCATAAAACTTTTTTGAGCACATTAAGATGAATTCTTCCCGGAATACCGGCTCAATAATATAGGAAGAGTCGCCTCCGGGTTTGTCGATGAATATAGGAAGGATGTCGATATAGGCGAAATCCAGAGAACCATCCCCCAACAACGAGAAGAGATGGTTGGGGCCCCCAAGCTCTAAGTGAAGGGAAACCTCCGGGAAACGCTTGTGAAACGAAGCGAAGATCCTGGGAATTGAGGATTTCCCGAATTCTGCAGGAGCTCCGATCCGGAGTAATCCGGAAGGCGTCTCGATGGGCTTCCGGATTCTTGCAACTCCGTTTTCCAGTTCGCCAATGAACCCGCTTACGATGGAATACAGGTCCCGTGCTGCCGATGTGGGCACGAGACGTCTGTTCACCCTGGTAAAAAGTTGTCTCTTCAGCTCTGATTCAAGCTTTCTGAGATGCTGACTGACTCCGGATTGAGTAAGGTGAAGCTCTCTGGCTGCACCAGTGGTGCTTCCCTCGCGGAACACGGAGTAGAAAACCTTTAGCCGATTGAAATCCGGTAGCATGGTGAAACTCCTTTTTAATAAGTATAACTAATTAAAAAGAGAATAAAAAGTAATTTTACTAATTATTGAGTTTATCTTACCTTTGTCAGGTGAACGAAATGTTGGCATTCCATAATTCTCCTGAGCAATCAGGAGAAAAAGGAGGAACAGTTGAAACAGTTAAAAGTGGGAATTGTCGCCGCCATGAAGGAAGAAATCGCCGGACTGGTGGAAAGCTTAAGAATAATCAGTGGAAGGCAGTGCGAAAGCTTCATTCAATTCCGTGGCCGGATTTTCGACGTGGAAGTCGGGGTGGCTCTGTGCGGGATCGGTAAAGTCAATGCCGCAGTCGGGACGGCTCTGTTCCTCCAAAGGTTCAAGCCGGACTACCTCATCAACATTGGGGTTGCCGGAGGATTTTCCGACCGACTCTCCATCGGGGACATTGTCATTTCCTCTCAGGTTCGGCATCATGATGCAGACGCGACCGCTTTTGCCTACGAGTTTGGACAGATTCCGCAGATGCCTGTTGCCTACGATTCAGACAAGCGATTAGTTGCGTTGGCGATGAGTGTGTCTCTGGCTGATATGCGGGGTCACATCCACAACGGTGAAATTCTTTCGGGGGACTCCTTCGTCACCACTCCTGAGCAGATCGAGGTGATAGCCCGCCGTTTCCCGAACGTCATGGCTGTGGAAATGGAGGGGGCAGCCGTTGCCCAGACAAGTTACCTTTTTAGGGTGCCATTTGTCTTGATCAGAGCCATTTCCGATAATGTGCATGAATCTGGGAATCCGATGATCTATGAGGAGCGAATGGGGGTGTCTGCCGGAAACTCCATTCGAATGATTCTGGGAATGCTGAAAAACATGAAAGGAACAGGAAATTATGGAAAGAATTGCAAGTTTCACTATTGATCATACCAGGCTGAAGCGAGGGCTGTATGTCAGCAGGAAAGACAAAATCGGAAGTGACTTCGTCACAACGATTGATATTCGGTTGAAGGAACCAAACAGGGAACCTGCGTTGACTTCAGCAGTCTCTCATACGATTGAACACATCGGGGCGACCTTCCTGAGGAACCATCCGGTTTTCTCTGAAAAAATCGTTTATTTCGGGCCTATGGGGTGTCTCACCGGGTTCTATCTTCTTTTGAAAGGAAGCTGGGAAGTGGAACACATTTTGCCTTTGATGCGCGAACTGTTCAAGTTTACCTCTGAGTTCACCGGGGTCATTCCAGGGGCAACTCCTGTCGAGTGCGGAAATTATGAACTCATGAATCTCTCAGAAGCAAAAACTGAAGCAGGGAAATTCCATGGAGTGATTGGTTGTATGACTCGGGAAAACTTTGAATATCCAAGATAACTCCAAAAATGAGTTCGCTCGATGAGTGTTTTGAAATTAAATAGTGGTTGAATCAATGTTTGCGCTCTACAGGTAAAA
This sequence comes from Candidatus Rifleibacteriota bacterium, assembly GCA_015233565.1. Lineage (GTDB taxonomy): Bacteria > Muiribacteriota > Ozemobacteria > Ozemobacterales > Ozemobacteraceae > JADFXM01. The sequence continues at coordinate 48,931 of JADFXM010000038.1, forward strand.
ACCGAAAATTAATTTTCGAGGAGGTGCAAAAATTTTTCCGGGAGACTGGCGGCCATCGAGGGGCTCCACGTCCTGCCAGAGACCTTCGAATACGCGCCCGCGCGTCACGCTGACCAGTTCTACCCAGCTTTGAATAGCTTTGCGAAAGTGCTGATTCTGACGGACTGCCAGAGTATGCTGAATTTCGCGTATCTGGTCCGGGAGCACAAACTTAAACAGGAGTTTCGTTTTTGAATGATGTTTTTTACGAAGAAAGTCGTGGAAAGCCGGTATTCTTAACAGTTGGCTGTAAGACCCAGCTTTGGTCAATCCAATATCCTAGTACTTTTAGAGTCTCAGCTTGAGACTAACCTGGTTGCTCCAGCTTTCTATGCGGGTCTCTGAAACCTGATTCAAGCAAAAGGACCGAGTGAAGGTGGCGCATCTCTTCCATTACAGAGGAGGCAGTCCTTTGTATGCCTTTTTCCTTGAGGCGCAATTCAAGTCGGCGTAGATAGGTTAAAGCCACAACACACGTTAGAAGATGACAACGGATTTTTCAGTCGGTCCAATGGCGAATTGGTCGAACCCCTAAAAGATCATCGTCTTTCCTTTCAAGATTGCAGCTTCCTAAAGCATAAGTCGCTCAAGAAATTTTATCATGGATATTTCAACGTATATGATCGATAATAATCTTCACTCATTGTGGTTTCTGAAGAGCTTCAAAAAACTCTCCAAGCTATTGCTTTGCGAACTGGGAAAAGCGAGCCTCTTTTGATTCAGGAAGTTTTGGAACGATATTTCGATTCCTTAGAGGAAAAACAAAACTTGATAATCTGCTTGCTGCGGCTGGAATCTGGAAAGACAGAGATGATTTACCAGATTATTGCGAAATGCGTCAGGAATGGGAAAAACGCGAAAACAGGAACGAGAAGCAATCTTGAACCGGAAATATCCAATTGATACTGATATATTTATTGATTTCCTTCGAGGGCGTTCAGAAGCAGTAGACTTTATTAAAGGTATTTTTCCAGAGGTCTCGGTTTCTGTTGTTACGATAGCCGAACTGTATGCTGGAGTTCGCGAAGGCGAAGAAAGAGATCAACTTGAGAATGCCCTTGCATCATGTCGCCAATAGGATATTTCTTTTGATATAGCTTGTCAAGCAGGATTATTTAAACGCGAATATTCAAGAAACCATGGTTTGACATTACCAGATACGCTAATAGCAGCAACAGCCAAAGAATTTGGGTTGTCTCTAACCACATTTAACATAAAACATTTCCCAATGTTTTCAAATGTTTTTGTCCCTTACAAAAATCATAAGCATAGACATAGAGCCCTTGTTTTAAACTCCACCCTAGGTCACATTTCATGAGAAGTAAGTGTCTGTACTCGTCGTTTTCGCACATTTGCGCTTACGTTTTTGTGGATTTTTGTAAAATTATCACACCGATTGAGAGATATAACCAACAATACGGTGGGCTCCAGCGTTTTGTTGTCGTTATCCATGGCTTGAAAATGGGAGCCGAAAGATCATCCAGCCATTGATCACGCACCCAACCCCCTTCCTAAAACAAAATTCTCCGAAGAACCGCTGCCAGCATATCCACCCACCCGAGTGATATCCCAACTCTGATCGAACGACTGCACTCTAATCCTTAAAAAAGAATGGAATTGGGTATCCATCGTAAAACCACCTCAATTCAAGAATCTTCCTGATATTCTCACAATTGCGGAAGTCGAAATGCTCTTGAACACAGTTCGGAAAATCCGATACCGCGTATTTCTGTTTACCACCTACAGCATGGGTCTTCGATTAGGAGAAACTCTCATCTCAAAGTCGGGGATATCGACAGCAAAACAATGCGAATCCTATAAGAAATGGAAAAGGCCGATATGTCAGCCTTCCTTTTGCAACCCTTCAGACACTTCGATTCTTCTGGAAAACACATCAAAATCCAAATCTGATTTTCCCAAACTTCATCGGTTATTTCGCTACAGTGTCATTTTACGCCTTTAATTATGATGAAAAAACCGATTGTTTTTATTGTTCAATGGGCCAAGCACTCACATCCTATGCAAAAAACTTAAAAAGTAGTTCTCACCGAGTTCGACAATATGTAGGAAAAAAGGAAGTTTGCCAGAATTGCCGCAAAAAGGAGCGTTGTCTCAGCAAATGCGGCCAACGAATAATCATCCAGGTTCCGGCCGGAGATACAAAAGATTATATCGGGATGATGATAGAACCGGTATTCGGAAATATCAAAGTTCAAAAGGGGTTGTGGAGATTCAGTTTACATGGCAAAATGAAAACAAATATTCAGTGGTTACTAGGTTGTATGGTCCACAACCTGGAAAAGATTGGAACCAAGGGGTTCAAACAAAAGAAAGAGGAGAGGTGCCAGCCCGTTAAAAAGTATTTCAGACTCTGATTCCGGCTGAAAGTAAAAAATGAAATTTCTTGGTACTAATAGAACTGAAACGCCGATTCAAAAACGATTAATCGACAGACTCGTTAGTCAGCTAAAAATGTGCTTTACCGGCCTTTCTTGAACACATAAATCGCCCATCCCAGCGCTTCTCGTCCCCACCTCAGATACGCTATCTTACTCTCCCGCACTCGCTTTAGCACGGTCTCTATATCTGGATCATCCCGGTGAACACTCGCCCAGTTTTCCGCAGCATACCACTGTAACCCTTCATATCTATCCCAGTCATCCTGGCTGCTAACGAGTGTGTAGACGACCTCCAACCCATGCTCCCGCCCGATCTCTACGTTTTGACAATGTGCTCTGAAGTCGTTCCGTTTCATTCCGATCGCTTCTAAGTACTCTTTTTCCGGTTCATGCCGCCAGTATGGCTCTCCCACTACGATCCAACTTTCTGGGGCTGCCATCTTCAGCAGCGCGTCCAACGTCCCTTGATACCCGCCGTAAATCCAACTCGCACCGATGCAGGCTACCAGATCAAAACTCTCTGAGGTCTCTGGGACATATTTGGCCCCATCCATCTCCAAGAAATGGAGTTGAGCATCCGGAACACGTTCTTGATGCTTCTTGTGGACATTAGCAATGCAGTAGGGAGATAAATCAACTCCTATCCCTGTCATTTGTTGGTAGCGCTCTGCAAGCTTGATGAGAAACTCGCCCTTTCCAGATGCGATATCAAGCACGCGTGCTCCAGGTTTCAGAGACAGAAGTGTGATAAGCTGTTCAAGTTTCTCAAGACTCATCGGATTGCAGAGAATGTGCTCCCGATGGGTGATATCAAAGAACTTCCACATATCCATGCGTATATCTCCTTTATCAATTCCAGCCGAACAGGTCATTATATAGTTTCTGAAATATTTTCATATACCAAATGAAATGAGAGGAAGCTCTGCAATATTCATAGTATACAGGGAAAAATAGTAGCATGCCGAAAATGTTTTGACAATAAAAGATTCCTATTTCAAACCTTTGGTATATTTTTAATTTGGTTGAGTTATAACCAATGTTGAGTTTAACATGCGAAATATTCATTCGGCCTCGAATATCCCCTTCTACCACGAACCCTGGGCGATGGCCGGCCGAAGGGGCGGCCATCGAGGAGCTAAGCAGCTTGTCGGCTTCACCGACAGGTTGGCGGGACTTTTTATTAACATTCAAATCATTCATTTTCGAAAACTCACTATCCACGAGCTTCGTGAAATATCCTAACATGTGTGTTAATCCGAAGTTCCCGAGTGAAAAAGCCCTCTTGTTATGACCTGAAGACAAAAAGAAGCCTTTTTTGCCTGCTTTTTCTGTCCATGTAAATTTGACGCCTGAAAATAGCATTTGAAGATGGTTTCAAGGGTTTTCCTACTGTCCAGAAAAAACCGTCTGAAAAATGCCTTAAATTCGTTTACAGATCAGGATTTCAATAGATTTTGCGTCCGGAACTTCGGGTTAATCCGAAGCCTATGTACAAAACAAATTACAGTTCTAAAGGGCGTTCCAATCATCCAAATTAATTCTTCGACCAATGACTGATTCTTTGTCTTTCATAGAAACAGATACAGGACCATACAAATAAAGGAGAAGTTAATGAATGCTCTTGTTTGAATTAAGGTTTTGAGAAATCAACCTAGGCATTCGGATTTGTTTTCCATCTTCTTCGCGTTCCATGGCTTCAACTTCTTGTGCTTTATTGAGATTAAACCGGAAGTTCATAAAAGGCATGGCTGAAAAAAAATCATGAACAGATTTGGCGAATAATTCAGTCGGTGGAAATGGCTCCATTTCTTCACTTTCAGTGCGTGTTAACTGCAGGAAAAGTCTTGAATTTAGTTTGATGATATCCGCCTGCAAGCCTGGGCCCCATTCATATTTTCCTGGGAATCGGTTAATGATTCCCTCCGGAATTTGCTTTGCTTCAAGTTGTTTCCAGTTTTGGTCTGGCCAGTTATACGCTCTGGCAATTGCGTCAAGCGCTTCGAACATCAACCCACCACTATCTGAGTTTGTCATGACAACAGCCCCATCTTTCTGTCCAACAAAGCCAACCATTCGGCATGTGAATCCATTATTCCAACCATCGTGGAAAAAACGTTTACCAGCGCCTTTTCCGCTCAGGAAAAATCCGAGGCCGATTGGCGCAGAAGCGTTTTGCAGGGTTAATATCTCCTCAGCACTTTTTGGAGACAAAACATGACCTTTTCCTTCTATTGCCCGCTGAATTTCCAGGATAATTTTTGCTAGGTCTGAGGGAGTGGTCCGAAGTCCGGCGGCGGCCATTTCGGGATACAGATATCCGGTCATAAGAGAGCCATTCCATTGATGGCCTTTGGCCTCATTTTTTGCAAGATTAGGGATTGGGGGCTGGTAAAAAGTACTATGTGTCATTTGCAGAGGTTTGAACAACATTTCCGAAACCTGATTTTCAAACGATGAACTTCCTACATCATTGATGATTTGCTGAAGAACATCAAGCCCGCCGCCTGAGTAATGAAAAGCTTCTCCTGGCTTCCAAATCACTCTCAAAGCCGGTGTTTTAGCCCCCCCGACGCCATTCATAATGTCCCTAAGACCTGGAAGATTTTGCGAACTGTAACCACTTACGCTTTCTACATTGAATCCGGCTGTATGACTCATTATCTGTCGAATAGTCGGGGGAATTTGGGATACTTCGGAACGTGGCGCATGCCAATTATGCAGCCAGCGATATATTCCCGAATCAAGATCAAGCAAGTTCTTCTGAACCAACATCATGGCAGCTATGGTTGTAACTGGTTTGCTTATCGAGGCAGCTTCAAAAACAGTGCTTTCATTGACTGCGCTTTTTCTTCCGGTCTGAAGAACCCCATAACCTTTGGCCCAAACAATCCGGCCATCATGAATCACAGCTATGCTCATACCAGGGGTATGATAAAAAGACATACGTTCGGAAACAGTTGAATAGTCAGGCAAGCCTTCAACTTTAACTAAAGGTCTGAAAGAAGTCTCAAACTTTTCTTGTTTTGATTCAGGAAAGTTTTTGGCGAAGGAAGGGCATAGGATTAAAAAAAAAATTATGGCAAGGGGGAAAATTCGTAACATACAAAACATCATTTTGCCCCGGCCCCTTTCAGGACCATGCTTGTGCTACTCACGCATCCGGCTCCTCATACGATAATTTGCAAAGGCTTGAACAGGTTGTTCATGATCCTGGTTTTGAAAGAAAGGCTTTCGTTTCCTCTTTTATCTCCACCATTCGTGCAAAGGCATCAAATCCCCTGAACCTAAAAAAGAAGATTCAATCCTGCAAGCAATCTCAGCCTGTACATGTCCATTTCCAGCCAATTCCGCTCAACCAGAAAAAACCGTAATATCAGATTCATTTTCCTTCTTTGGCAGGGGCTTCTAAAAAAATAATTCGCAGACAACACCCGCACTTTAAGATAAAAAAGGTTATAATCCTTTTGCAACAAAGCCATTTTAATCACTTTAAAGTGATTCACCTTTTCCATGAAGAATAATAACACGACCAAAGTCCGAAAATCATCACCTAAAGTTTCTTTTGAATCGAATGATTCTAACCTCACGTCACAAGTGGACATGAATACGCTCTTTTAAGGAAGTTTTTTCAAATTCTTCGATGGAAACTGGCTCCCTTGAATTATATGTCAAACACCCTTGGGACTAGAATTCTTGTGGTGAAAAGAAGTCTTTTCCCAGAGCAGGTTTGGAAAAATGGAGGGAACACCCCACGGATTAATTTGCTCAGAAATTCGTTTTTTCCACTTGAAACTTACCTCGAATTCATTCTTTTGGAAGCGATTTATCGCGGTAGGTGATCTGGACCTTTGTTATGGCTTCGAGAATATCGTAATGCATGTAATTTTCCTCTTCTGTCCAGCCCATTCTAACCACAACGAGATCTCGTGACGGGATGATGAAAATCGTTTGTCCCTTGAAACCGGCTGCGAGATAGGTATCCAGAGGAATCCCTTTGTTTTGGGCTTTTCTCGGGTCGACGAGCCAAAAATGAGCGCCAAAAAATTTGGAGTCTTTTGAGGCGTAGGTCGTGGATTTTCGAGTGTAATCAATCCAACTTGGGGAAATGATCCTTTGAGCATTCCAAATTCCCTTCTGCAGATAAAGGAGGCCGAAGCGAGCCCAATCCCTCGGAGTTGCATAGAGGTTTGTTCCCCCAAGAAACATTCGTGCTGCATCTTGCTCGAAAACCGCGCTTTTCATTCCGATACGGTCAAAGAGTGCGGTCCAGGGGAACTTAAGGTATTTATTCACGTCACCATGAAAGCTGTTTCTGATGGCGTATGAGATCAAGATAGAGTCTCCCGTGGAGTAATTGAACTTTGTTCCGGGAACATGCGCTAGTGGTAATTCAAACATGTAGCGAATCGTGTTCTGATGTAAGAAAAGCATCAGAGTTATCGTTCATTTCCAAATTGGGTCTATTGGCATCAACAAACTCACCTGCATGTGCTAATGCGTTTCTGATGATCTCAATTTTTGATGCAAATTTTTGGTCTTTTAGGTCGTTAATTTTAAGGAAGAAGGGTGGAGATAAGATGTGCGAGTGCAAGTTTCATGCTTAAGAATCAAAAAGTATGGGTTCAATTCGGGACAAGACTTCAATGAATAGTGAGTTGGGGCATTTTCCAATAAAAGTGGCTTTTCGGGCTCGATAGTCAAGGGAACGTAATTTATCAGCCATAATAACTCCAGAAATGCATTTTTCCTCGGTTATTTCCACATAAAATGGATTTTTTCTCTTTGAGTTGGTAATTGGGCAAACAAAAACGAAACCCATTTTTTGATTAAAAGAAGTTTGACTGACAACGAGCGCAGGTCGGTTACCCATTTGTTCATGGCCAGCTTGGGGATCAAAACTGAGTCGGATAAAATCTCCTCGTTTTGGAATATAGTCTACCAAACTTCTTCTCCTTCAGGTTTTCCCCATAAAAGTTCTTGTCCGGGATCTTCAACTTGTTCAAGTAAATCTTTTAAAGCATACTTTTTTAATGGAGATATCGGTTCTAGAACTAGCTTCCCGTCTTGGATTGAATACTTCAATTGATCTTTTTCATTCAAGTGGAGGATCTCCAAAACATGTTTTGGAAGCCTTATTCCAAGAGAATTTCCCCACTTTCCAATTTGTAATTGCAGCGCTAGCGACATAATCTACCTCCCAAACTTCCTAATATACATTGTATATCAGTAAGTTTTTTTTTGTCAATCATGAAATCTAGGGTTACCCAACCTTGCGACTCCAAAGAAAATGCTTCACTTTCATACTAAACAGGTATTTTGTGGTTTAATAAAAGCTTCTCAACCGCATGCTGGCGCTTTTATCATAAAAACAATCGATTTGTTCATTCAGTTGTTTGTAAAATCAATCCTACTCAACAACTCGAAAGAGGCAATACAGACTTGTCAAACAATCCCAATCTGGAAATTTCTCGAATCTTGGCTTCCAAATCGGAATTCGAGGTTGTCGAAAATTTAAAATGTACAAAAACATTATCGACCGTTTAAACAAACTGAACCCACCTTCGAAGAGCAATCCTCAACCAGCGAATGCGATGGCCAATCGCGGCGATGACCTGCGGAGAGGCGGGAGCAAGCGAAGCTTGCGGACGACTCGGAGTCAGGTCAATTGCCTTGTTCTGGCGCACATAGTGCGACAGATCAAGGCAATTGACGAAGTCATCGCCGCGATTCTGCGCGACAGGGTCGCGCAGAACGTGCAGTTCACCTGCGAAGTCAGGTGCAACCGTCTTGTTGGCGAGACTTTTGACTGAAATCCGTCATTCTATTTCGAGAATTTACTATCCACAAGCGTCGTGTAAAATGGTCTGGAGCCATACTGGTATTTGAGAGTTCTGTTGGAAAAGCTGCCAGGATTAAAAAGCAGAGAGGATTTTTTATCTTATGTGCCACAGAATATTAATAAACAGCTCATCGAAGAGCTGCAAAATAAGCATCTTGGTATAGATTCCAAATCCTGATCATTTAAAAAAAAAGGTTAAATTCGCGCTTACATATCCTTAGCCAAGCATCAAATTGAAATTTATTGTACAGGACAAATTCTTTTGTCCAAGAAAAAAAAAAAAAAAAAAAATCCAACCAAACGAAGAAAAATCAGCCTTTGAAAATATCCATAATAATCATAGAGGTTACAATTTCGGATGCAATCCTCGAAAATGGGTATCCAGAGCTGAACAACACATCCCGACCTTTATCACAATAAACTGTTTTCCTATCTTTACTGTCCTGAAATAAGGACTAGTTTGTACTCTTAACAATTAAATATGATGTCCCCCATTCGCCCCCAATTATTGAGAAGTTACTGTGGAAGAGAACTTCCATTAGTCCCCATCAATTCAATCCCAAATCCTTAACATAGTTAGAATCTTCTTTAATTAGGTTTCTTTCGATTTGCATTTTCTCAGCACTAATGTCTATCACAATAGCAAGAATTTGTTCTCGTGAATAGTCTATTTTTGTGGGACAATTTGAAATTTCTATTAAATCATTCAGAAAAATTAAACCTGCTGGAAATACCGTCCGCATTGGCGACAGAAAATACAGAAGAAGCAGGTACAGAAAAAATAATAGAAACGCTAAGATAGTATTTATAAATATGGCAATAACCGATATAAATAGAATAGCTGATAATGAATATTCAATATCCCTTGGAAATAAAAGTCTATGCCTCAAATCGGGATGAAACGTTATTTCAGATAGAAGAACATTCCATGGGTGGTATCTATTTTTTTTTGGGAAAAGCTGTTCTAGCCTCATACTAGACTTTATATTTGCTCTTGGAATTTTTAATTTATCTGTAAGAACTTTTCTAATTTTATAAAATGCGACTTGAGTTTGACATTTGTCTTTTTCAATTTTTTGTAAAATCGAGTATATCAAATCAGTTACCATTCCAGGTGTTAAGCACTTAAATACTTCTTCATCGGGGAGCAATATTTTAAAATGATCCTCAAAATCCATTACAAGTTCAACAGAATCAAGGCCCATTTAATATCTCCCCATGCAAAATCAGGCAGTAAGGAATATTTTCCCAGATTATCTATTCTACTCACGATCATCCTGGTTATCAATTTGATACCCTTGTCTTGGATGCCCCTGTTATCTTTGATATTTTCGACACCACACTATCTATTTCATTCTCAGTTTTTAACCTTCTAGATTTTCTTTATCATTCTTCGCTAGCATCTGGGTTTTCTTTCATCTGTTTTGGTTTTTGAGTTGGTGGAAGAAAGTTTTCTGATGTTATTACACTTTTGCCTGTTTTGGATTCCAATTCCAGCCGAGCTTTCTTCGCTATTTTGCCACCCTTTTTTCCTGCCTCAGAATTTTCAACTATTCCAGTAGCGTTTACACTTTCGGCAATTTGTCTGGTTGAAAGCTCCGCAAGCGCTGTGAAAATCAATTCTGCTTCATTCATGTGATCACGCAGGTTTTGCGTCTTTAGGCCCTTTATTTCCTTGTGCTTTTTCACTGAAAGGCCACTCCATTCCTGGTGAATGATGGTGGTGAGAATAGCATACTCGTCTTCTTTGGTTATCTCGTGAGTTTTCCAGTAATCAGTGAGTTTATTGCGGGTTTCTTGTCCCATCATTCTCTGTTGAATCCACTTTTCGCTTCTACCATGCTGTTGCCAATATTCACGAGCTCGGTCAAGGGAACGGGCGGGATCATTCATATCTTGAAGTCTTTCGTATCCAACCTTTGCCAACCATAATTTTATCGGTTCTGCTTTGGGGCTAGGCACAGACTGAATAAGTCGCAACAATGTTTCTGGATTAGCAACATCGGTCAGGTATTTTTTTCCATCGGCTGCTTCCAATTTCAGTCGGTTACATTTTGTAACCGACTCACTTCCTTCTTTTCTCAAGCGGTTTTTTAAAACCTTCCAGTAGTTTCGGACGGTCTGATAATCCGGCTGTTGCATCAGAACCTGAAGAATATCAACCACGGAGAAATACCAAATCTCAGTAGCCTCGTCGAAATGACGACGAATTTTATAATTTTCAAAAACGGCTAATTTATTGTCAGTCATTCTCATCCCTCCTACCGTGCATGCCTTTGTAGAAATCGCCCCAGCTTTGATTCAGTCCAGGCAATTTTAAAGCAATAGTAGTTCATTTTGATTTGCAAAAAATCCAAAAGCAAAAATCCTGAAGGTCTAAACAAAATAAGCTTTTGGTCCAAAAATCACAATCCCCGTTTTGCAAAATAATCCTGAGTTGAGAATTATATCTGTTCTAAAAGAAAAACGTTCAGGTTGAAATCCCATCATAGCAAGGGTCATCTTGACGCTTCAAGTTCTATTCAACACACTTTAAACAAGCATTGGCTTTGCCGGGAAAGAATCCCAACCAGCGAAACACAAATGGCCAACGCCGCGGATGAGCTGTGCCCCGAAGGGGCATCTGTTCGATCCGCTTTGATGGGCCGCGCTTCGCGCGGAACATCAGGATCGAGCTCATCCGCGGCGATGGGCCGTCGCTACCGACGGCCCATCGTGGAGTCGTGAATTGCAAACACACTGGATTTGGGGAAAAAGCTCTGGAGTACCTTTCACGCTACCTTTACCGCGGAACAATCAATGAAAAAAGGATCTTCGAACTTGAAGGCGGAAAAGTCGGATTTACTTATATCGAAAGCAAGACGAAGCAACGGAAAAAAAGAATTTTGTCCGGAGAAGATTTTCTTTGGTTGCTCGTACAACACGTCTTACCGAAGGGATTTCGACGAGCAAGGGATTTTGGCTTTCTGCACGGAAACGCTTACAGAACTTTGTCATTGCTTCAACTTCTTCTAAATGTAAAAACTGAACCGCGACCGGAGGCAATTAGACCAGCTTTCCATTGTCCAGATTGTAAGGCAGAAATGAAAATAATAGCATGCAGGGTTTTTCGAAGGGGAGTTTCCGAAAACCAATTGTCGCCATAAAAAACGGGGAAAAATTTTGAAGTAGATTGGGACTGGACAAATAAGAGTTCATCATAAAATCAATGATGAACAAATTTTGATTTTTCGGAAAGAAAACTTTTTCTCAAAATCTGAAAGAAATGAGTGCAATAAAGAGCAAAACCGGTACAAAACTTTTAAATTGAACCGAAAACCAATAAAATTTTTCGAAAATTAGCTCATTTTTGGAACAAAAAACTCATTTCGAATTTCCCCAAAAAACGAATATATTTTCCTATAGTAAAGTAGCGTTCTGACGGGCTCGTCCAACTACCGGATAAGATCGTGGCTACGCTTCGCTACGCACGATCTATCCGTACTCGTTAATTTTTTAGCCATGTTTAGGACGGAGAGGTTGGAGGTGGGCTCGATGGCTGGAGGGCCTTTCGTGATGAGGCTCAATTGGCTCAACAGAAAGTTCTTTCCGAGCTTAGAATTTTGTCCAGCGCAAATTTTGATTCAACTTCTATTCTAACGGTTATTCTGTGTGGTGATGACAGACTCATTCAGCGCCTTCAACATGAGGAACTCAAGCCACTGGAAAGCAGGATTCGGTTTAGATTTTCCATGGAAGCCTTATCAAAAGAACATTTAATTTCTTTTGTTGGCCATTGTCTTGAAGCCGCAGGAAATACCGCTTTAACACAGATTTTCATGGAAATTAGATACCCCTAAATCCAGATATTAAATTTGCAGGATTATTCACAAATTTCAGATAATTTCAGAAATTTTATTTGCCCGACTTGCTTCCGCTAAAAAGTTTTTTTGTTCACTTATTTTTTTTTATTTATTTTGTTGTACAACCCCCGACAGTTTTAACAACAAAGGATTTCGTGCTTTTCGAAAATTCTTGCAAAAATGCTTTCTATGTTGTAAAATAATTTATCACGGAACTAACGGGGGCTAACTTGATGCAAGACCCAAAAGTTTATTTTTCTAATTATTCGAACATATGTCATCGGCAATACGATGCCTTGCGAGCTTTTTTTTATAATGAAATGAATGCTGAGGATGTTGCGAAGCAGTTCGGTTACACCATCCATGCCATGTATAATTTGATTAAAGATTTTAAACAACTTTTAAGGGAAAACCCTGATCAAGACCCTTTTTTTATTGTTCGCAAAACAGGACGGAAACAAAAGAACACAATTGATGATTTAACCAAAATTATTATTGATCTACGAAAGCAGTATTTATCATCTCCTGACATAAAAGCAATATTAGATTCCCAGGGATACAGCGTTTCAGAGCGGCACATTACCACCATAATCAATAAAGAAGGCTTTGCAAGGTTGTTTAGACGAAGTAACAATTTTAAGACAGAAACAATGTCTAATCTCAAAAACAAGATTTCCGCCCCTAAAAGCCAAATGTTAGATTCCACGCCAACGGAGTTTAATACCAGCAATGCGGGATTATTGTGCTTATTAGCGTATCTTCAGCAATATGGAATTGATAAAGCAATCGAAAAGTCAGCTTACCCATCAACATCGGTGATTAGTAAATTATCAGCGATTTATTGTTTTATTGCACTAAAAGCTTCAAACATTCGCCGTTATAGTGTGGACGATCTATGGTGCATGGATAGAGGAATGGGAGCTTTTGCTAACCTCAATAATTTGCCTAAGACAGGTTGGTTTACTTCATATTCGGATCGAGTAACGCGCGACATGAACATCTCTTTTTTAAAGGAGCTTAATAAAATATGGAAATCAAATAG
>JADFXM010000038.1:63604-69133 GCA_015233565.1 Candidatus Rifleibacteriota bacterium
TTGGCCCATTTGGTGACTCCTTTGTTTTTGAACGGAATGAATGAGTCACCATTGTGCCATCTTTTAGCAAAATTGGGTACTTTAATTTTCGGGATAATTACTAATTTTGCAAGAACCTCTTTAATAATATTATTATAGCTAATATTATAAACAAAAGTTAAAAATTTCATCAAACCTCAAAATATTTTTTTTTCTGTAAAACGCAATTTCAATTCTCTTGACATTTTAATTCAGAAAGCTGTTTCAAGCTAAATTTTTCAGAGAAAATGCAATTAAAGGGAATAGACTCACATTTCGAAAAAAACTTGACGAGTGATTGAATGATAGATCGATTACGCTCTAAAAAAGGTATTACATTGATTGAAACTCTTTTTGCAACAGCATTATTTGCTTTTGTAATGTTAGGTTTCTGGTATGCACTCCGTTTCAGTTCGCAATCTGTCTAACTGCAAGGTAAAATGAGTGAAATGGCGCGTTTGCGAAATGCTTTTTTCCTTCTAAGTCGCGAATTATCCTTATTTGCTGAAGTGCTGGTTCCGGCTCTGAGACATCAGCAGAACTTCCATATATGATTTTTCTCGATCAAAAAATAGAAATCCTCTAAACCGAAGTTCCCGAGTGAAAAAGCCCTCTTGTTATGACCTGAAGCCAAAAAGAAGCCTTTTTTTGCCTGCTTTTTCTGTCCATGTAAATTTGACGCCTGAAAATAGCATTTGAAGATGGTTTCAAGGGTTTTCCTACTGTCCAGTAAAAACCGTCTGAAAAATGCCTTAAATTCGTTTACAGATCAGGATTTCAATAGATTTTGCGTCCGGAACTTCGGTCTAAAACACTGAAGCTACAGGGAAAAGAAAAAAAATAATTTTGAATGGTGAAAAATGAAAAAATAATTTTGTTGGATGTAACAAATTGTTAATTTCGAACGTAAGATAGGAAGGTCAATGAATAAAAGAATTTTGAAAAATTTTGTAGTTTCTAGGTAAATTAATAGATAAAAATAATTGGAGGAAAATGAAAATGAAAAGGAAAAGGATTCAACTTTTGTCCCTTTCTTTTGTATTGTTTGTTCTGGTATCCGGTGTTTCCCAAGCAAGCCCTTTTAATGAAGATGCTAACGTTACTATAGACCACAACCCTGCTGATCAAGTTCAAAGCAAAGAACAAGGAAATCCAGCAATTAACGAAAAGGACAGCCAAACTGCTTCTTCAACGCTGTGGCAAAAGTTGTCCAATGCTGTCTTAGGCCCTGATCCCCTTGATCAAGTTGTTGAACTTGCCAATTCAACAAAAGATAAAACCATCCGTAATCAAGTTCTTCTTAAAGCTGGGAATCTGGTCAAAACGCCCCAGGATATCCTAAGACTGGCTAAAATATGTGATGACAGTGCTATGAAAGATACTCTTCTGCAGGAAGGAATCAATAAACTGGTTAAGGATCATCTTCTTTCCTCTAAATATCTGTCTGTCCAGGATATTTTAAGTATTGCCCGAGAAGCCAGTAACAACTCTGTTCATGATCGTATTTTGGGCGATGGAGATACATTAATAAAGTCAGCGGATGAATTAGTTGCTCTTGCCAACGCTGGATCTGATGAAAAGGCACATGAATCAATTTTGCAAAATGGTACTATTCTATTTACTGCTGGGAAAAGCATGGTTACTATAGCAAATGCAGCCCATGATCCAAATTTAAAAGATTCGATTTTAAGATCAGCCTCGGAGGGAAATATCCCCCTTGACGATTTTATTATCCTGGCCAAAGACGCCGATAACACAGCCACTCGCGATTTTATTCTCGAAAAAGGGGCTACAAAGGCATCAACTCTTGCGGAAGTCGTAAAATTATCAGAGGCCGCAACTTCCGATGATGTAAAGAAAGCGATTTTCGAATTGAGTTCAAAAAAGGTTAAGCAATGAACCCAGCCCAATTATTTTGCCAAGCAGCAAACGCGCCACACGATTGTCTTCCATCATGTATTTAAAGACTATGTCGTAAATTGGATTGGCAATATGCACAAGCTCGCCGCCTCAAGAAACTCCCAAGAAATTTTACCATAATCGGTTCCGAATTCTCAAATCGAGTATTACAATGTTCTTTAAGCAATTTGTTGAATATCAGTTGGGATCTTTCTTGAACCCTTGCGGAGAAAGATTTTTTCAGTTTCTTTGAATTTGAATGATTTGATCATATTTTCATAATAGCGCAACGCGCCATTACTGTCAAATTAAGATCACACCATTCAACAATTTCGGTAATCTCGGTGTGTTGCTCAATCAATTGGCGTTGTCGCACTTTTTTAGCACTGAACAAAGGCGTCGTCTCAACGGTCGGTATTGTTCAGGAAAATCTTCCTCGTTAACATTGAGAATGTGTTCGTCATTGATTACGTTGTCCTGATCAAACACTGAAAACTGAAAGGATGGTTTCCAATTCGTTACGCCTTTTTTGGGCTATTTTGGTCGCCGAGCATTGCTTTTTCACCCCAGGGAAAACAATTTTTCAAACGGTTCATGACAAATTAATATACTTTAGAGTATAATACTTCAGAGTATGTTTTGAGGGAGAGCAAACATGGCCTTTTTGGGACGCCAGCAAGAATTAGCTTTTTTGGAAGGAAAATGGTTAGAAAAAGCTTCGCAATTTATTGTTCTTTGGGGAAAACGTCGGGTTGGCAAAACTGAGCTGATTAAGCAGTTTTGTTGGGAGAAACCCCATGTTTATTTCCTTGCCGACAGCACAAACGAAAAAGAGCAATTACGGCGCTTTTCATACGCGTTGGCAAGGTTTTATAAAGAACCCCTTCTTGAAACTCGCGGTTTTTCTGATTGGGAGGAAAGTTTTTCCTTCATTCGCCGAAAAAAGAAAAAGTTCGTTATGGCGATAGATGAATTTCCTTATCTTATTGTCTCTAATCCAGCCATACCAAGCCTTTTTCAAAAAGCTTGGGATGAATATTTTCATGATGGCCAAATCTTTCTTATTCTTCTTGGATCATCAATTTCAATGATGGAAAACGAAGTCCTTGGTTATAGATCTCCTCTTTATGGCCGGAGAACTGGGCAGTGGAAGCTTGAGCCTCTCCCTTTTAATACAGCTGGCTTATTTAGACAAAAAAAATCTTTTGCTGATAGATTGGCACATTTCGCGGTTGCGGGTGGAATTCCGGCATATTGGCTGCAATTTGAAAATGAGAAAGATTTTTACCACAATCTTTTTCACGTTTTGAAAAAAGGAGAAATGCTTTATGATGAAGTGGAGTTCATTCTTCGAGCCGAGCTTAGGGAGCCACGGTATTATTTTGCATTATTGCAATCGATTGCCCTTGGCAAAAGAAAACTTGGAGAAATAGTAAATTCTTGTGGATTGACTTTGGCCACTGCGAACAAATATCTTGGCATCCTTGCTGATCTTGGGATAGTCGAAAGAGAAATTCCAGTGACTGAAAAAATGCCTCTGAAGACAAAAAAAGGCCTCTATCGTATTACAGAGCCTTTTATTGCATTCTGGTTCAAATATGTTTTCCCATTTCGAAGTGAATTGGAAATGGGCCTCGTTAAAGATGTTATCGAAAGAATCAGAAAAGAGGAATCGCTTTTTCTTTCCTCATATTACGAAGTTGTAGCCCGGGAAATCCTGCGGGGTTATTCTTTAGATTTTTCCCAAATGAGTCTGATCGGCCGATGGTGGTCCAGAAACGAGGAAATCGATCTTTGCGGAATCAATTCTGATAAGAATGAGTTGCTTCTTGGCGAAGTAAAATGGACCGAAAAACCAGTTGGAACTGATATTATTAATGATCTAAAAAATAAAGCGGTAAATATCGAGTGGGGAAATAAAAATACATCGACGCACTATTGCCTCTTTAGTAAATCTGCTTTCACTCCTGACTTAATGCGGTTAGCAAGCAAGGAAAAGGTTATACTCTTCCATGGGGAAAATAGGGTTCTCTGATGAGTCCCTTGCTTCATTCCAGAAATGAAATAAGCCACTCCGTTATGTTTCGTTTTTCTTTGCTGAACTCTACGCCAACGGCTACGATCTTTTTGCCGGTGTTTTGCCATGGGAGGCAATAATTTTTGTCGCGAATTTGATCAAGAGCTTCTTGTGCCGTTCCATTCAATTTAAATTCCAGGACATATATATTGTCGGAATTTTGAACGACAGCGTCAATTCTTCCATCTGCGGTTCTTACCTCGGATTGAATCTCAGCGCCTAACAAGCGAAAGACCATTACAAAAAGACTTTGATAATATTTTTCCAGCGGAATATGCAATTCCTGATTAATTCCAGCGAACAGAGCTTGTAAAGCGAGGAAAACAATTTCAAGATCGTTTTTGGAAAAACCCACAAGCAGATTTCGGAGAGCCCCGCTGATTTCGTTCAGAGGCTTTTCAGTTTGTCTCGAGAGGAGAACCTTTGTAAACGATGAAGCAACCTCCAGATTCGGGTAATCCAGGCGATATGTGGTCATGGTTCCGATTTTTTCGGTTTCAGCAATAGTCAGATACCCGGTTTGAAAAAGCAAGGGTAAGACTTCCAGTTGATCAACTTCATAAGCTGAAAAAGATTCAGGGTCCACCCAACGTTTTTTTTCTTCCTCAATATCAAGCCGCTTTTTCTTCATCAAATTAATCAACATCGTCGGAGTACCGGTTTCAAACCAGTAGTTGTCAAATTCCTGGGTTTCAAAAAGCTTTCCGATTGAAACGGGGTTGTAAACCCTTGTTGTTTCCCTGGAAAAGCGATAGCCATTGTAATATTTCCTTATTTTGCTTAATAACTCCTGACGAGAGACACCTTCTTTCTTTTCAAGGCGACCGATATACTCCGAAAAGTTTGTCTCAAGCTCTTCTTGAGTAAAACCTAGCATAGTAGAATAGCTCGAATTCATGGTGAGATCTGTCAGATTGTTCAAATCCGAAAAAACAGATACTTTTGAAAATTTACTGACTCCGGTTAAAAAAGCAAAGCGGATATTCGCCTCATCAGTCTTGACAACCGAGTAGAATGCTTTTAAAACTCTCAAAATCTCATGTACCTGTGGTTTATCTATATTCCCCAGAATGGGCTTATCATACTCGTCAATCAGAACAACTACTTTACGGTCGTTTACTGCCAATTTGTTTATTAATTCATGGAATCGTTCATGGGAAGTTAGTCGTCTGAGTGAAATTGAAAACTTCTCCGCGAGGTCTTCCATAAGGTTAATTAATAAAGCTTCCAGCTCTTGAGCATTCGAAGATTGGGTACTTCCCAGGTCGATCCGAAGCACTGGATATGTCTTCCAATCGTAAGGCAAATTGAAAATCTCCAGATCTTTAAATAAAGCCTTATTTCCCTTGAAAATCTCCTCAAAAGTTGAAATAGTAAGCGATTTACCAAATCGACGCGGACGAGAGAGAAAAAACAATTTGAGTCATACACAAAAGAAAGATATAAAGAAAGGACAACAGTAGAAAGAGTTTTTAGTCGATTGAAAGATGAGTTTGGAGGTAGGACAGTCCGTGTTCGGGGAAATGCAAAAGTAT
>JADFXM010000039.1 GCA_015233565.1 Candidatus Rifleibacteriota bacterium
GGACACAAATTCATGGGAGGCCGCTGTGGAGAGGGGTGGAAGGTCAAGCGAGGGGATGATGGGTGTGAGGTGAGTTTCGAAAATGGAAGTGGAACTAATTCACTGCATATCGGCCCAAAAATCTGCAAAGCTGAAAAGGTCGCAAGCGGTGGAGTGCAGATTACCCTGCCAAATGAGAAGGTTTTGACGGTAAATCTTCCGAGCGATGGAAGCAAAACCGGTGAGCTGGTTGCAGATGGAATTACCTGGAAATTTACCTGGGGCGATAGTCCACTTTTGACCTTGGAAAATACGCAGAATGGGCATACACTGACTGTTACCGAAAGTGACACAGGAGCATTAACGATAACCCCTATAGGAGGACTTCCACACCAAGCCAAATGGGATTCATCAGGAAATATCGTAGGACAGTTTCCAAGTGATGGAAGCAGATTTACCTTCAGCGATGGATTATTCTCAAGTTAATTGAAATTTGGGAAATTGAAACACTATGCAAAATATTTTAATCGATTCGATTGATTTACTGGAAGTTCTTCGTAAGCTCAGATTTGAAAATAATTCGGAAGAAGGCTCAATTACATGGATTTTTTAAAAGAATCAGTTTTAATTCTGTAGTAATCGACGACCTCCTGTTCAGTGGATTAGTGCGCAATGCGCCTAATCCACCCCACAGAATTAAAACTCCTTTTCAAAATAATGTGTTCGTCTGGAAAAATGTGTAAGAATTTGACCGTGATAAAAATTTCATGGTATTAAATGGTGTAGAATTGATGATGAATTACTGCAATCTTTCAACCCGAGGGAATGAATTTCCGGAATTTGTCCAGGGAATTCAAGCTTTCAGGAAATTAGTGAAAATGGTCAAATAATGAAGAATCAACATTTTTCCTCTTGGATTTTTGTTAAAAGCTATAAAATTTTTGTTTTGTTGGCTGTTCTTGTTTTTGCAGGGATGTTTTTTTCTCAGAACCTTTTTGGAGAAACATCTAAACTAAGAAAACTAAGCTTGGAAGAGCTTTCAAACCTCGAAGTTATCCCGGTTGTGACTAGTGTTTCCAGAAAATCGGAAAAAGTTTCCCAGATCCCTGCCGCAGTCTATGTTATTACAAGCGAAGATATTCGCCGAAGCGGATTAACCACTCTTCCGGATGTCTTGCGTTTGGCCCCTGGTTTGAACGTTGCACAAATTGATGGAAACAAATGGGCTATTTCCGTCAGGGGTGCAAATACAAGATTTTTTGGAAATTTGTTGGTAATGATCGATGGCCGTAGTGTTTATTCACCCCTCTATTCAGGAGTTTACTGGGATGTCCAGGACACCCCATTGGAAGATATAGAGCGAATAGAAGTTGTTCGTGGCCCTGGTGGTACAACCTGGGGTGCTAACGCCGTAAATGGTGTCATCAATATTGTCACCAAATCATCTCACGCAACTGAAGGCGGTTTGCTTTCGACTGGTGCTGGAACCTATAGCGGCTCTGATTTTACCTATCGGTATGGTGGTAGCCTTGACGGAAAGGGTTCATTCCGTTTCTTTTTCAAAGATTTTCAACGTAATCCTTTTCAAACCCATGGAACAGATCAGAAAGTCGATGATTACGATCAAACCAGATTTGGTTTCCGTTTTGATTGGGAACCTACGACTCATCGAAAAATGACGCTTGATGCAAATACTTATAGTGGCATCAGCCACGAAATGATTTTTTCGCCCACTTCTGGCAAACCTCAAGCTGATGCAGACAAGTCCTCTGATACGGATGTTTCCGGTGGCCATGTCCGATTTTTAATGCTTCAGACACCACGTCCGGGAGAAGAATTCCGTCTTCAATTTTACTTTGACCGAACCCGGCGTTATGATTGGAGAAACGGTGAGTCTCTTGATACATTTGATCTGGACATGCAACATCAATTTTCCCCATGGAAGAGCCACGAAGTTGTGTGGGGGCTAGGATATCGCTCAATACACTATGTGCCCGAAAATGGGACGCCGTCCCCGGGTGCCCCAACCAATGTAAAAGAGGTTATTGCTATTCCAAGCTTTTTCGTCCAGGATCAGGTTGCCTTGGAACCCCAACACCTTTTTCTAACATTAGGTACAAAAATATATAATCACCCCTACGTTGGAACTGAGGGACAACCCAGCACTAGATTGCTTTGGAAACCCCAGGAAAAACACGTTTTTTGGACAGCCTGGACCGAGGCTCGACGACTTCCGTCAATTGGAGAGCGCCATGGAGAACCACCAAGTGCAGACAACAATGGAAGTGGCACTCAGCAAATTGTTCAATCAGTTGAGAATAATAGTATTCAATCAGAAAAAATGCAGGCAAAAGAAATAGGATACCGTTTTCTTCCAAACAACAGACTATCTTTCGATGTGGCTTATTTCCATCAGGAGTATTTTGGTCTTCTGAGAAGTGTTTCCAAACCTAATTCAGATCCTTCCTCCCCGGGAAAAAACATTGAAACAGAGAATATGGGTGATCTTTCTGTCCATGGTTTGGAATTAACCGTGGAATGGAAGCCGGAAAAAACATTTCGAATGACTGCAGGGCACACAGCGAATTGGCAAATTTCGGACACTTCTAACTCGCAAGGATTTTCGCCACTACAATGGTTTTTAAGAACTTATTGGGATATCAGAAAAGATATTGAATTCGATCTTTCATATCAACATAACGATCAAACGAATTCCTATTCCTTTTCAAATGAAACCTTTTCAACCTTAGCACCAATCAATTCTTTGAATGCTCACGTCGGATGGCGCCCAAATAAATATTTTGAGCTCAGTGTGGGTGGGCAGTATTTATTACAACCATGGCACCTTGAATTCCCAACACAGGGCGATATTCCTTCGAGCGACATTCCACGAAACTACTACTTGAAAGCAACTTGGCACTTCTGATGCAACCATATTTTAAGAAAACGATGAATAACAATAGAATTAGTTTGTATGGATTTCTTCTTTTTCTAATGATAATTCCATCCTGGCAGGCATCAGGAAAACCACTCGCTGAATATGAAGTCAAAGTGGCTTTTCTTTTAAAATTTGCTTCTTTTGTTGAATGGTCCAACAATGAGAAAACAATCGGATCAAACCCGGTTCTCATTGGTGTTGTTGGAAAAGATCCTTTCGGCAGCCTTCTTCCATCTAATATTCCCCCTGAAGAACCCGACTTTCTTGAATTTAGTGTCACTCGTGTTTCGTCTACCGTGAATCCTGAAGGAGAGATTTCAAAATTCCACATCCTATATTTTTCAGAAACTGATCCCAGCACGCTTTCCCCGATGCTTGAAAAGTTAAATGGCAAAGCTGTTCTCACTGTTGGTGAAGGGGAAACCTTTTTAACATCCGGTGGAATCGTATCATTTTCGTTGGAAAATAATCGTGTTAGATTTCAGGTCAATCTGAAAAACGCAAAGAAGGCCAATTTAAAAATCAGTTCCCAACTTCTTAATCTTGCAAGATTTGTAATCAGATGATATGCACTAAAGGTGCAAATGTGCTTTCTTTAGTTGTAATTCCAAGGTGGTCTAAGAGATTCCTTTTATGAATAATCCGGAAAACCCTCCTGTACAAAATCCATCAGTCGGGCCAAAAATCCTGAATTCAAGAGAAAATATCAGGCAACTGCTTCTTCGGATGAATAGATTTTCCATTATTTTTGTCATTGTTCTGGCGACTCTTTTTACCACGCTGGTTGAAATAATAATCTTACGGAATTTGATTACTCATCATTTGACTGCCGAAACTGAAATTATTGCAAGAAACAGTGCCGGAGCGGTTACTTTCGGGGATCAAAAAGTGGCAGAAGATATCCTTGCATCACTTAAAGACGTTCCCAATGTTATTTCTGGGAAAATATTTGAAAAAGATGGGACGTTGTTTGCCAAATTTCAATCTGAAAAAAACACAAATCTTGAAATTTCTGATCCTCCTTTTGTTTCGAACCCGGGGGTTTCAGTATCCTTGAAAACCCTTTCTATCATGGAAGCAATTACTTGGAAGAACGAAACAATAGGTTACGTGCAGATTCTTTACGATAACACCCCGGTTGTTTATAGATTTTGTGAAGTACTACTTGCGTTAATAATACTTGGAGTAATAACAATTCTGGTAGCTTCATATATGTTTTCCAGGCAACTGGATTCAATTTCAGACCCAATTTTCCTATTAGTGGGAATCATGCAAGCAATTACTCACGACAAGGATTATTCAAGGCGAGTTCCAGTAGTGGGACCATTAGAAGTCGCAACTTTGGCCGATCGTTTCAACGATCTGTTGCAAACTACCCATCAATGGAGCACCGAAATTGTTTTGCATCGTGAGAATCTTGAAAAGCTTGTTGAGATGAGGACATCGCAATGGCAGACGGCTGTTAACAATCTTCAAGCTGAATTAGAAGAACGAAGAAGAACTGAAGCTGAATTGAGGAAAAAAACAGATGAACTTGCGCTGGTTTCAGAAAATTTATCCCGGTCATTGCAATTTGAAAAACGTTTTCTGGCTAATGTCAGCCATGAAATCCGAACTCCGTTAAATGCGATTTTAGGGTTTTCCAATTTTGCTTTGCAAACCAGTCTTACTCCGAAACAATATGATTATGTCAGCAAAATACTATTAGCTGGTACTTCTCTACTCGAAATTATTAACGATATTCTGGATTCCTCGAAAATTGAAGCGGGAAAACTGGAAATAGTTTCCCACCCATTTGATTTGGATGATGTCATTAACAATACTATAGACATTGTAAGTCATAAAGTACAAGACCGGGGTCTCGAATTCTTTCTGGATATCTCACCGGAAATCCCTTCCAGCCTTTTGGGCGATTCTTTGAGAATAGGGCAAATTTTATTGAATCTCCTTGGAAATGCAATAAAATTTACTGAAATCGGAGAAGTGGAGCTGAAAGTCGAACTTTCTGAACGCATGGATGACGGAGTAAAGTTGGTGTTTTCAGTTCGTGATACTGGAATCGGGATGACTGACGAGCAAATGGACAAACTTTTCATGCCTTTCATTCAGGCGGATGGCTCCACCACACGCAAATTTGGTGGAACAGGCCTCGGATTGAGTATTTCAAAGCGTCTCGTTGAAATGATGGGAGGGGAAATTTCCGCTGAAAGCAAGTATGGAAAAGGAAGCATTTTTAGATTTTCCATCTGGCAGAAAGTTGATACTAGTGAGAGATTTCCTCAAAAAACAATTCCCGAAGTACTTAATGGGCTTCGAATATTGTTAATTAATGAAAACTTGTCGATTCAACAAGCTCTGATGCGGACTTTAAAGCGATTCCCTTTCCATATTTTTGCCATTTCTTCAACTCAAGCGACTTTGGAAGAGATAAAGAAGCTTGAACTGGACAATCCTTTTAGAATCATAGTGATTGAGAATAAAAATATTTCCGAACACAATATCAAGTTGATTGAGCAAATCAAGAAAAGTCGTTCCCGGAAAAACGTTCCTTCCATAATCTCCATCCTTTCCTCATTGAGTACAGAAACAAGGGTAAAACTTTCAGAAATAGGCGTTGACGACATTCTAAAAAAGCCAATCACCAGCTCAACGATTTTTAATTCAATCGTGCGGGTATTATACCCTGAAGAAAAAATGTCAAATAATGGGAAAATTTCTGAATGGGGAGAAACGCAGTGTTTTCAGTCCTCCAGGGTTCTTCTTGTTGAAGACAATGATTTCAATCTGCAAATTGCCCAGGAGCTGCTTGAAAGTTGGGGATTTACCGTTGAAACAGCAAAAAATGGCCGTGAGGCAATTAAAAAAGTTTCTGAAAGCAAGCCTGAACCTTTCAATATGGTTTTAATGGATATTCAAATGCCGGAAATGGACGGATTTGAAGCTACCAAACAAATCAGAAAAGATGAACGTTTTAGGAATTTACCCATTATTGCTATGACAGCCAATGCTTTTGTGGAAGACAAGGCAAAAGCCCTTGAAGCGGGGATGAATGACCATGTCGGAAAACCAATAGATCCACTAATTTTGAAAGACAAGTTGCATAAATTTCTGGCCAAATTTTCGCAATCCTCTCCGCAAGATCTATCAGCTCTTCAATCCTTCTCTCCAATTACTTTAACTGCAATTTCAGGAATTGACGTGCAAACGGCGTTAAAACGGCTTAACGGGAACACTGCAAGATATAATAAACTTCTGCTCAAATTTTTGGAAACTAAACAAGTTGTCATTGATGATATCCAGAGAGCGATTGACACAAAAAACTTTGAACAGATCAGGTTTCTTGCTCACAGTTTGAAAGGAGTTGTAGGAAATCTTGGAATGACCGATCTATTTAAAATATCTACAGCGTTTGAGAAAAGTTCCAGCGAGAAAATAGAAACCCAGATAAATGCTCATTGGCAGGAATTGCAAATTTCTTTGAATGAAACATGCATTAAGATCTCAATGGAAAAAGTTAAGCTTGAAACCTCGCTTGAAAGCAATGATTCCTTTGTTCATCAAGAGCCGGCATCGGACTCAATAGAATCTCTTTGGAAGCTTGGTGAAGGTCTTGAAAAACAGGATTTTGCAGCTTTTGAACAATTTGAAATCATCCAAAAACGTTGGGGAAAGCAGCTTTCCTTCTATTCTGAATTTCAGTTGTTAGGGCAAAAGATTTCCAGCTACGCATTTGAGGAAGCTTTGGAAGTCTTGAGAAGCCTACTGAACAGGCTAAAAAAGAATGATGAAAAGGTTTCAGAAAAATGAAGCCCTTTTAAAGTAAATTCAGGAAACCTTGTGAAAATAAGGAGGTTAAACTAAAAATGGTTAAACTGAAATCGAAAATCCTTGTTATCGATGATCTTCCTTCCAATATTGAAGTCCTGGCTGAACTTTTAAAAACTGATTATGAAATAATTTTTGCAACGAGTGGCAAGAAAGGCATTGAATTAGCTACGAAAGAATTCCCTGATCTAATAATTCTTGATGTAATGATGCCGGAAATGGATGGGTTTGAAACTTGCTCACAGCTAAAAAAAAGTGAAATTACAAAAAGCATTCCGGTAATGTTTGTAACAGCGCTTGGAGAAGAAGTCAGCGAATCACATGGACTTGAAATCGGGGCGATTGACTACATTTCCAAGCCAATCAATCCCGAAATTGTAAAGACCCGGGTAAAAAATCAAATAGAACTTCAGAAGACAAGCAAAGAGTTGGAACTAAAAAACAGGGAACTGGAGTCATTTTGTTTCGCTGTTTCCCACGATTTAAGAGCCCCTTTGCGAAGAATTCAAAGTTTTTCTCAAATTTTGGCGGAAGATTTCAGCGAGAAACTCGATGACAGTGGGCGAAATGTCATAGAAAAAATTTGCTCCGGTTGCGCTCAAATGGAGGATTTAATCAGCAGTCTATTGCGATTTTCCTTTATCTCAGCAACTGAAATGAAGCAGAACAAATTTGATTTAAGCAAAATGGCGGAAGAAATCTGTAATACCTTAAATGAGATGGAGAAAAATAAAAATTCTGAGGTTTCGATTACCCCTGAAATGGAGATTACTGCAGATTCAGAATTGATTAGAGTCGTTATGACGAATTTACTCAACAATGCCTGGAAATTCACCGGCAAAAAAGATAAGAGGATTATTCAGATTGGTCTGACAACTAAAAAAGGACTAAATACGTATTTTGTAAAGGATAATGGTGCAGGTTTTGATATGAAATATGCGCATAAAATGTTCGGAGTATTTCAAAGACTTCATGCAAAAACTGAATTTGATGGAAATGGGCTTGGACTATTTATCACTCAAAGAATCATCGAGAAGCACGGTGGAAAAATATGGGCTGAAGGGGAACTGAATAAAGGTGCAACTTTCTACTTTGTTCTTCCAACTGAATAATTTACTTGCAGCACGGATTGGCCGAAATGACAGTGTCGGACTAGCCTGTACGGTAGTCCTTATGGCGGAAGGGCAGGGGCGTTTTTGCTTTCATTTCCGCAAGAGAAATCCTTGGAAAAATCATCAGAAAAAGACGCGGACTCCCAAAAGGGTCAGCCCAAAGAAACTTGGAGAGTGGCACAAATTTACTGATCAGGGGTTGTTGCAGCTTAGCAGTGTTTGTGGTCTTGGGGGGGCAGAACGCAACTTTGAATCAGTCCTTGCCCTGCTTCCCCTTCAGCTCTAACCATCGCCGCTTGCGAATCCAATAAAATAAAACCGGCAAAAACAAGTCTATCACTTCGTCGGCGATAAGAATTCCACCAAGTACGGGTGCGGCCATTGGGCGCATTATTTCCGCACCGGTACCCGTTGCCCAGAGCATTGGAGCAAGTCCCAGAATGGCGGTTCCTTCAGTAAGAAGTTTCGGGCGAAGGCGATGGACGGCGCCTTTCAGAATTGTGTCCTTGAGATCGTCCAGAGAGGTTATCTTTCCCAACCCACCACGCTCGTCAAGTGCCATTCGTAGGTAGACCAGCATTATTATTCCGGTTTCTGCTGCCATTCCGAAACAAGCGATATATCCAACCCAGACAGCGACACTGAAGTTGTACCCGAAAAAGTATTGAAACATCACCCCGCCTGCAACTGCCCCTGGAACAGCCATCATCATCAGAAGAGAGTCGGCGAGGTCGTGATAAGTTATATAAAGAATTATGAAAATGGTTAACGCAACAAGTGGAAATACGAGGGAAAGGGTTCTGCGGGCTCTAATCTGATGTTCGAATTGGCCGCTCCATTCAAGATACATTCCTTGCGGCAGGCTAATTTTTGCCCCTATTTCTCGCTGTGCTTCCTCCACGAATCCAACGATGTCACGATCTCGGACGTTAAGCTGGACATAGCTTCGCAGCATTCCATTTTCGCTTTTGATCATTGCGGGTCCTTCAACGACTGCGATTTCCGCTACTGTGGAAAGCGGAATTTGAAGGATTTTGGCACCAGATCCGGAATTAAGTGGCGTCCCAGTGTTTGCTTTCATTCCGCTGGAATCACTTCCTGCGGTCGGAGCAGTCATTCCACCACTTCCACTTATAAGAAGCCGCCGGATTTTTTCTTCATCCTCGCGAAAATCGCGTGCATACCTTATTCGAACTGGAAATCGCTCACGTCCTTCAACAGTGGTCGTAATAACTTTCCCACCCAGCGCGACTTCCACCGTGTTCTGGATATCTTCGATGGAGATTCCGTATTTAGCGGCTTTCAATCGGTCGGGTCTGATCTCTATGTATCCTTTTCCGACATTTTGATCGGCAAACACGTCTGCTGCCCCCGGAAGAAGCCTCAAAACTGCGGCAATTTTTTCCGAAACTGTTTGGATTTCGGTAATATCGCTCCCAAAGACTTTTACTCCGATCATAGTTCTAACGCCTGTACTCAGCATATCTATACGATTGATTATAGGTTGTGTCCAGATGTTTCCCCAGCCTGGAATTGTCAGCATCTGATCCATTTCACGAATGAGATCCGGTTTATTTTTCTTCCACAAAAAAACTTGGGATTTAAAACTGGAAACCAGTTGTTTGGTAAATCCATCAGACGCGTCACTTGCAATTTCTTTGATCAGAATTCCCTTTTCATTTCCTTTTTTGGAAAGCTCTGAAACAACAATGGAAGTCCAGGCTTCTGCGGCATAATGAAACAATTCTTCATTGATAAGCCTGGTGCGGTTCTCAAGTTCCACTTTGCGTTTTTCACTTATTTCCTTAAAAAGTGATTGGGAAAGATCTTCACTCTGTTTTCCGGTTACAACGTTGAGAATCTCATTGAGCGTAGTGAAATAAGTGATTTCAGGAAGACGAAAATCTGTCTGACTAGCAATAATTTCGTGAGTAACAAAATAATCTCTGAATGCTCGGATCATTTTGTCGGCTTCTTCAAGCCTGATTCCGTTTGCTAAAGGTAAAATGAAAGTTTCCAAGCCTTTTGGAACTTCGGAATAACCTAATGACTCATTATTTACCCACGCTCCGATTCTTCTGGCGTGTTTAATAAGATATTCCTGAGTGTGGGAAAGTAGGCGCCTTCCAAGTATCGGTGCAAATTCATACTGTCTCTGAATACATAAACCACGCATTGCTTCATCGAATCTGGGCAACCCGTCCATCGTTATTTCATCAGCAAGCTTCTCTTTCAGCTCTGTAGAAAAGCTGGCGGCAAGAATTCCCATTTGCTGCGCTGTTGAGATTGCTTTGAACACTTGCTTTTGGGCATCTTGTTTCGAAATTTGACGCTTTGTCCAGTATTCCTGCGGTTGAAAATTTATAATGGTTTCAATCATATCAAGCGGGGAAGGATCAGTCGGAGTATCTGCACGACCGGATTTGCCAACCACTATTTCGACTTCAGGAACGCTTCTCAACAAAGCATCCCTGACTCGGATGTCATCTCCTGCCTCTGTGACTGAGGCGCGAGGAACAGTTATTGGCATTTCCAGAGAAGCCCCTTCATCCAGGGCTGGCATGAATTCGCGGCCAAGTCTTCCTGAAAAAAGCCATCCAAAGGCAAGAATAAGTATGAAAAACCAGATGACCAGTTTTGTTCTGTCCATCAGAAGCCGCAACACAGGTCGATATATTTCTATGACTTGTCGTACAATCCAGCTGTCTTCCTCTTTGCGAAGTCTTCCGCGAATCAGTAGAGGCAGAAGTGCTGGTACCAGGCTGATGGATATAATCGACACCCCCAAGAGTGCGAAAACTTTTGTGAATGCAAGCGGGTGAAACATTTTTCCTTCCATTCCTCCCAGTGCGAACACAGGAAGAAAGGACAAAATCATGATCATGACAGAAAAGAATATCGGACGTCCCACGCTCTGACAAACCGGAATGAGAAACTCGGTGGTATCACCGCTCACAGGCTGATCGCCAAATTTTATGTGCAGATTGTGAGCGGCATTTTCAACCATTACAATCGACTGGTCAACGATTATTCCAATTGATATGGCAATCCCCGAAAGTGACATGATATTGGAGCTAATTCCGAAAACTTTCATTAAAATAATGGAAACTAAAACCGCCATGGGCAATGCGATGCAAACTGCGATGGAACAACCGAAGTGTCCCATTATTAATAATACAACCAGGCAGGTCACGATCAGTTCTTCTGTGAGAGTTCCAGTCAAAGTGTGGATTGCCCGATTTATCAAAGCTGTTCGATCATAAAATGGCACAATGGTGACCCCATCCGGAAGACCAGATTGCAGAGAGCGAATTTTTTCCTTCACTCTTTGAATTACCTCAAGTGGGTTCTCCCCGAATCGCATCATTACAACTCCGCCAACTGCTTCGTTGCCATCTTTTTCAAGAAAGGACCGCTTAAACTCGGGTCCTAGTTGTACGGTAGCGACGTTTTTTACATATATTGGAACACCGTTTTTTTCAGAGATAAATGTGTTTTCGATATCCCGAATGGATTTAATCCATCCGACTGAGCGGATAAGATATTCGGCGTTGCCTTTGTGGATGACTCTTCCGCCGACTGAGGAATTGCTTCTTGCGACTGCGCTACTGACCTCTCCAAGGGAAAGAGAAAAAGCACGCAATTTATTGGGATCAATATCGATCTGATACTCCCGCGCAGAACCGCCAACCGTAGCTACTTGCGCTACTCCGGGAACAGAATTAAGCTGGTAGCGAACATACCAATCCTGTATTGCTCTCAGTCTATCAAAATCTATATTCCTGCCCTCGAGGGTGTACCAGAAAATCTGGCCGAGCGCTGTTGCGTCGGGAGCCATGTAAGGAATGACCCCTGCCGGAAGAAAGGTATTGGTTGTACTCAGTCTCTCCAGAATTCTCTGCCTTGCAAAATAAAAATCGATACTGTCATCAAAAATAACGTTGATCATCGAAAAATTGAATTCGCTTGAACTTCGAACTGCCTTGATCCCCGCCAAGCCTTGAAGATTTACCGAAAGGGGAAAAGTTATCTGATCTTCAATTTCCTTTGGGCTTCGGCCCATCCAGTCGGCAAAAACTACAACCTGATTTTCTGAAAGATCCGGGATAGCGTCAACCGGAGTCAGATATGCAACCCTGATTCCTATAGCGGTCATCAACAAAGCTGCAACAAATACAATCAAACGATTGCGCATACAAAATCTGATGAATGTTTCAATCATGGTTCAATTCCCGTGGTTGGAGAGGTCGACTGACGCAGATTGTACTGAGGCCGGCGACAAATTTTCAATTGTTGTGGGCTTTAGGTCGGTATTTCCTATAAAAGCTGCTCCAGCTGCTGGATTTAATCGTGTTTCTGCATCGATCAGGAATGATCCATGTGCTACAATTTTTTCCCCGGCCTTCAAACCGCTGAAAACTGGATAATAAACGTCTGCACGCGGCCCCAGAGAAACCAGTCTTCCCTCGTAAATACCTTCGGCCTGTTCAACATAGACTATCTTTCTGGTCCCGGTATCGATCACAGCAGTTTCCGGGACTGCAAGTACGCCACGTGCTGAGGTTTCCAAGCGATGGGGCTCGAGGTCCATGTCCATGTAAGGTTTGCAGATCGGGCATTTTCCGGCTTTCCCGGATTTCACCTCGGGATGCATAGGGCAGGAGTAAACTAAATTTTCATTTGCTTCTACCGGCTTTTCTTTTAATGTAAGTTTCATTAAGCATTTTGGACATTTTCCCGGCTCAGATTGCTCAATTTCCGGATGCATTACGCAGGTATAAATGTCTGGTTTATTAGAACTGACTGGCTGGACTATGCCTCGAAATTCGTCGAAATCGCTGAAAACGGCCTGAATGATTGTTGTACCAAACATTCCAGGTTTCAGTTTCATTGCTGTATTGTTCAGATCGATACGAACGTTTACTGTGCGGGATTCTTTCTCGAATGTCGGATCCAAAAAAGCTACAGTTCCTGTAAATGACGCGCCTGGATAAGCGGGGGTTTCAAAACGTGCGGATTGTCCGATTCTTATATATGGCATATCGTCTTCAAATACCCGGCATACCAACCAGACAACGTTCAGATTTGCCAAGTCAAAAAGGTTCATTCCCTCTTCAACATATTGCCCTTCTATTACTGATTTTTTTACGACAACTCCATTCATTGGGGAGGTTAGAGTTAAATTGTCAGCACCACCTTTTTTGAGAACTGTTTCAATTTGATCAGGTGTAATTCCCAGATAAAGCAGTTTCTTTTTTATCGCTTCGGATACACCCCCAAGGGCGCTTCCCTGCTTGCTGTTGGTAAGGAGCTCCTCGAAGGTTGTAATTATTGGTGGGCTGTAAATCTGTGCAAGAGGCTCACCGGCTTGGACTCCGGCTCCAACAAAGTTTACGAGGAGTTTTTCAATTCGCCCGGGATAACGTGCGGAAACACGTGCAAGTTTACGTTCGTCAAAAACAACTTCACCCAGGCTCTCAATTTCTCGCACCAGAGGCTGATATGAGACTGCAGCTGTTTTGATTCCGGCAAGTGAAACCTGGTATGGGGAAATTGTTACACGACCAGTGATATTTGGTGGTAGCGGAGCGAGCACTCCCTTGGCACGCTTCGAAAGGGGCATTCCACAAATTGGACAGTTACCGTTTTG
Source organism: Candidatus Rifleibacteriota bacterium (assembly GCA_015233565.1). GTDB lineage: Bacteria > Muiribacteriota > Ozemobacteria > Ozemobacterales > Ozemobacteraceae > JADFXM01. The sequence continues at coordinate 13,505 of JADFXM010000039.1, forward strand.
GGAGCGGATGATGTTTGGATGCATCGGGCAAAAAAACTCTGTCAATTCCTGGACAATATTTCCAGGTGTTGCTGAGGAGCGAAAAAACCGTTCCCAATAATTTGCTATTGTGTCCCAACAACCGACAATCAAACCTGTAATGACTAGTAATCCAACAAAGCGTAAACGCACCTCTATTAATTGCCGCCACATTCGGGGTGTCATTTGCTCTTCCATTGATTCTCTCCTCTCAAAGCAAATTGGAATAATCTCTTTAAAAAAGTTTTTTTTTCAATAATACGTACAAATACTAAGAGGAACTTTTTCAAATTCCAAGAACCGCATCAAAACAAATTCGGTTTTTGTCAATTTTGCCTTTCTTAGCAACGATACATACCATTGATTTTTTTAGCAATCTTGAATTGGATTTTTTCTCTTCATAGTATGTCAATAACTGGTGGTTAGTACTAAACTAAACGTTGCAAGTTAACACCATGCCATTGCGAGGCAAACTGCGGTTGAAGTGCAGTCAATTCTTCCCGGTTGGAAAATTACACGATCCCGAAACTTCGAAAATCTTTCCCAATGCTTTATAGGCTTCAAATTCGTATCGAATGGAATTCATCTGGGAAGAAAACGAGCTTAAGAACAGCTCCATCCAGTCCGAAAATGCAATCTGTCCAGTTCGGTATGCTGAGCCGGCACTGTCCAGTGTAGTTTCCAGTCTGGGAAAGACAATATTTCGCTCAGTTTTTAAAGATTCCCGAGCGTTTTCAAACCCGGTCACTGCTTCTGTCAGCTCAGAAATTGTTGAATTGCGTATTTCGGCCACTTTGGCTTTTTCTGACCCGATTTGTTGCTCAAGTTCCCGGAGGTACGAAGCCTGTTCAGCTAATTCCAACGGATTTGGCATAGTGACGTCAGTGCCAAAACTGATTTTGTAGGAATCCAAGGCAGCGGAACTATTTTTTCCGATACCCATTTCCGAATTTGATTGATTCGATTTGCTTGTCATTCCTGATTTTGGATATGCAAATCCAGGCGAAATCTTTGCAAAGACAAATCGTTTTTTTAGTGACAGAAGGGTTTCCAGAAGTTTGATTCCGATTTCTGCAATTCTTACTTCCTGTCGTTTTTCCTGTGCCGCTTGGGTTAAATTTTTCCGGTCAACTGGAAAATTTAGGGAAGGAAGCTGAATACTTCCAAAAGAACCATCGGCTGCCCGTGCCAGAAGGTGATTGATTTCTGCAATGGAAGCTTTTTGCATGCGTAGCATGGAAGCGCGATCGTTCTTCATTCGATCTTGTTCAACCTGAAGTCGGGTTAACTCAGGATACATGGATTTTCCAGTTATGAAACGTGTTTTCAGTGAATTTCCAAAAGCTTCGAGAGCCGCTAAATTCTTTTCTGTAACGGAAATTGAGGCCCGAAACATTTGGTATTCAGCTGCTTTGTTCAACAATTTGATTTCCAAATTCCGGAGTTTCATGAAATATTCTTCCATGGCCATTTCAACTTCGAGACGGGCGAGCTTGCCATTAAATGTGGAAATTCCAGGGCTTGGGAAAAACAATTCTTGCGATTCCCCCATTGCCGAAGAAGAAGTGCGGGTTTCGATGGCCTGGGTGAAAGACCTGTACTGGGCGGCAAGAGCATCTACAAACATAGTTTGTGGATACATTTCAGCCCTGGCCTGGATTGTCTTCTTAGATGATTCCAGATCGGGATTTCTTGCAAAAGCTAGTGTTTGCAGGAAAATCAGCGAAACATTGCCGGATAGAATTTTTTCAATTGATTTGTCATTCAGAGGTTTGGAGGTAATTCCGGAAAGAGTTGTTTCATTCGGTTGAAAAACTTCATCATTTCTGAAATCAAAATTGGTCGTCCGTTGGTACAATTCTTTTAAATTTCCATTCTCCGAAAAAGCAAAATCGGATGAAAAAGAAGCAATCAAAGGCGAGCACTCTGCCGAACTGGGACCAAAAAATCCGGGAAAGAGAAAAATTAGGATCAGAAAATTCATGAATTTCTTCATTTCCATAATGTTTTTCTATCAATTTCCGGAGCGCTCCCAAGAAGTGTGACCATTCTTGCCTGAGCTTGCCTGTAATCAGCAATCGCGCGTCGATATGCCAGAAGAAAATTCAGTCGTACTGCTTGTGCTTCCAGGGATTCAGGAATAATCTCTGAAACCTCGGAACGATTTACTAATGAATTTTCAAGTGTAAGTTGAGATTGCGGTAAAAGCGAATCTTCATATATCCTGATCGTTCGCCAAAGGGTTTGAGTTCTTACATATTGTGCTGTTATGTCGGAAGCCAGGTTTTGTTGTAAACCTGTTTTTTCGGCCTCGGCAGCGTAAGTTTTGTGCTCCGCTTCTCTAACCTTTGCCCGATTTTTCCCCTCCCAAATCGGGAAGTTTAAATCAAAGCGATAGGTGTCTCCCTGGTAATTCACCCTCAGGTTACGGTCACGTTGTTGAGAGTAGCCGACAGTAATATCAGGAACCCTTTCTTTTCTGGACATTTCTTTTTCCTGTTTTGCCATTTGAATGGCAAGAGCTGCCATGTGCAAATCGGGCTGATCATCGTCCAGAAGTTTCAGTAATTCTGTTAAAGAAGCCACTGGCGGCTCTATTTGATAAATCGGTTTCATTGCTGGCGATACTTGGCGAATGGAAGCCACGGATAGGGGTCTGTCAATCGGTCGATTCAACAGGGAATTAATGCGAGCCTGTTCGGCGACTCTAAGCTCCTTTAAGATGGCTTCGTCATAACCTGCCTGGGATAGTTGAGTCTGAATGCGCTGAATCTCAGATAAAATTGCCGGAGAAGTTGTCCGAGAGGTGGCAACTTCAGAAATCCGATCCAGAACTTTGCGGTTTTCTGAGATGATTTTGATTGCATCATCAAGGTAAGTTATTTCTTCGTAGGAATTTTTCAAGGCTTCAAGTTTGCTCAAAACAACCGTTTGAAATTGTGCCTTTTCCATTTCAACACGAGTCCCAGCTATATGACCAGCCAGTTTTTTCTTCCCAGCCAGAGGAATCATCTGCGAAATACCAAAGTTTTTTGCCCCGTTTATCATTTCCATTTCAGTTGTAGGATTGGGAACCAACATTAATCCAAGCATAGGATCGGGCCAGGTTTTTTCAATCGAAATTCGCTCTTTGGAGGCAAGAATTTTTTCTCTACTAGCCCTTATTTGGGGGTTTTCTTTGAAGAGCTCTGTTATAAGTGAAGGCAAGGTTTCTTCCAACTTCAAAGATTGCGGTTTTGATGGACTTTCGGGTTGAGTTGCACAAACCCAATCCGGTCCAGTTATCCAGAAAAATGTGGCAATAAAAACCAAGAAAAAACTTTTAGATCCAGAAAAAAAGTCTCTTTGCATATCAATCCCCTCAAATTTTTTTTTCCGACGGAGTGTTTTTCGCTTCTAAGACTTGAATAAACCACCATGGTCCTCTGTCACAATTGAATTTATAGTATCTACTCAAATAATCTGCGGCTTTATACGGCGGCTTCGACTGTGCTCTGTCCGCGACCCGTTCGTTGAGCGGAGTCGAAACGACCTTCGCGATCAACATCTACACTCATCTGTGGCTAAGGACTAGTTTTTTTAATTTAGAAAAGGCTTGTTGATCTTTATTGCGATGAAGCTTTCTGAAATTGAGAGAGGGTTTCATGGAAATAACGAAAAATAATAGCATACCCTCCCCAAAAAAACATCATCAAGACATTGTGTTCAGCAATAATCCATTTAAGTGCTGAAGCGAAGTTCAGAACCCTTCTGATTGAGTGTTCCTTCAAACCGAGAAACATAAAGACAGCAACAAAGAGTAAATTCATATTGACATTGGCAATTAACCAGACAATTCAAAAAAAAATCGCGAAAAATTATTTTTTCCAAGTTTTCTGCACTTGCGTTGGTGCAGGTTAACAAGTCAAGTATTTTTACTCTTTTTCGCTGACATAAAGAGTTCAGCCTTGCAAAAAAAGGTTCAATAAACATTATTTTTTACCATTTTGCACGAATTTTTTCTACTTTCAGAATTCCAATTCCCGAGGATATAGTCATGGGACCATTTTCCCAAAACCTGAAAGTGTGAACTAGTTTGGATGCGATTCCTTCCTTAACTTTTGGATTATTTGGTCTCATACCAATTACAATTAGTTCGTTCATACGCCTTGTTTCTCGCTTCAGATCTGCGTAAAATTAGATTTTATCTGACAGAAATGAATGTTTCAACCATCCAGTAAGGGATCCTAATTTTCCCGAAAATTTCGTTTTTTCTTGGAGAATAAAGCGATCCCTTTTCATTTTGGTCAAATCAAAGTCCTTGGGGAAGTGCACGTATTTTTTAGGATTGGTCTCAAAACAAAATTCGGGCTGAAAACTTTTTAATCTCTACGGAATCGGCTTTTGAAGCTGAACAATCAAAGAAAATGAAGTTTACGACAACAGGAATTCTGACTTTAGGTTGGAGGGACAATACAAAGTCCTGGTCAAAAAGCCTTTTGTAAGTAAATAATATTAATAAAAATTTATTTTTCTAATTTATTTATCCGTTAATAAAAGATTTTTAATTTAAATTTTTATATAGCTGTAAGTTCAATATGTTAGTAAATTTGTTTTTATAATTTTTTTGTTTACATACTGTTTTTTGTTAGGTATAGTTTCTATATTCGCGTATCGCGACAAAATAAATTTTATTTTTTTCTGGAGGAATTTAAGGAATGAATTACATTAAAGCTGTTTACGATCAGGTAAAACACAGAAATCCCAATGAGCCCGAATTTCATCAGGCAGTTGAAGAAGTTCTTGAATCACTCAAGCCAGTTTTTGCCAAACATCCGGAATTTGAAAATGCCGGATTGTTAGAAAGACTTTGTGAGCCGGAAAGACAGATTTTCTTCCGCGTTCCTTGGGTTGATGATAGAGGCAAAGTTCATGTAAACCGCGGTTTTCGCATTCAATTTAATTCCGCGATTGGGCCATATAAAGGTGGTCTTCGCTTCCATCCTTCAGTTTATATTGGAATTATTAAATTTTTGGGTTTTGAGCAGATTTTCAAAAATTCTCTCACCGGCATCATGATGGGTGGCGGCAAAGGTGGATCTGATTTTGATCCTAAGGGAAAATCTGACGGCGAAGTTATGCGCTTCTGCCAAAGCTTTATCAGTGAATTGTATCGCCATATTGGCCATCAGACTGACGTTCCCGCTGGTGACATTGGTGTCGGCGGACGTGAAGTCGGCTACATGTATGGACAATGGAAGAAGCTCACCGGCCAATTCAATGGCGTTCTGACTGGAAAAGGTCTGTCTTTCGGTGGATCACTTGTTAGAACTGAAGCCACTGGATATGGATGCGTATATTTCACACAAGAAATGCTCAAAGATAGAAAGACCTCCTTCGATGGAAAAACAGTTGTAGTTTCCGGTTCCGGAAATGTTGCAATTTATGCCCATCAAAAAGCAACTCAATTGGGTGGAAAAGTTGTTGCAATGTCTGATTCAAATGGTTTCATCTATGATCCAAATGGAATCAATCTCGAGACCGTGAAGCAGTTGAAAGAAGTCGAAAGAAAGAGAATCAGCGAATATACAAAGAGCCATAAAGGCGCCCAATATCAAGATGGTTGCGCTGGAATCTGGAAAGTTAAATGCGATGTTGCGCTTCCCTGCGCCACTCAAAACGAACTTAACGAAGAAGCCGCAGCTGAATTGGTTAAGAATGGTTGTATTGCAGTCGCTGAAGGCGCCAATATGCCCTCAACACCAGATGCAGTAAAAATCTTCCTCAAGAACAAAGTCTCCTTCGGGCCAGGAAAAGCCGCCAACGCTGGTGGAGTTGCCACCTCCGGATTGGAAATGGCTCAGGATTCCCAATGGATGAACTGGAGTTTCGCTGAAACCGAAGAAAAACTCCACAAGATCATGGTGAATATCCATTCTTCTGCCAAGAATGCAGCCGAAGAATATGGAACCCCCGGAAATCTCGTGAACGGCGCCAACATTGCCGGATTCATGAAAGTCGCTCAAGCCATGATGGCTCAAGGTATTGTTTAATCTCGTTGGTAATTTGTTATACAGCGCCCGAAAGGGCGCTTTTTTTGTATAGTCCGCGAAACTGATTTTTCAGTTTTTCTTGTAAAATTTGAAAGTGTTGCAAAATTACTGAATAAGTCACCTTGAAAGCAGCATGAACAGAGAAATACAAAATAAAGAAGAATATGCTTTTTTGTTCTACCAAGGTTTTCTGCATTTAGCTTTAAATTTGAGTTAAAATTATCAACCAGCTTGCTACAGTCTCTAAAATTTCAGTGGTAGAGTTGACTCTTTAAGAGACAACCTTTTTCAAAAAGAATAGATTTCTCGTAAACCCCATTTTCGGAGAGTTGGTTGACCAACAATCCAGTACTCTTTGGAAACTAAAGGTTTTCAATTTTATTTATGTTGGAAAAATAGCGGAGAAAGTTCCAAGCAAAAGGGCTATTTACGTAAAGGGGATTTGTCTTTGCACGAAAAATCCGGCGCGATCTATTTGATCGCGCCGGATTTTAAATTTGGTATATATTCGATGAAATTACTGTCAGTCTACATACCTTGCAACTGCAGGTGCAGGGAGTTTATTGCTGGAAAATTTATAGGATCCATCACTTCTGTATTCAACCTTTACCCATGTTCCATCGTCGCCGGTGATATTTGCAATATTACCGGAAGTTGAAATTGTTCCCTTAATAGGATCTTGAGGGATATTTCCTGAGGAGGAGCTTCCGGAAAATTTCGCAATTACTCGTCCAGGTTTTCCTGGTTCAGGTTTAACATCAACCCCAACAGTATCCAAAACGGCTTGAAAGTTTTCTTTGTCACAACGAATTATGCTTCCAGAGCGTTTAAAAAATAAAACGGAGACTTCTAGTTTGCCAGGTCTCAAGGGAAGGCCAAGAAGATTATCTGAACTAAGCTGGGGATTTGAACGTTCAAGTTTTTGCCAATCGGGAAGAACTTTCTGTAAGTCAACACGGTTTTCTTGTACTATAGCAAATTTGATCTTTTCGACCATTAACTTCCGTGTTTCTTCTGATAGGCCTGCAGCCAAGGATGAAACATTTCCAGTATTCTTGGTGTTTGAAAGAACATCTTCACAAACTTTTGATTCCATTGCTGATTGAATTAAATTGGAATCATCGGCATAAGAAGGCGTTCCAAAAGTAGAAATGGCCAATCCGACAATCACTGCAAATTTAGTAATCTTCATTTAATTTCCTCCAGATTTTTGTTTAACTTTTATATCGCAAAAAGTCTGCCAAGTTCGAAGTCCGCATTGGGTCAGTTTTCCGGAAAAGTAAATTTGAAAAAAGGTAAAAATTTGTGCAGGGGAATTTTGAAAATTCAGCAATTAATAATTGAATTGTTTCACTTGGCGACCTACTTCGAAGCTGTTGAAAAAACTCGGTACATTTTTTTTTCTTTTTTCGATTCAAAGCGACTCGCTGTTGATGCGAGAAAGCGGGGCGAAGAATGGGTGGGTGCACAAAACAGTGAATTTTCGGGGATTTTTCGACAGTCTCTCTTCGACTTGCTCAACGATCGGGCGTTCGAGGTTTTTTTCTCCCTTTTATTAAGATTTGTAATCTTTTGGATTGAATATTTCTTTACAAAAATTACCTTCACGTGGGCAATTTTGATAGTGTTTTGAATTTTGTTCTTTTAGAAAAAGTGATATAATAGTCTCTTTAGAGATTATCGGATTAATTAAAGATCGGACGAGCAAATGAAATTTGTTGATCAGCTTACAATCGAAGTAGAAGCCGGAAAAGGCGGAGATGGAATGATCGCATTTCGCCGCGAGAAATTTGTCCCATTCGGAGGCCCATCCGGTGGTGATGGTGGACGCGGAGGAGATGTAATTTTAGTCGCTTCCCGGGATTACAATACCCTCTACGAACTTGGGTTTCAGAGGCGCTATATTGCCAATGAAGGAGAAAAGGGCGGACCAAAAGACAAATTTGGACATGGTTCCCCACCCGTTGAATTAAAAGTTCCTGTAGGAACACTGATTTACGACGAGGAAACTGGTGAACTCCTGGCTGACCTTGATTCTGAAGGTTCGCAGTTTATTGTAGCCAAAGGAGGCAACGGAGGAAGAGGAAACGCAAAGTTTGCTTCATCCACTCGTAGAGCACCAAGAATAGCCGAAAAAGGGGAGCCTGGTGAAAAGCGCACGGTAAGACTCGAACTTAAGCTTCTTGCAGACGTTGGATTGGTAGGGCTTCCAAACGCTGGAAAATCTACACTTCTTAACGCAGTAAGCAACGCCCGACCGAAAATTGCTGATTATCCATTTACAACACTTCACCCTTACCTTGGAATCGTGAAATTCGAGAATTTGCCATCGTTTTGTATGGCTGACCTTCCCGGTTTAATTGAGGGAGCTCATGCTGGAACTGGCCTCGGAACACATTTCCTTAAACATATAGAGAGAACCCGATTACTTCTACATCTTGTCGATCTGAGCACGGTTGATCCCAAAGATCCGCTGGAGTCATTTGAAGGAATCCTTCGCGAATTGAAACTTTTCAAGGAATCTCTTCTCGATAAACCGATGCTTGTAGTTGGAAACAAAATGGATATTACTGAGGCGCGTGAATTATGGCCAGTATTTAGCGAAGCAGTTCAGAAAAGGGGATATCGTGTTTTTTCCCTTTCCGGAGCCACCGGCAAAGGCCTTCCTGAGCTATTGAAAGCCATTAATGAACTTCTTGCGCAAAACAATGAGAAACCCAAAATGCCAGAGATGGAAGAAGAAAGGTATCATGAATTCCTGGCCCCATTTTCCATTGAACGTATTTCAGCCAACTCTTTCATGGTTACTGGTCGTGAAATTGAAAGACTTGTACAAATGACTGATTTTACCACTGACGATGGCGTTATGCTTTTCCGAAAAAAGTTAAAAAAACTTGGGTTTATGGATGAATTGTCTCAAACTGATGGAAACGACGAGGACACTGTCATCATCGGTGAAATGGAGTTTGAATTCAGGGAGTTTTTCATTTGATAATCGGGTTATTCGGGGGGTCTTTTAATCCTCCACATAAGCAACACATCAAAATTGCCCAGAAAAGTCTCGAATCTGGGCTGATTGATGAGGTATGGTTTATCCCTGTTTTTTTGCCCGTCCATAAAAGCGATACAGAGCTCATCTCTTTTTCCGACAGATGTGAAATGCTTAAAGCCAGCATTCAAGGGAAAAAAGGATTGAAGTTATCGGAGGTTGAACGCGAGCTGGATGGCCCTTCCTTCACAATCCGGACAATACGCCATCTTAAGAAGCAAAATCCATTTCACGATTATTTTCTAATCATAGGCTCAGATTCTCTGAATGATTTGAAAAATTGGAAATCTTCTGCTGAAATAATTGCTGAAGCTGGCTTAATAGTTGCAAGCCGCCCCGGATACACCGTTCCCTCTGTTTTGCCTTCCAAGAAAACTTTTCTGATTAATATCGATGAAGACCCGGTTTCTTCAACCGAATTTCGTAAGAAACTGAAACTTAAAAATGATCCCTTCCGATTTGTTCCGCCGGGTGCTGCGGCGATAATTGCCGAAAAAAATCTTTACAACTGCTGGGGAACAGAATTTAGAACCTGGGTTGAGCAAATTCGTTTGAAGCACCAAAATCTACCAACGAGCATTATTAATCACCTTGCTGGTACTGCATCACTTGCTGCGCGGTATTCTGCCGAGCTTACCGATGACCCTCGACTTGGGTGGCTGGCCGGAATTAGTCATGATCTATTTAGAGCTTCACCTGATCAAGAAATTTTGAATGTTCTCTCCAAGTCTGATATACCATTATTCAAAAAAGAACGTGAAATTCCTATGTTGGGTCATGGTGCCGCAGCTGCGTGCTTTTTGAAAAATCTTGATCCTAATTTTCCCAAAAAAGTAATTACTTCTGTTAGAATGCATACCTTTCCGAGAGTCAGGTGTGGAAAAATCGAGAAAGCTTTGGTAATGGGTGATTTTCTTGACCCTTCAAGAGAAAGTAAGGAACGTAGTAAAATCAGGGAGATGGAATTAACTCCCCAGAAACGCTTTGAAGTCGTATGTCGTTCCAAACGGGAAAAAGCCTTAAAAAAACAGTTGATAACCACTCTTTGAAATAGCCCTCATAGTGAAATGAGAATTACATATTTTAAAATAATAATTTTCGGGGAAGAAAAATGAGTTCCGATAGAACAATTTCACCGAAACCTAGAATGGGAAGCATTTTCTGGGGGGGGGCAGAAATTGTTTTTTTCATCTTTAACCTCCTTTTTTTTGCGGGAGTAGCCAACAAGTGGATGGCGCTGAAAGTGCCTCCTGAGCTTGCTCCGATTAAACCTATTTCATCATTGACCGGAGAAAAACACTTTGGAAAAATCAACATCCTTCTTTTAGGAATGGATTCTGTCGACGGATCTCATCGGACAGACACTATCCTTCTCGTAGGTTTAAAAGGTGATTCCAAAGAAATTCATCTACTGTCTATTCCACGAGACACCCGCGTAATAATCGAAAACACTGCAAAAAAAATCAACGAGATTTTTACACGGTTTGGAATTGCCGCTCTTGATGGTTTGGTAGAAGACCTTTTGGAAATAAAAATCGAAAGATATGCCAAGATTGATTTCCAGGGGTTCATCAATATACTCAATCTCCTGGGTGGCGTTAATCTGGTTATTGACCAACCGATGAATTACGAAGACAATTATGGAAACGTTCATATTCACTTGTCATCTGGCCCAGCTCACCTTGACGGGAAGAACGCTCTCGACTACGTAAGATTTCGAGCTGATGCGAATGCCGATCTTGGAAGAGTCAAAAGACAGCAGAAGTTCCTTGCAGCACTTCTGGAGAAGTTCAAAACACCAGGTTTCCTATTGAAAATTTCCGGAATAATTGAGCAGATTTTTCAGAATTTTGAGACCGATATTTCTTTGCCAGAAGCAATAGAAATATTAAAATTTGTTGGAAGCGGTGATTTTAAGGTTCAAGCCCATTCATTGCCGGGTGACGCAAAGTATATAGATAAACTCAGCTATTATATTCCGTTTAAAGACCAATCAGTTGTAGTTGGAACAAGCTTTTTTTCAGATAGTTCGGAAATTAAACTATCTGCAACGTTTTCTGTGCCGCTCGCAACTGATTCACGGAGTTCCAGTGCTTCTCCTTCTGCTGCCTTTTCTCCGGCTTCTTCTTCTCAGAACTTTCAGACATTTCCAGCTAATCAAACTTTACCCGCTATTCAAACTTTACCGTCTATCCAGACGTTAGCAGCTACCCAAGCTTCACAGTTCCCCCAGACTTCGGAGAGTATACAGACTTCGGAAAGTATCCAGACTTCGCAGAATATACAATCATCGACAGTTTCAGCTGCTTTAACGACAAACTCGTCGAACAATTCGGTCGCGAGTTCAATTCCCCCTACGGTCGTAGCCTCTCAAGCTTCTCAACCTTCTCAAGTTACTCAATGAAAACGGCAGAATTCGATTACTTGCTGCCGGAGGAACTTATTGCCCAGGTGCCATCTTCCGAAAGATCGGCTTCCAGACTGATGGTCTTTAATCGGAAAACCTCTGAAGTTGAGCATACTCATTTTAACCACTTGAGAGATCTGATTCCTCCTGAAGATCTTTTGGTTATTAACAGTTCAAAGGTTATTCCCGCAAGACTTTATACTGTTCCGAAATCAGGAGAAATGGCACGAGAGATTCTTTTCATAAAAAAACTTACGGAAAATAAGTTCAGTGCAATGGTGCGCCCTGGAAAAAAATTCAAGATGGGTGCTCAACTGCCTCTCCCGGAAAATAAAACAGCTGAAGTGCTGGATATTCTTCCCGATGGACTTAGAGTTCTTTCAATTGCAGGGGAAGACGATCCGGTATCTTTTTTCAGGCGAAATGGAGAAATGCCGCTTCCTCCTTATATTACGTCCCGGGAAAGCTCTCCGGAAAGGTATCAGACTGTTTTTTCGGGAATGGAAGGTTCCATTGCAGCGCCAACAGCAGGACTTCATTTTGATCAGACTTTGATGGCAAAGATCAAAGATTCAGGAGTCAGAATTGAGGATGTGGTTTTACACGTTGGAATCGGAACCTTTAAACCGGTTGAAGTTGAAAATATTCATGACCATCAAATGCATTCCGAGGAATATTTCATTTCCCAACGACTGGCAGATGAATTCAATAATACAAGAGCCAGAGGTGGAAAAATTTGGGCTTGCGGAACCACTTCGGCCCGAACGCTTGAATCATCGATCGACTCCAACGGAAAACTCCAACCTGGATACAATGAAACCAGTATTTTTATTTCACCCGGATATCGCTTTAAAGCGATTGATCATTTGATTACCAACTTCCATTTGCCGAAGTCCACGCTTATTATGCTTGTTTCTGCATTTGCAGGACGAGAAAAAGTTCTTGAATTGTACAAAATTGCGATTGAGATGAAATATCGGTTCTACAGCTTTGGCGATGCCATGTTAATAATTTGAAGCGACCAAACGCCTTACGATTTCTTTAAAGCGAGATTTTATGAATCAATTTAGATTTGAACTTATCCATGAGTCGAACGAATGCCTGGGAAGGACGGGGAAAATTTCCACTCGCTGTGGAGATATCGAAACTCCAGTATTTATGCCTGTCGGAACTCAAGGAACCGTGAAAACCCTTTCCCCGGATGAACTTATTGAATCAAATGCGCAGATAATTTTATCCAACACCTATCATCTTTTCCTTCGCCCGGGAACAGAAGTCCTGGAAAAATTCGGTGGCTTGCATAACTTCATGGCTTGGCCACGCCCTATCCTGACTGATTCAGGTGGTTTCCAAGTTTTTTCGCTGAAAACATTAAACAAAATCACAGATGAAGGCGTAACTTTTGCTTCGCACATTGATGGAAGTCGGAAATTCCTCTCTCCCGAGGAGGCAATCAGAATTCAGAGTTCTATTGGCTCCGAAATAATGATGGTATTTGATGAGTGTTCCCCTTTTCCCATTGAATATAATGAGGCTAAGGAAGCAATGGAACGTTCTGTAAGATGGGCTTTGAGATGTCGGAAAGCTCATCCCGCCATGAAAAATGGCCAGGCTTTGTTTGGAATTATTCAGGGCTCGATGTTCCACGATCTGAGAGATGAATCCCTGAAACAGACTGTGGAAATTGGATTCGAAGGATTGGCGATCGGTGGGTTATCGGTTGGGGAACCGAAAAATCTTATGCTGGAAGTTCTGGAAGCTCTTACCCCAAAAATGCCAAAAGCTTTCCCCAGATACCTCATGGGAGTTGGAACTCCTGAAGATTTGTTCTTTGGAGTGGAACGGGGAATTGATATGTTCGATTGCGTGCATCCAACGCGTATTGCACGACATTCATCAGCCTTCACTCGTGATGGACGAATTGACTTATCAGCCGCTTCTCACTCTTTTTCCGATCAACCGATTGACTCGACTTGTACTTGTGCAACTTGCAGAAAATTTTCCCGAGGGTATATAAGGCATCTTTTTAAGGCTGGTGAAATTCTTGCTTTACGGCTTGCCAGTCTCCATAATGTACACTTTTTGATCAACCTGATGCGCGAAATTCGAGAAGCTCTTTTAGCCGGCACTTTTAACTCTTTAAGATGCAATTTTTTGGAGAGATATGGCTCAGCTACGGTTCAGAAAAAAACAACTGAGGAGGAAAACTAATGAACACTATTGACCCTGTAAAAGTTCTTATGAACGAGGGAATGGATGCCCTGAAAAGCGGCAATCTTGATGAAGCTGAAAGTATTTTCCGTGATTTTTTGAAATCTCATCCGGATAGTGACCTTGCTGACAATGCCTGTTACAACTTGTCAAAGATTTGCCTGAAAAGAGGGGATACGAAAAAAGCAATCGAATGGCTGGACTATATTTTGAAGCATTATCCTGATAGTGATGCCGCATATTTTGCAGTTGATGACAAAGAAGAGCTTTTGAAGGAACTTAAATAGGGAAAAGTGTTCTACCAACCAGGGATGGCCACAGAGCTGGCTCGAACATTATCGAAATTGGCACCCCCACGATTATGAAATTTTAGCTTCTTCTGTTACTGTATTGAGGGAAATAAAAAAGGCACGTTATTAACGTGCCTTTTTTCCGGGTTTATTTCAGAAGATCTTAACTAACTTTTACATGGAAATATCAGTAGTGAATATGGTATTTCCATCCTGAGGGATTTCGATGCTTGTTTTTTCGGCATGTATATACCCTCTTTGGGTGTTAATAACATAGAAATCCAGTGGATAACCGGTGATTACTCCGCTGAAATATGCTTCAGCGTGGTAGTTGCTTCCGGCAACGTCAACATATGGTACAATATCTTTCCCGCCTTGGCGAATATACACTCTTATGATTTCCCCGTTATCAACAGTTGAAGGAGTTGGGGGATCAGCAGTGGTAACCGGTGCTGAACCGGTAATGATTACTCTTACATCACGTCTGATAGGCTCAATGTTCTCAAAGTCGGCGTCAATTCCGGCTATGGTCCCGGATGGGCGCTGTTTGGGAATGCTGACTGCAGAACTGATAGTGATCAGATCGTAGCCTTTTATTTTGGCTTTTACCGCAATGTTTCCAACTGTGACCGGAACATTTGCAATTGTGTAAACCACATTTCCAATACTTCCACTTGTACCGGCTGCGGGTGCCGAAGTCAATAAAGTTGCGGTTGCAACAACTTTCCCTGCTGACTCTGCCCAGATCGTGGCTCCGGAATTTGCCCATCCGGTCATCAAATAACCAGGTAAATTCCTGAGGGTTCCCTGAACAGAAACTGTCAAAGGAGTCATTTTTATAACACCCATATCATAAGGAGTTGTGGTGATCTGAATCCCTGGGTCAGGAGTGACAAAATCCAGATAGTTATCACAAGTTATCCGATATTTTCTAGCTCCACCTTCCAGACCCGTCCAGCCAGAATCTTTGAAATCCTGAGCCTGATCGAATGTTTTATTTCTGGCAGGGTCGATTTGTGTAACGGTAAAGCCCAGTAAAGGAGATCCTGTGATCGCGTCAACCGGATAACCTTTGAGTGTTCCCTTAATGGTTTGTCCTGTTTGTGCCATAAAGATCATTGGCGCGTGAACTGTTTCCCCATTTCCAACATAAACGTCAGTTGAAGTATTGGTACCAGTGGCAATCCATCCATACTTCTGAACGGACAGGGTCCATTTTGCAGGGCCACTGGAAGGTGGATCTGTAGTAATTGTGTAACCGCCATCTCCCCCGGTAGTAGCTTCTCTGGTTTGATTTGACGGACCTAGCGCTTTTACCCATACATCTGCAATGGGGATGTTTTTCTGAGAATCAAGCACATATCCATTTACGGCTCCGTCTTTTATCCCCAAAGAGCCCTTTTCGCAACCGGTGAATACTAAACTGGCTACCATTAGCAGGTAAAGCAAGATTCTTCGATTACAATTTTTTAAATATACTTTATCCATGGTGCCTCCCATGTTTTAAAAATATTACCCTTTCCTATCGACAGTTCAGATTCATTTTTTGACAATCTTTTCCCTAAATTGGTGCAATTTTGTTTAAAATTTATTCTTAAGCTTTTCCCTCCATCATCCGATAAAGAACTAGGTATTTTTCTTTTTATCGAATACCAGGAGGCTTAAAAATGAATTCAATTTGTCGCACCGCCGGTGGACTCAAGATAATTCTCTTTTTAATGGTTCTAATATTGATATTAGGCGGTTGCGAAAAGGGAACCCTTGGTATCAAAGGTGGTTCAGTTTCAGGAATGGTACTGGACAGCCGAACTCTTGTGGGTGTTTCAGGAGTTACAGTTACAGCAGAAACTGGAACTGGAGATTCTTTGGTAAACAAAATTGCTTACACAGATACCAATGGAAACTACTTTGTAAGTGATATGAGACAAGGTGAGTGGACTTTTTCATTTGACAAGGTGGGATACCAGCAAGTCACATCTGATGCTACAAATACAATTAAAGTTGTGGTTGTGAACAATGAAAACAGGGTAGCACCTCAGGTCAGATTGGTTCAGAACTATATGAATCTGTATATCAACGTCAAGGGAGTATTGAAAGACGCAGTTAATGGTACAATAATTAACCTGGGACTGGCACAATTTGTTTTTGGAAATCTGGTTTTTGATAATCGTATTCCAAGCGAATTTCAGACAGGTTTTTCTGTACCGGCAGTAAACGGCGATTTGAACTTGACAATAAAAGTTACCAATTATCAAACATATACAGTGGTCATTCCAAATGCAGTGACAGATCGCGATCTGGGCAATATTTCCCTCCAACCTATGACATATAGTGTGGTGGGGGTATGGAAGGATGTCCCAGGATGGGTTTTCCAGGAAGCACCGACTGCAAACATTTTCGCTTATGCAAGCAATAGAGTCGTGGCGACGGCTTCATGTGCAATGAATCAACAATCCTTTAATTTGACAGGAATTCCGATAGGAACGTCAGTAACACTTGATGCACAAATCAAGGGGTACAAGATGAATGGTTCAATTCCCATTACTCCAAATAGTGACTTTCAGGGAACCATAT
This sequence comes from Candidatus Rifleibacteriota bacterium, assembly GCA_015233565.1. GTDB lineage: Bacteria > Muiribacteriota > Ozemobacteria > Ozemobacterales > Ozemobacteraceae > JADFXM01. Next base: position 30,086 of record JADFXM010000039.1, read on the forward strand.
ATCAAAATCTCTCTCTAAAAACCAATTTTGCGCAGATTATGCGTGATATAAGACTTGTCGTAAATGGAAACAACATTGCATTGAATCAGAGAATTGGCGGATATTGCAACGAAACGGGTGCGGTATGGCCTCAAACAGTTGTTACCGGTGGAATTCTCAATATTCCTCGTGTTGTAGATCTTGGAGTCAACCAAGTTCCAAGTGGATATACTCTCACTTTCACCGGTTTTAATGTTGATAATGGGACCATAGGCACAAGCCGTGTGATAGTTAATGATGACGGTAGTGATCCACAGATCGTTACTGTCCAGGTTAACTAAATCAAAAAATTGGATTTTCAGACCACTTTGAGGAGGTCGTTGTATGAAAGATTATCGTGTTTTGGGAAGTTGGATTCTTGTCATCATGGTATTTTTGGTTTTGATGACTATTGGATGCGAAAAAGGTGCATCGGGCTTAAAAACCGGCATTGTAATGGGTAGAATGGTTGATGGAACCAAGCGTGACGTAGGTGTAGCCGGCGCAAGAGTCCAGATTGCTTCAGCACAACCTCAATCCTCTGGTGGTGGTGTTCCACTTGGGCAGCAGCTTGTTACTACTACTGACGCAAATGGGAATTTTTACTTTGATGGAGTCAGAGCAGATGCCATGACATTGTATGCCACTCATGGAAATTATTTTCCATTCTCATATCCAAACTCGAATGCTTCTGCAAGCGGAAACGCAGGTGATTCAGGCTCAGCTCCCGGAGCTGCTGGCCAGAATATTTGGGTAACCACAAATGCCGTTGTCAATATGGGGGACCTCAGTATGTCGCCAAAGCCTACTACAATTCCAACTGGCGATATTACTGTAAAACTATATCTTCGTGATGCATTTACCAGAGAATTGATAGATACCGCCAAAAATTTCCCCTCAAAAGCTGTTTATTTAACAGTTGATAATGTCCAGAAAGTTCCAATGGATCCATCTGATTTAAGAACTACCGGCTTGAGTCTTTCACCGAAAACTGCGACTTACTCAATTTCTATAAACGTTGACCCGGGATCCGGAAAACCCAGAATGTATCAAGTTTATGACTTTTCCCTCGCTGGCAATCAAAGTTCTGTTACAGATGTTTATTTGCAGCCGTTTACCTACCAGATTTCATGCCGCTTTCTCAACTGCCCATCTTATATCACAGGTGGAAATGTAAACGTATTTGCAGAAGTGAATGATCCGAACAACAGTGAGATTAAGAAAATAATTGCCACTCAAACTGTGGATACAGTTACCATTCAGGGTGAAAATAGGCTGAATCTCCCACTGGTTGTACCACTTCCTGAAGTTCCACTTCCGGTTTCACTGAGATTTAATGTTTTTGGATATATTGATGAAGTTGTTGATATACCTGTTTCCGCAGGAACTCAAGGCAATGTTAGAGTCGATGTCGATTTTATGGGAGACAACTCACTTGACCATTACTATTCTTACAACCATCCTGATACTACCAAAAGTGTGAATGGCGTAAAAAAAGTGGCAACCTCATATCCGGGCTTCAGTCGCATTGTTGAAACCAGAAGTGATTGGAAACCTGATCAAGCTTCTGTAATGCTTTTTGATAATCGATTAATGAGACCGGTTACCGCCTGGTGGGCTGGCCCGCATTTCTATGGAACAGCGGTTCCCAATGCAGTTCCACCGATCAATGCACCATTGGACAGAGCTTCCGTCCAAGTGTGGGATTTCGTCAAGGGATGGAGTTCTGCGGTATATGGTTCCAATTACTCTCTTAACTTTGATTATGCCGGAAATTCTGACCCGACAAATAATTTCCTGATCCCGATTGGATACGAATTAAATAGTTGGCTTACTGTTATTCACGGGGCAGGTACTCCAGGTGCGGCTTCAGGGTCTTATACTGTTGGACCCAACAAAGTTACTATTCCACCTGATGCGGTAGGAATTCCTCTGAGTTATATAGATTATTGGTGGCATGAGACTGTTAATGGAGTGGAGGTCTACAATTGGGATCTCATTAAGAGTGCAAACTTTCCTAACAGACATGCTCCCGTTTACTTCGTTGCAAAAAACCCCAACTCACAGTAATAAACAAACGATTTAAATCAACCGCCGCTTACATGTTGAGCGGCGGTTTTAATTTGGCAGGTTAATTTTTTTCCATGATTTTGGATGCTGATAGGGCTCGTTCGCTGGCCCAACCTTTGATAAACTTAATTTGTTCAGCCATTGTTCGTGAAAGAGGCACTGTAATTCTTATGATCGAGTAGAGATCATCTAAATTCATCTTTCGTTTGAAATTGAAAGCTTCTATCATTGCTGCTTCGATGGCATGTTCGATTTCCGCGCCGTTCCAGAACTCTGTGGCAACACTTAGCATCGTAAGATCAAAATCTGCGGGGTCATTATTCCTTTTACTCAAATGTACTTTCAGAATCTCTTCCCGTTCCTGATCGTTTGGAAGATCAAGGAAGAAGACTTGATCGAAACGCCCTTTTCGAATAATTTCGGCAGGGAGGAGATCTATTCTGTTTGCGGTTGCAGCAACGAAAACATCCGCTTTCTTTTCCTGCATCCAGGTCAAAAAAGCTGAAAAAATGTGCGACCCCGTGGAACCGTCTTTAGCAGTCGAAGAGCTGATTCCGCCCTCGATTTCGTCTATCCACAAAATAGCCGGCGCAACAGCTTCAATAGTCTGTATCGCTCTTTGGAAAGTAGATTCAGGAGTGCCATAGAGGCCTGAATAGACCTGATTCATATCCAGCCTGAAAAGAGGTAGATTCCAAAGTGAACTGATTGCTTTTACGGACAGAGATTTTCCGCAGCCGGAAATTCCCATCATTAGAAGGCCCTTGGGTGGAGTAAGACCAATCGCGGCTGCTTCGGGAGAAAAAAGCTGTTTCCTTTTCGTTAGCCAATTTTTCAACCCGGCAAGGCCACCTACGTCATTAATCGTAAAATCGGTCTTTACGAATTCAAGAATTCCCTCTTTTCTAGTTAATTGTTCCTTTTCGGAGTAAAACAAGTTCAATACCGAACTATCTATTTTTGCACGATTCCACAAAATCTTGTTTAAGACGGAATTTATTTCATTGCCTGTAAAACCCTGAAGGGCAGTTATTATGTTGGACATATCCTCAGGGGTCAGCTTATTTTCACATGTTCTTTTCGCCAGATTGGCGAAATGTTTTTCGACTATTTCCTTGATTTCAATAGAGTCAGGTAAGCCGAAGAGTATTAAATAGATGTCTTTTCGCAATTCGGATGGGATCGTTATTTCCGACCCGGACAGGAACAAAAATCGTCTGGTACCACGAAACGAAGATGCTATGTTCTTGATGCGCCGTTTCACTTCAGTGTTCGCGAGGAAAGGTCCCATGTCCTTGAAAAGATAAAACCCTTCATCAGTCAGGGAATAAATTTTATCCAAGGCCGCCTCCGGATCACCAGGAGGCCCGATGACCTGGTCGTCAACCGTCAGCCCGATATGCGAGTCCCAGCGGATAATTTGCTTATCACATTGAAAAACTGCTCGGGAAAGAGAAACAATTGACGAATCGACCTTTTCTTCTTCCCAGGAGTCAATCGCAATTACTGGGTACCCTGAAACTAAAGCCATTCTGAGATTTGAAATTGCACTATCATGCTGGGATTTTGACATTCTGATTCCTTCTTATTCTTTCTTTTGAACCTGTTGCACAATTAATAAAAACCATTAATTTGCAAATTTTTGGTGTATAGTACTCAAATATCATATTTCAAAAGGTTTTTCATTGTCAAAGAAATTATTGAGAAATTGTTGAGATAACGCTAATGAATATTTCACTGTGCAACGAATCAAGAATAGAATTTCGTATTTGGATAAGATGAATTTTTCTTTTTATTGCAGGACAAACTCGTCAAACTGGTCGAAATAACCATAAATACAACTAACTTGAAGGGGAACTGTAGGGTTTTCAGAAATCTGGCTTAAAATCAATCGAAAATTAATGTGGGACTTTTATCTATGAGTAGGAGGTAAGACATGAAAAAGCAATGTGTTAGTCCACTGTTAAAAACAATTTTGACTATAACTGTCTTGTTTTCTTTGCTGAACTTAACTCTTGAAGGTGCAAACTCAACGGATGGTTCAGAAAAGCTCCCCAATTATCATTTAAGAGAGCTTGATGCCCGTGAAATTGCTGACTTCATCAATCAGGTAATCACTGATCAGGAAAAGCAATTACAAGAGTTGAAGAATAAATATCCGAATAAATCCAAGCAAATTGAAGAAAATCCTGAGATGATAGCTTATGCTCGAATCCTCCGATTAGCTTCTGAATTGGCTGACAATGTTGGCAAAGGCAATTGCGGGCCTGAACAGAAAGAGAAATTTGTGAATCTTCAGAGATTGCATTACGGTGCTCTGACGGAGTTAGGATCTGCCTCTTCCCCAATTTCAGGGGTGAGAGAGATTCTCGGCATGAAAGTGGTAAAGGTTCCACGCCCCAAAGTATTGGATACCCCCATCGGAATCGGAGCTGCACAGTTGGAATCAGATAACCTGATAGATCCAAAAACCGGGAAAAGAGTTTCTTTGGAAGAATTAGCAAAAATGAATCATCTGGGAATTTCCAGGTTAGAACCGTCATCCGAAAACCACTGGATTTATGGAAAGCCTGCAAATGGGAGATTTCCTGCATTTGTTCAGGAAAATTTCGATTTGATTCGATCATTAGGTGGAAAGTTGGGGAGGTTCGATCTGGGTTTTGCAAAGAAGGTTTTGTTCTACGATGGTTTGAATGCTGACGATACCGCTCCAAAAATTACTACCCTTGATAGATATGGGAACAAATGGAAAGTAAAATGGGGTGATGAAACCCATTCAAATATAATCGCCACCAGGCTTTACATTGAGGTAGGAGGAAGTTTCACCGATCTGAAATTTCATTCGGGCCCAGGTGAAACGATAATAATTCTTACCTCCCCGGATTCAAAGGATAGTTCCGAACCTAAAACCGTAGCTGATCTGGAAGAACTTCTGTTAAAATCCAAATTTAAGTTTCGTCTTGCCCCTTATTACATTGACCCAAAGGATATGCTGAAAAATGCTCAGGGAAAGCTCCTTGGGAATGGGTTGATCGACAAGGAAATGGCCAAGCGGGAATCCATTCCCGAAAAATATGTAGGAGCTTACTTTTTCAAAGTAAAGGAAGCTCAATTAACATTGTACAACCCCGCGTTCAAGCAACTCGGGGGAGCTGCACTCAGCACAGTTGGAGCCGAAAAGAACCGTTTCACCCGTAGTTCCATGATATTCAATTGTTGGATAAAAAACTGGGATGTTAAGGACGGCAATACTCATACCGGGTTGTTGTATAATTCGGTGACTGAGCAATTTGACCGACAAACAGAATACTTTAGTGACCTTGGAATTGCCATGGGGACTTTAATCTTGGGCGGGGTAGTCAACGCAATTGAGCCCTCCTTTGTTAAACTGCTCCCGGGGTCAATTAACTTCAATTTTCGGACGATGTTCTATCCTAAATCATGGAAACTGTGCACCTATGCTGATGCGCGTTGGATGGCACTCAAAATCGCATCTTTAAAAAGGGGTGATTTTGAGCAAATTGTTGCGGAAAGTGGATGGCCGGTTTTCGTCCAAAAAGTTGTCGTTGAGAAGCTTATTTCAAGGCGAAACGAACTGGCAAAAGCGTTCAATCTTGAGCTGGACGGAATTTCAATTATTCTTTGCGATCCAAATTTGACAATTACTGCAAATTACAAAGGAACTCAGGATTCGCCGATAATTAATGGGAAGATCAACTCAAATTCTCAAATGGTTAAAGATCTGGAAGCTGATTGCCATCCGGAAGGCCTGGCCAAAGTTATAAATCGTTTCCAGGGTTAATGGAAAAAGTGGAGACAAAGATGGGAAAGCAACAGATTTGGATTCCCGGTTGTTCGGGAATGTTGGGAAGTCAGATAATAGAGTGTTTGAAGGACTCACAGTATGAAATTTTTGCAACAGATCGCGATCTGGACATTACCGATGGGGATGTAATTACATCGTTCCTTTCCGATAAGAAGCTATCCTGGATAATAAATTGTGCAGCTTATACGGCTGTTGACAAAGCCGAAACTGACCAGGAGAGCTCGTTTGCCGTTAACGCTCTGGGCCCTAAAAATCTGGCGCGGGTTGCCACTAAAATAGGTGCCAAGCTCATTCACTTCTCTACGGACTATGTGTTCGATGGAAAACTTGATCGTCCCTACGTTGAAAGTGATTCTCCGGCGCCCGTTTCAGTTTATGGGAGAAGCAAACTAGCGGGCGAAGATAGAATAAAAGATTTTTCCACAAAATACTTCATCTTCAGAATTAGCTGGTTATACGGACAAAATGGTGCGAACTTCGTTAAAACCATTGTTCGATTGCTTGCTGAGAAAGATGAACTAAGGGTGGTATCTGACCAAATCGGTTCCCCGACATGGGCCAAACAGCTTTCAATGAACATTTCAGATCTTATCGGAAGAAATTCCACAGGTTTTGGGACATATCATTATTCCGATCTTGGAGATATCTCCTGGTATGAATTTGCACTGGCAATCAAGGAATTTGCTTTGAGTCATAAATTATTGGAAAAGGATACACCCGTAATAGCTATTCCAACGAGCGAGTTTCCGCGCCCAGCTGTTCGACCCTTAAATTCAAGGTTTAACAAAAAGCTTATTGTGGAAGAGCTAAATTTCAAAGTAAATCCCTGGAAAGAGAATCTTGAACAATTTTTCAAAGAGTGGGGATGAAATAAATAAGAGCTTCGTGCAATATTGCAGAAAATTTGCACATCGGGCAAAAAGAAATTCAGGTTTGATGATCATTGTGATATTTATCGCAAACTTGAATTTGCCAATTTTGCAAGAACCTTATTAGGAAGATTTTATATGGAAAATACTATATTAACTTTTAATGGTAAAGTTGCGGGAAAAATCTCTGCAATTATAGGCACTGGCCTTATTGTTCAATTCATTGTCCGTTATTTCGGACAAGAGTATGTTTCTTTTGATGGATTTCACACGGTGATCTTCTTCTCTCGGCTTTTGATCCCCATTTTGGTTGCTTATTTTCTTGGTTTATCTTTATCAGATCTAGGATTATCAATGCCAACCGGTGGAAAAAAATGGGTTGGAGGTTTTCTTTTCCTTTTGGGATTAATAACTGTTGCAGTTTTTTGGGGGATATCCCTGGAAAGCACTTACAAATTTTATCTGGTAAAGTATGGGGCGCTTCGAAATGCCCAAGTAGCTTTTGTAAAATTGTCTCTTCTTTTCACATTTTCCACAACTCTTCCCTGGGAATTTTTTCATCGTGGATTTCTTCTTTTCGGTCTTCAGAAATCATTGAGTGAAGCTCTTCCGTCAGAAGATTCCGGGTTTGTTCTTTCGGGGTTTTTGGCAATGATGTTTTTGTGGGTTTTCGAAGTTATTTTCCATTTTTCCAAGCCGGCACCGGAAGCCTTTGGAATGGCCATAGTTTCTATTGCACTCAGTTATGTGGCACTCATAAGCCGCAGCATATTGTACCCGTTGCTTTTGCACGTCTATATCGAACTTGTTTTTTTGGTTGCAGTCGTAATGATCGTTTTGAAATGAAATATGAAAATCAGTTCTATAATACTAATTTCTGCAAATTCAGAAATCCTGACCCGTATATGAATTGATCGCTATTTTGCAGTATTGGTGCGGAATTTGAAAATGCACTTTTTCCGGAAAAATTTGCCGACATTTCAAGGCTATCTCGAATAAAAAGTGCCATTTTAAAATACTCCCGCATCAGAGTCTGAAATTGGGTATTTTTCAACAGGTTCATTTATGGAGCAGCAATCTCGGTGAGTTTTCTCGCAAAACATCGCTATTACTGATTTTTGTTGCGAAAGTTATCGGAATAATTAGTTTTTTGAACATTGCTCAAAATGGCTCATAGGAACAATCGCAGCAACTCAGCGAGAATCGCTGTTTATGGAGCAGTTACTACGCTTTGAATCTCAAATTTAAAAGTCTCGTCAAATGGATCGATCAGCTTGAACTTAATTTGAACGATGTTTCCCACTGCCAAATCGAAAGGAGGCCTTTTACACTTTCCTAATCGGCAAAGATCCGTAAAATAGACAGAGACTTCATTCATCCCGTTATCTACGACCACAGCTCTGGTAGTTTCATTTCCTTTGGAAATTTCTGCTTTTAGATGCTTGAAAAGGAAATAATTAAAGCGTTTCTGCATGGCGTCTTCTCCAATATCGACGGCCATATCGGATATAAGAAGCTTTTGGTCGAGAGCTGCGTTATCATACTCCGGCGGAAGACCAGCTAAAGAGTTTTTAATCTGTCTTTGAAGAATTAAATCGCAATATCTTCGCATCGGAGATGTAACCTGGCAATAGGGATTCACTCCAAGGCAAGCATGTAACCCGGGTTCAGAAGAAGTAACGGTTCGTTTCAACTGCCGAATGATCTGAAAAAATTCAACAGGGTCAAATTTTTCTGAGGGTTTGGGAAGATTTTCCGGAGCACTTTGAACTCTGAAGGCAAATGGGATTTTCTTCTCAACGGCGTGTCTCGCAAAAAGATGATTCCCCCAGATCATGAATTCTGCAATCATTTCCGAAGTTTTCAGTCCTCGCTCTCTCTGTTTTACTAAAATTTTTCCATCCCTTGCTTTGATTTCAAGCTCAGGTCTGACCATTATAAGCGCACCGGATTTCATGCGAACTGATTTTAACAACTCAGCTAATTCCACCGCAGTTGTCAAATCCGGTTCTGAGGTTATCAGATCTTCGGCAGAGGCGTAGTCCACGGCGCGATTGATCTTCACTAAGGAACAAAATACTTCGTATTCAACCAGAATTCCATCTGGCGAAAAACGAGTTTTCAGCGTTACACAACGGCGTTCGGTACCCATATTAAGGCTGATTAAGTCCTCTGAAAGAGACAATGGCAACATTGGAAGATTTTGATCAGGCATATAAATTGATGCCCCTCTTTCCAAGGCTTCACGATCCAAGACGCTCTCCGGACGAATAAAATGGGCGGCATCGGCGATATGTATCCAAAGAGAATATCCTGAGGGATCTTTTAAAATTGAGAATGCGTCATCCCGGTCTCTGGTTTCTTCACCATCAATGGCCCAGGTGAATAGCTCTTGCAAATCCCTTCTTTCCTGGTCAGCTTGATCTGCTAATTTTTCCGTAGCATCTGTTATTTCGGAAGAAAATTTTGTTGGGATTCTGTTTTTTATAAGAAAAATGTTTTCATCTGGCTGAAAACGGCCTAGTTTGACCAGAAGCGAAAAAAGTTTTCGAGGGTTTGCCCATCCTCCCTTTTGAAGTAGATCGGCAAAATGCTTTTCCCCTTTGAAATCATCATAAGAAACGGCATATTCCACAATTTTTTCCAGATTGGAAAGAACTTTCGGGGGAATGTTGGTAGGGGTTCCTTTCTGGTAAGCAAGGTTGAGTTCATTAATAAAAGCTTGCTCATCCAGTTCTCTTTGCTTTCTTTTCTTCTCGCGGTCAATAGCCTCTTCAACCTGGATTCTAGGGGCAGGGAACCAGCCTTCCTTCTTTTCCTTGAAGTAAAAGGAATCGGCGGAAAGTTGCCGCAAAAAAGCCGCTTCAAAATCTTCATCTGAAGTTTCTGTTAAAAATCCCGCCATTTCACGTAAGCTATAAGGCCTTATGTCCTCTGAAAGAAGTAAATGAAGCGCGTCAAGATCTATTGATTCAGCTAATTCCTTCCTTTTTGCATCGCATTTGGCCAGAACTTCAATCACTCGATCGATATCTGAAGTTCCCGTTCTCCCTGACTGGGTAACGTGAAGAATATTGCGCTCACTGATCGTGGTTTCCTTTTTATTTGAAAGGATTACTCGAACTCCTTTACCACCCGTGGATAGTACAAGTCCGATTCTGATTCCATCGTCTTTGTCGTTAAATTCAATAATTTGTCCAGGTATATAATTCATTATCTGCTAGCGCTTTCGTCGGATTTATCTCTCTCTTTTAACAAATTCAACAACCATTTTTTTACTTCTTCAGTTGCAATTTCATAGAATTCCGAATCATTATCTGAAAGGGGTAGGTTGCTGGAAGAATAAGAATTCTCAGGTTCTCTCACTATTTTTTCTTTTTTTGCTTCAATACATATCAGCGACTCTATAATATCGGATTGGATACCCGAACCGTATTCTACCGCTTCTTCCATGGCCAAAAATGTCCTTTTTGGGTAAAGCCGTTCGAGGGAATGAAGTGCTTTTTGTATATTTTCCAGATATACAGAATTGCTTTTCTGAAACGGGTCAGCCGAATCGCGCCATTGATCAAAAAATGAAGCCATTTCCGAACCGAATTCAAACTTCTCAGGGATGGAGAATTCAATAATCGACCATGCCAAATGGCTTCTCTCACCAAATGACCAGTCGCTTACTTCCCGCCAGTCCTCGCCTACCTGATCATTAAAAATCCTTCTGAGAGAATGATTGAAAGCCTGATGGCGCTTTTTGTCGCTCTCCAGTAATTTAAGAGGATCATCGCCAGAAAGTGTTGCCAGAAAGTTTGAGACCTTTCTTAATTCAGGTGAAACGTGCAAAAAAGCAAATTCCAGCAGCCCGGTTCGTCCCTGCGCATTTCCGGCTAAGTTGCATCTTACGCAATTGACAAGCTTTTTTACCGTATCAAGTCTCAAGGGAGTAACATGCAATCTTCCGGTGTCGGGAAGATCTTCAGATAATCCGAAGGGGACTGCCTTCGATTCTTTAGGTCTGGTTAATCGACGTAGTCTTAAAGAGAGATATGAGGCCAACCCTCCTACATGGTTAATTCGGCTTAAATCAATTTCTTCAATTAAAATCAAAAAAATTTCACACCAAATTTCGCGGGTCTTTTCCAACATGGTCATCCCTTGAGCTTTCCATGATCTGGCAAACCCAAGGACAAGTTCTTTCCCGTGCTCAATGACTTTGCTGAAAGCTTCTTCTTTACGATGATTCAAAAAAGAAAGAACTGCTTCGTTAAATTTGTTGAGATCGGTTTTCATATCAAAGGAATATAAGAACTCTTTCAATAGCTTGAAGGAGCAACAAAGCCAAAATTGGACCAAGATCCAATGCCATGTTTCCCATTGGAATGAGAACTCTGAAAAACCTCAGAAAGCTATCTATTGGCGCGGTTATAACAAGTAAACGTCTGTCACCACGAGGGACAAACCAAGATAAAAGAATGCGGAGCACAATCAATAATTCAAATAGCCTCAACAACTGGATAATAAGCAATATCATTTTTTTTCCTGTCAGTAGAATTTTAGTAACATAAATCTAATAAAGAAACCAAAAAATGCTGGATGCTAGGCCTCTGAGCGGGCTTAAAACGGTCGCTGAGAAGGTGTGAAATAATAAAAAATGTAAAGTGAAAACAATCACAATGGTTTTCTGGCGACTTTCTCAAGTGTTGTACTTTCGTGGGCTGGCAAATTATTCCCAGCTTCTGAGCGGAGTCGAAGCGACCGAAAAATCGGTATATGCATTTTGGAATTTGGCGCATAAAATATCACAATAATTAAAATAAAAATCAGCTCCAGGTTATTGAAAATAATCAGGAAAACAAAGCTCTACCAATTCTTACCATTGTGGAACCCTCCTCAATGGCTATTTCGAAGTCGTCTGACATCCCCATTGAGAGAATTTCAGGTTTGTATGAACAACTTTGGATTTTTTTGCTTTCATCAAAGAGATTTCGCAATTTTCGAAAAGCTCCTCTAACAGCTGTTTCATCGTCGGTAAAAGGCGCCATACCCATGAAACCGCGAATGTCCAGATTCTTTTTTTCATTTGTTGAAGCAACAATTTCCAATATTTCAGCAGGATGAAACCCTTGTTTTGAATTTTCATCCGAAATGTGAACTTCCAGCAAACACGGGCAAATTTTTCCTGTTTTCTCCGCAAAGTGAATGAACTCGTCGATCAATTCTATGTTATCAATCGAGTGGACAAGCTCAACAAGCGGATAGACGTATTTGATTTTATTCTTCTGCAGATTTCCTATCATGTGCCAGGAGATTTTTTCATGAGCCAATTCCTTTGATTTATCTCTCAGGATTTGGGGGCGATTTTCCCCAAAAATGGAATGCCCACATTTAATCATTTGGGTAATGGTCGATGAATCCACAGTTTTTGAAACTGCAATTAAAGTAATTTCATCAGGGTTTCGACCGGCCCTGGAAGCGCTGCGAAAGATTCTTTCCTTAACGCGGGAAAGGTTTTCCCTAAGATCCATTTTGATACCTCAAAAACCAAATCTTCCGTTTGTCGGACTTCACAAACATATTATTAGTCCAATCTTGAGGATATACCCAATCAATTGTTCGGAAGCGTTCTGATTCTTAAGAGGTTAACGGAAACTGGAACAAAAGGCAAGTGGTCAACGGCAGTGGGCTTCCAATCTACCTTGATCCCATCTTTTCCTGCGTTATCAAACCACCGCTGCAGATTTCCCTCGATGCAAGCACCTACAATCTTCAGAGAAACCTTTTCACCTTTCCCTTCAGATGCTGGGTTCAAGGATTGGCCCTGGGAAAGTTGGTGGGCCCATGAACCATACCAGCCAGCCCCCGGTCTGTATAAAACCGCATTTATTATCCATTGGGTTGCAGCCTGGATGGTTTCAAGAGGAGGTTTTTGCTCCTCTATATATTTTTCCAGATCTTTTGTTGAAATTCCAATCCCATTGCCAGCTATCATCAACAGGTTAAATCCACTCTCAGAGTTTACTGATCCGGTCAAAAGAATATGTCGAGGAGTGCACAGAACCATGTCTCCTCCAATTTCGCATCGAATGAAAACGGAATTTTCGGAAAAAACCACGGAAACACCTTTCAAAACTTCTGCAGCCAAATTGTTCTTCCCATCAAAACGATTTGCTGTAGCGAGTGTGACGAATCCGCCACTGATTTCATCCTGGCGCCATTCTGATTCGTTCGAAGTAAGATAGGATTCGGAGAAAATCTGCTGATTTTCGAAGTGGTAATCCATATCCAGTTTTTCGCCTCTTAAATAAGGTCGTCCCTGAGGGTCAATATAGAGTCCGTCTTTTTTTGCTTTCTGGCGGATGGATTCATAGTCCGGCTTCCAGGTTGTCAAAAAAGCGGTTTTGGGAGTTGAATCAGCATCTACAAATGGTCCTTCGGGAAGTTCCGCTTCAAGATTATCAAGAATCTTTTGAATTCTGCGACTGGAAGGAATAGCCAAAACAGAATTTGCAACTTTCAAACTAGGGCGGCTTGTTCCGCGCCGGTATAAATAAGATGCAGTTTGGATAGGTCCAAAGAATTGATGATTGTCTATTACAATAGGAGTTTGACAATAAAGAGGGCCATTGCAAGGAGAAGGCCCTTCTCTTGAGAAAAACATAGTTCCGTAGTTTCCCTTGAACTTATCTTTCCCGGTGGGTGGATTGAATGGGTCGGGTTCACCGGTTTTGAATAATTTAATTAAAAAGTCCGGATCGTAACATACCCCGAAATTGTTCAGTATCCCGCTTTGAAACAGGGAAAAATTGCTTTTCCGGAAATTTTCGAGGTTTCCAAATTCTTGAATCCAAGGAAGGAGTGGCTTGCCGTAATAATATTCGTTAAGACTGTTGAAAACGGCGAATCTTTTTACAATCGGAATTATTCCAATTGTGCCCCAAACGCGATAATTCGAGCTTCCACTTCTTCCTTCGCTTTCAATTCTGTAAAGGCTGCTTTCGTCTATTAATGGGGTAGCAGGATTGTCTACGCCCGGGAGAGGTCTTACTTCAAGAATTCTGCAACCTGAGTCTGAGAATAACCCGATTGGCCGCCATCTTGGGGACATCAGGTCTTCCACCACCGGAAGACGAGTTCCTCCCTCTTTCGCAATTTCTTGTCTTATTCGGGTGATCCCAATGTGAACCCCTGCCTGTCCTGCAAGCATGGCCTGTATTTCCGAAATTTGTCTGGTTGCCAGTTCACTGTCAAGAAAATAGACCCGCAAAGCGAGCACGACGCACAAGAAGAAGAAAAAAAGGATCATCATCGTTAAAGGAAAATGCGGTTTTCGGGCAAGAAATACAATTTTGTTCATTGGTTGTACAGGTAAACACTTTTCTCGAAAAACATTGTTTCGTCCGGATCATCGGGCGCGCTAACGTTAAGTTTGATTTTCAAAAGTCTGGGAGAATGTCGTTCGAATTTTACAGTGGAAACTCCACTTAAAATGGGGTTGGGAAGACCTTTGAATGACTTTAACTGGTTGCTTCCTGAAGCGGTTTTCACAATATAAAAGAGGGAATTTTCAGTAAAAATGAACCCTCGGCTTTCTGCCGCTGGGGCGAGGTTCCAATCAGCCATAGCCGGTTTAAATATACATTGCTTGCTTTCCCCCTGGAAAGGAAATTCTATTTCGGCTGCATTTTGAATCTCAAGAGCTATGTTGTTCAGGGTTCTTTTAACGTCATATGACCATTTCGAGCGCGTTTGAGCTATTCTCATATCCCTGGAAGAAAGAAAAAACATAAAACAAGCTGCACCAGCCGCCAGAGAAAGGAAAAGAACCGCCAGAAACATGTCGGTTAAAAGGTAACCCTTTCTCAAATTATTGAAGTAATCGCTCATTATGCACTACCAATTTTCCATTGTCATTATTACGGCCTTGTTTGAGAAACCATTGCTTCAAGCACAACTTGCTTTCTGAAAAAAAGCATTCCCCATTGAACTTGAGCACGAACAACAGTAATATCAGGAAGATTCGGATGAGGAAAAGCTTCCACCTTCCCTTCAAAAGGAGTATCTCCCGGAAAAGAAATCGGATGAAACTCCGTCTTGGGCATTATTTCAATGAATGGTTTTGAAAGAGCTTCGGATAAGAGATTCTCCACCGCCATGGCAGCCTGTCTGTGTGAATCCGAAAAAAAAAGTGGGACATCATGCACAGACCAGAGTTGGATAAACGGTAACAGGAAAAAAGTCAGAGATCCAAAGGCCAGCACTGTTCTTAATGCACTGTTACCGTTTCGACTAAGTTTCTTAAGGATTAAGTGCCGCATATTCTTCAAGTTCCCTTATATATCTCTCTGCCATAGCAATTTTTTCTTCTTCCTGAGTTGCCAGTGTATATTTTTTCCAGGTTCCGATTGCATCCCGATGCTGCCCCAACCTCTCATAAATTATTGCAAGGTTGTATAGGGCTTTGTCCATAAACGGATCTTGTTTCAAAGCAGATTTATAAGCATCAATTGCTTCGTCATAACGCCTTTCCATGTCAAACAAACAGGCCAAATTATAGAGGGCTTGCGTGTTTTTGGGATACAGAGATCTAATTTCCTGATACGCTTTTATGGCATCTTCAGTATCATTTTCCTTAAAAATTTCATAAGCTGCATTCAATTTTTGAGAAAGAAGGCTGGGAACCACAGGAATACTCTTTTGGGGAGCACGAACCCGCGTATCTGCCACTCCATTTCCCGTTCTGAAAAGAGAAAAGTAATGATTTACCTTCTTTACATAGTTCATTGTTTCACGGATTCTGGGAACTCCTCGGGCTTGTTCGACTCTTCCTGGGCCTGAGTTGTATGCTGCGAGGGCGAAATCAAGGTCCCAATTAAATTTTTCGAGCATCATTCGAAGATATCTTGTTCCTCCGAGAATGTTCTCCTTGGGATCAAATGAGTTGTAACATTGAACAAGTTTTGCTGTGGAGGGAATTAACTGCATTAATCCCTGGGCATTCTTTGAGGAGACAATTCCCGGGTCAAAATCCGATTCAACTTTGATCACTGCTTTGATTAAGTATGGATCCACAGAGTATGTCCTGGCAGCTTCATTAATGATTTCACTATAAGTTTCATCATTTGGAAGGAGGATTTTCTGCGGCGTTACGGAATTTATACACTGCGTGCCTGGAGGCCCATCGGGATCAGCTCTGTCTTTTCGGGAAGTTACAACTATCTGATATTTTTTATTGGGCGGATTGTCAGTCAAAAACAATCTCCCTTGCTCATCGCGATAGGAGTAAATGGCTCCCTCCAGAAATGAAAGAGGTAATACCAGAAAAAACACCCCGGCAAGCAAAATATTCTTAACCTTGATATTCAATGCTTCCCTCCAAATTGGTTGAACCAAGTCAACCCGTGCTATCGACGAAAAGCTTTATTTCCTTAATAAAAATTATATATTTATTTTATTTTAACACCTGTTTTCAAAAATTTCCTGTTTTTAAAATCTTGATAGAGATTACTGAGAAAGGTATAATCTAAAATTTAGTTTATGGAAATTAAAACAAATAAAGTTTACTCAGCGATTATTGCATTTTTTGCTCTGGCAATGCTTCTTTTCGGGGGATTTTATTTTTCCGGACGCCAGAAGAATAATGAATTCTGCCGCTTGGTGGATGAAGGGGCTTCATTTTTCCAAAATGAAAAACTTGACCAGGCAATAGATTCCTTTGGAAAGGCAGTTTCACTAAATACCAGTTCCCGACGCTTTTTCGTATCTATTCAAAAAATGTTTGGGAAGAAATACCCGGACCCGAAAGAAGTTGTACTTATGCGCAGCGAAGTATTTCTTTCCAAGGCTTATGATGAGCTTTTCCTTTTGAAACCTGCAGAAAGTTATCTTGAAAAAGCAAAAAATGGAATCTACAATATCAATACTCCTGAAGCAGAGGAATTGAAAAATAGCCTTATTACAGCCTTAGGCGTTTCACGTCTTTGTCAAACTATAGTAAAACGGAATTTTCAAAAAGTCCTCAAAGACCTTCTTGAAGTTGAAAAAAAAGCCTCAGCTACTGACAAGGATTTTTTCATCATGGAGATAAGGCTCCTTATAATTTGTGGAAAATCCTTGAAAAACCAGGAACTTCTTCAGCAAGCACGCGAGCTTCTTTGGATAATCACTTCAAAATCATCCACCCGCGATCGAAGGACCGATACCCTCTGGACTCTCCTTAGTAGATGACTATTAGATACAACCCGCAATCCCTACAAAAAAACTTTGCCAAACTACAGTTTCCCAATTTGCCGAGCAAAATGCCATTAGAGGCGGAAATTATTTTTTGGGGAAGAAATTTTTGGAACAAAAGCGAGTGTTGCTTTAGCCCAGGAACCTTCTTCTGGAAACCGGAAAACATTTCTGAAGAAAGATTTGTCGAATATGGAATCGATGCGTGCAGATTAGCTATGTTATCTGTGCCTTCAAATGTGGTTCCTTGTGATGAATTGTTGGAATCCTCGTTCAAATGGTTATCATCATTTTATGAGGCTTTCACCGGCCTGCGAAAAAATTTGGAAACATGGGTTTCGGATTGCTGGCTCACGGCTGCTCGAGCTTCATACGATCATCTTTTAACCAGAGATCGTCCATACGCTTCATTTTCAGTAATAAGAAAAGCCTTTATACAAATGCCGATTGTCAAATCAACTCCAACTGAAGGAAAATTGCTTTCTTTGTTGCTCTTAATTCCTTTCGCTCCGATCTTGGGGGCATCTCTTTTAAATGAAATTTCAGGGGGTTTGAATTTCTCAAAGCTAAACTTCACAATAGATTCATTAATTTCAACGTTTTCCCCCTTGCAACCATTTTGCATCACCACAAAAAACGGTGGACGAAAGTGGGAAATCTTTGATTGTCAAGACATCTCCGAATATCCCAAAATTGAAATATCCAAACTGGAATGGGTGAAAAAATCTTTGAAAAATGTTGAATGGAATCTTTCAAAAACAGAAAATGGTTGGATGATATGCCCCTTGGAGAAAAATTTGATTTCAAAGGGTTCCTGACGCTGATTGTTCTGGTAACCCTTTTCACTCTCTTGAATGGTCTGATAGTTAAAGATCCAGAGCCATTTAAGACTTACTTTAATTCTCAGAATGGGCTTTCTGAAAAAAAAAATAGTGAAAGTCGGGAGCCCCAGGACAATTCAAATTTAAATTCCGTCTCCCCGGAAAGACTCATTCAAGCTTCAAACTTTAATTCTCATTTGGTGCATTTAATAGTCTTAGAAAGAAGTATCCGCTCTTTTTCGGATTGGGATGAGCTGAAAAGGCGTATCCCAGAAATAAAAGACTCAGATATCAGTTCTTTAAAACTTTCGGGAATCACTATAATCTCGAAAGTTGCATCATCTCAATAAAGAAGAGTAAATGTGTTATTTAATGATTTCAGTAATGCCAAGAATCAGCGGTTCACTAAATGACTCGGTCTAAAACAAGTGAGCCATCTACCTCTCCGACTTCGAGAGAGCCTAATATTGCAGTTTTCACGGTTCTTTTCATTATTGGGGTAGTGTTCTCGAAGGATTTTTCGCCAAATTTTAATTTTTTTCTTCTTTCCTTGATTTTTGTTTTTAGTATTGCAGGATATTTTTTTGGAAAAAGGAAGTCCTGGGAAGCCTCAAAAATTTTTTTGTTCTCTGCCGCTGTTTTTGTGGGCATGTACACAGGAATTCAAGGAACTCCTCCGGCGCCCCCGAGTGACATCCTGAATAGCTTGGCGGACACGGATGGTGAAATATCCGGAGTTTTCAATCGTGATTTCAGCAAATCCGGAAAAGAAGGATTTTCGTTTCTTCTTAACGACGTGGACCTGACAAGCGGGGGGAAAGATTTCCGACTTCCTTTTTTGGTCAGACTCAAAGTTTCAAACCCTGAGTTTTTTCCTGAACCAGGAGTCAGGTATTCAGCAAGTGGAACATTCAAAGTTGAAAAACGTCGTCTAGCAATGGTCTGCAAAAATTATCGAATTGTTCCGCAGGAAATTCTTTTGTCGCTTTCAGGAACCACAAGGGAATGGATTAAAGATGGCTTCAAGAGTATGTTATCGCCAAGGCATCACGCATTGCTCTCGGGCTTTCTCATCGGGGATACATCGAAATTAAGCTACTCCGACCGTGAACTATTTAGGAAGACTGGAATCACGCACCTTTTGGCTGTTTCCGGACAACAGGTTATGTCGCTGGCTTTTCTTTTAGCTGCTATTCTAAGTTGGACAGGCATTCCTCCTCTTTCCCGTGGCTTTGTCATCTCAGGTTTTCTGTTTTTTTTCGGACTTATGACCGGAGGACAATCTTCAGTCTGGCGTGCTTTGATAATGTATGTTGCCGGCTTCATAATATGGAACCTCGAAAGTGAGCCTAATCCAATGGTTCCACTTTCAATTTCCGCATTAGTCCTTCTTCTTTACCAACCCACATTAATTTACGACTTAGGATTCCAACTAAGTTTTCTGGCAGTCTTAGGAATAATATTTGTTCGTGAACCCATAGAAAAAATGCTTGCCCGTTTCGGGATTCCTCTGCTTCTGGCTCGATATATTGCAGTGTCAACGGGTGCAAACATTGCAACCATTCCAATTTCGGCGTGGCATTTTCAATATATTTCATTTTCCTCCTTCATAATAAATCCACTTGTGGTTTGGCTATTTTCAGTTGTTCTTCCAATGGGACTTGCGGTTTCAATAGTCGGGCATTTTTGGTTTAACGGGGGATTGATAATTGCTGCAGCGCTTTCTTTAATAATTGATTCCATGATGACTATGGTTGAGTTCGTTTCACGTTTTCCTTTTGCAATTCTCACGATTTCAAATTTTCATCCCCTGATTCTGGTGGGAATCTATGCATTGATTTTATTTACCATCGATTATTTCACCTCCGTCCCAGGGGAAATTTCGACTTCTGGTCCTTCTTCTGTTCATACTTCAATTCCGGCTGCCTCACAAGCCTTAACCCAAGCTGGAACTCCAGCTTTCAAAAAAAATAAAGAATCTGGAAAATCCTACCTGCTCATTGAAAAAGAAGAGCCCCAAGTTAAGAGGAAAGTAAGCGCAGTTAATCGAAAAATGCGATTCTTTGATTCGGATTTACTTAATATTCTCGAAGTTCTACTTTCCCAACTTCCTAAAAGGTCTCTTAAATCGAAAGGGAACATTGAGTTGTTAAATTTTCCCGTATCAAAATTGAGTGTTGATGGGCAAACTTTCTTTCATAGACTGGACGATCTTACCGCCGAAATACTTACGCGGGAGCCTCAAAGAATTATTCAGGCCCAGCTATTTTGCCTTGCGCTCTTTTGCATGGAATTCGCATTTGATAATACTTTTACTGCATACTGCAAATCTTTTTGTTCACGACAAAACGAAGCTTTGGGAAAAGAAAAACGGGACCGGGCATTATTGATTTGCATGGCTTTTGAAGCTTTTCCCCGCCCAATTTCAGAAGAAACTGAGGGGAACAATATTCCCAAATACCCGCTGGCAAGAGAAATTTTCCAGGATGGCTTAGAGCTCCTTGGGAGTCAAATTTTTCAGAAATCGACTTCAAAAGATGATTACTTATCGATGATAAAAGACCATATGGATTACCGAAAAAGAGTGTTAAACCAGATACGGGGACAATTTGCAAAGTGACATTCCGGCCCAATGAACGGGGCAAACGCCTATTTTTGTTGATCTGAGGCGGTTAATCCAATCAAAGTGGATTTATAAATCATATTTTTCTGTCAATATTTTCATCAAAAAATGGGCGCTTTATACGAAATATCCGGTAAAGCCGCATCAACAGAAAACCTCATGAAAGATTGATTAGCAGCGAAAAAAGTTATGGCTGCCCTGGCCCTCTGAAAAAATCTTTCGGGAAAATTTGCATTTTGTCGAATATGAATTTATACTTGCACAACTTTTCTCGAGTATTCCCAAGTGAGGTTGACATGTCCGAAATCATTTCCCAATCAAGTTCTTCGGTCGACAAACCATTTCTTCCTTCACCACCTGCAGCCAAAAGTCAGGGATCAGAAGTCCCAGTAGAAAAAACAGAGAAACAAGAGCTTTCTGACCTGGTATTGAAATTCGAAGCTCAAAACAGAAGTTGTTGGCTTTGCACAAAAATTGCCGGAGTGTTTAAATCAGGTAAAGAATTATCAGAAGATGACAAATGGCATCTTTCAACTTGTGTTAAAGCTTGGGAAAATGTCCATAAAATGCAATAATGAGCCTGTTGTATAATTAATAAAAATCATTAATTATGCAAAATTGAGATTAAGAAAGTGCTTTTTAATGTTGATCTCATGTTTTGGACTTTCGCGAATTTTGGAATTGTGCAACAAGCTTTAATCTGCTAGAAACACTCGGTTTGAACCTGTCGATCTAATCATAGTAAGTTTGTCAATGCACTTTGTTGACAAAATTATTTGTTTTTTAAGGAAGGATCAAGAATGGATAGGAGAGTCATAAAAATTGAATCGTTAAAAGAGCATCAAGATGATCCTTTTGTGCCAGGAACTGTTGAAGAACGTCTGGCGCTTGTGTGGCCTTTGACTTTGGAATTGGTTTCGATAGGAGGAAAACTCAATGTTGAACGAAGATTACAAAGAGATGTTGTCCGCATTGGTCGAAGAAAAAGTTGAATTTCTTCTTATAGGGGCATATGCGCTGGCCGTTTTTGGCGTCCCACGGGCTACTGTTGATCTTGATTTATTCGTCAAACCTTCTCCGGAAAATGCTGCCAAACTGATGCAAGCTCTTGCTCGATTTGGGGCTCCAATGGATCAAATAAATGTTAAAGATTTCGAACATGATGATACGATTTTTCAGATAGGTGTCGCGCCGCGTCGAATAGATATTTTGACTGGAATAACTGCCTTGAATTTTGATGAAGCGAGTAAAAATGCAATAGATGCGACTATTGAGGGAATTCAACTTAAGGTTATTTCGATTCAGAACATGATAAAAAACAAAACCGCAATTGGTCGAACGAAAGACTTGGCTGACACGGAAATCCTAAAAAAAATTGCTACCCCATCGTAACCGAGACGAGCTAACATCTTTCATTCTCTCGAAAATAACCAGTTATCGCCCTTCGGTCAGACTTTTATAAACCCTCACCCTAACCCTCACCCACGGCAACCGCCGGGTAGAGGGAGAAAGCAAGAACTGCGGCCCTTGGGGAACCGCATAAAAAAATGAAAAATCCTATGCCATTAAATTAGAGTTCACTTAACACAATGATCTCTAGCGGAGAAAATTTCTACAAAAAATTACTTGACTTGGATGGAGGTCTTTGATATCATATGTGAACTGCACCGCTGTTTCGGAGTGCGCCGGGGCGTGGCGCAGTTGGTTAGCGCGCTTGCCTTGGGCGCAAGAGGTCGCTGGTTCGAGTCCAGTCGCCCCGACCGAAGAATTGATTTGCGGGAGTAGCTCAGTTGGTAGAGCGCCACCTTGCCAAGGTGGATGTCGCGGGTCCAAGTCCCGTCTCCCGCTCTGATGTGAGGCTTAAAGGCTTCTGCGCCTGTAGCTCAGTTGGATAGAGCAACAGCCTTCTAAGCTGTGGGCCAGAGGTTCGAGTCCTCTCAGGCGCGTTCAGTTAGGTTCGTGGTGGGAGTAGCACAATGGCAGTGCGCTAGACTGTGGATCTAGTCGTTGCGGGTTCGAGTCCCGTCTTCCACCCAGCAGGAGTTTTATGCGCCTGTAGCTCAATTGGATAGAGCAACGGACTTCGGATCCGTAGGCTGAGGGTTCGAATCCTTCCAGGCGCGAGTTGAGGGGCGTTAGCTCAGCGGTAGAGCATCTGCCTTTTAAGCAGAGGGCCGTTGGTTCAACTCCAACACGCCTCAGTTTCCCTCTTTTTCTTCGGACCGTTAGCTCAAGTGGTAGAGCAACTGACTCTTAATCAGTAGGTTGCAGGTTCGAGTCCCGCACGGTCCATTTCTAGTTCGTTTTTCACCTTTTCTTCTTTGCAACTCCAAAAATTTTTAAATCTGTTGGTCATTATTTTTATTTTCAGATTTCCCAACCTCGGGGATTTAAATTTGATACCATTTATTCGATTAATGAACCACCAAGTTGCTTTGGAAGGCATCTTCTGATTTATTTTTGTGAATGTTGGTCTCAGAAATAATCCAGTCGAAAAGTATTCCAAAAGTCTGTTAAACTCTTGCTTAATAACCGCCTTGATTTTGCCGATTAATTTTCCAAGGAATTTTTTTAGGTTTTTTGAAAAAAATGATTGGAAAACAATTTTTGCTGAAAAAGACAAGGAATTACTGGAATGTGATTCTTGTATTGTTTTGCTTTTTCTTTTTTTGTGGAGCAAAATTGTTTGCTGACCCCCCAGCATATATTTCTAATGTTCAGAGTATAACCACAAATCCACCCTATGGTGGAGACGTGGCGACTATTGGTGCTAAAATCACTTATACTTTGACGACTGGAATTTCATTACCCGGAGATGATCCGGTTCAAGCTTGGATAACTCTCTGGGATGGCGGTCCGTCTTTTCTAATGGCTCCAACCCTTCCTCAGACACCGCCTTTTTCCACTTTTACCACCACGTACACTGTTCCAGAGGGAACATGGAATTCCCAGGCAACTCCCTTCAAATTTCAATTTGTTTCCACGGGCTCTCCAACAAGCCCTGTTTCAGTAAGTGCACCCAATATTAATCAGATAAAAATTGACAATATGCGCCCCAAGGTGAGCGGGCCAATGACTGTTCAGATACGCTCATTTCCTTATTCATCTGCGCCAATTTCCTGGACTGGCCAGTGGATCAAGAAAGATGACAAGGTCATTTTAACTCAAGCAGTTGACACAACAGCCTATCAAGCTGGTGAATCAGCGGTTGTTGATGTAAGCAGCCTTCAACCTGGGGCAGGCAATACTCAACAAGCATTGTCTTTTGACAACGGTAACAAAAAGTATGTTTCACCGGAATTGCTCGTAGAAAGTTGGTTGGATAATTCAGGTTCCCCTATTGATTATCACGCAGTTGATCTTTATGGAAACGCTACTGATGCCAACCCAATTCTTTTACTTCCCGTAGATACTACACCGGCAACGATTACAAGTATTGTGTTCAACCCGGCGACTACTTCTGTTTCTGCTTACAAAGCAAATGACACAGTTACTATTACTGTCAACCTCCAAGGTCATGACTCAGACTCAGTTATTGCATCCTGCACCTGGTTGTCTCCCTCCGGAATCAATCTCCCTTATATATCCGGGAATGCTCCGGCAATTTTTCAAAAAACCATTACAGTTTACCCTTCTCCACCTGCGACTCGATTCGCTGGCCCCACGCCATGCGATTTTATCGTGACCGACAAAGCAGGAAACATTACAACTTCCAGCGTGCAATTAAACATCGACAACACGATGCCGCTACTTCCAAATCAGCCAACTGCCGCAATTATCCAAACTAATGGAAAGCTTAGTGATTCGGTCGGTATTATAGGTGATCGTTTGATTCTTCAGGCGACTGCAACTTTTTCACCCAGTCAAAGCGGAAAGGTTTTCATCGACTTATCACCCCTGGGGCCGAATTGTCCAAGCGCTCTTGAAATTCCTGGAGCCGGGGTTGCAGGCAGTTATGGTATTGCTTATACCCTTCCGGCTGGAATAGCTGAAGATCCGGATCAGAGAACCTTTACCGTAACGGCGAAAGATATGAACGCCGGAGGAAATGTTGTAGCAAGTTGGACTACTCCTCCTATAATAATCGATAATACTCCTCCCGTGATTTCGAATACCAGCGTTACACGTTTGAGTGGCACTGCCGGCAAATATAAGATTGGAGATCAATTTCAAATTTCTGCAAGAGTTCTTAACTTGGATGGAGCCGAACTTGGAGCTGTTGGGGTAAATGTGGCTTCGCTTTCAAGTTTATACACTTCTAGTACCCCACTTACAAGAAATTCGGCCGACCCTTCTTTGTTTGAAGGAATTTTCACAGTTGGAAGCTTTACTGATGTAACAAGAGGTTGGAATGGTGTTTCAGATATCAAACTGATCGCTTCAGATGCCCAGGGGAATCTTGCCACAGCCTCAGTTTCCACTATTGATCCAATATATAATGTTTTTCCCGACGTTCTTGCTACAACCTGGTCAGTAAATCCACCACTTGACAGCGCTCAACATTCTTATGTGCGAGTTGGCGACAGTGTGACGCTATTGGTGCAGCTTTCCCAGATCATCAACGGTGAAACAGTGGTTTCAAATCTTTCAAGTGTGAATGGCTCGGCAAATCAGTCGCTAACTTATGATGGAATAGGAACTTACACATATACCTGGAAAATAGCAACCGGTTCTCTGAACAATGGTGCTACTTTCCCAGTGACGATTTCAGATAGTGGTGGAAATTCAACAGTAAAAATAATTTCCATCCAGCCATACGACGATTCTCCACCAAGCCCAGGATCCATGATAATGACCGGAAAGGACTGGGTGGATTCACCAAATGCTGTAAACATTGGGGACCAGTTAAATTTTAGAATCCCACTGACTCTTGCTTCTCCTGATGATCATGGAACTGCGACAATAGATCTTTCTAGGGTAGGTGGGCCATCAGCGGCTACTATGACTTTCTCCGATGCTTCATATTCAGTCTTTTTTACAGCTACAAATACCAGTGTCAATCTTGAGGAGACCTCTTATTCATTTACGGCAGTTATTACAGATAAAGCAGGTAACTATCGTTTAGTACAAAACGGTCCTCACGTTGTCGACTGTTGGCCCCCAAAACTATTGGAGTTAAAGACCGGAATCAGGGAAGGTGTTTCCACAGCCACAATTGGAATGCATGTTGAGTTGCATGCCCACACCGCCGAAGAGGATACCGGTGTTCCATATGTTGATTTGTCGGCCTTCGGTCTGTCAGCTACAACCTACATGACTGGATCTTCAACCCCGCATTGGTGGGATTATTCATTGGCAATAGCAACAGGAGGAGCAAGCGGAATATCAATTTTTGATAATAAGCTGGCTTCCTGGTCGGTCACGATCAAAGATGATGCTGGGAACATTGCTTCAATGCAAACAGCAAATGTCGGAATTGATAATAACCCTCCAATTGTTAATGGGGCTTTTACGGTATCTCCTTCCGATAAAGTAAAATTAGGGGATACTCTCACTTTTTCCCTTCCAGTCAGTGGAGATATTGGAACAGCGACGGTCAATCTGGTGTCCATCGGACGGTTGGCAAGTTCCCAAATGTCCTATTCCGCCCCAAACTTTACTCTTTCAACAACAACTGCTCTTACAACTGTGGAATATACAAATTATGTCTTTCAGGCAACTATCACAGATAGCAATGGCAACAAAGTCATTGTTAATTCCAATCCAGTAAATTTTATCGACTGCTTACCGCCAGCATTTGCAAATGGCGGAATAAACATTTCCCAGACAAATTCAGACAACCCAAATTCTTTGGTTGCAAACATAAATGATACTTTAACTGTTTATGCTTCCATGAGTTACTATGCTGACGCTATAGGTTCGGCAACTCTTATTGCGAGTGGAGTACAAGTTGCAACTGCGACAATGAAATATGTTTCAGCAAGGAATCGACACGAAGCAACTTTTGTTGTACCGAAATCAGGTTCTGTAAATTGGGGCGATTTGAACGAATCACCGGTTTCGTTTATTTTAACCGCCACTGATGACGTTGGAAATGTGGCAACTTCGAGTTCCGGGGCAGCAGCATTCACTATCGACAACCTCACTCCAATAATCAATGGAGTTACCTGGACAGTCTATCCAAGTATTGCCACAAGTACTTTCAATGGTGAGCCTGTCATAAACGTTGGATCAGGAACAACTCTGGACCTTCTTTGGGCTTCAGCTACAATAGATACAAACATTTCGGACGCGTTCTTCAATCTTTCCGCGTATCCTGGGGGGCCATCCAAGTTCGCAATTGCTTATTCCGGCCAAGTTGCAAGTTCAAGTCCAGGTGTTTCTCTGAGCGACTATTCTTCCACAAATTGGACTCACGCAACTTTTTCTATTACTTTGAAGGATCAGGGGGGGAACTCAGTCATTTCCTCACAATCTTTTTACATCGACACCCGTCGCCCGCAACTTACTGATGCCTCCTTTAATGGAAGCATATTAACACTTACTTATGATGAGGAAATATGGACGTTTGACCCCACCCAGTTTGAAATCTGGGGGAGTACGACCGCTGGAATATCTACTTTTACGGCTTTAAGCACATACACTCCTCCACTTGGATTGTTCAGCGTTGACCTTCCAATTCCCATTGCTTCCAGAACCATTATGACCACCTGGGCTTCTCAATCACTTTATTTGAGAGCTAAAACCGGAGCTGCTGTTACCGATTTTGCGGGGAACTGGTGTTATCAATATGACCGTTTTCCAATAACTCTCACCTCAACTGCATGGCGGGAACCACCAAGAATTAATTCTTTGGTTGTAACTCAAACCTGGCCAGCGTCTCCTTCAGTAATACTGGACTTTTACTTCAGCAAATCAATTGCTCCAGGTTCGTTAGTGGCCTCGAATGGAGTATTATTTGTTACCGCAAACGATTTTTCAACAGTGGATTATAGAAATGGTTATGTTTTCCAACCCACAGATGCAGTGTCATGGCCGGGAAGTGATAACACTCAACTTCGAATAACCCTTGCCTCAGATTCAGCGGCATGGGTTGCAAAAAAGCTTGGAAATGGCACAACGACCCTTAAATTTGCAACAAGATCTGGTGCATCAGTGTTTTTAAAGGACGATTTACAAAAACCTATGGGGGCCATTTCATCAGCAAGTCCGGTTTCTGCAGGCGTTACTCGCCCATATACCGTTTCCCCTCCACCCTTCGCTTTTAACGTTGAAAGCGGGAGTTCAGGTACAAGTCCTCCAATTTTGGATATTTCGGGATCAAAAGGTCTCCTAAAGTTAAATTTTTCTGACGACGCGTTGCTATATTCCAATGACTTTGAAACGATCGATCAGATCATTCCGAAAATGGGAATGCCAATTCCCACGTATATTAAAAGAACAACTGCGTTTCATGGCAAAATTGCTCTGTTTGATTCAGGGGTTTCGCCGGCAACCAGTATTAATTTGACTTTCGAACCTCTAAGTCAGACACGCAATGGAAAGATTTCAAGTAAAACAGTCACTTTGGAACTTACCGATACTGACTTACAAAACATGCTGGCGATGTTCAAGAGTAATGCAACGCCATCTTGGCAACTTCAAGTGCAGTCGGGAGCGTTCTCTAACTGGTGGAGCCAGCCAAATCAAGCTTATGGAATATCTGAGCCGGGATTTGTTCAGCTTGCAACGCCGACTCCGCATGCTGCTTCCTGTACTCTTGCAGCAGTGGCATTTTCAGATCCATCACCAACAAAGTATCATTCTGCCGGCGATTTGACTTTCGAGTGCGAATTATTTCCCGGAACACTTGGAAATTCGTGGATCCCCATTGCTTCCACCACTCCAACGGTTCAGATTCTTCGACAGGATAACAGTACTGTTTTGACAACCGGAACTTTCCTGGGTTGGGGGTCTCGCCAGGTAACGGGTGAAACAGCTCCAAGAGCGATTGCCAGATTCAAGAGCACGTCGAATCTGCCGCAGAATGTCGAACGGATACCTGCGGAAATAAAGATCGATTCAGT
Organism: Candidatus Rifleibacteriota bacterium; assembly: GCA_015233565.1. Lineage (GTDB taxonomy): Bacteria > Muiribacteriota > Ozemobacteria > Ozemobacterales > Ozemobacteraceae > JADFXM01. The sequence continues at coordinate 58,540 of JADFXM010000039.1, forward strand.
GTATGACATTTTTTCAAACAAGATGGACCCAAACAGTAATATAGGGTCGTTTGTTTTTGACCTTAGCGCACGCAACGATTCGACTGTTGGAGGATTTAATACCGCTTCAGCAGCCTTGGTTATTGACTCCAGAGCTCCGCTGGTAGTTTCTGTCACTCCTTCTCCCGGGCCTATTGGGCAAACTTCGATAAATGGACGATTTTTCGACGTAACATTTGATGAATCGATGGATACTACAACGTCTAACATTCCATTTCTTCAGCTTGCTACAACCGGACAAACTCTGACTTTCAATTTCCAGACATGGATCAACTCAAGTCAAACAGCGCGATTTACTAATGCTCAGGCTATTACTCCAGCAACATTAAATGGCATCTGGACATATCAGGTGGCCAGCGGGTATGATCCTGCGGGAAATATGATGGGTACACCAACTGGCTTGACTCTTGAAATTCGCTCGGCTTCTCCGGAGCCAACAATCGAAGTTCAAACCCGTCAACCCCAGCTCTCCAGTCAAGTCCTGGTTGGTCAGCCGCTCAGCCTTTCGGTTGGGGATGGGACTGCCACAATTAAAATTACCTATCCGGATGTGCCATCTTATACCCCGCACAATTTGCAAGTATTTGATGCCAATGATGTCCAGGTTGCAACACTGACTCCGTCAGGAATTAATCCTCTTTACGCCTGGTTCCCAGGACCATCTGCAAACTGGGTTTCAGGGAGATTTCCTTCAAGCAATCGAGGCCCTGAAACATACCGATTCAAAATAATCAATTCGCTTGGAAGCATTTCCTCTTTCTACATTGGTTCGATAATCCATGATAGTAAACCGGCTCAAATTAGCTCCTTTGCTTTCGATGACGGTTCCAAGGGGTTAAGTATCGGTGGAATTCGTTATTACTCTTCTGCGTTGGGTTCAGCAACCATTACAATTCAAAGTGATGCAACGGATAGTCAGCGGTTGACTATAGCCTCGACTTCTTCTCAACTTCCCCAGGTTTATGATCTTACCAAGTCAGGTACAACACATTCAGCGGTTTTTGGCGGGTCATTGGATGAATGCCTTGCTACTTTCACCATGGTCGACTTAGCCGGAAACTTCGCCACAGGGGTAAAACCCACTTTCCTGGTTAAAGTGGATAAAACCTCACCAACAGTTATTTCGGTAAGCCCAAGTCAACCGATCGGACCGTCTTCGCCTGGGCAAACCACATTTGATATTACATTTAGCGAAGAAATGAATACAGCGGTGGTTCCCACTGTAACACTTTCAACAGGTAGCACGATTATTCATTTACAGGGGATAGCGCCTTCCTGCTGGCTTTCATCCACAACTTGTCGACTTACCAACCAGGACGCAATTGTCGAGCTTCCCATTTCAACTTATACTTACCAAATTTCCAACGCGAAAGATTACGCTGGGAATGCAGTTCTGCCATCAAATTTCCAGGTTTATATTTTTTCAAAAGGAACGCCTGCAATTACGACTGTTTTAACGCGGCAACCCGGCATTTCTCCGGATCTATTTACAAATCAGCCGTTCAGTCCTTATGTGGGTGCCTCCTCCGCTACAGTGGTAATTTCCTTTTCGCCTGCAATCCAAGTGAATCCACCTTATCGATTGCTGGTATATGATACCTCAGATGTAAATGTAGCAACGTTTTCCATTTCATCAGGCAATCCCGGATCGGCCATATTCAGCAACAATGCTTCCCTTTGGGCTTCCGGAGCTGCACCAGGCACAAATACGGGCCCACAGACTTATCGTTTCAAACTTCTCGACACATTCGGAAATATTTCCACAAGTTATATCGGATCGATTGTCTATGATAGCAAATCTACAAACATTAACTCGTTTTCCTTCAACGACGGGGGACGTGGAATAGCAACAAATGGAATCAGGTATTACGCACCTGTTTACGGTTCAGCTACTGTTTCCATACAAGGAGACAATACCGACTCCCATAGGTTGGTATTTGCATCCAACCCAGCATTGCTCCCTGTATTATTCCCTATGACAGTAAGTGGAAATACCCATTCAGTCGTTTTTGGTTCGGGAATAAGTGAATGTGTTGCAACTCTTAGTGTTGTGGATTGGGCGGGAAATTTATCAACCGGATCGCCTGCAAACATGACTGTTCGGTTTGATCGAACCGCGCCAATTGTTACTACAGCTTCTCCCTCGATGCCTATTGGGGTCAGAGAAGCTCTCAAAGGAATTTTCGATATCAGTTTTAGCGAACCAATGCAACAAGGCATTATTCCAACTGCAACTCTTGAGAACAGCTTTGCCATAATCAATCTTCAACCAATCAGCTCGACTCCATGGATTTCCTCTACCGTCTGTCGTTTTACCAATCGTGATGCGATTAAAGATCTTCCCATCGGAACCTATACATATTTTGTTTCCGGGGCGCGAGATTTGGCAGGAATAGACAATTTAACCGGGTCGGCGCAAGTTTACATTCATTCCACAAGTGCATCTGCGACCGTTACGATTTTCACAAAGCAACCGCAGATTTCCAGTGATGTTCTTTCGGATCAACCTTTCAGTACAAAAGTTGGTGATGGAAGTGCAACTGTCCAGTTTGATTTTTCGCCTGATATAATGGGAGGCTCACCATTCAACATGATCGTTTGTGATCAGAATAATGTTCCGGTCGCAACCCTTCCAATTTCAGCAGGAAATACCGGATTCAGCACTTTTCCAGGTTCATTTTCGAACTGGGCATCAAATAAATTTCCAGCATTGAACGTTGGGCCTATCAATTATCAACTTAAAGTATCAGACAAATTCGGGAATCTTTCAACCTCTTTAAAAACTTTGATCTTTGATTCGAACTCTCCTTCAATTAACACTTTCACTGTTTCAGACGGAGGAGGAATTGCAACGCTGTCTCCGGATCTTCAGAGAACCGTACGATATCACTCTCCAGCACTTGGACATGCGGTAATATCGCTTGGGACAAATTCAAACGATAGTCTTCGTTTGTTGGTTGGGCCATCGCTTAAGTCCGCGACCACCACTTTTGCATTGACGGGCGGAGGTTCGACAAGTAATTACTCACTAGAACTTGATACCACAACATTTCCTGAAACGGAAGGAATTTTAAGAGTTGCGGATCTGGCAGGAAATACTGCGATAGGAGCTCATCCAACCCTGGGAATTCTGATAGATCAGACTTCGCCAACTGTGAAATCAGTTTCTCCAACTCAACCAATAGGAGCAATTCAGGCAGGAAACGGTGTTTTTGATTTCACGTTCAGCGAAAGAATGAATACAGCAGTAGCGCCCAATGGTCAGATCACCAGTGGAAGCGTTTCCATCAGGCTTCAGGCAACCGCGCCGGGGTGCTGGATCAGCCCCTATATCAGCCGAATGACAAATCTTGATCCGATTTTAAATATTCCTCCTTCAACTTACTCCTGGCAAATCAGCGGTGCTGTTGATTACGCTGGCAATGCCAATCTGCCTTGTACACAACAAATTTTCATTAACTCAACAGCTCCATCCGGACAAGTTATTATTCTGACAAAGCAACCGCGAGTATCAAACCAGATTTTCCAGAATCAGCCTTACAGCTCAATTGTAGGAGAATCTTCGGCCACAGTTTTGATCACTTTTCCATCGAATACCAATTTAACTGCTCCTTATAGTCTTTTGGTCTATGATTCCATTGGAGTCAATGTTGCAACTTTCCCCGTAGATTTGAACGCCCCTGTAAAAGCGATTTTTTCTACCAATTCAGTTTATTGGGCCAGCGGCAAAACTCCTGGTACAAATGTTGGTCCTATTTCCTATAATTTGAGCCTGATTGATGGATTGAAAAATATTTCATCACAGCCAATCGGAACTCTTGTTTTTGACACCAAATCATCTACAATAACTGCTCTTCAATTCGATGACGGAGGTAAAGGAGAGGTGCTGGACGGAGTCAGATATTACTCTCCTAACTTCGGTTCGGCTTCAATTCAGCTTCAGAGCGACCAAACTGAAGTGTTAAGGATGGTTTTGGCTTCAACCTCCGCTTATCTTCCTGAGCTATTCCCAACCTCATTTAACGGAATTTCCTTTCAGGGAGCATTTGGAGGATCACTGGCCGAAACCGTAGCAACAGTCACCTTTGTTGATCCAGCCGGGAACTCTTGCGGTGGAGTTCCTTCAATCTTGTCAATCAGAATCGATCGCACTCCCCCGCAAATCACAACTATTATACCTTCCGGGCCAATTGGAAGTATTGATGCTGGAAACGGCGTTTTTGATATTCAGTTTTCCGAAAAGATGCAAACTTCCTCTGTTCCAACCGTTTTCCTGCAGAAGGATTCAACAGTTATCAATATGAAACCCATTTCCACTTCACCATGGATTTCACGAACTGTTTGCCGCTTTACCAATAGTGATGCAATCAGAGATGTCCCGGTAGGAACCTATACTTTTGCTGTCTCCGGTGCTAAAGACCTTTCCGGACAGGAGAACAGCCCATCGCAAAACCAGATTTACATTAACTCTACGGGCCTGGTTCCCAGCTTTACCGTATTAACCAAGCAACCAAATCTCTTCAAGGATATATTGACGAATCAGCCGTTCAGTACTTTAGTTGGTGATGGCTCAGCAACTATTTCGCTTTTATTCACTGCAGATGCTCAAAATGTTTCTCCACTGAACCTCCAGGTTTTCGATGACACTAATAGCCAGGTTGCCACTCTTCCAATTTCGTGGGGAATGCCGGCAACATCGGTGTTTCCGTCTTACAGTTCTAACTGGATTTCGGGGAAGTTTCCTCTAGCTAATCAGGGACCCATTTCTTACCGTTTCAAAGTGATCGATCGTATCGGAAACGTTTCCTCCAACTATATTGGAACACTGGTATTCGATTCTCTTCCGGCGAATGTTTCTTCGCTCTCTTTGGATGATGGCAACAAGGGTGTAATTCAAAATGGAATAAAATATTTTTCACCTGCACTTGGAACCGGCAACTTATCTGCTCAAACCGATTCGGCTGATTCTCAGCGGCTCATAATTTCTTACGGAAGCGGATTTCCAACATCATTCGTAATGACACCAAACGGTAACACTCACTCGTTTGCATTCAATTCTTCCATTCCTGATGGAATTGCAACTATGACTCTTGCTGATCTTGCCGGGAACCCAGGTTTGGGAGCCAGCTTATCGGTAGTGTTTGATTCTACGCAACCGAAGGTCGTCAGCGTGATTCCGGCAACTGAAATTGGCCCTTATCCGGCTCTTTCCGGACAGTTTGACATAAAGTTCAGTGAAGCGATGAATCCAAACGTTGTGCCAACCGTTACTCTTCAGAATGGTAACATCTCGATTCCGCTGGTTCAGGCTATACCGGCACCAGGATGTTGGATTGGTTCCCAAACGGTGAGATTGACCAATCAATATTCATTAACTGATTTCCCTCAAGGAAAATATTCTTATATTATTAGTGGAGCAGCGGATTTGGCCGGTAATTCATCGGTGAATACCAATGCCGGAGATTTCACTTTAACCCTCAATCCGGTTGAAGCTGCTTACGTAGTGACATTTTCAACCAGGCAACAAACCATTAGTAACACTCTCTTGGTAGATAAACCTTTCAGCCCGGTTGTCTCGCCATTTTACGGAACGCTTTCAGTTACCAAGCAGAATTCAGCTCCAGGCATTCCAAGTGAAATCAGGGTATTCGATTCATCCAATAATCTTATTGCAACAACTCCTCTTCTGATGAGTGCAAATGTTGGAACTGCAACCGTAAACGCACAATTCTTCAATAACCCAGGAAAAGCAGGACCCATTTACTTTAACATCAAAATAGCCGACAACCTTGGTGGAGTTAGCAATTTCTCTAAAGCTGTTACCTACGACGGTCTTGAACCCACAGTTAACTCAGTAACTTTCAATAATGCTACGGCTCTGGGAAGCACTGTTTGGTATAGCCCAACGATTAAAGGTGATCTCTCCTTTTCAGTACAAGCTGGTTCCGGAGATCCACTTAACGCCCTTTTGGTTACGCCAACCGGTACTCAAAGCTATCCCATGACAAAACCGTCTTATTATTATTCCGGAAGAATACCGGCCAAGGATTTTTCTTCCCTTGCAGACGGTCAATATTCAATCTACTTTGCTGATGATGCCGGTAATCTTGCCACCGGGCCGGCAAATTATTCACGAATATATGTAGATCGTGTGGCTCCCGGAGTTACAAATTTCAAGAGCTTTCCTGCGACTCCTTTAAAAGCACTAGGGGTTGGTTTGGCCTCATTCACAGTTACGTTCAACGAAAAGATCAATCAGTCCGCTTCCACTACCCCTCAGCTTTCTCTTGCTTCGGGATCATATGTAATCAAAGCAAGGCTGGCGAATTGGAACAATGAAAAGGAAGCGGTTTTCGTTAATGACGATCCAATTACTGGATCCATTCCTCAAGGAAAGTGGGATGTCGTAATAAAAGCTTGGGACCCCGCAGAAAACGTTCTTCAGACACAACTTCCCGGTTTAATTTCGATTAACTCCCAAGGCCCGGCTATATCTGATTATTCCATTGAATCGTATCAGCAAACAACTGCCACGCTTCCGTTCCCTCAGGGGACTTTGAATAATACCCCGTTCAGTATGGGAGTCTGGCCATATTATTCGACCTTGAAGATTTCGGTAAGCGGAAAACCCAGTGAGCCAGTTTATTTGCACTTCATGTCGAATGGTTTTTCTGTTGCTTCATATCCGGTGTCTTTTGCCAATGGAAAAACACAGTTTGTTTGGAGTTCGACAAGAGGCCCGGTTCCTACAGTTCCAACTTCGTATCAAATAAAATTAGTGGATTCGCTGGGAAATGAATCAACTGAAATTCCGAATTGGACTGTTGATTCGCTTCCACCTTCCATTAATTCGGTCTCAATTTCCGGAGGAAGTTTTTTCACGAATACCGGGGAAAGATATTTCAACCCTCAAATTCACGGTAGCATTGGGACCAACTGGCTGATTTCAGGTGAATCAAATCCACCTTTATTACGTATTACCGGTAATGGAGCAACGCAAACTCTCGCTTTGGCGGGGTCGGGTACCAGTTGGAACAGCACGTTCACAGGTAAAAAACCTGATGGTACTAACCTTCCCGATGGGGAATATTATCTTGACATCGTGGATGTAGCAGGAAACGTTGGAAACAGTGCTTCTCCGGCGCCATCAAGTATTTCGGTAATAATAGATACTCAGGCTCCGTCAGTTTCAACTATTACAACCAAAGTTAATGGTACATTGAAAGACAGATTTTCACCAACTGTTTCCGGGTTGGAAATTTCCCTCACCACCAGTGAATCAATCTCTCCAACTGGTGTGTGGAATGTAATAGTTAAGTCGAGCAGTGGAATAACAGTCAAGAGGTTAACGATTGGTCTATTGGATTCCGGTGGAATCGGCGTAATTTGGGATGGAACCGGTCTGGACGGAAAAATCATTGGCGATGGTAGCTACCGGATTTATATTACAGATTTTGCCGGAAATAGTACTACAGACTCCGCTTTAGTAACAGTTGTGAAGAATGACTTCAAGGTTACGTCTGTTAATCAACTGACAAGTAAATCATTGAAAGTAACATTCAATCAGGATGTTGACCCAAATTCAGTAACTGGCAGTGCGTTTTCTTTCGATCCTCAGGGGCCTATCGTTAATTCTGTATCGCTGATTGACAATAGAAACATTGAGGCTGATATGGCCGACACTTTCTCCAATGGTGTGTCTTACAAGGTTACCCTGAATTCAGGATCCATTTCTTCCATTGATGGAATACCGATTACCGATGGAAAAAATTCTGGGAAATTTACAGCTGACAGTCAAGGACCGGTGCTTTCAAAAGTAGGTTTTGAGGGAATAAGTAATAATCGCGACTTCATTTTATACTTCAGTGAAGTTGTGGACAAAACAAGTGCTGAAGATGTTACTACTTATGTGTTAACACTGGGAACAAAAAAGATTTCCATCACCCGGGCTTCGGTGAGATCAGATAATGCTTCAGTTCTTTTATCTGCAGCTGAAGATCTTTCTAACAGCAACTCTTACAAGATTGGAGCGTATGGGATAGCCGATAAATTCGGAAACCTCAGCCAGGGATCAACTGTTGAAAAAACATTCAATGGAATTGATCTCACTCCACCGCAGTTGTTGCTTTATGCATTTTCAAATCCTGCAAATGAACAGGACCTAATGATAGTACTATCCAGCAATGAAGACTTGAGTGGAACGCCGGTTGTCACGCTCACACAAAGTGGAGGGTCACCGATTAGTATTACGATGAATCCTGGAACACGTCCAAGATATTACATGGGTGGCGCCCGTTTGGACCCCAATTTTTCGGGGAGTGCAGAAATTCAAGCTTCGGCAAATGATTTGTCGGGAAATACCGGAAAAGCCACCTTTAGTTTCAGTGCAGCCATAGTGAGCGCCAATCTCAGAGCTTCATTGATCTCTTCTGACGGAAAATGTTCTTCCACTTTTGATCAGGAAACTTTCAAAGAAAAAACAATGGTAACCTTGATAGAACAACCTTTATACAAAAACCCTCAAATAAATGGTTCATTGATTGTGCCACTTCCAATCAACAGAATTCTTGGGACAAAATTTAATGTGGTGAACAATTCAACCGCTTCGATTACTTTGATTGCTTCGAATACTATCGTTTCCAATACTCCTTCAAATAATTCGGAACTCGAGATTCAGAGCTCTGCTTACGAGATCAGTTTCGGTAAGACAGTCAATCTTAAACCTTTTACTGTATCTATTTCGATTTCGGAAGCAAAATCCTTGAAGGGACTGGGAATATTTGCACTCGATACTTCTTCGAATTGGCAATGGATCAATTCGAGCACTTCAGGGCACAAACTGACTTTCAGAGCTATTACTGCCGGAGTTTATTCGATAATGAAGGATTTCGTGGCTCCTTCGATAGTCGTTACAACCAAAATTCCTGATTTCGAGACTATCTCCACAGATCGACCTAAATTTTCTGGAGTTGTCAGCGATTCAGGTTCAGGAATTGCTCCGGAAACACTAAAAGCGGTTATAGATGGTGTTGAGAATCCAATTACAGATTATTCGGGAAACGGGTCCTTCACGTTTATTCCACAAAGCCCATTACTGGGTGGGAAGCATGAACTTGCCTTTAAAGTATCAGATAATACTGGAAACACAACTGTCAGCCCTGCATTAAGATTTGAAATTAAGACAGCTTTAAGGATTTCGGAAGTTTCGGCATTCCCAAATCCTGCTAAAGAGAAGTCAATTATGCGAATCTGTGGAAATCGGAGTGATCTGTCCAATCTGGACAATGAGATCCGCATTTATGATGTAGCTGGGCATGTTGTTAGAACGCTTGACCTGATTTCTCCTGTCAGAGAGAACTTTGGGTTATCAGCAAGATTTATCTATGAAATCCCATGGGATTTGAGAAACGAGGATGGGAAGAAGGTGGCTAATGGAATTTACATAGCCAAAATCAAAATTTCTGACCCCGACAATACTGGCAATCAAGTTAAAAAGACTCAGAAAATCGTTGTTTTGAGATGAATTGATTTTTATCTCGGACTTATGGAGAAGTTACAGAAAATATCCAATATAGTCGAACTGGTTTTCATTTTTCGCTGCAACTCCAATAATAAAATGCCCATCCAGAAAGAAGTGCAACCATCCTAATCCTAATAAGGATCAAATTTTCTAGCCTCCTTCTAATTTCCTGAAAAATCGCAAATTTTTTGTCAGATGGTCAGCTCGAAAAAAAACCGATAGAGACTAAACAATACTCCTCAAAATTTGGCCCGAAACATCCATTGACTCGAAAGATGTTGTGTAGTATTCTTGAGCCGGGTAAGCAAATTCCAGAACCTCACCAACCAAGTAAGGCATTGGAGTATTATAGGAAGGTCGGTGAATATGAAGAGAGTTTTTATACCCATAACAATTTTGCCCGCACTTACGTCCAATTAAAAGATTATTCCAGCGCGTCTTCTCATTTAGAACTGATGAAGGCTTGGCTTCCAGTTCATCAAGATTATATCAGCGGAATTGAAGCCCAACTTTTCAAAGAACCGTGTCGGCCACAGACCAAGCGTAATTAGACGTTCCATAAATCAGCCTCCAAACACAAAGATCTATGACACAAAAAACACCCCCACTTAACGTCAAATTGTCTGTTACGGCTAGCTGCTGAATATGCCCGAGCGCTGCGACAATCCATTGCGGGTATTCAATGAGATGCCATCCGATCGATTCAGACTCCATATGGCAGGTCGAAAACCAGCTTTCCTACTATTATTGAGGTGGTTCACTTTTTCAGTTGACTATGCTTCCGACCAGTGATATGAGTATCATATGGAACGATTGAGAGTAACCATTTTCACAGGAATTATCCATTTAGTGTTTAAAGCTCTTCCGAAAAGAGGTTTAAATTATATTTTTCTTTTTTCTGGTTCTTTTTTAAAAATTCCGGGCTCTATTATCAGAAAAATAGTATAAAAATCTTTC
>JADFXM010000003.1 GCA_015233565.1 Candidatus Rifleibacteriota bacterium
CTTTCCAAAATTCTTTCCAAAGCGTCTAGTCCTAAAAAAAAATTCTTATACAGGTTTCTGTCTTTACTTTTACAGTGGAAAACTATTTGTAAGCCCCTATCCACCGTTTCTTTTCTTGTTGCCCAGACTTTTTCTTTTTTGAGTTCCTTGAAAATTACAGCAAGTGTCCAGCGAAGGTGTTGTTGTCTCAATTCTCTGATTCTATCAGCGATTTTGTCTGGTACAAGCGTGCGACCTTTATCAGATCTTTCCTTGTCTTCGAGCCCAACTAAGCCACTGGTGTTATAACGGTATAACCATTTCCTGATGGTTTCCGGACAGATCCTTACCACGCGATTTTTGGGATCAATGTACTCAGCTTTTGCAATTTCTTCAAATTTTTCCTGGAGAGTTGTACCGGCCAGGTTTCCATGGATCAATGAACCAATGATTCCAAATCGCCAAAGGGCAATGTCCGATTCCGAGAATTTGTAACTTTTTTGATTTTCCATAATACCTCCTTTCTTTTAATAATTTATTTGAAAGCTTCGTATTTGTCGCTGGCCGTCTTCGTTGGTGGTTTATGTTGGGTAAAATCGAGGGAAAAGAGTTCGAGAAAAAGAATAAATAAACGAAGGCCATGAGATGCCATCTACGCCAAGAGAACTGTGGATTATTGGCGCCAATCTATTGAAGCGTCTTCGAATTGTTGAGCGTGAACATCCCAAATACTTGGCTAAGAGAGCAACAGGAAGAATTCCATTCAAAAGAAGAATAAAAAACAAACCCTCAATACAAAGCTGAAAAATACGTAACAAGGAAAACGGCGGGGTTGAAAACGAAAATTTGCATGGCTTGCATAAGCGTTTCTGGACGGTAATTTTTCCTTCTTCCTGTGGGTGATAACGCTGATAGGTTCCGTTTTTAATAAGGCAGTGAGACTGCAAACATTTTGGACAAATAATGAGACTTTTAGTATTGCACAAAGAAGAATAAAATGGTAGGCTTTTCTCGGGGATGATAGTCATTTGCCGGGCTCCTTCCAGGATATTTTTGGGCAAAACTAATATCGGAAGAAAAAGCCCCCCCTCTCATCCCCCCCAAAAAAAAATTGGGGGGGAGGCAGATAAAGGCATTGGCGGTTCCGGTTGTGAGGAATATTCTCGCGTTGTAATACCTACCACTTTATATGACAGGTAAAAGATCGTGAGAATTTAGGCTCAAAAAATGAGATTTAGGTGCGGAAATTTACAGTTTGCTCAAATAAACTGTTACAGCAAATAAACAAAAGATTTCTTTTGACATTAAAAACATTTTTGATAAAGTACAAGTAGATTTTTTGGGGTCTGTGCCAAATTAAAATTTGTTTATACGCATAAACGGATTTTTAAAAAATTTAGTGGCACTAGATTCCTTATTTTGTTCAACATTTTTTTCTAGGAATTCTTACTAGAAAGCCTTTTCCAACCCTTTAAGGTTTTCACAAAAAAGCGTGAGGGAAGGCCTTGTGGGAAACCACCTCTTGTTTTCCCCACCTTCCCCCACACCCCTATCCGAACCCCTTCCTTCTCAAAAGATTCTATCGAGGTTGGAAAAAGATCCAAATTTTCTATTTGCTTCTGTGGATGTACGTGACAGTCTATCTAAGCAGATTTGTATCAATTTATCAGAGCGCCATAGCTCTAGACTGATCAATTCGTCCTGATAAGCCGTAATTAAACGTTCCACTTTATTCTCCAGTCTGCGTTTCTCAGGCTATAAATTTTCAAAATGATGACGAAGAGGATCGGTGCTTTTGGCGGCTTCCAATCTACGATTCAATTCCCCTTGTATCAAATTGGGATCTTCCAATAATCGTAAAACTTCCATCCAGACAACAGAATCTAAATAGTCCTGTCGAATTGGCCGACAGGAGCATAGGGCCCCTTTGAGATGGCGGTAAGCATCCGAACCCAAACACCGATAATAGTAGATTTTCCTCTTCGATGTTCTCGTTGATGTTCGGTAAAAGGCATAGCCACAACGTTCACAAACTATCATTCCCTGAAGTAAAGTCGGTTCTATTGTCCGTCGAGGAGAAAATTTTTTGTTTTTCTCCAATTGTTCTTGCGCCAACGCAAAAATTTCTTCTCTTATCAATGGAGGGACTGGAATCTCGATCCAATCTTGACGTGCCTTTTCATGATCTTCGACAGTTCAAAGTAGGGGGTACTTCGCATGAGAAAATGGCCACATAGTTCTGAAAACGCGATTTCGCCCTTGGCGCGGATGCGAGTTGTATTGAAGAGGCCGGTGCGGGAAAACTGCACGCCGGGATCTGTGAGGGGGCCACTCGGGCAACCGGCGGTTCTACCTTAACGGCAAGGAATATAGTAATGAAGCCTGTTTCAAATAAATTTCATAATAAGTTTCTCTGCCCGTGTTGTCATTTACCTACCCTTTCGGAGCTGGAGAGTTACGAGATTTGCAGAATTTGCAATTGGGAGGATGACGGACAGGACGATGAAAACGAAGAAGAAGTCTGGGGAGGTCCTAATGGACGTTATTCTCTTCGAGAGGCCCGCTACAACTTTTATGCAAACCAAACAATGTATGCTTTAACGGACCTTCGAATGTTTAATCAGACTCGAATGAACCTGCCTTGGAAACGAGCAACAATTATTTTGTTAAAAAAAGCGATGGAGACAAATTTAGAGAGTGATTGGGAATTATCCCAAAAATTATTTAATGAAAAATTAAGTGGCCGAAATTTTATTGACCAATATGATATTCACGAATTAAGTGGGGCTAAATTTAAATCTATTGCCTATTCCGAAGCTGAAAAATTTTGGGTTCTAAATTTGTCCAATTCCAAAGTTCAGTTTTCAAGCCCATTTCGTTTTTTTCGCGGTGACCACTTAATTTTGAGTTCAAACGATTTCCATTATGAAAATTCCAGACCGCTAATTGACCTTTTTTCCGCTGAATTAAGCAACTCAGAGATTCTTGATGCTTATTTTCATGAGAGAATAGGTGATTTTTGTATTACCTTTACGCCATTTAAGATACTTCAGGTTTGGCCGATCTGCCCTGAGGTTGTTTCCTGGAAAATTTCCTTTAATTCTCAAAGAGAAATAATTTTTGGTCCAGGAGAGAAAAATTTCGCCCTTTGGAGAGCAAAAAAAAATGATTAAATACAGCCGAACGCCGAGCTGTGCAGGCTCGGCGACAAAAGACGTTCGTCCTCGCGATGGCTAATCGCCACCGCTCACCCGAACAGTTGCTCGAGCAGTAATGGGCCGTTACTGGTATCGACATACGTCGACACCAGCCGTGAACGCCCCATTCTGCACAGCTCGGCGTTCGATATCATAAAAGCTTATCCACTCACGTGGGGAAACCGAAATCCTTAGAAACAATACAAACCCCCATATAAAAGCCCATATATAAATATTGACAACTATTTTGATTCAGGGTATTTTTAATTCATGGATAAACGATCTGATTTTGAATGGGATTCCGAAAAAGATCAGCTGAATCAAGACAAGCATGGTGTTGCCTTTTCGTTGGCTCAATTCGCTTTCCTTGATAAAAACCGTGTGATTTTGGAGGATTTCGAGCATAGTGATGATGAGAAAAGATACTATTGCCTTGAGATGGTCGCCTGCGGTGTCATGACCGTAAGATTTACCTGGCGAAGTAGCAAAATCAGAATTATTGGTGCCGGATATTGGAGGAAAGGAAAGAAAATTTATGAAGAAAAAAATTGCATACACAGATGAGCCAATGGGCGAGGTAAAAGTTATTCAGGATTTTCTACCGTCCCCTGAAGAATTGGCTTTAAAAGAAGAGACTGTAAAGATTACTATTTCTCTCAGCAAAGCAAGTGTTGAATTTTTCAAGAAGAGAGCAAAAAAATACAATACCCAATATCAAAAAATGATTCGAAGGCTACTTGATGAATATGCCTTTCTAAACCCATAATCTTAAAGCTATCGCTCACGCGATAAGAAAAAGCGATCGCTTTCGGTGTTTATAAAAACTTGTTCTCGGCAATAAAGTGTGGTGAAAAGATGCTTGTGAACAAGAAATGAAAATCATTAGAGGCATTAAAAGCACATCGAACCGAGGCTTCCAGCGGATCGCCGGGGGGGGCGGGTGCGCTTTTTGCAAAAAATCGCAAAAACCGTTCCCAAATCGGCCCCGGTTCCCTCGTTATAAAAGGCTCGACGACCCGCTGAAGCCATGTGTTATACATTAAAAAGAGGCATTCCAAGCCTTTTTTATTAATTTTAATTTGAGGTTAATCGATGAAAATTGGTCAAGTTCAATTTTTGAATCCAGAAAAATTATTAAAGAATAGAGCGTTTTCCCAAGTTGCGGTAATTTCCGGGCCAACAAAAACAATTTACATCGGCGGGCAAAATTCTGTTGATTCCTCCGGAAATATTATTGCAAAAGGAGATCTTAAAGGGCAAGCCGAGCAAATATTAAAGAATCTTCAAATTGCTCTTGAAGCTGGAGGAGCCAATTTTGAACACGTAATTAAGTGGAATATTTTTGTTGTTCAGGGACATTCCCCTCAACCCGGATTTGAAGTTTTCCAAAAAGTGTTGGGTAGATTATTGAATCCGCCATTAATTACAATGAATTTTGTGGCTGGACTCGCCAATTCAGACTTTCTGATGGAGATTGATGCCATTGCGGTTGTTCCAGAGGAGAAATGAATTATGACCTTAAATAAATTTTCAACCCTTAAAAGGCCGATTCACGAAATCCCAGAATTTGTTTTGGTAGCCCTAAAAAATGAAAACCTTTTGGAAGATTTTCACGCCCGGCCCCCCTACCAGCAGAATGATTATATTGGTTGGATTATAAGAGCAAAACTCGAAAAGACGAAAATGAAACGTTTGTCTCAGATGCTTGAAGAGTTAAGGCAAGGTGATGAATACATGGGAATGGCCCATAAATCAAAAAAAAGAAAAAATTAAAAAAAGAAAATGTATAACAGAGTGCTGCAACGGACTTGTGGGACGGATCTTCGATGATGTGTGGTGGTTCTTTTTGTCAAATTGTTCAATGCTGGGTGAGCGTTTCATTCAATCCGTTGACTGTATTGCAAGAAAGCGCTTCTTAATTATTTTTAATGAAATCCTCAAGAGTAAAAACAATTAGAGGAAATTCTTTTGAAATCTCTTTATCAAGAGTGACCATTTTAATCTTTCTAATTTTGGAAAGGGCGACAAATTCAGAGTCATATGCGGACAGTTTTGAGTTTTTTATTATTGAGATAATCTCTTTAGTGGGAACATTATATTCGCGATTCGTCATTTGCTCTTCAGCCAACTCGGCAAGTTCATTGGCTTTGATCTCAGATAAAAGCCCTTTTCGGATATATTTTGAAAGAACGCTTCTGAATTCTGATCTCCACAAAATGGGAGCAATCCAATCATGGTCAATGCGAATTAATGTTTGTATTTTTTCTTTAATTTCGCTTGGAAGCCAGGTATGGGCAATAATGTTGGTATCAACAACGATCATTTTCGTCCCTCAATTTTGGCTTCTTGTACCTCTTTTTGGGTGACCACAAATTTAAGGCCTTTCTGTGCTATTTCCGCTTTTGTCAGAATTGAATCTGCCTCCTCTTCGCACAACCCTAAGATCCTTTCGAGACAAGAAATTATTTCACCGTTTATACTTCTATGGTTTTTTTCTGCTCGCTTTTTAATATTTAAATGGATTTTTCTGGGAACATTTTTCAGGGTAATGGTTGCCATATTAACTCCTTTTGTAATTCGAATCCATTTTGGATTATACCATTATGGCAAATATAGGTCAAACACTGTTTTGATACTATCTATTCTTACCCATAATTTTCAGTAATAACATCTTTTTAATTCCAATTGGGGGAATATTTTATGGAGACCAAGCGAAATGTCCGGAAAAATGCACATGAAAAAATAAATATATAGAAAGGTAAAACCGGAAATTTCCTCAAAAGATCAGAAAACATGCAATTTCAAAGTGGGTCAGAAAAAATCGGAAAAATAGGTCAGTTTTTAATCGGTGTTAACACAAATTGTCAAAACTCAACAAAATTTCAACAAAGAATCCACATTTGAGATTCGAAATTGAACATGCTACCTCTAATAAGGAAAAAGCAACTCAGAGAAAAACGCATCGAAGTGCCGGGTGGAATGAATATACACGTATGTGTGCCCGACTCTTCAAGCAGGTGCATTATCTGGCAGCGTATTTCTTATGGCATTTCAACCTACATTTTATGGAACGCGCTGCAAATAATAACAGGCGCAAGCTTTGTGCTGAGTGGAAGTCTGCATGGGGCGATAATTTCCCAGGTTTATGGTATACCATGGGCTGCTTACAACGATGGCTATGTAGATGTTTCGGCTAAATGGTTTGACTGGGCTGCTTACCTCGGAGTTGATATTCAATTCGTTAAAACGCTTAAAGAAGGTAAAACATGGTGGGAAAAACACGGAAAACATGGTCGAATACGAAGTCTGAGCCCGTTGTTAAGGTCCTTCCCATATAAAATACTTAACCCATATGTAGAACGCCTGGCGCAGGATTCTTCTTTTTGAATGCAGCCCTATCTTTAGACCGAAGTTCCCGAGTGAAAAAGCCCTCTTGTTATGACCTGAAGCCAAAAAGAAGCCTTTTTTGCCAGCTTTTTCTGTCCATGTAAATTTGACGCCTGAAAATAGCATTTGAAGATGGTTTCAAGGGTTTTCCTACTGTCCAGTAAAAACCGTCTGAAAAATGCCTTAAATTCGTTTACAGATCAGGATTTCAATAGATTTTGCGTCCGGAACTTCGGTTTCGAACCCACTTTCCGTCATACCCCATTCGGGGCACAGTGTTGTGAGCGAAGCGAAGAAATCTCACATAAATACTAATTTTGCAAGTCTCTCCAAGTTTACGATTTTGTTTTTCCAGCAATAGATGTTTTTGGTTGCTGCGTCATCTTAAAGTAAGAAAAATGATTGCTGTGAATTTGACATAAGCAATTTTTTCATGTAGAAATTCGACTTGATCCCGTTAATTTTTGGAGGAAAGATGAAAGGCTTTTTAACCTTTTGGATTATTGTTTTATTTTGTAACTTTTGTACTATATCAGTATTTGCCGATACCCTTTCTACAAATTCAAGTGAAAAATCCGGTTTTGTACAAGTTCCGGGCGGAAAGATATGGTACAAGATTTTTGGCGTCGAAAAAAAAGGAATCCCATTGCTTTGTCTTCATGGAGGACCCGGTGCAACTCACGATTACCTTTTACCTCTGGCAGAAATTGCCGATGAACGACCGGTAATTTTTTACGATCAACTTGGTTCGGGAAATTCCGATAAACCTACCGATCAATCCCTTTGGACAATTTCCAGATTTGTTGAGGAATTAGAAATTGTTCGAAAAGAACTGGGTTTAAAGAAAGTTCACATTCTCGGACAGTCCTGGGGTTCTATGTTAGCCACTGACTACATACTGACCAAAAATCCCACAGGAATTATGAGCTTGATTTTTTCTGGTCCCTGTTTGAGTGTGAAAAAATGGGTTTCTGACCAGAGAGCTTATCTAAACGAACTTCCTGAAAATATTAAAAAGGTAATTTTCGAAAAAGAAGCGGCCAAAGATTTTTCATCTACTGGATATCAAAATGCAATGAATGAATACTATAAATTGCACATTTGTCGAATGGCTAAATGGCCTGAGTGTGTAAACAATACTTTTGCAAAAATGGGCCATCAAGTGTACGAGTACATGTGTGGACCTAGCGAATTCGATTGTTCAGGAACATTGAAAGATTACGAACGTGTCGAGTCTTTAAAAAAACTTAAGCTCCCAGTTTTCTACACTTGTGGGGAGTTCGACGAAGCAACTCCAAAAACTGTTGCTTTCTACCAGGAAAACACACCCGGTTCAGAGTTCAAAGTCTATAAAGCCGCTTCGCACATGCATCACATTGAACAGGAAAAAGAATACTTGTCCGATTTAAGAAATTTTCTTAGAAAAATTGAAAATCAGCAAAATATCCGATAATCAAAATTTTAAGAGGAATTTTGCGATTTGCCATTTTACTGCATTGATCATTACTTTCGGCCTCAAGAATATTTTCCCAAAGTATCAGACTGAAAGTAAAAAAATGTTTTGCCAGGGTACCAATAGTACTTGCATATCAAAAAAAAATGATTTTTCAACAGCCTCCTTATGCGAAAAGGATCCAGGGATTTATGCTTGAAATTGTGAAACGGACATATCATGATATGTGCCAGTAGCTTTCAAAAAAGAATCAAAGAGATTTTCCGTTGCTGGCAAAACTAAAATTACTGAAAAGGATCCTAAGTCATCATTTTCATATTGTGTTTCAAGACTCCTTGGGACGCAAATTATATTACAAAACGAGTTTGAAAATAGAGTATCTAATACCATTCATAATTAGTTCGTGGGTTTCAATCTTCTCGGCTGCTGAAGAAATTTTCCGACAGCGTTGAGAGCCAAAGGCGATGAAGCAACCTTATTCGAAAAAAATTGAATATTCAGAAAAACGTTCAACGCTTTCCAATGATGTTATGGAAAATCTTTTTTGGAGGATTAAAGCATACCTACGGATTAATAAGAATTGGTATAACAGGAATGTTTAATGGGGCCAAAGTGCTTGTTTCCGAAGAAGGTTTTGTGATATTTGGTCAAGTTTTGCGCTTGCCAGCATCGTACTTTAATTTCACCTCTCGGGTTGCTCAAAATTCGTTTCTTCCTCCAAAATGGGGCATTGCTTTCTCCATGAAATTTGCTTAGAATTCTGGTTATGAAGAGGTACATTCGAAAGTGAAAAAAGTGGAATTACTGAAAAATAGGATTTACGAAATTGGAGAGGCTCTACGGAAATCCAATAAAGCATTGGCATTATTAGCATTGGGTTCCATTGGAAAAGAGGTTGAAAGGCTTGATGAATATTCGGATCTTGATTTTTTTGTGATCACTAAGCAAAATGAGAAAAATCACTTTTTGAAAGATCTTGATTGGCTAAATTCTGTGAAGCCAATAATGTTTTCCTATAAAAACACTGTTGATGGGTTTAAGATTCTATTTGATGATGCTGTATTTTGCGAATTCGCGATATTTGAAGTGGATGAGCTCTTGAATATTCCATTTTCAGAAGGAAGAATAATTTGGAAAGATGATGGATTTGATGAAAGTATCTGTAAGCCTAGAAAGGGTAATATAGATCAGAAATCATCAAAAGAATGGTTAATTGGCGAGGTTCTTACAAATATTTACGTTGGACTCTGTAGGTATAAAAGAGGAGAGAAATTAGCAGGATCCAGAATGATTCAGTACCATGCAATTAATAAGCTATTGGAGTTAGTTGAATTCATTGAAGTTGGAGACAACAAACATAGAGACAGCTTTTCCAATGATAGACGATTTGAAATAAGACATAAAACAATGAGCAAATCTTTACCTGATTTTATGCAAGGTTACAGCAAATCCTATGAGTCTGCAAAAGCGATTTTAAAATTTCTGGAAAGTCATTTTGAAATCAACAGGTCAATGAAAAATTTGATTATTTCACTTTGTGAAGTAGATGAAAAAAGCACATAACAGCCAGTGTGATAGGACTGTGGGGCCTTCTTACGACCGCTTTGGCCGCTAATTCCTTCGTTAGCTTTCTTCTAATCTGCTTTTCTTTTTTAATTTCCGACTTTCTGATTTATAAGGAGCTCATTTGGCACAAATTTGAAGGATTTTCAGCACAAACAAACACTTTTTTTCCTTGAAAAGTGCCTGATGGATTTCCGGTTGGAAACTCTGAATTTCTGATCAATTCAAATACGCATCAGGCTATCTGAATTTGAACACTTTGAAATTAAATTGGTAACTCCGGTCATTTTCTGACCCACTTCAGGAAAAAAGCTGACCCACCAAAAGCAAAAGCAGCAGCTAAAGGAAAAGCTTGGATTGAAGAGGTAAGACTAAGGTTGCCCCAGGCCAAAAGAGTGGATCAATTTTCACGGGATAGAAGGGTCAGTTTTAAACCGGTGTTACCATAATTAAATTTCAATAAATCTTACGAGTGTCCGCAGTTACTTCACGACTTCAATCTGTTTTTTCTGAAAATTTCTTCATTTTCTAAATTCAATTCAATTTTTTTTCATTTACCAATTTTCCTTTTTTCATTTGGGTTGTGCACAGTTATGATTTTATCAAATCGCTGACCTGTAAAAATGATTTCATTGAGCAAAAAGGAAGCTGTATGAAAGTAGTTATTCGATTGCCTTCAAAACCTGTTTAAAACAGAGATTTTTGAGAAGTAGCCGTAAACTTTTTCCTTTCCCACTAAAATTTTCTCCTCTGGCTTTTGTTAAAAAATTATTTCAGCGAATTTGCTGTCGAAAAAAATCCGAAAGAAGTGAAGAATTTGCAGAAAGACGATGGTGTACAAGCCGGAAAATGCTGGAAAAGAACCTTTTGGTTTGACGAAGAAAGGTAGCTGTGTTAGACTAAAAGAAGCTGGGTACCAGTTCCGGCAAAAGGGAGGATTTAAATGGAACGCGGCGGATTTGCTTATATTGTCGCGGTTTTAATCCTTGGAATGTTTGCATTTATGGGAATGTTCCTAATGCAAAGCAGCTCTGCAGAATATTCTCAGGCTGCAATTTCCTGCTACACCACGATGGCACAGCAACTTGCCGAAGCTGCCTCTGATGAGGCTTTTCAGATGCTGAAAAAAGAATTGGCCGGAGCAAAAAAAGGTCCACTTTTGAAGCAATGCCAGGGTTCCGATTTTCCTCCTCAAGGTAAAACAGGTCTCAACCCGACATTACTGGATATTCTTCCTGACTACAAAGACGACGTAAGACAGACTAGAGTTCTTCTGGGATACATGACCCGGGCTGGTTTTGAAATTGAAACCGTCCAGCCATATCTTACCGACTGTCGACCAATTGATCATTTCAATTTTGGAAAAAGCATAGATCAATGTATTTATAAACCCAAGGATAGAACAGATCCTTTTGACAACAGGATGTCACGGGATTACTATCTGAGTATTACCTTCAATGTAGTGGTATCTTTAAAAATCAATTCAAAAAAGCACAGATATCGGTTTCAACTAACCCGTGACATGAAAGTTGTTAATATTGGTCCAATCGCCAGAAATTATACCCTTTTCAGTATGATGGGTGTTCAGGTTGACCCGAATAATCCAACAAAAACCACTGATGAAGTGAAAAATGATTTATCCCTTGGCAACGGAAGATTAGTCTTATGGAATCAGCCATTTCAGTCCAGGGTTTATATTCATGGCCCCGCAGTTATTAAACTTGAAAACCCTGACCTGGATACTCCCGCAGACATCCAGGGAAACTATCAGGGTGCATATCTGGTGAATAGCACTGACGGGAAACCGGGGCCGATGAACCTGGCTTATCAATATTCAGACACCTATGCAGGTTCATCCTATCTTCCTTATGGCCCCAGAGCTTTTTGGGGGTTGATAGATGTCAGTTGGTGGAACAACGAAGACAACCATAAAAACGATCTTAAAGACATGACCGAAGGCGAAAAGCAGGTTTTCAAATACAATACCTATAAAAAAGGAATCCTTCCCCGACTGAATATTCCTTGGTCCGATATGTCTGAATGGGTGAAAACAGGTGATGAATACGCTCGCGGGACAGTGCACACCCAAAAATTTCTTCCGGCTGGCCCATATTGCCGTTTTCCCTGGAGGTTTGTACCACAAGATTACCAACCTCAGCACAACAATATTATAACTGACACCTGGCCATATCCTAAATCGGAATTGACGCTTGAACACAGATGGATTGAAACCGACTCAGAGATGAATCAGAAAACGAAAATTGTTTCTTCCCTAAGAAAATTTCGATGGTTCAGGCTTGGGGGTGCGGAAAGCACTTCCGTGAAGGACAACGAATTATTCAGCGAGTTTTCACTTTCCTATAATAACCCGCGTGATGCCACTGGTTTTTGGAGTGCATTTACAGGAACCGTTTCGAACATCGGAAGTTCGTTATGGTCCTCTGTTACGATGATCCCCAATCTGGCTTTCATTGGCGGTGAATCACTCTGGCGGGTCTTTTTTAAGCCTTCCGATCCGACTGCTCCTGAAACTCCGAATGATACTGATTTCCGGAATTTTTATCCAACTAATTTTAAGGATTTTCGAAAAGTTGCTTCTAAAAAAATGGTCGATATTAATGACATTCCCAAAGACCCTGACCGTACCTGGATCCTGGACGGTGTTTACTGGCTCGATAATTTTCAACTGCACGAGGACGTGGTTTATCGGGGCAAGGGAATAATATTTGTTGGTGATTATAACCCTTCAAAACCTAATCCCTTTATTATAGGCGGAAGTATTATATCCCGAAGAACGGTTCGGAAAACCAAAGATGATGACCATCTGACAATTACTTATCATCCATTTGTAACTACTCACCTGTCAAATGGTTCGGTTCAAGTGGTTCCTGCCGATCCCGAAACTTGTCAACTAATAATAGAAGGCAAGGGAAGAATTATCGAAGCTTCAGTTTATTCTCTTGCAGGAATAAAAACCACTGAAGGTCTCCTTGACCCCGCTGATTATATCAGCCTCGGAATGGATCCCATAAATCCCACTCAATTATGGAAAATTGATTTTCCGGCTTTGCAGAATCGTATAAATACCATTACCGGAAATTACACCAATTTTTATATTAAAAAGAAAAAACTTGACGGGGATTTATGGGTGATTCATGATACCAAGAATCCGTTTTATTTTAATCCTACAACTTTCCAAAGTACCGAAGGTTATACCGTCGATGAAAAAATCAGATATGAAATCATGGCTCATGTGGTGACTTTGACCCCACGAATACAACATCTCGCATTCTCCGGGGGTGGCTAATAAAAGTGAATCAAAAGAGGGCTTTTACCACTCCTGAGCTGTTGATGACGCTTTTAGTCTTTTCCATGGGGTTACTTCCTTTGATAATTTTGTTCAAAACAAGTCATGTAACCACTGGAAAAGCAAAAAATCTCATGATTGCGCAAAGTTTAGGAAGAACCCTCATTGATGAAGTTCGCTCCTACGGCTTTCCTGGAATAAAAAGCAATTTTTCTAAATTCAATTATACCTGGAAACAAATGAATGGACCTCTTGTAGAATCCGATCCCGCTTCCGTCAGATATCCTGAATACTATAATCGGTTCGAAACGATGATGGTTACGGATGAAGTCAAGGATAGAGATTCTTCAAACAACGATGTCACAGCTTTGTACTCCGTGAAATTAACAATCCGGTGGAAGGAGTCGGGAAAACCCGATCAACTGCTTGGGTTTGGAACATTAGTGGTGAACCATGAAATCCGGTAACTTAAAACGCGGACTTACAGTCCTGGAAGTGTTAGTGACCGCGGCTATAGTTACATTCCTGATGGGTTACGCCTGGAGAATTTATTTCGGGGGGCGTGAAACCATGAGATACACTGTGAGCCAAAGCCAGATTCAAAGCGAGTCTCGCTGGTTTTTCGATCATCTGGCACGTGATATTGCAGGTGCTTACAGGTTTATTGAGGTTAACTCTGATGCAAAGAAATTCAGTTTTTATGCATTTCAATCATCTCGAAGAACGCTCGAAGATATGTTTTTCAAGACAAACGGAAACATGATTCAACCAAAAGACTGGAATATAGACGTTACGGAAATAGAGTATTCTTTCCAACAGGATGGTAAAATCAGAAGAAAGCAGGTTCCAGGCTACCTTAATTTCATACAAAAACCTATGGTTTTTAAACAGGGCCCAGATGCGCAATATGCTGGAACTTCCAATGCTCAGAGTGATGGCATTGAACTGCATAATGTTGCGGATTTCGAGGTCAGTGGATATGAGCAAACATTTTCCAGAAAAGCTAGTTCTGAAGATGTTGTAGTTAATTCAAGGAAAGTCAATGGGACTTCACCCGAAGATGCGGCAAAGACTTGTTTTATTGTTTTAAGAATTCACACCAAGATAGATGAAGCCGGTGATAAAAAGGACGAAGATCTTGATTTAGTCTGCAAATTTTTTAGCCGGGTTCGTTGCACTGATGCGGAATATCCAAATTCTTTTTGTACTACTGACGAGGATAGTTTGTTCTAACCATGGAAACAAAAAAATGGCCAATGGTGCTCTTTACCGTAACTTTGATATTTCTGATTTACAATTTTTTGAATACTATTTTTCATTCTGATGTAAAACGATTTTCCCATGATAGAATTTATGTCGATTATTCAACTTACCAAAAAAAAGATGCTTCCACGGCTCCTGTTCCAACAGTTCAAGCATCGAATTTTATGCCGGTTTCTGCCCAGATTGAGCTTGCTCGCAGGGATATGAATAATGGACGTCTTGAATCTGCTCTTACGGCTTATTCTTCTCATATGGAAAAAGTTTTTGGGAGTCGCCCTCCTCCTCCCAATGCTGAAACAGCTGTTCCAAGCCAAAAATATGAGGAAGTTATGAATTTTGCCAGGGTGAATATAGATGGTTTTTCGTTAGCGCAAGCAGCTTATGCAAAACAAAATTATCAGCGTGCTTTAAACGAGTACCTGAGAATTTTCCTGAATCTTTCCGAGAATGATTATCACCATCGCATGGAGATAAGTGAAGCTATTGCAGAATGCTATTTTAACCTGAAAAATCAAAAAGGGTATGTGGAATATAAAGTTAAATATATCAAAGCAGCTCAACAAATCAGGGAACTTACGAAACTGGCATATCCCAATCGCCCTGAAGCTCCTTTTGAAGGAGTGGTTTCCTCACAGGAAGCAACACAACAGCTTTTAAAGGTGCGTGCTTTTGCTGCTTCTTTACCGGCCAATCGTGGTGAACCGTTGATTCGAAGAGCTGAATATGATCTTGCAGTAGCAAGAGGTCTTTAATTTTACTCGATAGACAGACATGGAAATAGGAAGATTAGTAAACCAAATTAGAAGTTTCATGGGTGAGGCTGCTGTAATAGAGATTCCAGCATGGCCTTACCATATTTCCGAACCCTGGATGCACCCAGATTTTTTTCTTCGATGCGGTGGTTCTTTTGAGGGTGAAATTTTTTCCATTCAGAATGTCATTAAGAACTCCGAATTGGAAGCCACTCCAAGCGTAATTGTTCCATATCTAATTTGGATGAAAAAAAGCTTTTCCAATAAATGGATGGAAGAAGCAATTAATTTTAGTTCTCTTTTTTTTAGAAATATTGACGAACCGGAACCTTCAATAGAACTCTTTGGGACTATTCAAAAAGGTGGTATATTATCCGAAAAGGGTGCATCGTGGAAAATTTATCGACTTGGAGTTCAATTTGGGGAAATTAAAATCGTTTCAGGATGCTTCGATGAAAACTTTAAGCAGCCTTCGGTTTTTTTTATGGTTGACCTGGAAAAAATTGCATGGATTCAGGAGAAAGATTCTGATTTTATTTATTGGGACCGGGGAATTCCAATGATGGAATTGGCCGCTTTTAATTCTTTTGGAATGCGCTTACCGTCTGTGAAAAATGGAGTCTGCGACATTTTGAAACGCTGGGACCAGGTGATTGAGGTGCTTGAAGAATCTATTGAGGCGAAGAAACCTTTTGAATCATATGCTGCGATTCTCGATTCATTGACTTTTCTCCATTCCTTGAAGGCAAAAATGTTTATTTCAAATGAATTTTTTCGACAAAAAATTGGAATAATCAAAAATTATTCCGAAAAAATCTTGAAGTTGATTTCCAAATTTCAAGTCACGAAAGACTCGGGAAAAGGCGCGTGGCGATAATGGGAGTGAAGACAATGAAAAGATGCCTTGTACTGTTGTTTTTGTTTTTTGTTTGTAACACGTTATTTGCGCTGGATATAACTCCGGAACTTCTTTTTAATCAAATGGAAAGTCGTACAGACCAAATCGAATCAATGGAGGCTGATCTGGAAATTTCCTCTGGATCACTTTGTGCATTAGTAACAATGGCCATTCAGAATCCGGATAAGTTTTCTATCGATTTTCACGATACTCCATTGAGAATTGTTTTTGATGGTGAAAGACTGTGGCTTTATATCGGAGTTCTGAAAGAGGTTTTTCTTCTTGATGCCTCATCCAGCGGAGGTTGGGTCTCAGATTCCATCCGGGAATGGGTCAATCCGAAAAAAATTGTTGCACGTTTAACTAGAAAAACTCTTTTTTCCCTTTTTGACATTTCGATATTAAATATTGTTACTGAAACCACTGATGTTGCGACTAAATCCATTGATGATCCTTTGGCATCCAACACTATTAAAATTCGCTTATCGCCACCAATGGATGGATGGGTTAAGAAACTTTTTGATGTCGGTTACTATGAAATGTTCTTTTCAAAAGAAACCTTTTTGCCTGTCCTTGTCCGTGAATTTAGTGAGAATGGGGTATGTCGGGGTACGCTAAAGGTTTTGGAATATAGATTAAATAAAACCATGCCAAAGGAACGTTTCATTTTTTCAACCCCAGCGGATGTGACAGAAATTCCGATGGGCGAAGTGATAAGGCAAAAACTGTATGACAGCAAAGATTATATACTCGAAGGAATTGGAAATATGTTTCAAAGTCTTAAAAAACGAATAAGCGAATGGGGTTTTTGATGATTCCGGAATTCAAAAAAATATTAACTGCCGATGAGGTCAAAACTGGGTTTCTTCTCTGGGAAGAATCCAAAGATGAAGAAGTCAGGCGTTTTTTCCCTTCTAACGTTGCTGATTTTTTCTGGCACGGTGAAAAACTTCATGATTGGTCCCTTTCGTTCGAAGATAGGCGACTGACTATCGGAGAACCGTTGAAAAGTGCTACTGCAGGACATGAAATTGTACTATCTGTGAAAATTGAAAAGAATGTTCCTATTATCTTCGGGTTAGTACATGATCCTGCAGATGAAATCGTTATTCGAAAAAGGTTGTCGCTAAACGAGTTTAAAGGACGCAAATTAAAATGGTTTGCACGGGAAGACGAACTTTATCGACGACTTTTCCCACCAGTAGACTCATTTTCCATCGAAATTGATGGCAAATGCACTCCAAATCGCAAGCCCGATTATGATAAAAGAACACTCGCAATAGGTGAAGCCATTCGAGCTTTTACTCCTGGCGATACCCTCCTGGTACATCGCTCCAGGAAGGGTGAAAATATTTCACTCGTTATCAGCCGGGAAAAAAGTTCTTCTGCTTTTGGCGCGGATGCAATGACTTCTTTGCGCTCAATGGTTACTCGACTGATTTCGCGCCCTCTGAGTGAATTCAATGATGGCGAAGTTAAAGGTTTGATCGCACTTCTTGACGAAAATAAGAACCTCTGGGAACGCTTGAATGTCCTTCGAGAGGAAAACGACAAACTCAAGGAGAGAGTCATTACTTTGGAGGATGTTTTTGAACAATTTTCAAGAAATTCCTTCTTCGGTTGTAAAAAGGATTTTGAGGAATGGATATTCGAACATCTTTCGCTAATCGAACGTGGCCTTCGTTTACTCCACAAGGATTATTCAATAACCTTGGAAGACGGAAAGAAAAGACGTCTCGATTTGCTTTGCCAGGATAGGAAGGGAGCTTTAGTTGCTGTTGAAGTGCTTTTTAACCCCACGATTGATGATTTGGATTATATTAAGAAAAGTATTACCTGGCTTCGTGAAAATGTTCAGGCCCTGGCGGTCGATTTGAGCGAGGGTAAATTTCAGGCTAATTCGATCCGGGGAATGGTTGTATCCAATCAGGAAAAAACGGAATTGGTCGAATGCTGCCTTCAGAATGGCTTAAAACTATGTGTAATTAATGGGGGTTTTATTGTTGACATTATTGAATAGTTTATTAGGGCATTCTGTGTTATTTCATTTCCACTGCTTTAAAAGAAAATGACCTCTTACAAGATTTTTGGAAATTTAATTTAACATGAAAATGCCCTCCTGGCTTGAAAAATTACGTGAAGAGAGGCTTCGGAAGTCGTATCGTAATCCTGGTTTAGCCGGGCTTTTGTCTTTTTTTGTCATGGGACTGGGGCAAGTTTATGCCGGGTATATTGATCGCGGAATCATGCTTGTTTTTATCCATATTAGTGCTATTTTTTCAGGATATAGTTTATACCGCAAAGGGGTTGTTTTCGAGTTCTTTTCCAATTTTCTTCACCCCCTGGCAATGTTAGGAACTTTCTATATTGCGGGATTTGTTTTTGTATTGCTTTGGATTTACAATGTTAAAGAAGCATACTATCTGGCGCTTTTTGCAGGCTTCAGGGATTGGTTTGAAGTGGAGCGGGTTCTTATTGCCGGACCAACTCAGGATTCCGGAAAATGGTTTCTTCCCGCTGTATTCAAAGCTCTCCCAAGTGAACTGAAAAACGGTGGAATTGAATTCCCCCAACCTCTAAATTTTGAAATTCCTCACGAGAAAGAAACGGCAAAACCTCCAAGTGACCATATTTCTGCTGACGATGAGGAAACTGAGGTATTTCCCGAAATACATCGGAATAATCATGAATCCAAAGTTTCAGAAAAGATAAGGAAAATTTTGTCCCATCGTTGGATGAAACCCTTTTCAAAAACCTCCAGATTTATGAAGTGGGCTTTTATTTTCATTCTTTTTGCACTTTTGTCACTTTTTGCCACTCCTTTTATTTTGAAAAAGGATGGAACGAAAGATACATTATCCTTTTCCAAACAGTTTGTTACTTCTCCGGCTTTGAAAGATGAGGCTCTCCTTTCGGCTGCAATGATGCTAAAAAATGGAAATCTGGCATCTGGAGTTTCTTTTCTGGAAAGAGAAATTGAAGCTGGCAAGGATAATGAAAAAATTTGGAAGCTTCTGATTTCCTTTTATGAAAAGTTGGAAAATCCTGTTGAACTTGAAAAAATATTGAAAAGGTATCATGAAAAATTTCCTAATGATTTTGAATCCCTTTTAAAACTTGCAAAAATACAATTTGAACGGAAATCATTTATTGAAGCTTCGCGAAGTCTGACTTCCATTTTAAATAACAACCCTGCAAACTTGCTTGCTAGTTTTTATCTTGGATCGATATATCGTGAATTGGGAATCTCAGACGAAGCGATTAGTTATCTCTCAAGTTGCGTTCAGGCTGACCCTTTAAATCCAACTTTCAACCTTGAGTTGGCGATAGCTTATTTCGAGTCCGGAAAATATCATCTTTCAGCAAAACATCTTGAAAAGTGCCTTTCGATCGATCCAAAAAATGAAAAAGCACTGGAACTGAGTTCTAAACTTCACGATGGGGATAAACCCATTCTTGAGCCTTTTGCCGAAAGCAAGAAAACGGATTTCGTTGCTGTCCCGATGAATTTGAACTCCCAAGAGGCAATTTTGGCGCAATCCCAACTTTCAAATCAAACACAGCTTCCGAGCCAATCCCAATCTCAAATTTTACCTCAGAATTTGTACCAAACCCAGAGTTTGACACCGTTTCCAAGTCAGGTTCAGCCACAATTCCAAACGACTTCCAATCTTGAGAAAAAAGAAAAAACTAGCGGAGTTGTTCTTTTCGCAGCTCCAGGTTATGAAGAAAAAAATCCTCCAAGCCATTCTTTAGACCATAGTGAATCAGGTTTAGTCCGTTTTGTTCAAAGCAAACCAAATTCCTCTAAGGCTGCCTCTTTGAAGGAAAAAAAGGTAGTGGAAAAGAAACCGGCTTCTTCAACTCAGGAGGTTGAGCCTGAAGCTACAACAAAATTGTCTACGACCCTCGCGACCTCGACACGAGAAAGTGAGTCTCTCGATGAAATGGCTATGGCCCAAGCAGTGGAAGATGAAAAAGAGACAAAAGCCAAAGGGAAATTCACTCAGGGACGAGATAAATATCTTTCCGGAAAATGGGAAGAAGCGCTCCCCTTTTTATTGGCCTATTTAAAAGAAAAACCAGATTCTGAAGCCTACGGGATGGTCGGGAATATTTTCGCAAAGCTTGGAATGATCGAAGATGCTTACTCGGCTTCATTAAGGTCTTATAAGATGGGAAACCGTGATCTGGCGCTTCTGGTTAGACTTGGAACTCTTGCTGAAAGTACGGGAAAGTTTTCAGAAGGGGTTAAAATTCTTTCCGAAACTATCAAAAAATCACCACATAGGCTTGACCTTAGATTAAAGTATGCAAAATGCTTAGTGGGAGCCGGTGAAAAAGAGAAAGCAAAGATTGAATTGAAAGCTATGCTAACTAGTCCAAGTTGTACATATTCTGTAAAATCTCTTGTTGAATCTGAACTATTAGCTTTGGGTGAAAAGAAGGATTCCGTTACTTCCAACGGAGTTTTTCGATAAGCTATATTAAATATTAAAAAATGTGTGTAACTCCACTTTCAAAAATGTGCGAGAATCCATTAAATTTAAAACGAGGTTGGTAAAATGGGAAGTGCCCTTCGCGATCATGTACTAAGTCGGACTTTAAGTCTGAAAAGCTCGATGGAATCTCTAACTGAATTAGTGGAAAATTGGATTTGCACGCTTTTCCATGAAGAAGATCGCTTGAAGAAACTTAATGAATTGGTTTCGATTATTCAAGATACTGAGGGCGTTTTCACAAAAAGCGCGCGTGAAGAAT
The DNA here is from genome assembly GCA_015233565.1 of Candidatus Rifleibacteriota bacterium. GTDB lineage: Bacteria > Muiribacteriota > Ozemobacteria > Ozemobacterales > Ozemobacteraceae > JADFXM01. The sequence goes on from JADFXM010000003.1 coordinate 20,561, forward strand.
GTTTGAAAAGACTTGATTCGCTTATCGGGGCCGGAAACGCTGCCAGCTATGCTTCATCAAGTTTCCGATTGAGATTGCAAGGGCTGTTACGCGAATTAATGGAAAGGCTCAACCGGGAGATATTTGAAATGGAAAATTTTGTGAGAAATATTCCTGATATTAAAGGAGCCTCCAATGATCCTGCAATCGGTCTAATTCTGGCACAGGAAAATGAACGAAAGAGAATTTCCCGTGAAATTCACGACGGACCTGCTCAACATCTGGCAAGTTTAACTATGAGAATCGATTTTTGCTTAGAGAGAATTAATGACAAGGATTTATTAAACACAGAACTATTGGATTTGAAAGACTCTATTATACGAAGTTTAAAGGATATCAGACGTTTTATTTTTGACTTACGGCCTATGGCTTTAGACGATCTTGGTTTGGTACCGACCCTTGAGCAGTTTATCAGTGGATTTCATAATCGAGCAGGAATTGCAGTTCACTTCCATCGTTCTGGTGAGAGCTTCAGATTGCAGGTTGAAAAAGAACTTGCTATTTTCAGAGTCATTCAGGAAGCCGTTGGAAATGCAACAAGGCATTCTGATGGAAAGAGCATTCGTGTTTTTCTGGCATTTGATACCCAAAAAATGTGTGTGAATGCTTCCGTTGAGGATGATGGAAAGGGTTTTGACATTTTTGAGACTAAGAAAAATTATGCGACCTTGAAAAAAATGGGACTTTTGACCATGGAAGAAAGGATTCGATTGTCAGGTGGCAATTTTGTAATTGAGTCCTGGCCGGGCAAAGGATGTAAAATTTCCTTTTCTGTCCCAAAATAGTTTTTTCAGCCCAATTCAAAATGCCACGAAGTCTTAAAGGGCGCCTTGTATTCTATATCACCTGTATTTTAATAATAAGTAATTTTTTTATTGCTTTTAATTCGATTTCTCGAATAAACGCTTATTTTGGAAAGCAGTATGTGGTTGATTCTTTCTTTTTTGGACAAACTCTAGGAGATGCTGCTCGGGAGAAACTAGAAACTGGTTCGAGTGCTCTTCTCGACAAAATTTTTGCTGCTAAACAGGTCTCCGAGAGCGAATTGAAAATTACCCTTTATGATAAAAACTGGTGGGTCCATTGGGGTGACCCTCCACGATTTCCGCAAGGTGGTTTCCCAACGAAAATGCTTCCAGGTGATAGCATTCAAATGCCCGGCATGGAAGGGGAAACAACTTCAGAGATATTTTTTGCGGTCTCACATGGTCAGGAATGCCTTGGCAGTATAGGAATCGGTATTCCGGAAAGCTATTCAAAAATGGCTTTGAGCTATATCCATCAAATTTCTTTGTTTTCATTTATTGTAATTATTGTTGGAATAATGCTCGCATTGCTGATTTCTCAAAACATTTTGCATCCGTTGTCTCAAATTGTTGACGGAATTCAATCGATTCGTGAAGGTGATTTTTCCAAGAGAGTTGAGGTGAATGGCGAAGATGAACTTGCCTCAATGGGCGAAATGTTTAATCTTATGGTCTCTTCACTCCAGGAAAAAATCCGAGAGGGGCGGGAACGAAACAGAATTCTGGATGAAAAAGTACAAGAACTTTGGGAGATTTATGAATTGACCAAAGCTATGGGTTTTTCACTTAATCTTGGGGCGATTCCCGAAACTTTTCTTGAAAAGGCTCAGACACTTTCGTTCTCGTCTTTTGGAATGATCTTGCTTTGCCAGGAAAATTCTATAAGAGTGGAAACTGAAGTTTTTAAAAATCAAATACCGGAAATCGAGAAATTTGATTTTTCCGAGCATTTTCAAAAGTGTTTGAAATCGGCTGTTACGCTTGAAGTGAAAATTCCTTCACACGTTATTCTTTTGGTCCCTCTTTTATCTGGAAGAAAAGTACAAGGGATCTTGTTCCTTGCAAAAGTTGGAGTTCAAAGTTATTCCGATGGGGTAAGACGGTTTCTTGACACTATTGCCCCTCTGGGTGGTTCCCTGATTGATAACGCCCGATTATATCAGCATGTTGTTGAAATGAAGGATTATATTCGCAATGTTTTGAACAGCGTTGATTCGGGTGTTGCACCAATTGACAAAAACGGGAGACTTGAGACTGTGAATTTAGCATTTAAAAGCATTTTACGCCTTGATGATTTGGATGCCTTTCATCAGCAGGTGGAAGATGTTTTTGCCGATATTCCAGATCGCAATTTTTCAAAAGGTCTTCTAGCTTATCTTAATACCCGACGAACTCAAATTGAAAAGGAAGATCCATTTGATGAACAAACATCAAGGAAGGAACTAGCGCTGCATTTTTCGGAAAAAGATGTTTCAGTTGTCCAGGTCAGGGTGAATCCCCTCAAGGCTGATGATAGTGTAATTGGAGCGGTTTTGATTCTTGACGATATTACATCATTCAAAAAAATGGAACGGCATTTGTTCGATGTGGAAAAATGGGTTTCACTTGGCCGCCTGGCCGCCTCGATTGCACACGAAATCAGAAATCCACTTGTTGCTATTTCCAGTCTTGTTGAGATGATTGGTGAAGAAGCGGTTGGAGAGCAGGGCACCCATGTGAAAGTCATACTGGGAGAAGTTCGTCGACTCAATAATTTTGTTGAACAGCTATTGAATATTTCACGCCCTGAAAGAACTATTACAAGGAAGACAAATTTAATTGAGCTCCTAAAGGAATTATTGCTCCTTATTAGGCATGAGGCAGGTAGACAAAGAGTTCTGATCAAGGAGGATTGGAAGGACCAGGAAATATTCGTTTGCATTGATCCTGAAAAAATGAAGCAGGCATTTTTAAATGTCGCTATTAACGGGATTCAGGCGATGCCAAAGGGGGGACAGTTAAACCTTTCAGTGAGCTATATTGCGCCAACCTCAAGTACTGAAAACAAGCGTGAAGTCAGGATTTCTTTTGAAGATGAAGGAACAGGAATTCCTTTGGAACATCTAGCCAAACTTTTTGATCCGTTTTTTACCACTAAGCCTCATGGCACTGGTCTTGGTTTGGCAGTAACAAAAAGAATCGTAGATCTGCACAATGGGAGAATTGATATTGAGCCTGGGAAAAATGGTGGAACAAACTTTAGTATTATTCTTACGGAGTATCAGCCTTACGGGGACTGAGCGGAGCCGAAGTCTCCGGATATTGAGAAGCTCATTTTATCTTGATTTGATAAAAAGTTCCCGTTCACCTGATTCGATACCTTAGAAGTGCTTTTTCACTTATTTTATGAGATAATAACAAGTGAAATTTTGCGCTATTTATTTCCCAAACCTCAAATTTGCGAAAATATTTCAGTACTATGAGCCTTGGATTTACTAAAAGGATAAACAGCTATGGAAGCAGAGATTAAAAATTCTTCTTCACCAACTATTTTAATTGTCGATGACGAGGATTCAATTCTTTATACACTTGAAGCTGTATTGAAAAAGGAAGGGTACAAAATCAAAAGTGCCCGTTCTGTCGGGGAAGCTTTAGCAATTCTTGATGAATTACCTATTGATCTGATTATTTCTGATGTAACAATGCCAGAAAAAACGGGTCTTGATTTGCTTGACAATGTGAAGAAAAAAGACCCTGAAGGCTTGGTTATCCTTGTTACGGCATTTGGATCAGAATCGTTAGCCGTTGAAGCCATGAAGCGGGGAGCTTACGATTATCTTCCTAAACCCTTTGCCAATGATGACCTCAAAATTACGGTAAAGAGAGCTCTTGAAAAGCGCCTTTTGAGACGTGAAAACCTAATGTTGAGGGAGCGCTTGAATGAAAGAGAAGGACTTGCGAATGTTATTGGAAAAAGTGAAGGGATGCAGAGAGTTTTCGAATTAGTTGAAAAAATTGCTGCAACTGATGTTACAGTTTTAATTACTGGCGAGTCCGGCACTGGAAAGGAAGTAATTGCTAATTCCATCCATACTTTGAGCCTTCGGAAAGGGGAGGCTTTTATTCGGGTAAATTGCGCTGCATTGCCAGAAACGTTGATTGAAAGCGAACTTTTTGGATATGAAAGAGGGGCTTTCTCGGGAGCCGTTGCCAGAAAACTTGGAAAATTTGAATTGGCAAATAACGGGACAATTTTCCTTGATGAAATCGGTGATATGTCACTCGCGACACAGACCAAGATTCTGAGAATTCTTCAAGAACGTGAATTTGAGAGAGTTGGGGGACAATCTTTGATTAAGGTTGATACCAGGATCATTACAGCAACGAACCGGGATTTATTCAAAGCTATCAGGGAATATGCTTTTAGGGAAGATCTTTTTTACCGTCTGAATGTCGTTAACATTCACCTTCCCCCACTACGCGAGCGAGCATGCGACATTCCGCTTCTCGTGGAACATTTTGTTGATAAATTTTGCAAGAAATTTAAAAAGCAGCCTCAAATTCTGTCAGAAGGTTTTATGAAAAAACTGATGGAATACCAATGGCCTGGAAATGTAAGAGAACTTCAAAATTTGATTGAGCGAGTAATTATTTTGGAAGATGAAAAGATGCCGGGTGAAGCTTCCGCAATGGCAAAAAAACCCGCCCCTGAAGTGGATGAATCGGTTCTTTTTGAAAAAGTTTATTCACTTCCCTATAAAGAAGCGAAAGAAGCAATCCTTAAGGAATTTGAGCAAAAGTTTTTCAAAAATGTTCTTGAGAGAACCAAGGGAAACATCTCCAAAGCAGCTAGAATTACTGGAATGCATCGAAAAAACCTTTATATGAAACTGAAAGAAAATGATTTGTTGATTCAGGAATTACGCGAAAGTGGAATTGATGAGGATTAAAAATTTATGAGCGCAATTGAAACTCAAAGATATAATGGATTGACTGAAGCTGAGGCGAAAGAACTTTTTATTGAAAACGGACCGAATGAACTTCCTGGCTCCCAGCCGAAAACATTTCTTCATATTGCTTTTGAAGTTGCCTCCGAACCAATGTTCCTTTTGCTTGTTGCTTGCGGGATTCTTTACTTGATATTAGGTGATCACGAAGAAGCTTTCATGCTTCTCGGCTTTGTTTTTGTTATCATGAGCATTACTTTGGTTCAGGAAAATAAAACTGAAAGAGCATTGGAAGCCCTTAGAGACTTGTCAAGCCCAAGGGCTTTCGTTATCCGGGATGGAATCCGAAAAAAAATTGCCGGTCGGGAAGTTGTTCGAGGAGATTTGATAGAACTTCTTGAAGGAGACAGAATTCCAGCCGATGCGGCGGTAATTGAAAATATCAATCTTTCTGTGGATGAATCCCTTCTGACAGGTGAAGCGGTTCCGGTAAGAAAAGTTCCCTGTGATGTCTCACAAGTCTTGAAAATGGGAAAACCCGGTGGAGATGATACTCCATTTATTTTTTCCGGAACCCTTGTTGTATCGGGTCGCGCTTTTGCAAAAGTTATTGAAACTGGTCTGGAAACTGAACTCGGAAAAATCGGAAGATCGCTCGCTTCAGTTGAAGAACAACCTGGAGGTTTGAAAGGTGAAGTAAGCTCAATTGTCAAAAGACTGGCGATTATCGGCGCTTCCATGTGTGTCCTGGTAATTGTAGTTTATGGAATTACCCGAGGGAACTGGGTGGAAGGCTTTCTTGCTGGAATTACTCTCGCTATGGCGGTGCTTCCTGAAGAATTGCCAGTTGTACTGACTATTTTTCTGGCTCTTGGGGCATGGAGAATTTCCAAAAAACAGGTTCTTACCAGAAAAGTTCCGGCGATTGAGACTCTTGGAGCTGCAACAGTCCTTTGCAGTGACAAAACAGGAACTATTACTCAGAATAAAATGACTCTCATTTCATTATGGAATAAAAAAGATTTCTATGAACTGGGGGAAAGTAAGGGGAATGAAATTCCCGAAAGCTTTCATGTTTTACTTGAATTTTCAATACTTGCAAGTCAGCGTGATCCTTTCGACCCAATGGAAAAAGCTCTCAAGAAAATGGGTGAAAGATTTTTGTCCAAGACAGAACATATTCATTCCAACTGGAATCTCTTAAAAGAGTATTCACTGTCAAAGGAATTACTGGCGTTATCACATGTCTGGAAATCTCCCGATGGAAAGGCTTTTGAAATTGCTGCCAAGGGATCTCCTGAAGCTATTTTTGATTTGTGCCATCTTCCTTCAGAAGTTAGAATAGCCAATTCCAAAGCGGTCTTGAAGATGTCTGAAAGCGGTTTAAGAGTTCTTGGAGTGGCAAGATGCACTTTTGCTCACGATCAACTCCCGAATTTTCAACATGATTTCCCGTTTAAATTTGTGGGACTTATCGGCTTTGAGGACCCGATAAGGCCTTCGGTTCCTGCCGCTGTTGAGGAATGTAAAAAAGCTGGAGTCAGGGTCGTCATGATTACCGGGGATTACCCTGGTACTGCCACTAACATCGCAAAACAGGCTGGAATAGTTTCTCCGGAAAATGTTATAACTGGTCCTGAAATCGATTCTATGAGCGATTCCGAGCTCGCTGAAAAGTCAAGAAATGTAAACGTTTTCGCAAGGGTTGTTCCAGAACAGAAATTGAAGATTGTACAGGCTTTTAAATCGGTAGGAGAGATTGTTGCAATGACAGGTGATGGCGTTAATGACGCTCCAGCCTTAAAAGCAGCACACATCGGAATTGCAATGGGCGCCAGAGGAACGGATGTCGCCCGAGAAGCGTCCTCCCTCGTTCTTCTCGATGATGACTTTGCTTCGATTGTTTCAGCTGCCAGATTGGGACGAAGGATTTTCCAAAACATTCAGAAAGCAATTGGATATATCTTTGCAATACACATCCCAATCGCAGGATTGTCGCTTATACCTGTACTTTTAAAATGGGAACTGATATTACTCCCCGCTCACATCGTTTTTTTGGAACTCTTAATTGATCCGGCTTGCTCGATAGTTTTCGAAGCTGAACCCGAAGAGCCGAATGTCATGGAGCGCCCTCCTCGTAAACCCGACGCCCCGCTCTTTGGAAAAAACATGGTGTTGTTGAGTATCCTTCAAGGTCTGGGAATCTTAGCCGTTTGCCTTTATGTTTTTCTTTATTCTACCAAGATTTTAAATTTTCCTGTGAATGAATGCCGTGCCTTGACTTTTACCACTCTTATTTTTGCTAATCTGATGCTTATTGTTGTAAATCGCTCCTGGCTACGGACTGCTATATCCAACTTACTTGTGCCTAATGCTCCTCAGTGGTTTGTAATTGTTGGTGGAATTGCCTTTTTGGGTATTGTACTTACTTTCCCGTTTTTTCAAAGTCTTTTTAAATTTGCTCCCCTTCATTGGAATGATCTGACTGTGTGCTTTCTCGCAGGAGGATTCAGTCTTCTTTGGTTTGAAATATTTAAGAAATTCAGGTTAATTCCTGCTGAAAACTCCGTTCCTGAAAAAAATTCCCAACCGAATTAGAGTTAGGCAAATTGAGTAAAGCGCAGATAATAGCTTTTCCTTTTCAATCTTGTCGAAACTTCATCAGCAACAAAGGGCAAATTCATATTGACATTGACAATTTGCCATGCAATTCAAAAAAAAATCCGTGGAAATATTTTTTTCCAGATTTTCTTCACTTGTGTTTATGCAGTTTTTAAAGACAAGTGTTTTTTACTCTTTTTCGCGGAAACTTCATTGATTCTGGGAGGTCATTTTGGGGTTATCAAGTTAATTGAAAATCAGAATTTCTTGTCTGTAAAGCATTTTTTCCAAAAGGGTTTGTACCTCGAACTTGTTGAAACAATCTAGTTTTCTCTTTGAGTGAAATGACTATATTAATCAAAAGATTTCTTCGGCTGTTTCACTTTTCCCTAATGGGATTAGTACCATTTCCCTGCCTTTATGTCTAAATTTTTTCCGAAACGAGGCAGAGGGTTGGCGTGACCAGAATTTCACAAAAATTATTGCCACTTGTAATACCTACTCTGATCGCTTTGCTCCCCCTTTTAATCCTCAATTTTCTTGGAAAAATAGTTCTAGAGAGAGAGTATGAACGACAACTTACTAACCAACAGGATGAAGCGCGTCAGTCACTGGAATCTTTGGCTGGAAATTGGCGTTTCGAAGATCAAATGGAGCGCATTTCAAGGCAATTCCTCCATAAATTGGACGAAATGTTTACGGTTCCAGAAACCTCGCTGAATCTCCCCTTGTCTGTCCGACTTAAACTTAGAGAATGCTTTTCCCATCACTTTCCAGACCATCAATTGTGGGTGTTCCAATATCCCGATCCTGACAATCCTTCTAAATTACAACTAATCTATTCGAAGACAGGAAAAAATGTTAGCCAAAAATCGCTCTGTATGGCTTTTCACCACCTTACTTCTAACTACTTGAGCCTTCCTGAAATGTCTTCTGAATCAAGGACTGCAAAAAAAATTAGTGAAAACTATTTTGGGGAAATGGTTCAACCTTCCACATTGGCCCATTTGCAAATGGGCGTTCCCACCCGAATTATCAACCAGAATCGCCAATGTTGGCTCGTGTGGAGCTTGCTTGTAAAGAATGAAAAACCTTACGGAGGATTCATTCTTGTGGTTCCGGATAATTTTCAGACGGTTCGTTCTGGGATGGAAATTGGACTTGGAAAAGCAGAACCCGGCCAGACGAAGGGATACTTAAGAATTCATTCAGGAAAAGTTGGGGATGTATTAGATCCTATATTGCAAAAATCACATCTATTCCGGCGATGGGTTAGAAAATTTCGTTCTGCCAAAGTTTTTTTTCGAACTTTGGAAACCAATGCTGAACCCTCAAAGGGAATAAATTTAGGAAAATTCAGACTGTTTTATCGAATTATTCCTGATTCTCCTCATCTTGCGTTAGTGGCTTTTCCCGAATTAAATTTGTCGAAAATCAAGTCGAAATCAATCTTTTACCAGGTAATACAGTTTTTCTCCCTATTTTCTTTTTCGATCATTCTTTTTGTTCTAGGAAGGGGTTTAATGCTGAATGTTTGGCCCGAAATACCTCTTTTAATGCGTTTTACGTGGTTTTATGCATTGGCGGTGTCTGTTTCTTTAAGTTTAGGGGTGGTTGGCGCGTTTGCCTATATTCAGGAAACAAAAGCTTCTTTAATTCGCAATCTTCGACAGGAAATTGTTTCAAAACTTGATTCAGTCGACATTGGGAAAGAGAGCATACAAGATAGATACAAAAACGCTTTCCATAAGCTTTTAAAAGATCCTGTTTTTAAAGACCCTCTTGCGCTTGAAGAACTCAATCGCGGTGGGAATAAAAACCCTGAATTCTTGCGTCTTTCTACTCAATACTTTCAGTGTGCAACCCCATCTTTGACTCTTTCTTTGTTTGCAATTGTGGATTCTCAGAATAATTTTGTGGCAACTTTTGGAAATCGAATAAATCAGAATGAATTGGAGGGAATTTGGAATTTTTTTCGCTCTGCAATGGTCAGTTCCTTAAGAGAAAGAATAGCAAATAAAGGAGCTCCCAAAATGCTCGGTAAAAATCCATTATCTGATGATGATGAAATTTTGGTGAAAACATATGAAGGTGCTTCAAATAATCCAACCAGTGAAATGATGGAAGAATACCGTGATTGGTTCTCATTTTTTGTAGTTGGAAAAAACCATGTAACTAAACTCCACGATTTCATATTTTTTAATGGAATAGAACGATTTGGAGTAATGATTTTTTGGACTACAAGGGATTTTGAGCGCCAAGTATTGCTAAAAGTGTTTGAGGAATTTCAAAAGCGCCAAGATTCGATTTTTATGGCCTATCGCAATACTGAAACTGGGTTCGAGCCGATTTTTAACACTTCCAATTCGCATGATTTGATGCTGAGACCCCTGATCGAAAAATTAGCTCGGTCAGATTCGAATTATATTCAAAATGACGAAGAAAACAAGGTTATTAGTTTTATTAGGGCTTCTCGAAGGCTTAATGGGGTCGTTCTTGCTGTCCAGGTTAAGACGGATGAAATATATCGAACTATTAAAACTAAGTCTCTTTGGATAGGGCTTTTTCTATTAATAGGAACAATTTCAGCCATTTCTTTGGGCATTTTAACTGGGAACCGGGTGTTAACTCCGGTTAATCAGCTAAAGGAAGCCTTAACAAAAATTAAACATGGTGATCTTGAAGTTTGTTTGAAAATTGATAGGAGTGATGAGTTTGGAAAGGTTGGTGATTCATTTGATCTTATGATCGATGGTTTAAAAAAGCGCAAACGTTTTTCCACAGTTATTTCACAAAAAGCTCTTGAAACCATTACAAAAAGCCACGACATGCAGGCAGCCCAGCGAGTTCGCCGGACTCAAGTGGTGACTCTGGTCTCTGATATAAGAAACTTCACTACAATTTGTGAAAGTCAGCCGGTGGAAATAGTTATTAATCTTTTAAACAAGCACTTTGATGAAATGGCAAAAGTCATAAAAAAGTTTGATGGAAGGGTGGACAAATTCATTGGAGACGCGATTCAGGCTGTTTTTGAGCTTGATGAAAAAAACAACCTATCTTCAATTCCCGAGAAAGCTTTAATGGCAGCAATTGAGATGCTTTTGCAGTTGGAGAAAATAAATGCCCAACGCTTAGCGGATAACCTTTTTTCTTATTCAATTGGAATTGGGTTGTCGAAGGGAGAGGTGATTATTGGTATGTACGGGGATGAAGTTTCAAAAAGGTGCGATTTTTCTGTCCTTGGTTCTCCTATGAAAAATGCTGCTCATCTTGAATCTCTTAGCAAAAAGGTCCCTTGGTTTCCAATAGTGGTAGATCCCAATCTTGCTATTGACGTTGACATAAGGACACGGATGATTCCCTTGAAAGGATTTGAAGGTGAAGCTATGGTTTTTTCTGAGCCTGTAGTGTTGACAGAAAAAATTTAATCGGATGTTTCTATACGATATGGGGTATTTTCGAATGATTAAATCTTTTATTAATTTCTAATGGTACAAGAAATCCATTACCTTCAAAATAAAATTTGCTGCCAGCTATGAAGAAATTCTCGTTTTCCAGATGTGTTGTTTTCTCTTTGGGATTCCTGTTAATGGCTTTGCCAGCTGGATTAATACTCTTTTCCCTTAAAGAAACTGAAAAAATTTCCGACAAATATCGAAAAAAAGAAGCCATAGAAAAGAATCAAACAATTTTAACCCTTTTTAGAAATTCTGAATTAGGTAATCTAATTTTAGAAGATAAACTTCGAGCCTTTTCTGAACTGGTTTCTGCTGATCTAAGTGTTACTCAAAATACTCATCTCACTTCAAAAGAGGTGAAGTCTTTACTTACAAACTCCCTTCCCTGCACTGAATCAAATAAGATTCATCCTAAAATGTTAGCTATATTGCAGTATTCCCCATTTCAAAATGATTCGGAATCACTTTCCTCCTATTCCATCAATTTTCCAATCATTGAAGACTTTCCTCAAAAATTGAATCCCTTTTTCAAAAATTTCCTCCTTTTTGTAACTAAACATTTTTTGGGGGAGGAAGACTTTAATCTAAGTAAGTCTGTTAATGAATCAGCACCAAATGCCATAGGAGTATTCGAAACGGAAGGTTATTTTTCCGAAAATATGCGTGGAAAAGTCGTGAAAGTAGAGATTGAAAAAAAAACATATTTGCTTTATTGGCAGTTTCTTCTTTCATCTGATTTAATGAAATCTATGGATAAATTTGGCCCTCCCAAAGGCTTGGGACCAACTTTACCGGTTGAGCTGCCAAAAAAGCTTCGAGGGAAAATTCTTTTGGGTGCAATTTTAGTTGTACTTCCAGATGATCGGGAAAAAACTCAAAATCCAAAAAGCTTAGTGACTTCTTTTAATGATGAAAATTCTGCCACCGCTCTTTTTTCTAATAAAAGAGAGTTTCTTGCATGTAACTCTACAATTTCAAAAAGTGAATGGAACAAGATTTTTTCCGGCACTACGTTTGACCAATCCGGGAATGAGTGGTTGCTTAGCAACGATTTTGTTGAGTTGGATGATGGAAACTGCATTTTTACAGCTTCAAAAATTCATTCTCAGAATGCTGAAACCCTTCATCAGTATTTTTTGATCTATATTGGACTTGGAATTTACTTGTGTCTTGTTACAGGTTTCTGGTTTTTCGCAGTGTTTTTTGAAATAGGCGTTACCAGTACTTTGATCAGACAATTATTTTGCGGTTTTTCCGTTGCTGCCCTCCTTCCCCTAGCAATAGCTTTCTATATTTCCGACCAGGTTTCCGAAGAACGCTTGGAAAATCTTCGAAAGCAGGATAGATTAGAGCTTCTTCAAGAACTTGAAGACATCGAGTTAGGCGTGGCATTTCACCATGAGTTCACCTGGGAAATATTAAGAAAAGCCAGTAAGAACAAAGCTTTCCTAAATCATTTGGAAAAACTGGCAAATTGGATTTTATCGGACCCATCAAAATCAAGGATATTAAATAATTTTATACAAGAAATGTTTGATTTTTTTCGGAGGAGTTTTTTTAGAATTTCATTAAGAAGTCTTGCGATAGCTGGGCCAAATAAATTTCATTTTTGGAGCTCAGGAGAAGAAAATAATCAGGATAGTGTTTTTTCACAACTGATGGGTGGTTTGGGAGAAATTTCCCTGAAAGGCTTAAATCCAAACGACTTTTTGATGAAAGATACAAAATCAACTGAAAACATTGGAATATCAGCCAAAAATGAGATGATTGTTAGCATTGGAGCTAAAAATTTACTTTCCGTCTTTGGACCGCAAGTATATTATAATTTGATCTTTGGAGGGGATTCCCCGTTGTTTCTAACATTGGGAACAGGCGATTGGGTGTTTTTTCCGATTCTTTCGCCTTCATCACAAAAACCTCGATTTGTTTTAGTCTATTTTTATAGCCAAAAAAGTTCAGATACTTATGCAGTTTTTCGAATTTTGTCGACAAAGACTTCTTCTCACTATTTTTTTATGTTTGATCGGGATAGAATCGGATTTGGTTCTTTTCCCGAGAAAGGAGAATCTTTTCCATTCCTTCGCGGGATTGCCAAACAAACCTATATTGCTGGTGATAGAATTTCGTCACGTCTCGATCATGGGGGTGAAACCTGGCAAATAGAGGGATACCCAGGAAAATTAAGTAGACAATTCATTTTTGTTGGTTTATCTCCAGAAACTCCTTTGAAGAGCCAAATCAGTCGGGAAAGAAACCGATTCAGAGTTGGAATTTGTCTTTTCTTTTTTATTGCCTTGCTTCTATCTTTTTCAGTTTCACGTGAAATCTTGGCTCCTCTTCGGCAATTGCAAAATGGATTGGATCAAATCAAGGTTGGGAATTATGAACATCGAATTTGCTCAGATCGCGCGGATGAGCTCGGCGCTGTTTTGCATGCCTTTAATAGTATGGCTCGTGGCCTGGAAGAAAAAAAAATTATGGAAATTCTTGTTTCTTCATCTGCCCGAAAAGCTTTGGATAGCCAGCATGGAGAAGAGAGGGCAAAAGCTGGTATTAGGGAGGAAGTTACGATTTTATTTGTTGGGATTCCTGACTTCGAACATTTTTTGAAAGAAGAAGACCCTCAGCTATTGATCGAAAAATTGAACAAGCAAATAGGTTTTATCTGCCGGACAATTAATGAGGCACAAGGCGATGTTGATAAGCTACTAGGCGATAAAATCCTGGCATTTTTCCGACATGGTGAAAAAACGGGCAGTGTTGCCGCTCAGGGTGCAATTAAAGTCGTTAGAGAAATCTTGGAAGCTCAGAATGATGGTTTTCTTCCCTTCAAAATTGCTGCTGGAATAAACAGCGGAACGGTAATTTCGGGACTTCTTGGTTCGGGGGAGGGGAGAGACTTCACCATCATTGGGGATCCGGTAAATCTAGCGGCCCGTGCTGAAGCTCTGGCAGAATCCCTTGATGGAAATAAAGTGGTTTTGACCGAAAGTGCCATGGCTCTTCTTGGTGATTCAATCAAAACTAAACGCTTAAACGTTACTTCCGTCAAGGGAAAACAGAAACCTGTCGAACTTTCCCAATTAATCTAAAAATTCTCAATTATTAATATCAAAGCACATTTTTCAAACAGCGAAAAAGAGTAAAAATACTTGACTTCTAAAACTGTATCAACACAAGCGCAGAAAATTGGGAAAAATATAGTTTGCGAAATTTTTTTTGAATTGCATGGTTAATTGGCAATGTCAATATGAATTTTCTATTTGTTGCTGTTTTTCAAATTGTACACTTGAAAACGGTTGGAATGTATGTTAACATCAAAAGAATTATCCCTGCTCTCATTTTGGTCGAAGAGGGCTAATTTAATCCGAAGGGAGGTTTAATATGTCAGTTCGACCCTATGAAACTCTTTTTTTCACCGAACCCAATATTACCGAAGAAGGGATCGAAACGCTGGTCTCCAAAGTTGAGGGGGCCATTACCCGTTACGGCGGAGAAGTCGAGAAAGTTAATAGATGGGGTAAAAGAAATCTTGCTTATACCGTTGAAAAGTATAATGAAGGCTTCTACGTCCTGGTTGATTTCAAAGCTTCACCCGAAGTGCTGAAAGAACTTGAGCGTTTTTATCTGATTAATCAAAACGTTCTTCGCTTTTTAACCACCTCGAAACCCAACTAAACCTGGAATCCTCATGGCAAACTTGAACAAAGTTCTTCTGATTGGAAATTTGACGCGTGATCCCGAGCTAAAGTTTACTCCGCAAGGAACAGCTGTAGCAAAATTGGGAATCGCCGTAAATCGCCAGTATAAAGGTAGCGATGGTGAGTGGAAAAAGCAAACCGACTTTTTCAATATTATCGTTTGGGGAAAATCTGGAGAAAACTGCTCCAAATTCCTGACCAAAGGTCGATCTGTATTTGTTGAAGGTCGCCTTCAAACACGATCTTATGAAACTCAGGACAAGCAAAAAAGAACAGTTGTTGAGGTTGTTGCAGATCGTGTGGAGTTCCTTGGCGGTGGCTCAGGAGCTCCTGCGAGAAATACTAATGAAGATTCTCCATCAAGCGAAGCAACATCTTTCGATCCTGGAGACTCCGAAGGGTTCACTGATCCTTCGGGAGATGTCCCATTTTGATTTATAATTTGGAGGAATAAAAAATGGCTGATAATAATCAAACTTCTTTACCTAACCCACCCGAAGCGCGACGTCATCGACATCGCAAGGTTTGTCACTTTTGCAAAGAAAAAGTGGATCACATTGATTATAAAGACGTCAATCGTCTTAAGAGATTTATCAATGAACGTGGAAAAATTGTAAGTCGCCGAACAACAGGTACTTGCATGGGCCATCAGAAGCTCTTGACTACTGCAATAAAACGCGCAAGAAACATCGCTTTATTGCCGTTCGTCGTACAATAGTTATTGTTGCGAGGTTCTAACCATGATAACCGGAAATATAGCTGGTAAAACTGCAGGAACAAGCTTATTTGCAGTTCTTACTGTTATAGGTGTACTTGTTTCCGGTTATTTACCGATCTTAGGATCGCTTGTTTTAGCATTGGCAGGAGTTCCGGCTCTTTTGGTCTCCCTGGCCTGGGGTGGGCTTTGGTTCCTGGTTTATTTTATCTTGACCGTTGTTTCCCTGGGCTGGCTCGGGGGATGGGCATCAGGAGCAATTCTTGTTCCAATGCTTTTGGCACCAGCTGCGCTTTTTGCCTTCTTAATTAATTCAGAAGTCGAAACGTTGAAGGCAGTTTTTCTTGCCGTATTTTTGGCTTGCGGTTTTTCCATGTCGCTCTGGATGATCGCCCCTGCACTTGGTGAAACTGGCACTAAAATGTGGGCTCAGCGCGAACAATTGAAACTCTGGGAACGTGAATTTGAAGTAAAGTTCAACAAAAGTGCTGAATCCAAAACCGTTGATCAGACTATCACCACGGTTTTTCTGGAACAGATCCGTGAATGGGTTGATTTTGTGAGCCTACTGATTCCCTTCACGTTTCTTTTCGTGTGGCATTTACTCTCTGTGTTGGTTTTCTATTTTGGTGGAAGAGCTTGGGGAGCAAAATTTGGAATAAAAATTGAACCCTTTTCTAAATTCTCTTCCTGGAAATTTGACTGGAATTTAATTTGGTTGTTTGCTGCAGGATGGTTCCTGTTTTATATGAGCGAATCATTCCTTGATTCCAGATTAATTTTTGCGGCAAAAATGGTCGGGGCCAATCTTCTTGCGATCAGTAAGATTTTGTACTTAATCATGGGATTCTCGCTTCTGTTCTGGATGTTCGAAAAATATCAAATTTCTGTCCCTAACAGAATTGGTCTGTCTTTCTTGGTTATTTTGTTTTATCAAGTACGTGAAATACTCGTTTGGTTCGGAATTATCGACGTTTGGGCAGATTTCAGGGCGCCTGCGCCCGTTGCCAAACCTGGCGATGACGACCAGGACAACGACGATGATTCTTTTTTCTGATAATAACAGAGGAGGAAAAAATGGAAGTTCTATTAGTTAAAGATGTCGATAGATTTGGAAGAAGGGGTGATCGGAAAAAGGTTTCCGAAGGCTATGCCCGAAATTACCTTTTGCCAAGAGCTTATGCTATTCCAATATCCCCTGGATCACTCAACCACCTCAAACTTGTGCAAGCTTCCTGGGAAAAAAAGGCTCTTAAGGAAAAAAGCGCTGCTCAAGAAACCGCAAATAAAATCGAAGGAATTTCTGTTCGCTTCTTCAGGCGTGCAGGTGAAAAAGGAAGACTTTTTGGATCAGTTACTAACAGTGAAGTTGTTGAAATGATCAAAAAAGAAACTGGAGTTGAGGTTGATAAGAAACATGTAGTTGTTGACCACATTAAGGAATTAGGGCAATTCGATGTGGTGGCAAAACTTGCCCCGGATGTAAAAGCTAAATTCAAAGTCCTTGTCCTTCAAGAAGAGGGTGCTGCGAGTACTCCTCATCACAAATAAACCCAACTGAAACTTTTTTCTCCCCGCCGCTTTGGCGGGGGGTTTTGTTTATGGAACCATATACCAAAGTACCCCCATATAATCTGGAAGCCGAGCAAAGCTTGCTCGGAGCGATGCTTTTGAGCGAAGACGCAATTGGAAAGGCAGCTGAAATGCTTGAAAGCGAAGATTTCTATCAGGTCGGAAATCGCTATGTTTTTGCTGCATTGATAGACTTATTTCGAGAGCAAAGACCCGCTGATACAGTCACCGTTGCAGATGTTTTGCGAAATAGAAATCAACTAACAGAAACAGGGGGGGCTGCTTATCTCGCAAACCTTCTTACGATAACTCCTTCCCCTTCTAATGCCGAATATTACGCAAAAATTATCAAGGAAAAATCGCTTCTTAGACGTTTAATAGCAATTTCCGGCGATATTAATCGGGCGGCATATGATGCTCAAAGCGAACCCGAAAAATTATTGGATGAAGCAGAGCAAAAAATCCTGCAATTAAGCCAGTTTAGAATTTCCAACCCTTATACGAGAGTTGGTGACTTGGTCCAGGATGTATTTAATCGCTTGGCTCATATTGCTGAGCACAAGCAAACTGTTACAGGGGTTCCATCCGGATTTTACAAACTTGATGAATACACCGCTGGATTTCAACCCTCCGATTTGGCCATTGTAGCTGCTCGACCTTCCATGGGTAAGACTGCTTTTTGTCTTAATATTTCTATGTTTGCCGCCCATGCCTGCAATGTTCCAGTTCTAATTTTTTCTCTGGAAATGTCTAAACAACAAATTGTTCAAAGATTAATCTGCTCGGAAGGAAGAATCGATGGACAGAAGCTTCGAAGAGGCTTTCTTGGGAAAGAAGATTGGGCAAAAATAGCTCTTGTGGCCGGTGCTCTTGGCAATACTCCCATTTTCATCGATGATACGCCAAGTATTAGTTTACTTGAATTGCGAAGTAAAGCCCGAAGAGCATTTATGCAGGAAAAAATCGGATTGATTGTAATTGATTACCTGCAACTCATTGTTGGACCGCAAAAAGGCCAGGACAATCGTCAACAGGAAGTTTCAGCTATATCCCGAGGGTTAAAGGGACTTGCCAGAGAGCTGAATATTCCAGTAATATGTCTTTCACAGCTTTCTCGTGGTGTTGAAACCCGTACCGATAAAAGACCTATCCTTGCCGATCTTCGCGAATCCGGCGCCATAGAACAGGATGCTGATATTGTACTTTTCCTCTATCGCGACCAATACTATAACCAGAAAGATCAGACTAACAAAAATAAAGCCGAAGTGATAATTGCTAAACACCGCAATGGACCAATTGGAACGGCTGAACTTGCTTTCTTTTCAGAGATAGCAAAATTTGATAATCTCGAAACTACGATGGCAAGAGAAGAACCATATAATGCTTGAACTTGATAGACAAATCTTTTGCTACTTCAATCAAACACTTGCAAATTCTTTTTTTGATGGTTTAATGCCGATCATAACCGACCTTAATTCTTGGATCCCTATTTTGATTTGCCTTTTATTCTGGCTGATTTTTGACGGAGGCGGAAAATACAGAGTTTTCGCACTTTTTCTGTGCTTGTCGGTAGGTTTGAGCGATTTTATCAGCTCTCAGGTCATTAAAAATATAGTTCTACGTAAAAGACCCTGTTGCGAAATTGTTGAAGCAAGAAAGTTGACAGGATGCTTGAAAAGCAAGTCTTTCCCTTCTTCGCATGCCGCCAATTCTACTACTATTGCCGGAATGGTCTTTTTTGAAATGGGTCCCAAAATTGGAATTCCGATTCTAGCAATTGCTTTGGTGGTGGCGTTTTCAAGAATTTATGTTGGGGTTCATTACCCCATGGATGTTATGTCCGGAATTATTGTGGGTTTCCTCGTCGCCTTATTTATGACGAGATTTAAGAGGTTTGTACTTCGGAAAAAAAATGAGGGCTCCTGATTTTTAAAAATATTGGAGAGTGAACCCGCAAGGTCACACAATGATTGAAGCACGAGAAAATTCAATCGGTCTGGAACTGCTGGCACCTGCTGGAGATCCGAATGCCTTAAAAGCAGCTATCATTGCAGGCGCGGATTCGGTATATCTTGGCGGAAAGCGATTTGGAGCAAGAGCATTTGCAGGAAATTTCGATGAAAATTCCCTCAAATGGGCGAGACGTGTAACTGAGAACTTAGGAAGAAAACTATACATTACTTTCAACACCATCGTTTTCGATCATGAATGGCGACAAATGGAAGAGGTGCTGGATTTCTATGATACTCTGAAACCCGACGCTCTTATTGTACAAGATCTCGGAGTGGCTTCCCAATTGGCAAAACGTGGGTGTAAAATTCCTGTCCACCTTAGCACACAAGCCGCCTGGGATGGAATGGGGGGAATCGACTTACTCCATAAACTCAAAATAAAAAGAATTATTGTTCCTCGTGAAATGTCTCTCGAAATGATTTCAACATTAGCTAGGGAATCTGGTGTTGAGATTGAAATGTTTGTCCACGGTGCAATGTGTTTCAGCATTTCTGGAAGATGTTTCTGGAGCGCTTCCTTGGGGACCCGCTCGGGGAACCGGGGAACTTGCGCACAACCCTGTCGTCGGCCTTACTTCAGAAAAAATGGTGAAAAAGGTTTTTTTTTCAGTCCCAAAGATTTGAACCTTAGCCAACACCTTGAAGAAATTAAAAAAGCCGGTGTGAAAGCGATAAAAATTGAAGGAAGAATGAAAGACGGGGATTATGTTTTTTCAGTTGTTAATGCCTATCATAAGGCGCTAAATAGAAGCTCTAGTTCTAAACCTGCTGTTTCGAAAGTTGAAGAAGCTTTTTTTCGTGGATTTCAGAAGGGTTTTTTCTTTGGAAATCCACAGCCTGACTGGAACACACCCGAAGACTCTGGAAAAACTGGGCTTCCCATCGGAAAAGCGTTGAAAAAAAATTCCAACGGGTTGATGGAAATTTTTTCAACTTACGATCTAAAGGCGGGAGATGGGGTTTTTTGGTATCAGGATGGTGAACGGGATGGTGCCAGAATTACCTATGTCGAAAAAAATGAAAAAGAAAATAACTCACTGCTTGTAAGGGGACTTCCAGATCTTAAACCGGACATTGAGTTATTTAGAAATGACCTCGCAGATAAACCGGAATGGGAAAAATTGTGGAATTCAGATTTTGACAGAATTTTGCTGGACCTTTTCTGGTCGGGGCATCTTGATGCCCCTCTAGCTCTTGAGACCATCTTTTTTGGAACTCCAATCCGAATCGAAACTTCCGAAAATCTTTCTCTTGCGCACGGAGATGGACTGGAATCAGGAATTCTTCAGGAGCGCTTTGAAAATCTTGGGAATGATTTTAGGGCTCGCAGGCAAGTATTCACTGCTCTAGAAAAAGGGCTGTTTGTTTCTCCCTCAGTTTTGAAGAAATTAAAGAGGGAATTTCTTGAAATAATTTCGACAACCCAATCGCGGGGCAATAACTCTTTTCAGAAACCACGCCTGAATCCAGAAATTATCCATGTTTCACCTGTGACAAGTCAAAAATACAGGGAGAAATCTTCTAAACATCGAAAAATATATCTAAGGCTTTGGAATGAAATTGACTTGTCCAGACAATTAAAAATCGATTGTTGGATACTACCCCTTCTCGGTTTTGCGATAGCCAACGACTCACCATGGAAAAAGACAAAGAATGGATTCTGGATACCTCCGGTTAAGTCTTTTGATGAGCGCTTACAGGTTATCCGGAAATTGGGTGAAATTTCGCCATCTGAGATCCTTTGTTGGGGGTGGGAGGCTTTTCATCTGTTGAAAAATGTCGAACGCCATACTTTCAGGATTGACTGGACATTCAATCTGGTGAACCAAAAAGCGGTGGAGCTAATACTAGAACAAGGTTTAAAAGCTACTGCCGGAAGAGAATGGCCTCTTCGAAGCATCAGATCTTTTGGGGGAACAGTTTGGCCTGCGTCGATCAATCCTCTGGTTGCGCTTACTCGATTTAAACCTGCTGTTACAGAGAATGAAACGGTTTCTAATAGCCATGGTGACAAATTTTTTGTCAGGGATTTGGGAAATGACTTCTTTGGAATTTTCCTTCAAGACAAACAATTTGGATTTCCGTTACCCGATGGAGTCGATATCCAAATCGATATAGCTCAGGGACCTGGAGAAAACCCATCAAAATTGTTAGCTGTTCTGAAATCCTGTTGCCCTGAAATTCTGAGCCCTTTAAGTTCCAAAGCAAAATAAGCTTTATTACGGCTTTTCCATTGCTTCCCTTAATTCGGCTATTTTCATTATAACCTTTGATAAAATACGGTTCTCAGGTAATTTTTGGGTTCAAAATTTTGACAGATTCCACTAATTGATTCTGTCGAACCAATAATCAAATAACCTCGTGGAGCAAGAACATTAGAAATTTTATTAAAAAGGTTTATCTTATCTTGTTCCCTGAAATAAATTGCAATATTTCTGCAAAAAATGATATCGAATTTATTTGGAAAAAAAAATGGTTCCAGGAGATTTTGGGTTTTAAAATTGGCCAGGGCTCTTATTTCGTCACAAATTCGCCAGTTATCTCCCTCACTTCTGAAATATTTTAAAAGTTTCTCGGCAGAAACTCCTCGCTCAACTTCCATTTTGGAATAGATTCCTCTGCTGGCTTTTGTAATTGCTTCACTCGAGATGTCTGTTCCAAGAATTTTAATCTCATAAGGATTCAGGTTTCCAAGTAATTCCACGATTTCCATGGCAATGCTGTAAACTTCCTGACCGGAAGAACACGCAGAACTCCATATTCGTATAGGAATTGTGTTCCCAGAAGAATTTGTTTTGCTTTTTGAATCGATTAGGTCAGGAAGAATTTTATATTTCAACGCTTCAAATGGAAAAATATCCCGAAAAAATGATGTTTCACCAGTTGCAATTGCCGAAATAATTCTCTTTTTTAGATTCCCATCTGGGTCGGTCCGGACTTTAAAGAATAACTCACTGAAGTTTGAACTTTTGGTTTCAGTAAGGAAGTTGGAAAGGCGGCTTTCAAACAGGTATCCCTTGCTTTCATCCAGGTGAATTCCTGAAATGGAATAAATATAATTGGCCCAAATTTTGATTTCGTCCAGAGAGATTGTGCCCATTAAAATCGCCCCTTGGATAGTTCAACCATTTTTTGGGGAATCATATCTAGCCTCAAAGTGGAATCAGCCAACCCGGCCTCAATTACCGACCGAGGCATTCCAAAAATAACGCAGGATTCTTGACTTTGTGCTATGCAATAGCAGCCGTATCGTTTTAAAAGTTTAATGCCCAATGTACCATCTATTCCCATCCCTGTGAGGATTATTGCTGCGGCCTTTCCCGGAAAAGCTGTGGCAACTGAACGAAAAAAGTAATCAACGGAAGGTTTGCAATTGTTTTCTGGAGGATCATCTGTAAGTTTGAGGAATTTTATATCCTTGTCTCTTTTGCATAATTGCATTTGTTTTCCTCCCGGAGCAATGTATGCTGTTCCAGGGTTTATCGTTTCACCGTTAGTCACCTCTTTAACCTTTATTTTACATTTTGCCGAAAGGCTTTCAGCCAGAGATTGAGTAAAAATAGGTGGCATGTGTTGGACGATAATAATAGGAACTTCAAAATTCTGAGGTATGCTTGGAAGGAGCAATGAAAGAGCGCTTGGACCTCCAGTCGAAACTCCGATTAATATCATTTCCGGTTTTTCAAAATTTTTGAGTCTTCTTTGGTTTTCCTGGAAATTGCACAGATTAGAGCTTGGTTGAGAATAGTCGAATCTTTCTGTGATTTTCGGTTTGTCAAAGGTTCCTTTGAATATTGCCCTGACTTCCTTGCTTTTTTGAAAAGCTTTTATTTTTGGCTGAAGTGACTCGAAAATGATGTTTCTACTCTCTTCGATTGTGCTTCCCAATGGCTTGGCGATAAAATCGAAAGCTCCCATTTCAAGCGCCTGAATTGTAGATTCCCCTCCTTTTATTGAATAAGCGCTTGCAATTATTACCCCACATTCGTTCCCTGATGAACGAAGTGTTCTAAGAACTTGGAGTCCGTCCATGTCGGGCATTTCTAAATCAAGCGTAATCAAGTCGGGTGACAGTTCCCTGGCTTTTTCCAGAGCCATTCGACCATTAAGGGCGGTTCCTACGACTAAAACTTCCGGAATCCTGGCAAGAACATCTACCAGGATCTTTCGGAAAAGAATCGTATCGTCAACAACCAGTGTTTTAAGTGGCATTATTTTTATGTTCTCTGGAATGCTTTTTGTACTACAACCAAAGTTAGGAAATGTAATAATTTCTCTCGCCCGGAAAAAACGGGATTGTTTTAAATTTGTTCGCTATGAGTGTGTTTGCCAAAATCCAGCATGACAATCCTCTGCATGGAATGAGGTTTTAAAATTAGGAAAAGTGGGAATGGGCATTTTGGAATATATTTAATTGTCGACTTATCTTTCATAAAATTTTCTCATCCAATATAACATTAAGATTGAGAAGGGCACTAATTTTCTTTTCAAAGTGGATTATTCCTTGGAACATAATTGATTTGTTTTCTCCAAAATTTTCGGGAAGGGGTTTGAGGGAGCTTTTTTCGAGTTCGATGACTTCAGCAACTCGGTCAACAAGAAGGCCTATATACTCATGTTTCCAGTCAATGATAAAAATTCTGCTATCATTGCCAATTTCACTCTTCCCTAAATCGAGTTTTATAGCAAGGTCAATTATTGTAACAATGCGCCCACGAAGGTTCATCACCCCCAAAACGGAATCGGGTGCATCTCTTATTGGGGTTAGGTGACCGACTTTTACCACTTCCTGCACATTTTCAGTTGACAAGCCAAATTTGGAGTCTTTCAAAAAGAAAATTGCTATTAGTAGCTTTGTTCCTTCAGTAACATACATTTTGATCAAACCTTGAATCTTGAAATCATTGCCTTAACCTGTTCGGCGAGTTTCGATAATTCTGTAGAGCTAGTGAACACCTGCTGGCTGGCATTTTTTACTTCTCCTGAAGCGCTATTGACTGAAATAATATCTTTGGTAATGGTTTTTGATACAGCGGAGCTTTGAATGACTAGTGCGTTGGCTTCTTTTACTCCGCCTGAGACCTGGGTGATGTTTTTTGCTACGTCTTTTGTCGCGGCAGCTTGTTCTTCAATTGCGGTGGCAATAGTGGAAACAATGTCGCTTACTTCCCTGATGATTTTTGAAATCTTTTCAATGTCAGCAATAGCGTTTCCAGTGGAAGATTGGATTCCGGAAATTTTTCCTTTGATATCTTCAGTTGCTTTTGCAGTTTGTTTGGCAAGCTCCTTGATTTCATTGGCTACTACGGCGAAACCCTTTCCAGCTGCTCCAGCACGTGCAGCTTCAATCGTAGCATTCAAAGCTAGAAGATTTGTTTGGGCCGAAATACTGGTAATGGTTTCGGTTACTTTTCCGATCTCCTGGGCTGAACGACCTAATTCCTTCATCAGCTCTGAGACTTTTATTGCCTGATTGTTGGCGTCAAATGTGATTGTTCTTGCTTTTTCCGAATTTCCGGCGATGTCTCCGATTGTTGCACTCATTTCTTCGGTGGTAACAACCACGGATGCTAGACTCGAAGTTGCCTCCTCCATGCCTGCTGCAACACCTAATGTATTTGTACTCATTTCCTCTGCAGCGACGGCAACAGTTGAAGACTTTGCGGTTGCATTTTCAGCACTTGTAGATAATTGTTCTGAGATCGATGAAAGTTCAGTGGATGAGGCGGCTAAAGTTTGGATTCCCTGATTCAGCTCGCGAAACATTTGCCCAAATTGTTTTACCATTTTTGAAAGGGCCTGCATTAAAGTGTCTCGGGAAGAGCGCTCTTTCACTTCAATCAGAAAATTTCCTTCGACAATTTTTTGGGTAACATATGTTATTTCCTGCATGCCTGCGATCATGCGTTCCATGCTTATTGCCAGGACATCCTTTTCCGATGCTTTTTTTACCTTGACGTTAAAATCTCCCAATGATAATTTGTCAGCGATTTCCGCTTGGGCTTTTATTTCCAGTATTACTGCTCCAACTGATTTGGATAAATCGCCAAGCTCGTCTTGCCTTTCTACAAGGTTCCCTGGAATTTGTTGATTTACATCCCCAATTGCAAGCTCATTTAGAATTTCAACCAATGCTTTAATCGGATTATTTATGCTATCTGTAAGGGATTTGGAAAAGAAAATAGTAAGAAAAACAGTTATCAAAGTTACCAAACCCATGTAAAAGTCCAGATTCTGTCTTGTCCTTCTAGCTATTTCTTTGTCACCCTCCCTTAATTTTTTTATCAACACGACTATTTTTTGTAAACTTTCTTCCAGTTTGTTTTCAAGAGGAGTGCTTATATTAATAAACGCTTTTAATGATTCGGTTTCGCTCCCATTCTTGAATAAATCCAGCGCTTTCGATGTAGAGTCCCTTTGTTCCTGCAAAATTTTGACTGACTCGCCGAAAAGCGTTCTTACTTCAGCGCTTAGGAAGCTTTCATTGAGTGAATCAATTAATCCGTTTTGGGTTTCGTTTTCTTTCTCTCGAAGTTGGGAAAACTTTTCAAAATTTTGATGGTTCTTTTCAAATAAAAATGTGGAAATTTCGTTATCAAAACAAGTTATTCGCACAAATAGATCCATCAATTTTAGCGCATTATCTGATCTAATCACAATTGTTTCCAGTTGCTTGTCAACTTCCTGCGAGCCAATCCTTCCTGCTAGATTAATTCCCATTAGCATTATAATGAGAATGGTTAAAACCAAAGCCAGTCTTTTTCCAACTTTCATGTTGTTCAAAATTTCCATATTTCTCTCCCTTTTCCTGCGCCTATTTTAAATATCTGAATTGGATTTAAAATAATAATCTATTCTGGAAATCAATGTCTTCCGGTCAAGTTTAATTTGATAATCGTCGATTCCTGCAGCCTTTCCTCTGGCAATGTCATCTTCTTCAGCAAGCGAAGTAACTGCAATGATAGGTAATGAAGATAATTTGGAGTCCTTTCGAATTTTTTGAGCTAACCCAATCCCTGAAAGTTCTGGCATTTCGATGTCTGTGACAAGTATTTTAATTTTTTCCCCATATTCTTCGAGGAGTTGCCAGGCTTTTTGGCCATCAGGAGCTTCAATGACTTTGTAGCCGGCATTCTCAATAATTTTTTTTAGTTGCCCTCTGAAAAAATTAGAGTCTTCAGCGAGAAGAATCAATGGAATGTTGGATTCAGCTTCTGATTTTGTTTTTTTGATTGCCCATTCCGGGTAAATATTTTCCATAAGCTCAATAATATCTATCAACAGGATCGTTTTATCTCTGATGACAATTGAGCCCATAATTCCCTTTTGCTTGAGGGTGCTTTGATCAATATCCATCTCTGCTTCAATTACATCCACCGGCATTGTTCCCAGAAGACCGATTTCACGTGCGTCAATACTGGTAATGATCACAGCCATTTCCTGATCATCATTAATTCTATTCATTTTAGTGACATCATTCAAAGCCAACAATGGTAGGGAACCTCCCCTATATTGCATTGTGCGGCGGCTTCCTACATATTCGATCTGAGCAGGTATGATTTTTTCGATTCGAAGTACGAGATCCAGCGGAATCGCGCAATTTTCCCCGGGGGCGTTGCTGAACATCAAAAAAGAATGAGAATCCTGTAATTTTTCGGGCTGGCTTTCTTTTACCGCCTGAGCCGCCCTTACTGAACCTGAAACTGAATAAAGTTTTGCTTTTGAAGCCAGCCCGCTTGCGTCCAAAATCAATGCAATTTGCCCATTTCCCATTATTGTGGCCCCGGCATATTCAGGGAGTTTCTTTAAATATCGGCCCAGCGGTTTTACGACAATCTCTTCGGTATTGTGAAGTTGATCGACTATAAGCCCATATTGTATAATCCCCGTGGAAATTACTGCTATGTTTAGATCACTTGAGGCATGGTATCTTCTGCCACTGGTCCTACGACGTTCCAAAATTTCTCTTTCGTTTTCGTTAGTGGGGGGGAAAGGTTTATCAACAGCCATCTTTATTGAACGTCTATCTGCTGAATAGATTCTTCGTTCCAATACTTTTTCCCCTGTCGAGGGATTGGCAAAAAATTTTGCAATTCCCAAAACTTTTGCGAATTCAACTATTGGAATCAATTTCCCTCGTAAGTCCAAAACTTCTGCATTCCCAAAAAGTTCAATTCTTTCGTTGGCTTGCTCAGCTGGGATTCTAATGAGCTCAATTACATTAATTTGCGGAATAGCAAAATATTCGTCTGATTCTGAAATAATCAGTGATGGAATGATTGCCAGGGTTAAAGGAAGCTTGATGCGAAAAATAGAACCCTGGCCAAGTTTTGACTCAATTTCTATTTTTCCTCCCAGTTTGTCAAGATTCGTTTTAACCACATCCATTCCTACCCCACGGCCCGACAGATCGGTTACGTTGTTCGCAGTTGAAAGTCCTGGAAGCAATATTAAAGCAATTTTGTCTTTTTCCGCCATCCCTTTTAACAGGTCTTGAGGAATTAAGCCTTTTGAAATCGCGTTGGAAGCTACTTCTTTGGGGTCGATTCCCTTCCCGTCATCTGATAATTCAATTACAACCTGTCCTGCTTCGTGAAAAGCCTTGATTTTTATCGATCCTAACGGATTTTTCCCAAGCTCTTTTCTTTTTTCTACAGTTTCAATTCCGTGGTCAACTGCGTTTCGTACCATATGGGTCAACGGGTCCATTAAGCCTTCGATCAAGGTTTTATCCATTTCGACATCATGGCCTTCGATAAAAAGCTGAACTTCTTTTTTCAGATCTTTGGCGAGATCTCTAATGAGTCTGGGAAATTTGGAAAAAACATTGCCTATTGGCTGCATTCGAGTTTGCATGACAATTTCCTGGAGCTCTGAAGTAACCAAATTTATTTTCTGGCTTGCCGTTTCAATTGAAGCTTGATCCTTAATTGAGACCGCATCTCTGAGTTGGTTCCTGCTTAATACAAGCTCTCCGGTGAGATTCATCAGGGTTTCGAGAATGTTAACGCTTACTCGTAAACTGCTTTCGCTCCCAGAAGATGTGTTTTGTTGAACCAATTTTTCGCAATTTTCCGGAAGCGATTTCGGTGATGAAAGCTCATCAAAGAGTTTCATTGCAGATGTTTGAGGTAAATTTTGCCCTTGTTCCGAGGTTTGTGGCCCAGTTGGCAGGGAAAAAGTTGCCTCAGGTGAATCTTGCGGAAATTCACTTATCAGCGATAGATTCTCACTTGATTGGGCATTTTCTGATCCGGATTCAATTTCATTGGAGGCATCTACAAGTGCAGAAGCTTGGTTATTCATTTTTTCAGGGGATACATCCTCTTTCTGGCTAATTTTCCCATTTTTTTCTGGTGGAGAAAATGGAGCTGAAATTGCATTTAATGAAGAAAGGTATTCGGAAATGTCAATATCACTACTTTCCTTAGAGTGATTAATCATTGCTCGTAGAATGTCAAAGACTCCTAAAAGAATGCTTATTATCTCAGAGTTCGGGACAAGCTTATGAAGACGGATCAAATCTAAAACCGTTTCAGTTTTATGAGAAAGTTCCTGTATTTTCTTTAAACCAAATAAAGAACTCCCGCCCTTGATTGAATGTGCTGCACGAAATACCTTATTAATTGTTTTTTCGTTAACATTTTCCTTGGCTTCTTCAATTTCAATAAGATCATTCTCGATTCCTGAAAGATATTCTCTTGATTCATCAAGAAATTCATTCAGTAAAAATTCCCTTGAGTCTCCCAGAATTTCGTTTAATTCATCGTTATTTTCTTGATCCATAAGGCTATCTCCAAGGTCAATATTGCTTCTTTCCAAAATGTGCAATTCCAATTTCTTCGGAAAATACCGATTCCGAATTTTTGTAGGAATTATTCTGAAAATGTTCTGTTTTCAGTGAACGATTTTCAATAATCTGTCCAATTAAGGCTCTACTCCTAGAATTCTCTCTAAGATTCTCAAATTTTCTCTAATTTTCTTCAAGCGAACAATTAGTTTACTACGATTCAAAATAGTTTTAAACTATAAATGAATTTTTTTAATGACAGATTAGAGCTCATGGTTAGTAACTTCCTTGCAAAGGATTAATCCCTGAATGATATATCTTAATTCCGCTGCAACAAGCTTTCCAAAAGCTCCAGGCGTTTCTGAGGAAGTAAAATCCTGGCTTGACAGACCATTTTGCATCGCCGGTCGTAATAACCTTACAGAAAATTCTGTTCAACTGGCTTGCCGAAAAAAATTGGCCAAATTGATGGAAGTTTCAGATCCTCAAAATATTGTTCTAACCACTAACGCTACTTATGCATTGAACCTTGCAATTCTGGGCACAATCGGGATGAATCCCCTTCACGTTGTTTCAACAGTCACTGAACACAACTCTGTCCTTCGTCCGCTATTTCATTCCCAAAAAAGAAATGGCGGAAAAATAGAACTAATCGGACTTGATTCATCAGGGAACATTGACCAGGAAGCTTTTTATAAGGCCTTAAAAAAAGGTCCTCGCCTGATTATAATCAATCATGGTTCGAATGTTACCGGAAAAATACATGATGTTTCCCCCTTATTCCAGGAAGCAAAAAGAATGGGGGCCATCACTCTTCTTGATGCCTCCCAAACTATGGGCTTGATTCCTGTTCACCCCAAAAAACTTTATGCCGATTTGGTTGCATTTACTGGTCACAAATATCTTCTTGGCCCAACTGGAACTGGTGGACTTTTTGTCAATCCAGAGATCCATTTAGAGCAATTTTTTGTCGGAGGGACAGGTATTCACAGTGACCTTACTTTCCATCCCGAAGAGCTTCCAGGCAGACTGGAAGCGGGAACCCCAAATCTGCCTGCCGTGGCTGGTTTGGTATCGGCCCTCGAATGGCTTGAAACAAATGGTGAAAGCTTTCGGCAAAATCATTTTCATCTTAGTAGTGAACTATGTTCAAGATTTCAAGATTGTGACAAGATAAGAACCTTCGCATTATCCCCTCACTTGAGTTCAGGATTGGTTTCTTTTATAATTGAAGGGGTTTCCCCAGAAGAAACAAGTTTTATCCTTGAAAAAAGCTTTGGAATTATTTGCCGAAGCGGTTTTCATTGCGCACCACTTATTCACAAACATATTGGAAGCTTACCAAATGGGACAGTTCGACTGAGTATTTCAGGTTTTAACACTCTTGATGAACTTGAAAAAACCATGAAAGCCCTTTCAAAAATATCCAAATGCATTTGTTAAATGCGGAAAAAGTTGAAGATTGTTTCGATGGAAGCAGTGTTTTCATGTTTTTCTTTGATGAACCATGGACTGAAAAAATGATAGAAAAACTTAAAACACTTGGTGAACTTGATTTTTTTTCTGATTTTCCCAGGCCTTTTTTCCGTTTGCGAGCAACTACTGGTTTGCAATTGAAGGGAGTACAGGGAGACAACTCTTGTCGAGTGATTTTTCCATCCAGGAACCGAGATGATGTTAGAGAAAAATTGGAATTTTTTTTTCGAAAAGACTTCACATCCTCGTAAATCAAAATAAATTAAACTAAAAGGAGTAAAAACGTGGGAGAAAAAATTCTTAAGTATTATGAATTTGCCCAAAGGGAAGGTGGAATTCAGGCGAAGATGAGGCTTGCCATTAAAACAACCCTCAGTTCAGATCGGGCACTTTTCGCCCCTGATTCCCCAGAGATCCTTGACAAGTTTAAGGTTGCAGTAAAAGAAATTACCGGAAAAGAAGCTCCGGTATTTTAGTATGGAGAAAGGTATGGTTAACGTGAAAAAAGAATTCATTCCTGATCAGAAGTTTTTTCCTCAGACTTGCAGACACACAATGAATGGCAAAACTACCGTTCTTCATTGTCATCATTACGCATCACTTTATTCCCAGCTTGCTGATGATTGCAATATTGTCGATGCCAAAAATCTTTTGGCCGAAGTGGCTGAAGATACATTTTATGATGTTTTTAAAACCTATTTCCAGGAAAACAAAATCAATGATCTTCCTTCACGAATCTCTATTATAGAGCATTATTATGCTTTGGTTGGGTTGGGGAAAATGCATTTTTTGGGAGCAGGTCCAAACTCTGGAGACGTAGAATTGATCCATTCACACATTGACGAAGGATGGATTAAAAAATGGGGAAAGCGTGAAGCTCCTGTCAATTTTATTACTTGCGGTTTTATCTGTGGAGCTTTTGCAGCGATTTTTAATCAAAATCTTCGAAGTTTTCTTGCCCAGGAAGTTGAAAGTATAGTTTCCGGTAAAGAACGCTCTGTTTTTTCTGTGGTTCGGCAATAGGAAAGGAGTTCAATTCTCATGGCTATTAACCGCCAAAAGATCATAGATTCAATGTCAAAAATCAAGGTTTATGGGAACGAAGATGGATTAATTCCTGCTTTTGGAGTTTTTGTAAATCAGCTTCCGGGGCAATTTTGGAACGATTTCGCCGACAGACTGATGAGACGAATCGGTCCTTCAATGCGCGAAGCAGGAGAATATCTTCTGGTGAATGCTGCCCAAGAATGTGGTTATCATACAGGATATGGAATTATCACCTCCGAAGAATGGAAAGCAGTTGTAGCTCCGATGGTTGAGAAGCAACCCGAAGACATTCTTCACGGTGCATTTGCGGTCTTTTCTGCCTGGGGATGGGCAAATTGCGAAATCGTGGAATTAGAACCAAAAAAACGCATGCTACTCCGTGCATATAATTACTACGAATCCGATGTTGTGCAATATGGTATTACAAAGCAGCCTTCTGCCTATATGATTCGTGGTGTGGCAGCAGCATTCATGGATCTAGCCTATGGCGGACCTTATGATAGATCCGGAAAAACTGGGCTAAGAACATTTTCCTGCAAACAAACAAAAGGGATTGAATGTGGCGATGAATGTGGTGAGTTCATCGTTTCCCAGAGTTAAAATTGATAAAAAAAAACCTCAAAACTCCTTTGATAAAGAAGTTTTGAGGCTTTTTTTTTATTCTTGCTTATTTAATCCAAAATGGAGTTCGTCCTTTGCAGATAGCTTTCTGCTCTAAACCATTTGTCTGAGACACAACAATGTCGGTTCCTGCTTCGAAGACTACATGCTTATCATCTGGGGAAATAGATGGATAAAGCCCTACCAGGATTGGGCGTTGAAATTCTTTTGTGTCGATGTTCAGGAATTCAATTTCGCTTCTTCCGTTTCGATCGCAGATATAGGCAATATGTTTTCCGTCTCGGGCGAATACTGGAAATGACTCATTGATTTTTGGGGTGGTGGTTAACCTGACAATTCCTTGGGCCAAAGTTGAAATAAGGAATAAATCACTGGTTCCATCCTCCATTAGGGCTGAAGCAACTATCCAATCGCTTTTTGGTGACCAGTCTGCAGAAGTAATTTTTTGGTCAGTGGAAAGCTTTGTTGAAATTTTGCTTTTTATGCTATAGGCATAAAGTGTTGGATTTTGATCACAAGTCGAATAAAGCAGAAATTTTCCATCTGGAGAGAAGCCTTCCAGTGATACACCTTCACGGAATTTAATTATCTTATTTCCTGAACGATTCAGCAAAAATACCTCTGAACGCATATCCGGCAATTTATTGGTGAAGCCGATCCAACCGGTTTTTTCCGCCCATCTCGGAAAAACTATATTGTTGTAGGCGGGTGTTAATCGAACTTTTCCTGTTCCATCGGGATTAATTGTTGCTAGGTAAGTTTTTCCCTGTTCAGACGTGTCTACAAATAAAATTTTCCCGGAGCTATCAGCTTTATCAGAGCTTTTTTCTGAGCCATCGATTGATTTTTCCGAAGATTTGTCTCCTGATTTGTCAATTGCTTTTTCAGCAAAAACCGGGAGCGAGAGCAACCCGAGAATTAATATCAAAATTCCCCAAAATTTTTCTGTTTTTCTCATGGCATAATCCTTTCGATAATAAAATCACTGAATTAGATAACCATCGTGGTAAGTATAAAACAACTCCTTTTAAAAAAAAAGAAGAATTTTTTATTTAATCACGTTAGAATGAATTAAACTGCTCTGTTTCATTTAAATGCCATGCGTCCTCCTGTGGGCTCGAAAAATATGACTAATAAAATGATTTTCGCCAAATTGAACTTTTTTTTTCCCCTGCTTTTTTTATTGTTATTATACGTTTTTTTTTCAGTTAGCTTTTTCGAATCCTGTTTTGACGATGCTTTTATTTCCTTCAGATATACGGAGAATTTGCTTGCAGGCAAGGGATTTGTTTATAATGAAGGAGAAAAAGTTGAAGGAACGACCAATTTTTTGTGGGTTCTTTTTTTAGGAGCTTTTTCACTTCTATCTGGATTGGATATTGAAACTTCTGCATTAGTTCTTGCTTTTCTTCTTTCATCTATTACTGTCCTGATTTCCTATTATGTTAGTTGTCAAATATTTGAAAGAGTTTTCCCAGAAAGGGCAAACTCAAATTTTAAATATTTCGCTGCTTTTTTTGCCATTATTATTCTTTTTGGAAATGCAAATTTCTTAATCCTTAGCTTGTCGGGACTTGAAGTTCCATTAATTCACTTTTTTCTAGCCCTTTTTCTATTCTTATCAATTAAGAATGAAAAGCTCTTTTCTCGTCTTGTACTTTTTCTTCTTTCTCTTACTCGCCCAGAGTTTGTTGCTTTATTAGCCCTTAACGAAATAATCGAAAAGGACTACACAGTCCGAATTCGAGGTTTAATTTTCTGCACTTTTGCATTTTTTTTAATTTTTGGAGGGAGGCTTCTTTATTTTGGCGATTTTTTTCCCAATACTTTTTATGCAAAAACTAATGCTGAAACAAGCTTTTCCCTTGGATTACGGGAGTTTTTGGCTTTCTTGAAATCCGGTGGCTGGCTATGTGTCTTCATTCTCATTGCATTACTTTTCCAGAAAGAACAATTGGAAAGAAAAATATTCGTTTTTTCTTTATTTTACTTTCTTTACATAATAATTTTAGGAAGAAATAGTTTGGGCTATTTCCGGTTTTATATTCATTTGTTGCCTCTGATTTCACCTTTTCTTATCCTTCTTTTCAAATTCTTCTATAAATTCATTCCAATTTCTCTTATGATTTTTATTTTTCTACTTTCTCCGATTTCTTTTCATTTTTTTACTGACCTTGGAAATCCCAGGGAATCAGTAAATTTTATGAATTTTTGTTGGAAAAAAATTGGGACCTGGTTAAATGAAAACACCAAAAAAGAAACAACCATTGCTTTGAACCCGATTGGCCAAATTGGATTCTTCTCGAAAAGACCAATTCTTGATATGCTTGGATTGATTGATCGAACAATTGCAAAATCTCCCAGAACTCAGAGTAAGACACGAATTATCGGGCATGAAAAGTCGAATTCAGAGTATGTTTTGGGCAGAAAACCTGATATTATAATACTTCGGGGGGCGTTATTCTACCCAAAACCATTAACAATAAAGGAAATGGCTGGTTCAGATAGCCCTTTTCGCGGCGACAATGAACTTTTCAGGCATCCAATTTTCCAGAAAGAATATCAATTAATTAACATAAAGATGGAAAATTTGTTCTTTCCCTTCTTTTTACGAAAAAATTCCAGAGATTTGGTTCAACTTTCCAATAGTGAAACCCCGATTTTTGAAAGTTTTACTGAAAACAGCACTAATTCTCAATTATTGAGATGAAACCGACATCAAGAAATTAGGTGATCATTTTTCTTTAATATTGCTCAAATTCACTGACGCAGTTAGTGGTGGGGTGTGGGGGCGGGAGGCCCCAAGTAGATCACGTATCAACATTCTTGGTGAGTGTTTCTGAACAAGATTACGTAAAGTGGTAGAATTTCTCATGTCACTAAACATCGGTAAACACTCCATTTCTGGAGGAGCGCGAAGGACATTGCCCGCAGAGCTCCTCCCCAAAAGCCACCGACAAGGTCGGTGGTAGCCTAATTTTCCTTTTTCGTGATCTTCGCCAAAATTATCCAATGGATTTTAAAATACCATGAAGCCTTACACGATTTTACGGATTGTTTTTGCCATTTTTGCAGTAATTGCGTTGTCAGATTTTGTATCTTTTGCCTACTCTTCCAAGACCGGAATCTGTTTTGACGACGCGTTCATGTTTACTCGATACGCCAGCAATTTCCTTGAAGGCCATGGGTTTTCCTGGAATAGAACAGAAGGACCGGTATATGGATGTACCAGTATTTTTTATCTGTTCATTGTTACGGCGTTTAGAGCATTTTCCTGGAAATCTGATCAGGAACTTTTACTTTCACTTTCAGAGTTCTTTGGCCTCCTTTCAGTTCTTTCAATGTGTTTTTTGGCATATTATTCCCTTGAAAAAGATGGTGTAAAAAGAACCTGGACGCATTTACTAATTTTTCCAGTGGTTCTTTTTTCGGCTGTTTATCGGAAAAATTGCGTTTCTGGAATGGAGACAACATTTGCCATTTTCTTGAACTCTCTTTTCATACTTTCCATAGTTTTTCTCGAAAGGAGCAATTCCAAGAAGTGCTTTTTCTCTGTGATTCTTGGCTATTTTTCTTTTCTTTCCAGGCCTGAGAATTTGATTCCTTGGTTTGTTTTCCCGATTTTTTATCTTTCGGATTTAAAAGAAAAAAAGAAATTCATTTTTTCCTCATTACTCCTTTTGACATGTGATTCTCTAATTAAAATTGCCTACTTTGGTGGCTTTCTTCCTTTGTCATTTTTTGTGAAAAAAGCAGGATTTTATAAATTTGCTGACCTGAATAAATGGAATCCTTTAAAATTCTTTTCAGAATTTCTTTCTCTTTCAGGGCCTTTTATTTTGTTAACAGTTGCTTTTTTCCCGTCGAATGGGGTTAAAAAAGGTTTGGCTTTTTTCGCCCCTTTGAGCATTATCTTTCCCTATTTATTTTCGATTAATCAAATAATGGGATATTCAGCTCGTTTTTTTCTTCCTTCACTACCATATTTCATCGGCGCAGCTTTTTTTGTGCTTAATTCATTGAATCGTCCGGTTGTAAACAAAGAATCAGTTGCAGCTGAAAATCTCCCTATCTCGATAAAAGTTATGCTGATTTTTTTTCTATTTCTGATGATTCAGCCCTCTTATTTGAATGAAAGATTAACTGAGATACTTGAAAATCAGCATTTCTCATTTGAAAACAGTTTAATTGCCCCTGCTAAATTAACTAATCGTGGAAAAATAATTGTTCCCAAAATAGGGTGGATGGAATCAATTGTTAGCATTAATAACGTGATCTCAGCTTTGCCAAAAAAAATGTGTGTGGCGATGTCTGAGCATGGTTTGATCGGGGCTATGAATCCCGAAATAAAAATTTTGGATTTAACGGGACTGCATAACAGAGATTTTGCAAAAAAGGGTTTCTCTGACAATGGACTTTTTTCCGCAAACCCTGATTTGATATGGTTTCCACATTCGGATTACATTTACATCAGAAACCAGATATTTTCAAACCAGATGTTCCGTAGGGATTACATTTTTTATCCCGACTTGTTTGATTTTGGGTTTGCTATAAACAAAAATTCTCCATATTTAGCTGAGATTGAGAATTTATTCGAGAGTGAATTCCGAAAAATCTACCACGAATCCCGGAAAATGGAATTATTTCTGGCCGATTAGATCGGGTACAAATGCAAAAAAAACTCCCGATTGCTTCAAAATTTCTTTGCAAACGGGAGTTTGTTTTAAATCTAAGAAGTTATTTTACAGATTCGGGAATACTTCCTTGAGCAAATTAAAGCGGGTAAGTTTATCATTAGCTTGATCAATTTCACCTTGCAGTGACCCAATTTTGTTGATAAGAGTTGTCGTTTCCTGGGCATCTTGGGGTTTGGGATGGGCCTGTAATTCTGCAAGTCTGTTCTTGGAGTTAGTCAAATCATTTTGTTTGTCAGACGTTTGCTTTTGAAGGGTATCCATTTCTGTTTTTAAAGATTTGTAGATCGGAGTAAAACTATTCCATGCATTTTTGAGGTCGCTAGATATTTGTTGGATGTTCTTGGCAGCCTCTTCGATCGTAGGTTTTAAGAATGGCCATTTGGAATGGTCTGCACGGGCTTGTCTTACCGCATCCTCATAAGTTTTCTGAGCTGCGAGAAGCTTTTCCTGTAGTTTGTAAAGGTTTTGAGGTGAGGATTCAGAGTAATTCAGCAGAGCTGGTTTCAATGGCCAAGCTCTTGAAAAACCCCACAAAAATTTATTATTGCCGATTGTTCGAAGATCAGGCATGCTAATACCGCTTAGAGCAGATTGGTAGTTATCTTCTGCCGGGGTCGGCGGCGGAGGAAGCGGGTCGGAAACAGCTGTTCCGGTGTTTGTTCCAGAAGAAGCCGCAGTTCCTGTTGAGGATCCGGTTCCGGTGGAGGTATTTACCTGCGTTGGTGTATTAGTTGGAATTGGTGTAGCTACTGGAGGGGGTGGAGGTGGAAGTGTTTGTGTAGCCGTTGGGGCTGGCGTTGGGTTAACCGATTGAGCAATTGCTGGTTCAAGAGAAATTACTGAACCGATAAGTGTCCATCTGTAGCCCACGGGTGGATTCATGGCCATCCATTCTTCGTCTGTCATTATTCCAGAATTGATCATATCTCTGATAGAGGTTTCATCCAGCTTTTCAAGCCGCTTCTTCAAAGGAGCCAAATGCCTATTCATCGAGTTAACCGCAGCCTGCAGTTTTTGTTGCTTTTCTTGCAGAGTCCATTCTCGGACGGGCCCGGTTACGCTTGTATTAGTTTGTGTTCCGGTGGTGGAAGACGATCCTGTTTGGGTGCCGGTTGTAACATTGGATGAAGTGGCAGTGACAACCGACGAATTCGTCGAAGTCAAAGATCCTGATGAGCTTGTTGTTCCGCTAATAACCGGAGAGGAGGTTGAGGAAGAAGTTGAAGTTCCGGAAGAGGTTGATGTGCCAGCGGAGCTTGAGGTAGAAGAGGAGACCGCGGTCGGGGCATTAGTTGAAGTTCCGGTGGAGGTTGAAGAGCTCGACAAAGTAGAGGTACCGCTGGCTGTTGAAGAAGAAGTAACAGCAGAAGTATTGGAAGCTGTCGAAGTCGAAGTGGAAGAAAGAGTCGCTGTTGAAGTAACTGAATTTGTTGCAGGGGAAGACGCTTCGGGGTTAGGGACAACGATTTTCAACTGCCATCCCGGGTATATCAAGTTGGGATTTTTAGCTAAAGAAGGGTATTTATCTTTATTCGCTTTTACGATTTCAGGCCATCTCGAAGCATCTCCAAGGTATTTCAGCGCAAGTGCTGACAGACAATCGCCAGGTTTGACTGATGCTGTAATCACTTTGGTTGGCGATACCGCTGGAGTTGGTGTTGGAGCTGGTGTCTGTGAAATTGGACGCGCTTCGAGAGCTGTATTAGTTTGTGGCCGTTGTGGTGGTACAACTACGGGAGCAACTGTCGGTGGTGCATATGTTTGTGGGGGTGGAACCGGTAAGGGTGCTACAACAGTTGGTCTTGGGGGAGTTACAACTGTCGATTTTTGCCCGTTTGGAGTCAGTGGTGCTAACGAAACACCCGTTTCGGGGGTAATACTTTCAATCCCATTTTCTGGTGAAGTGTTAGTGGGATTAGTAGGAGCAAACCTAATATTGGTTACGCTTCCGTCTCCGAAGGTGTCTCCGAAAGTGGGGAAAGAATTAGACAATAATAAGGTAGTAAAAATAATCAGAAGCAGGCTTTTTTTCATTTTTCAACCTCCCCGCTTAAATAACCGAATACTAAATATATTATACTAATAATTACCGTAATATCGAAAGAAAGTTTCAAAAATTTTGTACTTTACTTAAAAAATTTACTTGGTTGAAATAATTTTTACCAGGAATTATACTGAAATTATTGCTTTTAAATATCACATTTATACGTTTGTTGAGATATTCTTTTGGATTATCGAAATGGGAATGCCTTGCGTTATCGTAATGAAATACCTTTAATCATTCTCTCCACAGAGTCTCGAAGTGATTTCGTTTTTTGTCTTGGCTTTTTGGTTCGTCCCATATTATTTAGGTTGTAATAATAGTTCATGTACCATAGTATTTTTAATTAAATTAACGGAGGAAAATTATGTGGCCAAGATGGGTAAGGGGGGTATTTGCTCTATGGGTTGCTTATGATTCCAATAGAAGGGGTGGTTTCTCATTATTTTGGTTTATTTTCCTGCTGATTTTTGGCCCCTTTCTATTCCCGGTTTATTTGACTCTTAGAACTCTGATACCTGGTGAAGACTATCCAGATAGTAATTTCCGATTTTTTTGGGAAAACCTGAAAACCTTTTTTGCAACGTTAATTAGTTGTGCGTCATTTGCGATTTTTGCAGAAAACCTTGAAAAAGTTATTAATGCTGATCTGGGAAAAGTAAAAAGGGCAGAATTGTTAGCCGGCTCTATTTTCAGTTTTGTACTTCTGAATGCTTGTCTATGGATTTTCAGATCGTTTTCTTCATGTTGTTCCTCAAAAATTTCTTAACTTGCCGAAAATTGGTTGACACTTTGCCTATTTTTTGTCACAATTTATTCATGGAAACTGATTAAATCTGAAAAGAAATATTTTTGTTGTTGGTACAGTACTTGCGAAACCAGTTACTATAATTTCAGAAATCAAAATTTTAAATTCGAAAAATTAGGAGGAGGTCTAAATGAAACGGTATCTATCACGTGGATTATTAATTTGGGTGACAGTTATTGCTTTGTTGGTGTCCCAGGTAGCCTGGGCAGGGGGAGATCCTGGCCAAGGTTCCGGCGGAAAACCCCATTGTGGGAAACAATGCTGCCATCACCAACTTGGTTTCTTTGCCAGAATCGGGCAAGCTTTCCGATATCTTGGAGACCATATCAAAAATTGGTTCATGGATTCTTGTGTAAATGCACATTACGTTTTGTTCGGATACAAAACTCGCGTGTGGGTATGTGGATATTATGATCATTGTGGCAGACATGTTAGTGGCCACTGGAGATATTTGTGCTGCAAGCCATGTTGTGGAAAAGGCAGCCACGGATCCTGTCCAACTGGCCAGGGAGACCAAGGCCAAGGAAATCCAGGGCAGGGTGACCAAGGGCAAGGCAACCCCGGACAAGGGCCTACCCCAACTCCGCCAACTCCAACTCCAACTCCAACTCCAACTCCAACTCCAACTCCAACTCCAACTCCCACCCCTTCTCCTGCACCCAAGACTACTCCGATTCCTCAAAAGGAAGTCCCAGCTCCTGACGCGACTCCAGCTACCGATGGACAACCAGGCGAAAGTAGCGCTGCCGGTGATGCTACACCAGCCGAACCACCTGCTGACGCAACAACTAGTGCCTCAGCTAGCTCTGCAGCCGTCCCTTCAGCTGCATCAGTATCAGCCAGCATCCAACAAATTACTCCTCAAAAACGAACTTTCAGCGGTGAAATGAATTACTTGGTTTCTCTCACAAATGATGTTGAAGCTCTTCACAAGCAAATGAAGACTGCTAAGCCCAAATCCAATAAAGGAAAGGTTGATCCAACCGAAGTTACATCTCAAGACGTTCAAAATGCACTTGCCGAACGCCAGGAACGTGCAAGCTATATTACCAAAGTCATCATCAAAGATCTCGATAATACCAACGGAAATGGTGGCGTATACTACAACGCTTATAAGAGAACCCTTTCTTCTATGAGCAAAGGCGACAAAGAAATGGTCGGAGATATCCACCAGAATGTTTCCCAGTATATCAAATCAAATGCGGCTTCTTCTCCCAATAAAGGGCCCTATCAAGACCGCCTTGAAGAAATGAAAAAATACTAAGATAAACGTAATTTTATAGAGACCGGCTTCTTATCGAAGCCGGTTTTTTATTTCCCAAAAAAACTTGCCTGTAACATATGTTCGAGATAGAATTTATTTGTTAAAAATTTGTTCTCTAAATTTTCAAAATTAATTTGCATTGGAAAAAATGATGGCTGAAGAAGAAACCAAGAAGAAAAAGTTGTCTTTTGCGTCAGCTCTGATTCTCTATTTTGCAGGTTTTTTTCTGCTTTTATGCCTTTTTTGGGTATTTAAACCTTCTTTTAAAAGCAGATACAATCTAATAATCACAGGCCTCGGAAAAGGCCGTGTGGTCCCCTTTATTGCCCAGTTTGAACCATATAAAGATAAAAAAATGGGTGGAGCAGAATATTTAAGCTCAAAAATCAAGGAATTGATCAAATCATTTGAAGGAAACCCATACAACGCTGTTTCTTTGGGAAATGAAATATCTGGTACTTCTGAATCTTATTTTACTAACGGAGAAGCAGTAATAGAAAGTTTGAATTCTTACAACCTGGATGCGATGCTTGTTGGAAATCTTGATTTTTCCTTCGGCTTTAAAAGGCTTTGTGAACTCTCCACTAAGGCTGCTTTTAAATTTCTCGCCTCGAACATCGTGGATGAATCTACAGGCCAAATTCCTCCGTCATTCGTGCGTGAGAAGATTAGCAACCCGGGAGGTGTTCTTAAGGTCGCTTTTATTGGGGTTACTCCACACCAAACTCCCTTTATAACCACTCAGAAGAATACACAGGGCCTCAGATTTTCCCCGCCTGGCCCTGGCTTAAAGCAATTGGTCGAGGAAAATAGGCAACACGGAGCAAATCTCGTTGTGATGTTAACCCTCTACGAAAGAAAGCGGCTTGGTGAGGACGAATTTAACGCTTTGCTCAATTCAAAACCGGATATACTAATCATGCAGGATTATGCTTCTGAAATGCCACCTGCTAGAAGATTCGACGATGTTGTTGTGAAAACGGTAAATGGTTATAACCAGGGAAAAGAAATCGATTTGCTGACTGTAGACCTCGATGAAAAAACTGGAAAAATTGCTTCCTTCACTGGCTTTAGATTCCCTGTTTTTTGTGATGAAATTCAACCTGATGCTGCAGTTTTAAATAAGATCAGCGGAGTTCTGGATAAGATAAAATCTATTCAAAATGAAGTGATTGCAACTTTTTCTGAATCCTATTCGAGGATGTATGACGAAGAATGTCCAATCGGGGACATGATTGCTGACAACTTGAAAGAATCCACGAATACTGAAATTGCATTTCAACACAGCGGTGGAATACAGGGTAATATATCGTCAGGAGCATTTTCAATGGGGGATTTGTATTCTTTACTGCCATTCGATAATGATATCGTAACCATGGATCTTACCGGACTTGACATTATCGAAATTCTAACAATTGCAGCTTCCCTGAAACGTGGAATAATTCAAATCTCTGGTGGAGAATATTCCTTTTCTAATAGAGGAATAGACGACTTTGAATTGGGGGAAGTCAAAGTTAACGGCTCGAATATCATTGCCACTAAAACTTACAGAATTTCTACAAACAGTTTTTTGGCTGATGGTGGAGACGAATTCAGACCTTTCAGAAGAGGGAAAAAGATTGTGATTGGGTCTCCTCAAAGAGATGTTCTAAAAAAATATTTGACAGATCTTTCCGCTTCAGGCCCGGTCCGTCTTCAGTTCGCAGATCGCATCAAGCGAAAATAACAAGCTTTTCAGGTATTAAAAGCTCGTGAGTATTAATCACGATTTTCAGTTTTTATTGTACATTATCCGAATTTGAGATTTGAATGAAAAATCCTTTCGTGGTAGGATTTGGGATTATTCATTTTGTATGACCAACAATTTATCTCAAAATAGTTTGTCTTTTCCGCATGCCCAAGCTTTAGCAGGGGAGAATGCGCTTTTGAAAAGTCAAATTCTTGAGTTAATTCAACTCGAAGATTCTGGAAATTTTGTTGATACTGATTCAATAATTAAAAATTTTCTTAAGAAAGCTAGAATCCTGTCCAAAGCTGAGGCGGCTTTTTTTGCTCTTCCAGCTTCCGCTCCGGGAAAACTTGAAATAAAAATAGCACCCCCAAATCTCGATGATGTTGTCAGAAACGTCTGTGCTGAATTTGAAAATGGATATGATAAGTGGATTGCTTCTGAAAACGAACTTCTTTCAATTGCAGGATTCATTGTACTTCCATTAATTCGGCGTCATCGGCTCATCGGGGTTATGGGCTTGAAGCTCAACCCCGCTGCTCCGGAAAATGTTTGTGAACTCTTGTCAAGTTTTGCGAAACAAGCTGCAACTACTTTAGAAAATACATTGTTTCATGAGAAATCATTTCGTCGTCTTCTTACGTTAAGTAATGTTTTCACCTTCCAACGAGAATTGGGGGGGCAAATCGATTTGGAGATAATTTTAGACAAGGTTCTTTCATTAATACGTGATGGAACATCTTCCGTTGGGGCGGCTCTTCATCTCCTTGGGGAATCCGGAAACGATTTTTTCATGAGGCGGCTTCAAACAAATCAAGGAATCATTGAGTTTTCTCCGAATCTAAAGCTATTTGATGAAACCGTTAAAAAAACTATGGAGAAAGGTGATCCGGAAGTATTTGAATTTTCGCAAATTGGGGAATTATTAAGGCCGACTGCTTTTCAAGGGTCTAGTGGATTTTCAGAGAATATACTTTGCGTTCCGATTTTCAATCGGCAAAAAATTGTGGGGATTGTCCAGGTATTCGGAAAGTCGGAGAAACAGCAATACTCACCTGAAGACTTCGAATTGGTTAAGCTACTTTCCGGGCAAATCGCTTTTTTTATTGAGAGTACTCAGCAATTTCAAAGTCTACGTGAGCTATTTTTTCAAACTATTGATTCCTTAATATGGGCGTTTGAATCCAGAGATTCTTTTTTCAAAGGCCATTCAAGAAGAGTTGCAGAATTTGCAAATGAACTGGGTTTGAAGTTCATTGATTCCAAAAAGGAACTTGATGATCTCAAACTTGCGGCAATAATCCATGATCTGGGAAAATTCCAACTCCCGCTTGAAATACTTTATAAACCTTCATTACTGACCCTTGAGGAATTTGAAATCGTCAAAAAACATCCGCAACTTGGAGAACATTATTTTGAAACTATTGGATACCTTGAACAGATTAGAAGGATAGTTCGATATCACCACGAAAGAATTGATGGAGGAGGGTATCCTGAGGGTTTGAAGGGTGAAAAAATTCCTTTGGCATCGAGAATATTAGCTATAGTGGATGCTTTTGAAGCAATGACTTCCATGAGGCCATATCGGCCTCCTTATTCTGAAGAAAAGGCATTAAAGGAATTAATTAAAATGGCTGGAACACAATTTGATTCACGGTTAGTGGAGGAATTTGTAAAAATGAAAATGCCTGCACTTCTGGTTTCAGAAAAAAGCGAGAAATAGAGGCAAATGTATTTTTCCACGTTTAAACGTTTTTTTGAAAGAGTTTTTTTCGGTTTCATTCTTCTGACTCTTATTAGTTTTGGTTATTATTTTACAATTGGTGATATCTGTGAAATAGAAGCAAAATTTCAGAGTTATCGTGTGCTGCTTGCCAGATTGATTTCCCGTGATATACTTGAATCCTTCAATCTTAAGCAGAATTTGACTCCCCGCTTGACCAATGTTGTTTCTGTGGAAAAATTGGCCTATGCAATGGTTCAACAACCCGAAGGAGAGATCATTGCAAAAGCTGAGAATACACGTTTTTCCATCGGAGCCACCGGTGAGATCGAAAATAAAGCTCTTTCTGCTCCCCATCTCCTTATGATTCCTTATGAAGATCCCTCCGGTGTAATCCCGCTCATCGAGGCAGCTCTCCCTATCGTTTCTGATCAAGGACGAAAATTGATCCTGAGAATCGGTTTTTTTTCAGGAGAGGAAAAAGACGAAATCAGGCAGGTTCTATTTAGAAATCTCCTATTGGGATCCACTATCTTTGTGGGATTTATTATCTATTTTTTTGTCAGAAGACGTGCTCCATGGAGCCTTCAAATTACTTGGATGGGTGGCATTGGGATTCTCATTCTCATACTTTTTCTTTCCATCAGATTCACAATTCAATCGTGGTATGACAGAACATGGAGCAATGATTTTCTCATGCAGGGCATGTCAATGGCTAAATTACTTGCTATCAACGGGAAAAGATTTTTCCTGAACTCCGATGAGAATGAGCTGCGGGTTTTGGAAAATATATTGAAATCAGATGAAAATTTATATGAAATTTTTGATTATTTAGCTG
Source organism: Candidatus Rifleibacteriota bacterium (assembly GCA_015233565.1). GTDB lineage: Bacteria > Muiribacteriota > Ozemobacteria > Ozemobacterales > Ozemobacteraceae > JADFXM01. The sequence goes on from JADFXM010000003.1 coordinate 65,425, forward strand.
CTATCAAAGATGAAAAATACGTTTATCACTCAGATCCCTACTTCAAAGGAAAAGCAGTCTCTGATCCCGTTTTTCTAAGAAGCTTGAATTCGGACAAACCCCTGTTCAAACTGACTGAAAGAGACACATATGATTTTTATATGCCGGTTATGAATGAAGATAATCGCCTTGGTACGCTCCGTCTTGGACTTCGAAGAAATATTGGCGGAATACAATTCACCGCGTTGAGAAAACGTGTCTTTTTTCTCTTTGCTGCTGCGCTTGCTGTAATTCTGTTCTTTATTCATCAGCTGGCGGGGCGAATGATAAAAGACCTGGGAACATTGACCGATTCAATTGAAAGGGTGACCGGTGGAGATTTTTCACGCCCGGTTTTCCTTGATAGGCACGATGAGCTTGAACATGTTGCCCAAGGTTACAATTTTATGCTGATGAGCCTCAAAGAAAGAGACCTTCTTGGGAAAAATCTTCATCACTATATTAGTAAGAGCATTGTGAATAAAACCCTGAAAGTCCTTACAGCCCAGGAAAAGAGTGGAGAAAAAGTTTTTACCGCCATTATTTCTATATTTTTTAGTGGACTGAATGATGCAATTTCTAATAAAACAGCCCCGGAAGTCTTCTCCGCAATCAGGGAAGTAATTCAATTGGTAAAAAAAATGAGTGGCGAAAGTGCTTTTGTGCATGTTCAAATGGATGGACCCGTGGCTGTTTTCTCGCATCCTCATCGCCATGAATCACTTATGAAGGCTTTACTTGCGGCAAAAATGATTTGTCAGACGTTATCCAAGCGCGAGAATATGATTTTTTCACCCCGAATATCAGTTCGAACGCTTGAATCCATACATGGTTTCATTGAGGACGACCGCCAAGTTCCAATCTTTCTTGGAGAAAGCCATTTTGATTGTCGTTCATTAGCCCAGGTCCAAGACCCCTTTGAAATAATGATCAGCGAAGAAACTGGTTGGTTAATAAAGGAAGTTGCGGACCTCGATGAAATAGAATTTTCCGGAGAGAATGGAAGATCGAGAGCTTTCCTTTTCAAGGGATTTAAAACACTGGAAGAGCTTCTTAGAACATTCCAAGGCTCCTCATCTTGGACAAAAATTTTGGTCTTGAAAATAATTAAAAATCGCTCAGATTCAAAAAGTGCGGAAAGTCTGGTTGCATGGTACCAAGATAGTGATGAAACGATTAGATATCATATAATGGATGTGCTCGAAAAACTACACCCGCCGGGAATTGTTGATTTTGTCGTAAAGGGAGTCAGAGAAGAAACAAATCCAAGAGTCCTTTCAAAGGCTATCAGCACCCTTGGAAAAGTTGGAAACGAATCCCACGTAACACTTTTGGCTGACAAACTCCGAATTAATGATCGGCGGGTCAAAGCAAATGCTGTGGAAGCCCTCGAATCAATTGGAGGCAAAAAGGTGTATGAGTTCTTGAACCTTCTGGTGGATGAACAGGACAACAGAGTCAAGGCTAACATACTTATTGCTCTAGGAAAATACGGTGACCTGAAAGTATTCGATCTCCTTTCGAGGATGATAAAAGATCACGATGGAAATATGCGGGCCTCGGCTGCTTATGCTCTAGGAAAATTAGGTATGGCACAAGGCGTGGAACCGTTGATAACAGCTCTTGGTGACAAAGATCTTAATGTAAGACGGCAGGTAGTTGCCTCGCTTAATGCATTGCGGGCCGATCTCGATTTAGATTCTTAAAAGAAAGGATAATCTGCTTGTTCGACGTAAAAAAAATATCGAAACTAGCTCGTTTAAACATCTCAGCCGATGAAGAAAAAACCCTTCAAGGCGAACTGGACCAAATTCTCAACTATGTTGAGACCCTGAATGCCGTTAATACTGATATGATAAATATTTTCGATGTCTCGATGAACGAATCGGTGTTTCGAAGTGATTTGCCGACTGAACAAAGCGACCCTGGGGAGCGTTTGAAAATTGCTCCAAGAGTAAATTGCGGACAATTCCTTGTCCCAAGAGTTGTTGGTGAAGGAGATGCCTGAAATGACATTATTTAACAACCTTTCAGCATCAGAAATAAGACGTCTTTATAACGATGAAAACCTTTCAGTGTGTGATGTTGCAATATCAATTGCTGATCAAATTGAAAAATTTGAGCCAACTATAAAAGCTTTTTTGAATTTCAACCGAACTTCATTATTGGATCAGGCTCAGGAAATTCAAAACAAGCGAAAAGATTTGATGAAGTTTCCACTTTTTGGAATTCCTATTGCGCTCAAAGATAACATTTCCACTTCAGGAGTTATCACCACAGCGGGATCCAAAATACTCGAAAATTATGTTCCAATCTATGATGCCGGCGTAGTTGAAAAGCTTCGTGGACAAGGTGCTTTGATTATCGGGAAGACTAATTGCGATGAATTTGCCATGGGAAGCTCAACTGAAAATTCGGCTTTCTATCCGACTAAAAACCCATGGGACAATCAAAGAGTCCCTGGTGGTTCCTCGGGAGGCTCAGCGGCGGCAGTTTCCGCACGAATGACGCCCATTGCCCTCGGTTCAGATACTGGTGGCTCAATCAGACAACCAGCCGCTTTCACTGGAATCGTTGGTTTGAAATGCACCTATGGATTGGTTTCAAGATATGGTCTAATTGCCTACGCATCCTCCCTGGATCAAATTGGCCCATTTGCTCGGACAATAGATGATCTGGCAATGGCACTTGAAGCAATCGCTTTCCACGATCCTCGTGATTCAACTTCCGTTCCTGATTCAAATAAGGGTGGTTATATCCAAGCTCTGAATAAACCCATTGCTGGTTTGAAAGCTGCGATGCCTCGTGAATTTTTTGCCGAAGGCATTTCTCCTGAGATGAAGAATCAGGTGTTAAAAGCTGCAAAAACCTTGGAAAACCTTGGAGTTACCATAGAAGAAATATCGCTGCCCAGCATAAAATATTCTCTTGCTGCTTATTATATCATTGCTCCTGCTGAAGCCAGCTCAAACCTCGCGCGATTTGATGGAATTCGATATGGTTTTCACGAAGATGGAAAAGACATCATTGAGCAATATTCCGAAACTCGCGGAAAGGGTTTTGGAAAAGAGGTGAGGAGGCGCATTCTATTGGGTACCTTCGTTTTGAGCTCAGGATACTACGATTCATATTATCTGAAAGCCATGAAAGTCAGGAAAGCGATTACCGAAGAACTTGAAAAGGCTTTTGAAAAATACGATTTTCTCATTACTCCTACAACTCCCAATGTGGCGTTTAAATTTGGCGAGAAAACACATAATCCGCTTGAAATGTATCTTGAAGATGTTTGTACAATTGCGGTGAACTTGGCCGGTATCCCGGCAATTTCTCTTCCTTGTGGTATAATCAACGGACTTCCTGCTGGAGTTCAGCTTCTTGCAAAGCGATTTGGGGAACGGACGCTTCTTTCCGTTTCTGATGCTTTCCTCCGCGAAACCGGTTTTAATAAAGCACTTCCGCCGATGCTGAACGAGGTGAAGCGATGATAGAATACGAACTTGTAATCGGTATAGAAATTCATGCTCAATTATCGACTCAAACCAAATTATTCTGCTCATGTCCAAATAATTTTGGTGATATTCCAAATCAAAACACATGTCCAGTTTGCCTTGCACATCCCGGAACTCTTCCGGTAATCAATCGAACTGCAGTTGAAAAAACTGTTAAAGCTGGGATTGCATTCCACTGTGAGATTAATTCCTTTTCCAGATTTGCACGGAAAAACTATTTTTATCCTGATCTCCCAAAGGGTTATCAAATTAGTCAATATGAAAGTCCGGTTTGTTCAAACGGATATTTCGAAATCAAGGGCTCAGATGGGCTTCCCAAAAGAATCAGATTACGAAGAATTCACATTGAAGAAGACGCAGGCAAGTTGATGCATGAGACCGTTAAGAGTGGTTCTCTAGTGGATTTAAATCGTGCGGGAACTCCTCTAATGGAAATGGTTACGGAGCCGGATTTTTCTTCTGCCGATGAAGTCTATGATTTTTTGGTTCGCCTCCGCCGAATTTTGAGATATCTAAATGTCTGCGATGGGAATATGGAAGAGGGCTCGATGAGATGCGAACCCAACATTTCAATCAGGCCTAAAGGTTCGACTCAACTGGGCACCAAGATTGAGCTGAAAAATATTAACTCATTCAAAGCTGCCAAGAGGGGAATCGAATTCGAATTCCGAAGACAGATTCTTTGTCTGGATATGGGAGAAAAGCTGTGTCAGGAAACTCGCGGATGGGATGACAACAAAGGTGAATCATTTCTTATGCGGACGAAAGAAGATGCTCATGATTACAGATATTTCCCTGATCCAGATCTGCAGCCGCTACGTATTCCGGAATCCCTGATTAAACAAATTTCTGAAACGATGGAAGAACTTCCTGATGCAAGAAAAGATAGACTTGTTAAAGTATACGGACTTTCTGAGAACGATGTTGAGGTCTTGTGTTCTGAGAAAACACATGCTGAGTATTTTGAAAAAACAGCCGAACGATGTAATGACCCTAAACTTGCTGCCAATTGGGTAATGGGAGAAGTGTTGAGGGTTCTGAAGAACGATTCCAATCTTGAGAGTTTTCCAATTCAACCGGATAGGCTTGGGATGCTCGTAAGTTTAATAAAACAAGGAAAAATATCAGGAACGATCGCAAAAAAAGTGTTTGAATTGATGTTGAAAAATCCTGATTCACCGGAGAAAATTGTTTCTGAACGGGGACTTTCGGTTGTTGGTGACGATGATTCTATCCTAAAAGTGGTTCAGGAAATTATCGCTGAATTTCCTGACCAAATAACCCAATATCTGTCAGGAAAGGAAAAAGTTTTTGGCTTTCTTATTGGAAATGCGATGAAAAAGATGAAAGGGAAAGCTGATCCGGCAAAACTCAATCAGATGATGAAAGATGAAATTGAGAAAAAGAAAAATATGTAGGAAGGGACAAATGGAGATTGGAGGCGCCAATGAACTTTGATGAAGCTTATAAAAAGGGTAATGAAGCTCTTAAAGCTCGTGATTTTGAGAATGCCCAAAAATTCTTTGAGGAAGCATTGCAGGAAAAGCCTAACGATATTTACACTATAAACAAGCTTGCAATGATTTCCAAGGAAAAAGGTGATTTTTCTGCGGCAATGAACCTTTTAGAGCAGTCTCTCAAAATCAAGCAGGAAGACTTGTACACAAATTATTTACTTGGAAATGCCTATCTTGAACAGGGAGACATTGAAAAAGCAATAAAAACCCTGGAAAATACAATAAAAATCGAACCCAAGGATAAATACGCCAGAAACTCTCTTGCTTTAGCTTATCGAATGAAGGGTGATTTCGAAAAATGTATTGAAACTTTGCAACAGGCGCTTAAATTTTCCCCGGACGATTTGTACAATAAACTTAGCCTGGCGACGGTTCGATTCGAGATGGGAGAAACTCAAATTGCGGAAAAGCTTTGCCAGGAAACCATCATAAAAGATCCCAAAAACATTAATGCTCTTCTCCTTTTGGGACGGATTTACATGGACTTGAATGGTGTAGATAAAGCGCTTTCCTTCTTTCAAAAAGTCCATTCGATCGATTCACTTAACAGTGAAGCACATTATTACATTGGACGCATCGAAATCGATCGTGGAAATTCTGACCAGGCGGAAAGCCATTTTAGCGAAGCTTTGAAATCCAGTGCAGACAAACTTTCTGTATCAAAAAACCTTGGTGTGATATATCTCGACAAGGGACTTTTAGATCAAGCTGAAGCGGAATTTCGCAGGGCTTTATCACTTAAATCTGACGACCCATTTACGTTAAATAATCTTGGCAAACTTTTTATGAGTCGGGAAAAATATTTGGAAGCAGTGGATTATTTGAAAAGGGCAATTACTGCACAACCTGATTACGCCTACGCCCATTATAATCTAGGAAATGCTTTTAGGCGTTTAAAAGACTTTCCAAATGCGATCTATCATTTATTTTTTTCGTTGAAATACGAACCGGAAGATATTTATTCAATGAATAGCCTTGGAAAAGCGTTTTTTGAGGCAGGTTTGTTCGAAGTTGCCAAAGAGAGCTACGAAAAGGTTCTTGGAAAATTTGATCCTGCCGATCCTTATGCTTTGTATGGGCTAGCCGAAACCAATGAAGCTTTATTAAACCTGGAGGAGGCCCTTGCAGGCTATCGAAAAGTAAAGTCAAATTCATCCAAGGCTGATGAAAAACTATTGCAGAAAGTTGAAAAAAAATTGAAGGACTTTGCCAAGGTCTGATAATCAATGTAAAAGCCCCTTCGAGAAATTGAGATATCCTTTGTGATTTTTACTGTGAATATCTTCTCAAATGAGCTTCGACCAAATTACTAAATTCTCTATTGATAGCTTTTCAAAATTGGATGGTTGCTGAATTCCCTAATGAAAGAGTGCCAATTGTTTACAATGTTACAAGAAGCTCTTGTATGAGCTTGTTTTTTGAAAGAATTTTAAATAGGTAGGAATTAATGCTAAGAAGAGTTGATTTAAAAGTCGGTGATGAATTTGAAGACGCTTTGCTTGCATTGGCTAATCGTTTGGAAATTCAAACTTTTTCAAGCCCGTGTATTGTTGATTGCCCTGGTGGTGAAGAAGACTTCGAATTTACAGGGGAAACAGTTGTTAGTTTTATCTACTCAACTGTTGAAAAAGATTCACATGAGATTGAGCGACAGTTAGATGAATGGCTGAAATCGGAGTCTCCGGATTCGGAAAAAACTGTAATTGATTACGGTGATAACGAAGATTGGATGGCAAATTTTCGGGCATATTTCAGACCAATTCAAGTGTCGGACAAAATAATTATCCGACCACCCTGGCAAGAACCTCTTGAAAACGAGCAAAACGCAACTGTGATCTTAATTGATCCAGGAATGGCATTTGGCACCGGGACACATGAAAGCACACGTTTATGCTTGAGATTAATGGAAAATATCAACCTCAGCGGCTGCAAAATTGTGGATCTTGGTGCCGGAAGCGGAATTCTTTCTTTCGCTCTTCTTAAAATGGGTGCAAAGGAAGTCTATGCAATTGAAATAGATGGTCCTGCTGTTGAGAACCTCCGAAAAAATGCCAAATTGAACGCTATTTCATCTGGCTTGGAAATTTATTGCAAAGATTTAGCCTCCTTCAAATCAGGTGGCAAATTTGATGGCTTAACCGCGAATATTTCTTCACCAATTATTTTGGCTAACCTGCAATTGATCATCGATCTGGTAAAAGATAATGGTTGGTTCATTTTCTCAGGAATAAATTCTCCAAATGCACTATCAATGAGAGAGGCTTTTTCAAAACATCCGTTACTAATGATTAAAGAACTGACTGAAGGGGAGTGGCACGGTTTTTTGGTTGAGAAAAAGGAATAAACTTCTTTTGCAAAAAGAGGTGAAAAGAGGAAAAATGTCAAAAAAACTTGCGATCGGAGATAAAGCCCCGATTTTTTCGGGAACTGATAAAAAAGGTAAGTTCATCACTACCGAGGATTTCCTTGGGAAAAAGAATTTGGTTCTCTTTTTCTATTACGCAGATGGCTCACCAATCTGCACTAAAGAGGCTTGCGCTTTTAGAGATACTTATTCAGAATTTGCCGTGATGGGTGCCATTTTGATGGGTATTAGTTCTGATTCCGTTGAATCACATCGTTTATTTTCAGATGAGAACCACTTGCCTTTTATACTTATCAGTGACTCTACCGGAGGAATTCAAGAGATGTTCGGGCTTTCCAAAACCCTTGGGTTAATTCCAGAAAGGGCGACTTTTGTAATAGACAAAGAGGGAATAATCAGGCACATCTTTAGCTCTCAATTATCTGCGCAGAGACACGTAGAAGAAGCCCTTAGAGGTTTGCGTGAGATCCAAAACGATGAGGTTATTAAACTCCAGAAAAATAATATGGGTTAATTTGAACTGAAACTTTTTTCTCTGATTTCTTCAATACGCCCTTTTCAATAAACTTCCTGGGAAGTAATGTGCGAGAATTTGGTTGAATTTAAAACCCCGTTTTGCCATGTTTTGTGCTCCGGTTTGGCACATTCCGACTCCGTGTCCCCAACCAGCTCCCAGAAAATCTGCACCATTAATGAAACCTGCGGAATTTTTTTTCCAGGAGACAATAAAACAAGCGCTTCTTAGTCCTCCAAAAAGCTTTCTAATTGCCAATTCCTTTATGACCGTTTTCTGTTCATTTTCTCCAAAAACGGTTATACTGTATAACCTTCCGGAAGGGCCCCTTTTGAAGTTGCTGATGTCACTAATTTTCCCCACTCCTGCCTTCTTTTCAACTTCCTGCCAATCGTTTGCTCCAAGCGTTTTTTTCCATCTGAATTTATCACCGCCTTCTGAGCCTGCATCGGCACAATAGCAATCAGGGGGGAATCTGATGTATGAAGCTAGATCAGCTTCTTTGGTCAAATCTAAAGAAGTTTGATGTAATGTATCCCATACTCCTGCCAAAATAGGATTTTGGGAACATGTCCATACCAGATAATTGGGTTCTCCATGACCTCCGCAGTTGGCAGCATAAACAGCATCAACAACATCGCCATTTTTGTCATATAACATGATTCCTTTTGTAGGCGCTATTTTCTGTTTCATTTGAGGAGTTTCAGGGCGTTCTCCGGCGAATACCTGACAGTGTTGTTCAGCGCAACAATCAAATCCTTCATTGTAATGGGACAGACTTATTTTTCCAAAAATTTCCCCTCGTGCTGCCACTGCTTGTGCTTGAAGAGCTGCTAAATCAGCTTTTGAAGAAATTTCGGAAGGTACAACTCCTGCCAATAGGGATTCTAGATCTGTATGGAGAATGCAATCGATGGAATCCTGAGCTCCCCAAACGATTTTCATCTTCCCGGCAAAGATTCTGTTTTCAAAACCATGCCAGGAATACCCTTTTGCATATTCAACTTTTTCAAGCTTGATCTGTGCTCTGGGAATTACCTCTAGTGCCCCTTTTCCTATCCCAATTCGCTTGCCGTTGACTCGTAATTCTATTACTCCCGAAGATGGTGTAATGACTTCTTCAAAGACCCAATTGGATATTGCTTCAGCTGCGAGAGTATCGGCTAATTTCTGCGCCGGTTCTTTCTGATTAAAAACACCAACTCCAATGAAACAAACTCTGCCGTCGTAGGAAATTGTAACTCCATCTGGAGCATAGGAAGCTTTTCCAACTACTATTGTATGAATTTCTTTGCCGGTTTTTCGCCACTTTTCAAGCGCCTGGTCAAGTTTTTCCTTTTCTTTAAGCGCAACGGATTCGACTATCACATGGAATTTCTTTACAGCCTTTCTACTTAAAGAAGAATTGATTATGCATTTGTCCTTAGATTTTAAGCGCCCACTTTTGCCTTCAAATTCCCAATTTCCGCCTTCTGGAACGGAAAAAGAAAATTTTCCTGAATAATCTGCTACCTTGACTTTAATCTCTGGAACCTTGGACTGCAGGCATAACGGAAAAAGAATGAGAAGAAGAAGAGATCCAGACAAAATATTGAATCTAAATTTGTTCATTTGTTTCACCCCATGGACTTAATCGATGAGATTGTAATCCCAAGTTGCATTCCAAAAACGATTTTTCATTCATAAAATGCTTGTTCGATATTATAACTGTAATGTAAAAAAATTACATTTTTTTAACGTGAACTGTTGTGACATTTTTTTTCAAGAAACAAAGTCTAGATTATTTCTAAACAGCAATTCTAGGTAAAATTCTTTCTTTTAGTTATAAAAAAACTATTGGCAATTCCGATGATTGTTCCTTCCCAAGCTTTCAATCCTCCTCAGACAATTCTTTAAAAGTTCGAAGATGATTAGAAATAACCATTAATATGATCAAAACCGAGTATTTCACTCGGATTTAAATGTTTGTATAAGTGTTAATTACTAAATTATATTTTCATCATCTGTGGTTGCGTTTACATCTCTGGCCAAGACCCAATTGAAGGCAAAATTTACCCCAAAAGAATCCTCTTTTACGGACAGAATAATTGTTAGAGATGTCAATGATGTATGCGGCAAAAAATATCTTTTCCGAATCTGGCGAATTGCTCTTTGCAAAAACGAGCAAAAACTAATTTCAAAGAACGAAAGGATTACTATTGTGCTCAACAAAGCTAAAACACTAAAGAGTTACAAATTCAGACATCCCAATCTCGGGGATTTAGATTTGATACCATTTTTTCGATTGATGAATTGCCAACTTGCTTTGGAAGGAATCTTCTGATTTAGTTTTATGTAAGTTGGTCTCAGGATAAAATCCAACCGAAAAGTATTCCAAAATCAGAAAACTACCTTTTGAAGCCCTTTTCCGAGAAAACGCAAACTATCGATACCAGGAATTCTGACTTTTAATAGTGATCATAATTTTTCACAATTTCTTCACGAGTCCAAACGCTGAGCTGTGCAGGCTCGATGACAAAAGACCTTCGTTTTCGCGATGGCTAATCGCCACCCTCGCCCGAACAGTCGCTCAAGCAGGAATGGGCTGCGACATCCGTCGACACCAGCCGTGAACACCCCATTCTGCACAGCTCGGCGTCGGCATAAGTGCTATTTTTCCTGTTCTCTTTCTAGGAAAGATTCTATTTATATTCAAAGGGAGTGAAAATGTGAAACGTATTGCCATATTGACCAGCGGAGGCGATGCTCCTGGAATGAATGCTGCAATACGAGCCGTTGTGCGGTTCGGAATAGATAAAGGCTGGGATGTGTTTGGAGTCCGAAAGGGGTTTTCAGGTTTGATCTCAGGTGACATTGTTCCCTTACAGGTCCTGGATGTTGGCGGAATCATTCAACAAGGTGGTACCATGCTTGGAAGTGCGCGTTGCCACGAATTTGAGACTGCTGATGGGCAAATGAAGGCCCTGTCCCAGCTAATACGACACGAACTTGAAGCACTGATTGTTATCGGTGGTAACGGCTCGCAGGCAGGCGCTTACGCATTGTCCCAGTTAGGTTTTTCGATTGTTGGAGTGGCATCAACTATCGATAATGATCTGTATGGTTCTGATATCTCCATTGGAGTGGATACGGCTTTGAACGTTTCTTTGGAGGCTATGGACCGGCTGAAGGTCACTGCCTCCTCTCACCATCGAGCATTTCTTGTTGAGGTGATGGGTCGGAAATGTGGATATCTGGCCCTTATGGCTGGCATCGCGGGTGGGGCTGAGGTGGTAATTATTCCCGAAGTAGAGACAGACCCGGAGACCGCGGCAACGGAATTGCGAGCTGCTTACGACAAGGGCAAAGCGTCCGCCATCATGGTGGTTGCAGAAGGTGCTCGCTATAATGCAGAAGAAATGGCGCAATACTTTCAAATGCACGGGGAACGATTGGGCTTCGAGCTACGGGTAACCAAACTAGGATATGTGCAACGGGGGGGCGCACCTGGTTCTTTTGACCGCTTGTTAGGCACCCGCCTTGGTGCCGAAGCAACGGAGCAACTTGCCAGGGGTAAGCATGGAGTGCTGGTTGGCCATCTCAAAGGTGAGATCGCAATCACTCCGCTTGCCGAAGTTGTAGCTAACAAGAAGGTGTTGGATTTGAATCTTCTGAAACTTGCACGAGTGTTGGCAGGATAAAGCGAAAGTTTAGGAGAAGCCCAACTATTTGAGCCTGTGCAGGTTGTGATGGAAGCGATTTCTCAAACAAGCGCTTTGCGCAATTGATTCCGTAGATCAATCCGTCAAATATCAATTTGAAATAAAGACAAAGGAGTGTCCGATGCTCGTAAAACCTATTATATCCGCGGCGAATGCAGCCGGAAAGATCAAAGAGGGGGACTCGCTTATGGTGGGTGGCTTCATGGCCTGCGGTTCCCCGCATACCATCATTTTTTCCTTGAAAGAAATGGGAACGAAGAACCTGATTTTGATTTGCAATGACACCGCTGATCACGATTTCAAGACCGGAAAAATCACTGGCGTGGCGCATTTGGTTCAAACCAAACAGTTCAAGAAGATTATTGCCAGTCACATAGGAGCAAACCAAGAAACTCAACGACAGATGAACGCTAGGGAGACAGAAGTCGAACTGGTTCCGCAAGGAACGCTGGCCGAACAGATTCGGGCGGGTGGCGCGGGTCTAGGTGGTTTTCTTACAGCCACTGGTGTGGGCACAGAGGTGGCGAACCACAAGCAGATCATTCTGGTTGCTCACAGGCCTTATTTGCTTGAGCTTCCCCTTAAAGCAGACGTAGCGATCATCAAGGCCAAGAAGGCGGATAAAGCTGGAAATCTGGTCTTCAATGGAACTGCCCGGAATTTCAATCCCCTTATGGCAACCGCAGCAGCACTTGTTATCGCTGAGGTGGAGGAGATCGTCGAGACTGGGGAGATCGATCCCAATGATGTCCATACCCCCTCAATCTTCGTGGACTATCTAGTCAAAGCTGAAAAAATCGAGTAGCAAGGAGAAACTATGGAATACGTTGCTAATAAGGAAGTTATCGCCAAGCGCATCGCTCGCATATTCAAATCTGGCGAAGTGGTAAATCTGGGAATCGGGCTTCCCACTCAGGTGGGAAAATACCTGACACAAGATGTCAACATTGTTCTTCAATCCGAGAATGGCATTATGGGTCTTGGCCCCGCTCCCGTAACAGGTAGTGAGGACAGAGATCTTACAGATGCAGGTGGCTCACCGGCAAGCATCCGAACCGGTGGGTGCTTCTTCGATTCTGCCGTGAGTTTTAGTATCATTCGGGGTGGTCACGTGGATTACACAGTTCTGGGGGTTCTTGAAGTGGATCAGGAAGGCAACCTTGCCAATTACATGGTGCCGGGGAAAATGGTGCCAGGCATGGGCGGGGCCATGGACCTCTCCACCGGCGCACGGGTAGTCATTGCGGCTACTCTGCACTTTCAGCCATCCGGGGCTTCACGGATGAAACGCCGTTGTACCCTGCCTATCACTGCCGTACATGAAGTAAATACTGTCGTAACAGATTTGGGAGTTTTTGAGGTTCTGGGAGGTCGGTTTCACCTTGCGGAATGTTTTACACCATACACCCCTGAGTGGATTCAGAAAAACACTGATGCCGACATCATCGTAAAGAATGATTGTCGTATTGTAACAATAGATTTACCACCCAAGAAGGAAACACTATGAGTACAACAAGTATCATTGGGGCATTCAATACTAAATTTGGTTCTTTCGTCACCCGCAATCATGAGACGGGAGAGATCACAGATCAAAAATCCATCTATGAACTTATTCTTGAGGCAGGGAAGGGAGCACTTCTGGATGCCGAGATCAGTGGCAGAGATGTGGATGGTGTATGGCTCGGAAGCTTTGCTCCCGGGTTATTTGCTAATCAGGAGCACCTGGCTGCCTTTGCTACTGAGATCGATCCCGAGGGCTTTCGATTCAAGTCTATGACACGCTGTGAGGCTGCATGTGCTTCCGGTTCGGTAGCTCTTTACGATGCTCTTTATGCTGTGGAATCCGGCCGGATAAACGTTGCGTTGGTGGTGGGTGTTGAGAAAATGCACCTTCTAGACACCAAAGGGGTGACCCATGCCCTCGCTACTTGTTCCTATTGGCCCGAAGAGGGTGCTAAGTCTATAAGCTTCCCGTTTCTTTTCGCACAATACGCAAAGTGCTACAAGGATCATTACAACCTGAGCGACAACGATTTTGAGCGCATGCTGGCCACCGTATCAGCCTTGGCTTATCAAAATGGAGTGGAAAACCCTTTGGCACAGTTTGGCAAAGACGGTTGTTCGGATAAGTTGGGTCTTTTCACGGCTGATGCAATTCTGAAACTTCCCCCCGAAAAGAACCCGATCATTGCAGAGCCCTTGCGTCTCCACGATTGTTCACTGATAACCGATGGTGCTGCCGCGGTTGTAATCATGAAAACTTCGGATGCACTGAAAACCGGGAAGAAGGTTGTGGAGATTAGTGGAATAGGACACGTAAACGAGCGCTTGCCAGTTTCTGTGCGTTCGAATATGTACGATCTCATGGCGGGGAAGGAGGCTGTAAAAAGAGCCTTCACCGAGGCGAAGATTATTATCGCCGATGTTGACCTTGTTGAGCTTCATGATTGCTTCACGATCAACCAACTCCTTTGCACCGAAGCTCTTGGACTATCCAAGGATGGTTGCGCAGGACACGATTATTTGGAAGGTCGCTTCACCCGTTCAGATTATTCGTGCGCTGTGAATCTCTCCGGCGGACTTAAAGCGAAGGGACATCCTGTGGGCGCCACTGGCGTTTCCATGCATGCCCTGATCTATAAGCAACTTGTGGGTGACCCCATAGGCGCAACACTTTCCAGGAAGAAACCACTTGTGGGAGTCACCTTCAATGTTGGCGGCTCTGCAGTAACCAATTGTGTTTCGGTTTTGAAGCGTCGGAAGTAGAGACCAATTGAAATTTGGAGGAAAATCATGAATATTTCGGATGTTAAAACAACTGCCTTCGCGATGCCGCTTACCAGTCCGGCATTTCCGCGTGGACCATACCATTTTATTAATCGTGAATTTCTGATCATTACCTATCGCACTGATTTGCAGGTGTTACGCGCTATGGTCCCCGAACCGCTGGAGATTACAGAGCCACTTGTAAAGTTCGAATTCATACGCATGCCGGACTCCTCTGGTTATGGTGATTATACAGAATCCGGCCAGATCATTCCGGTAAGTTTTCGCGGTGTACAAGGTAACTATGTGCATGGAATGTATCTGAATAATCAACCGGCTATCGCAGGTGGGCGAGAGTTGTGGGGGTTTCCTAAGAAAAGTGCTTCGCCACAGCTCGAAGTTGAGAGCGATACTCTTGTTGGTACGCTCGACTATGGAAAAGTGCGTATTGCCACGGCAACAATGGGATTCAAACATAATCCTGCAGATCACTCAGTAGTGCAGGCCGGGCTTGCCATACCCAATTTCCTGTTGAAAATTATTCCCCACGTTGACGGTTCTATACGTATCTGCGAACTAGTACGTTATTATATAACCCAGGTGACCCTCAAGGGAGCTTGGACGGGGCCAGCTTCCCTGGAACTCCACCCCCACGCGCTCGCACCAGTATTTGAGCTGCCGGTGCTCAAGGTACAGTCAGCCTTGCATTTTGTTGCAGATCTGACGCTCGATGTGGGGGAAGTCATTCACGATTATCTTTCATCATAACCCTAGGGTGATTGTTGGAATTTACATTGCTTGTACTACTAGTCGCAAAATACAGATTTCCACCTTTTAGATCGATCTTTACGCTTGTTCCTTCGAATATAGCGTTTGCCAGTATTTCTTTGGCTAACTTGGTTTCAAGTTCTTTTTGGACAGTTCTTTTAAGTGGTCTCGCTCCGTAAACCGGACTATAACCTTTTTGAACCAGCCAATTTTTTGCATCATCGGTTAACTCAATCGAAATTTTACGATCGCTCATTCTTTTTCTGAGTTCGTTTAAAATCAGCTCAACAATGCCTGAAAGTTCGCTCAAATTGAGAGGTTTGAAAAGAACAATATCATCAACTCGATTCAAGAATTCCGGTTTGAATGAAGCTTTTAGCTCATGCATTACTTTTTCCCGAATCTCGGGTTTAATTTCCCCATTCTCTATGCCTTCGATCAGGTAATGTGACCCAATATTGCTGGTCATAATGACCACGACGTTTTTGAAGTCAACAGTACGTCCTTTGGAATCGGTGAGTCTTCCATCATCCAGAATTTGCAGCATTACGTTGAAAACGTCGGGATGAGCTTTTTCGATCTCGTCGAAAAGGACAACCGAATAAGGCTTCCTTCTCACTGCTTCAGTTAACTGTCCTCCTTCGTCAAATCCAATATAACCAGGAGGTGCTCCAATCAATCTTGAGACCGCATGTTTCTCCATGTATTCACTCATGTCGATCCGAATCATATTCTCTTCGCTGTCAAAAAGCGATTCCGCAAGTGTTTTGGCAAGTTCTGTTTTTCCTACCCCGGTTGGCCCAAGAAAGATGAAGGAGCCAATAGGACGTTTGGGATCTTTTATTCCTGCTTTTGAACGCAAGACGGCATCTGCAACCAGATCGACAGCCTCATCCTGCCCTATAACACGTCCATGTAGAATTTTGCCAAGTTTTAGTATTTTTTCCCTTTCCCCTTCTACCAATCTTGTTACAGGAATTCCTGTCCACCGGGAAACTATTTCTGCAATTTCGTCATCTGTAACTACTTCCCTTACTAATCTGCCTGTGGATTGCTTTCTTTTAAGCTCTTCTTCGAATTGATTGAGTCTTTTTTTCATTTCAGGTAGTTTTCCATGTTTTAGTTCGGCTGCTAAATTTAAATTATAGTCTCTTTCAGCTTCTTCAATTCCTCTATGTAGGGTTTCAATTTCTTCCCGGAGAGATTGGACTTTCTTAATTGTTTCTCGTTCACTTTCCCATTGAGCCTTCATCGAATCTGCACGAACTTTGCTTTCTGCAAGTTCTTTTTTCAACTCTTCCAATCTGTGAATACTTGCATCCTCTTTTTCTTTTGATAAGGCAGCTTCTTCAATCTGTAACTGCATGATTTTTCTGATAACTTCGTCAAGTTCAGCTGGCATCGAGTCAATTTCTGTCCTGATTGTCGCGCAGGCTTCATCAATTAAATCTATTGCTTTGTCTGGAAGAAACCTATCGGAAATATATCTTTGGGAAAGGGTTGAAGCTGCAATGATAGCGTTGTCATGAATTTTTACGCCATGGTGAACCTCAAATCTTTCCTTTAAACCTCGAAGAATTGAAATTGTACTGGCAACATCCGGTTGATCTACCAAAACCGGCTGAAAGCGTCGTTCAAGAGCTGCATCTTTTTCAAGATGCTTTCTATATTCATCAAGCGTCGTTGCACCGATGCAATGCAATTCACCTCTTGCCAGCATGGGTTTTAGCATGTTGCCTGCATCCATGGACCCTTCAGCTTTTCCTGCTCCGACAATGTTATGCAATTCGTCAATGAAAAGAATTATTCTGCCGTCATTTCCTCGTATTTCTGCTAAAACTGCTTTCAAGCGCTCTTCGAATTCCCCCCGAAATTTTGCCCCTGCAACAAGTGCTCCCAGATCTAGGGCAAAAATAGTTTTATCTTTCAAGCCTTCAGGAACATCACCTCTGAGAATTCTCTGGGCCAACCCTTCAACGATTGCCGTTTTCCCAACTCCCGGCTCTCCTGTTAAAACCGGATTATTTTTTGTTTTTCTGGATAGAATTCTTATAACACGCCTGATTTCTGCATCACGACCGATTACTGGGTCAAGCTTTCCTAATTTTGCTTCTTTCACGAGATCTCGACCGTATTTTTCAAGTGCTTCAAAAGTTTGTTCTGGATTGGGGGAAATGATTCTTTGATTCCCTCTAACTTCAAGGAGGGCTCCGAGAAATCTGTTCCGGTCGATTTTAAATTGCGCAAAAAGTCGTCCCATTGAGGATTTCCCATTTTCTTCTAACATTGCCAGTACCAGGTGTTCGATTGAAAGATATTCGTCCTTGAGATTTTTCATTTCCTGTTCGGCTTTGATAAGAAGCATTGAAAAGTCACGGCTGACAAATATTTGCCCCGGAGATGCACCCGGGCCTGCAACTCGTGGTTTTTTACGAAGTTCAATATTTAGCCGTTCTTTAAAGTCATCTACCGGGACATTCATTTTATTGAACAATCTGGGAAGGAAACCCTCCGCTTGCTCAAAAAGCGCTGCTAGTATATGTTCCGAATCTATTTCGGTGTTCCCGTGACTCAATGCGATGTTTTGGGCAAGCTGCAATGCTTCCTGTGTTTTAATTGTCATTTTTTCTACGTTCATATGTTTACTCCTTTACTTCCCTTTTTATATCAATAATATCAAAAACCATGCCAACTATTTTCCTGATGACAGATAAATCTTGAAAAATATTGATTCCAGCGGCATTGCCCGTTTATACCAAGAATGCTATCCCCTCAATTATTTGAGAAAATGTTTTGATACGTTTCAACGCGACGTTGCGCACCACCGCGGAAGCGTCTATTATTTCTAAAAATGCTTTTTTCAACGTTTCAGCTCTTTTTTCCGTTAATAATATATCAAGTGAAAATCAGTCTTCAGTGAAAGTTTTTCAAAACAATGGATCCTGATTTTTATTTGTTTTAATAAACTCAAAAGAGAAGAGAAAATTGATGAAAAAGTTCTTGCTGGTTCTGTTCGCTTCTTGCTTTTTTAGTTGCTTTGCACTAGGCCAGACTTCTGTACAGCCTACTCTAAAAGGCCCGGTAACTGTTGCTCCTGAATTTACAGAAGTTTTGTTTTCTGACCCTATTTTTACTGAAATCAATATGGTCAGTGTAACACCTGATGGAAAGCATCTTTGGAGCATCCAAGGTGAGCTTTCACCTCCTTTGGATGGTGACCCAGCTGAAGTTGCCAAAGAGTTTCTTCTTGAACATTCAAAGCTTTTCAATCTTCCCACAGATCGAAATCTAAAACCTTTTAATGTTGTTCGAAACGAGTCGAGCGTAGGTGGTCGCCACATTTCCTTTCAAATGATGGTCGATGAATATTTGGTCCATGATGCCCTGATTGAATTACATTTTGATCGAAATGGGGTCGTTCGTTTGGCTAATGGAGACTTCCCTGATGTGACTAAAGTCAAAAGTTCAATTCAACTCAGCCAGGCGGCTGCGATAGAAAAAGCGAAAGCGCTTCTGGGTGTTAGCAGCATGTTTGAAAAACCCTTTGCAACACTTGAATATTATCCTGTCCAAGAGGCAGGAACATTTGCTTTGGCCTATGCAGTAGTCATCCCCTCGAATAAGCCATTGGGCGAATTCAAAGTGGTTCTGGATGCTGAAACTGGTGCTGAGATCGCCAGGAGCGATGAGATGATTTATGACGAAGTGGGAAGAGGTTCCGTATACAAAAAGAACCCAATTGCAACTCCATTGAGTGTTGAGCCATTGCCATATCTTGCTTCGACGACACTAACCGGATTGTATGTTGCTATTAAGAATCCTAGGGCACCAAATGCCGACAGGCCTGATCATGTATATAACTACGACCCTAGTGATACACATTTCGATGAGGTTAACCTTTACTATCAGCTTAATGCGATTCATGATTATTTTGCTTCGCTTGGATTCCATAAACTCGATCGGCCTATGACTGCAGTAGTTCACTACGGAGACAAGATGGATAACGCTCTTTTTGACTCAGTATTCCAATCTTTTGGATTTGGAGATGGGGATCACAACAATGATTATGCTAGGGACGACAGTGTTATTTATCACGAATATTCACATGCTGTTATGTTCGAAATTGTTAAGATTAAAAATGCGGAGGAATCAGGTGCCATGAACGAAGCCCAGGCAGATTATTTTGGGTGTTCCATTACCAATGATCCTCGCCATGGAATATATGTTGCTGCAAAAGCAGGTCTTCCTTATATTCGAACTTTGGCTAACAATTTTCACTACCCACAGGATATAGCGCATGAAGTTCACAAAGATGGTCGAATCTGGAGCGGAGCCCTCTGGGATCTGAGAACTGCATTGGGAAAGGAAATCGCAGATCGGCTTGTTCATGAAAGCCATTACTTTTTGAAATCAGGCAACCCCACATTTATGGATGGCTTCAATGCTCTGCTAAATGCTGACAACAATGTTTTTGGCGGAAAAAACAAGAGTGCCATTACGGCTGTCATGAATAATCGCGGAATCAATGCACCGGCTTACAGAGGCGCAGTTTTGGAAAAACAAGACCTTCGGGCTATGAAGATTTTCCATTCCATTCACGGAAATTAAAGAACAAAAAGTTTACTAGACTGCAAAAGCCAAATTATTGTAAACTTGATTCACCACTTCAATATGTGAAAAAGGAAAGGAAAAGAAAATGGCTGTTGTAAGCAGACAATTGCTTGAAAAACTACCGAAGACAGATTTACACTGTCATCTTGATGGTTCCATGAGAATTAGCACTATTCTCAGCTTGGCGGAATCTTATAAAATCAGACTTCCCGCAGATAATGAAGACGATTTGAAAAAACTGATCGTAATGGATAAAGGATGTAGCAGTCTTGAAGCCTATCTGAAGGTTTTTGATGTAACCCTGTTGGTTCTTCAAACTGATGAAGCGCTTGAAAGAGCAGCTTTCGAATTAGCTGAAGATGCGGCCAAAGAAAATGTGCGATATCTCGAAGTTAGATTCGCTCCAATTCTTCACACAAATAGCCTTCTACCATTTGAGAAGATTTTTGAGAGTGTAATTGCTGGACTTCTCAGAGCTGAAAAGCGTTACAAAATCAAAACCGGCCTTCTCGTTTGTGGAATGCGAAATTTCCCAAGCGATATTTCTCATATGGCTCGCAGGCTTCATGATAGACTTTATACCTTTTCCGACCGGGAATTGTCTCAACAACTTGCTCTTCACACCGCAAAAGTTACTACACGACTTGCTCAAAACTTTCCAACCATCGTTGGATTTGATATTGCCGGCCCGGAAAATGGTTATCCGGCAAAAGATTTTTATGAAGCGTTTCAGGAAATAATTAACAGCCATCTATCCATAACAATTCATGCAGGTGAAGGATATGGCCCCGAATCAATTGAACAGGCTGTCAAATACTGTCACGCCCACCGAATTGGACACGGAACTCGTTTGATCGAAGCAAAGGATGATTCAAAACTCAGAACCCTCTACAGATATTTTAAGGATAAGCGAATTCCTCTTGAAATTTGTATTACAAGCAATGTTCAAACTGGCGCGGTTCCGAATATTCAAAAACATCCGATCAAGACTTTCCTTGAAGACAAAGTGCGGTGTACGATTTGTACTGACAACAGGCTTGTGTCTGATACAAGTGTAACCGATGAATACCTCAGAATGATGGAAGCCTTTGACGTCTCCAAAGAGGATTTGTACAAGCTTATAATTTACGGATTTGAAAGTACGTTCTTGCCCTATGAAGAGAAAGAGTCCATACTCAGAGAAGTCGAGCCTATTTTGAAACGCGAATTGTTCTCCGAAAATTAGTTTCTAAAAAACTAACTGGGATTGGTGAATACCACCAATCCCAATTTTATTTTAGACATGCTTTTAGGCAGGTTTCAGTTCCAGGGAGATTCGATTTGATTTCCTGAACTGTTTTTGTAGAGGCTTTAATCTACCCTACCTGAGTCGAAAGAAATACAGGAAGAGTCATGTGTTTAATTTGATCCTGGAGTTCTTCAATTTTATCCACATGCCTATCTTCGTCCAACAGTATTTTTTCTAACATTTCGCGGGTGGCGTAATCCTTTACTTCTCCTGCAAGTATTATTGCCTGATTATAAGCTTTTATTGCATCAATTTCCCCAGAGTGGTCGTGAAATAGCTGCTTCTCAACATCAGCTCCAATATTAATCTTCTTAAGAGATGAAACTACCGGGATTCCTTCCAGAAAAATAATTCGCCCGATTAACATCTCAGCATGTTTCATTTCATCTATGGCTCGGCTTTCAAAGTGCTTGTGAAGCTTTTCATATCCCCAGTTATTTGCCATTTCTGAATGAACCATATATTGGCTAATTGCGGTTAATTCATCAGAAAGTAGAGAGTTAAGTTCTTTCAAAAGATTTTGATTTCCTTCCATTTCCGTCTCCTCATGAGTAATTAAATTTTTAAAAATGTTAGTAAATATTTATTCTTTCAAAATTTTACATTTCAAAAAAATAAATCAGAAACACCTCTCGAAAAGGACAATTAAATATACAATAGCAATTAGTAATTGGCAAGGGATTTGAAAAAAAAGACACAATGCAGATCTTTGGCTAAAATACCGATTAGTTATGATTTTCCCGAAAAAAGTCATGTGTCAGTTCAATCTACAAATCCAGTCTTTCAGAGAGTGAAGCAGGTTTTTGAGCAAAGCTGAAGTAACCCTAAAATCAAGTTTACGTTTGCCGTGGGGGGGTAATAAGAAAGCAGAAATTTTCAAAAAAGGCCGAATGAATCAAATTTAATCGAGTGCATCTAATTTATCGGAATGGTGAATTTTTCAACTTCTTGTTTCAAGTTTTTGAAGTCAATTTCCATTTTCTTTAGTAATTCAGGTAACTCGCTGGCTAGATTTTCTTTCCCGGCTATTTCTACTTCGAATGCGGAATTCTTAAGAGCTTTAGCACCAAGGTTTGCACTGGCTCCTTTTATCGTATGTGCAATTTGGGAGGCGATCAAAGGCTGATTTTCCGCAATAGCGGCTTTCAGTTTTTCAAATTCATTTGGAATATCCTCA
Source organism: Candidatus Rifleibacteriota bacterium (assembly GCA_015233565.1). Lineage (GTDB taxonomy): Bacteria > Muiribacteriota > Ozemobacteria > Ozemobacterales > Ozemobacteraceae > JADFXM01. Next base: position 87,659 of record JADFXM010000003.1, read on the forward strand.
AGATACTCTTTAATTACTGACTTTGCAACTTTTAAGTCGTTCATAACCCTATCCAGAAATTCTTGATAATCAAAGATTGAAGAATCAAGGTTGTTTATCTTGGCTTTTTCAGCTTCTTGTTGTTTTATTGCTTGAGGGTTTGCGAGCCATTTTTCAACCGTTGAGGCCAATTTCTGAGGTGGGATGGGCTTTGGAATAAAATCACTCATTCCAGCTTTAGTACAATTTTCTCTGTCTTGAGGGAGCACATTTGCTGTCATTGCAATAATTGGGACGTCATGATTTTGCACGACTGAGCTCTTGTTTCGTATTAGTCTTGTCGCTTCCAGCCCGTCCATTTCAGGCATCTGCATATCCATTAGTACCAAATCATATGGAATCATTTCCAAAGCTTTTACTGCTTCCGCCCCGTTAGCTACAGCATCAGCGCGGTAACCAAGTTTTTCAAGTATAGCCAACGCAACTTTTTGATTTGTAATATTGTCTTCGGCCAGAAGAATACGGACTCTTTTTCTTTTATCCTCTGCAAGTGTATAACGGGTTATTATCTTTTTCGGGGCCACTTTTTTCTTGCCGGTTCCACCAAGCGCAGTGCAAATGCAATCGAAGAGACTCGATCTTTTCACGGGCTTGGTCATATAACCCCTGAACCCAATTTCTTCAAATTTTTTTGCGTCTCCTCTCTGAGTAAGCCCTGTTATAGCTATCATCTGAATATCATTGATTTTTTCATCAACTTTGATCATTTTCCCAAGAGCATATCCGTCAATATTGGGCAAAATATAGTCCACAAGCGCAATTTTAAAAGGGTCATTTACTTGGACTGCTTCATGAAGCTTTTTAAGGGCATCAAAAGCATCTACTGCTGTTTCACATTTGAAGTTCCAGGATTTCAAAAGGATAGAAAGAAGCCGGCGATCGGTTGGATTATCGTCGATTACCAGGACTTTGGTCCCTGTTAAATCTTTGATATACTCTTCCGGTTCTTCAAATGAGATCGGTTGTTTTTCAAATTCTGCGGTAAACCAAAATAATGAGCCCTTTCCAACCTCGCTTTTTACACCGACTTCCCCCCCCATCATTTCTACCAGTTTTTTAGAAATTGACAAACCCAGCCCGGTTCCACCAAATTTTCTGGTGGTTGAAGCGTCAGCCTGGGAAAATGGCTTGAAAAGAACATCACGACGTTCTGCTGGGATTCCAATGCCGGTGTCACGAACCGAGAATTTCAAAAAGACTTTTTGGGGAGATTCTGATAACAACTCTGTTATTACGCAAATTTCCCCACTTGCTGTGAATTTTATGGAATTCCCCGCAAGGTTTATAAGGATTTGCCGCAACCTTCCTGGGTCCCCCCGGAGAAGTGCTGGGACATCAGGTTCTATGAGATATACAAATTCGATTCCCTTGGTTTGTGCTTGAAAGGCTAACAGTTCAGAGATATCTTCAAGGCAGGTTCTAAGATTGAAATCCAATGCCTCCAATTCGAGTTTTCCGGCTTCGATTTTTGAAAAATCAAGGATGTCGTTAATGATTGTGAGAAGCGCTCCCGCACTAGTTCTAACAGTTTCGGTATATTCTTTTTGTTGCTGAGTTAGTTCTGTGTCGATTAAAAGGCCGGTCATGCCTATTATCCCGTTCATGGGAGTTCTGATTTCGTGGCTCATATTTGCTAGAAATTCACTCTTGGCGACGTTTGCTTGTTGTGCCTCGGAAGCCATTTTATTTGCTCGTTCAATTGCGGCCTTCAATTCCTGGTTGATTTTATCAGTTTCATTTTTTGCAGACTTCAATTCATCCTGTATCTCTTTTAAATGGGTGATATCGCTTACTACTGCAAGAATATGAGGCTCGTTATTAATGGTGATTTTTTCAGCAAAAAACAATCCCGTCATTTCTTCTCCAGACTTTTTTCGAAGAGTTACTTCGAAATTTCTCAGCCTACCTTCTTCTTCTATTTTTTGGAAGATTTCGGAAAAAAGTTGGGGATTTTCTGAATTTAGTCCGAGATGAGCTCCTGTGCTTTCAATTACCTCATCTCTATTAAATCCGAGATATTTTTCGAAACTTTCGTTAATTTCTACAAAATGGCCATCAGATCTTCGAATTATTCCCATGATCATCGGGCTGGAATGAAAAGTTTTGGAAAACTTCTCTTCGCTCTGTTTCAGTGTTCCTTCCATGAATTTTCGGGGGGTGATTTCAATGGTGGAACAAAGGATTCCAATTGACTTTCCGGATGAATCTTGAATCGGGACCTTAGTAAAGGAAAACCAGCACTTTTGGGAATTAATTTCGATTTCTTCATCTCGCATGAGAGCTGAACCGTTTTCCATGGCTTCCTTTTCTTCAAGGAAATTGCACTCAGCTTCTTCACGTGGGAAGAGGTCAAAATCCGTTTTTCCCAAAACGGATTCTTCTTCTTTTTTTATAAACCTGCAGTAGGAATGGCTTGCAAAAAGGTAAGTTCCATTGTTGTCTTTCATGAAAATATTGCTGGGAGCTTTTTTGAGGATAATTTCCAGCTTGGTTTTGCAGGTTTCAAGCTCTCGATTTTTTTCTAAAAGATGCTTATTGGATTCCTGTATTTTTCTATAATTTCCAATATGATGATGAATCAATAAACCTATTGCTACGAAACCGGTTATTTGAAATATTAGCCAGAACATCTGAATCCTGAAAACTCAAAATTTGAATCTCTTATATAACTTCAATTTTGAGATGATACCAAAATAGATTTCCTTTTTCCTGCTATTTTTAGTTTCTCACGAGAAGGAACTTTTGTAAACCAATTTGATTTTAAATAGCTGTATTATATCGATTGTTTAGAGCTCACCTGAAGATAAGGGGGATTGCTTTACCGGCATTACCAAACTGAAACCAGTTTTTTGTTAATTATAGGGAGTGGAGCGAAAAAGTGGTGATAGTAAGATTTTGGAAGCACCTTTGTTAAGTAAAGTCAAAGCTATCTGCTGTTTTACAGCAATTCTTGTGGGTTTTCTCGCAAAATATAGCTATACTGATTTTTGCTACGAAACTTATCGGAATAATTAGTTTTTTGAACATTGCTCAAAATGGCTCTCAAAAACAATCACAGGGACTCACCGAGAATCGCTGGCTGTTTTATCAGAGTTTTGGATGAGAGGGAATTTAAACAATGCTAACTCTCTCAACCTCGTCACGTGTTGTCATTCCACTTTTTACCTTCAGTAACCCGTCGTCCACTAAGGAGCGCATTCCTTTCTTTATTGCAGCAGCTTTTATGGAATCTAGAGGAGAACGATTTCCGATCAGTGATGCAATTTCTTCATCGATTGACATTAATTCAAAAATTCCGACGCGGCCCCTGAAGCCAGTTCCAGAACATTCGGGGCATCCTGTTGGGACAAAGGTTGAGTCGGCAAGTTTTTTCCTGCATTTTTGACATAATCGGCGAACTAATCTTTGGGATAGTGATCCGACCAGTGTGGAAGCCACAAGATAGGATTCGACTTTCATATCTATCAGTCTGATTCCAGCGCTTGCAGCATCATTTGTGTGGAGTGTGGAGAACACCATGTGTCCGGTTAATCCCGCTTGAATTGCCATGGCGGCGGTTTCTTCGTCTCTGATCTCTCCTACCATGATAACGTCTGGGTCCTGACGCAATATTGACCTCAATCCGGCAGCGAATGTAAAGCCTATTTTTGGCTTGACCGGAATTTGATTGGCTCCCTTTAATTCATATTCCACCGGATCTTCAAGGGTAATGATATTAAGATCTGCACTCATGATGCGCATTATAGCGCCATATAAAGTGGTTGTTTTGCCCGAACCTGTTGGGCCGGTGACTAGCAAAATTCCATTGGGACGCTTAATGAGAGAATCAAAAATTGCGAGGGTATCATTTTCCATCCCCATCATTTCAAGCGTGAGCAACTCTGTCTTTCGATCTAATAATCTGAGAACAACCCGCTCACCGTGTGCTGAGGGAACACAACTAACCCTTATATCTACTTCACGCTCTCCAAAGCGGACTCTTACCTTTCCATCTTGGGGAAGCCGCCTTTCAGCTATATCTAATCCGGCCATGATTTTGATTCTTGAAGCTATTGGAGCATGCAGATTACGAGGAGGGGAAAATCGTTCGAAAAGAATGCCGTCTATACGGTAGCGGATGCGAAATTTGTCAGGAGAAGGTTCGAGATGTATGTCTGAAGCCCTTTCACGCAACGCCTGATATATCAGAGTATTGACGAACTTGATTACTGGAGCTTTATTTGCAGATGCCAGAACATCTTCGATTTGGAGTTTTTCGATATCTTCCTCAAACCCGCTTTCGATTGTCAGGTCTTCGATTATTTCGTTCCCCCCTCTTCCGCGCCCATAGACCTCGTTGAGAGCCGAAATAATAACTGAAGGAGGTGCTATCGAGATTTTAAGAGGGAGTTTGAAGACGAGAAAAATTTCATTGAGAGGAGCATAGTTTTGAGGTTCAGAAGTGAAGACCAAGATTTTCCCATTCTCTTTTTTTAACGGAAAAATTCTATGGCGCCGTAAATGTTCCAGAGGAAAGGTTTCCAAAACTTTCGAATCAATGGTATTTACCGGTATTCCTGCTGAAAAGTCCAACTCCCATTGGCTTGCTAGGCATTTGAAAAAATCTTCTTCGTTGACAGCTCCCTCTTCAATTAATATTGTTCCGATTTTTCCACCCTTTTGAAGCTGTTTTTCAAGACATTCATCAAGGAGCGAGGGAATCAAAAAACCCCTTGAAACAAGTATTTCACCTATTTTGGATTTGGAACTCACAAGTCTCTTTGAGAGTAAGCGGAGTCAGTGTTAGCCGCTTCAATATTGGTTGTTTCTGCGTTGGAAGTTTCGGTGTTGATCGCATCGGTGCCATCAGACTCTGTGGTTACAGCTTCTGTGCCTGAAACTTCAGGGTTATCTGCTTCCGTATTAGGACCGATTCCAACCCCCGCATTAGAGCCATTTTCAGTGAATGATTGATTCTGTGTTACTATTGGAGCTGTAGAGGAAGAAACTTCTGAGGATTCAATTCCAGCATCTTTGAAAACCTCTTTTGCGCGTATTTTCAGTGATTCGTATTTTTTCTCCAGCTTGGATTTTAATTCCCCTGGCTTTTTATCAGCTCCTTCTTTCCTATCATCTTTTGAGTGCGATTCTTTCGAGGAATCAAAATTGGCGACTGCATCTGGAGTAGTTAAAATGTGGGGAGTCAGAAAGACCAGAAGATTTGTTTTTTGGTTGGTATTCCTTTTGTTTTTAAAAGCATTTCCAATTAATGGAATATTGGCAAAAAATGGAATTTTATCCACCACTTTTGATGCATCTTCCTTAACCAGACCGCCTATTACAATTGTTTTGTGATTAGGAAGTGTTATTGTCGTTGTCATTTTTCTTTTTGTAAGAATTGGAACGTTAAATTGATATAAGTTCTCTTCTTGTCGTTTTTTGACTTCAGAGTCAATTTTTAAACTTACAATACTAGCTGAATTGACTCTCGGGGTCAAGGTCAGGTTGACTCCGACGTCTTCATATTTGAAGTTGGTTAAATCCATTCTACCGGAAATACTGTCTTTGGAAAACCCTTGTGGCAAAGCTACTACTTCTCCCACCATTATTTTTGCTTCCTCATTATCAGTGGAGAGGATTGTGGGGGCTGACAAAATATTAAAATCGGAGTTGTTTTGGTAAAGGCTGACCAATGATTTGATCTTTGAGTATTCGGCAACACCACCAATATTCGCTAAATCAACTGGACCATTTACTAACCCTATTTGGAATCCCTGACCTGTCACAGCCTGACTTCTGATCCCAAAATTTGTTCCTCCAAAGCCTTGTAATCCACTTTTTTGTGAATCTATAACGCCCCATTCAATTCCAAGGCTATCGGAAAGATTTCCGCTTACCTCAGCAATCAAAGCTTCCACCATGATTTGAGGACGCATGATGTCAAGTGATTTAATAATTGGTTCATATTGAGCGAAAAGCTGGGAGGTTCCAGTGACAAGCAGGGCATTGTTTGCCGGAACTGCAACAAAGTTAATATTATCGCTTCTGGTCGTCGGTGCGTTGGAGGTTTTATTTTTAGCCCTAGCTTGTATAAGATTATTGAGAGTTTCTGCAACGGTTTTTGCATCTGCGTGTTTTAGATTTATTAACTGAACGCCGCTACTTTCAGACGGTGGTCGACAGTCGAGTTCCCGGACAAGTTTTTCAATTCGCTTAACAATATCAATAGACCGGGTTATTACAAGAATTGCTTTTGTTCTCCTGATTGGCAGTAATCGAGTGGTTTCTATGGCTTGTGTTTCACTTGCAACGGGCCCACCTCCCGAGTCACTGTTTTTCCTGCCCAATCCTAAAATTTCCTGGACAAGTTTAATGGTTTCCGATTCATCAGAATATTTTAACTTGATGACTTTTGTGATTTCTGGGCGGGTATCATTGGAAACTTTATCTAATTTTTTAATCAAGTCTTTGATAAATTCCATGTTTTCATGGGCGCTAACCACAAGCAAAGCATTCGTTCTTGGGTCGGGGAAAAGCATTATTCCTCCCTTCAGATCTCCTTTCCCCAAACCTCCAACATTCAGAAGTGAGTCTAATTGAGCCTTTATATATGCAGAGTTGGAGAATTCGATAGGAATTATCTCAAGTCCTGGTTTTACCCTCCCTTTCTCCAACTCTGTCATTACTTCCACTGCGCGTTTGATGTTTATTGAACGCCCTGTAATAATCAATGTATTGGAGGGTTGATAAGTCATGATTGAAGTGTCCGGTGGAAGAAGCGGTGTTAAAAGGTTTTTTGCTTCCTCAACGCCTGTTTTTGACAATGGAATAATTTGGGTTACCAGGGTATCGTTTTCTGAGAGACCTTCAAGTTGATTCCCTCTTCTGGTTTCGGTTCCGGCTACTTTGGCCTGTGCCAGTGGAACAATCTTATACATTTTTCCGGAGGGAATCGCTGCAAATCCTTTGACTTGAAGTATAGATTCAAGAGTTGCCAACGCTTCAGTTCTGGAGAGTCTGACCGGTGATATAATTGTGATATTACCGGTTAATCCCTGATCAACAATAAATCCCTTGCCGGTTTCCTGACTTAAATACCGCAAAAGACTCATCAACTCAACGCCTTCAAAATTTATTGAAATTGAATCATCAGAAGGTTCTTTTTCGGGGCCTTGGATTATTGTCGCTTCATTAATTGAAGCAGTATTCGTAGATGGCTGGGCCAACGCTTTCAGCTCATTGACTTTTGGGACAGTCACTATTTGTCTCGAAATTGAAGCATTTCCAAGTGGGTTAGCAGCCAAAATTCGTGATGGTAAAAAAGCAGGAATTAAAAGCAGAAATAGCAAAAGATTTTTGTTCGGAAAGTTGATTTTCATCGAATTGTCCTTATAGTCCCTCTTGAACTCGCCCTTCCCATTCGTGACGGCCATTTTTTGGAGTTATAGTTCGCCCGTGGAAAATTGTCCCCAAATTTGATCGAATCCTTGAAGTTGTTTCCCTGTGCTTGATTTTAATCCACATGTAATTAATCGTACCAAGTATGCCTTGTTCTTCCCAAGAGTTCTTTTGGGAACAAGGTAAAGGATGGTCAAACTGCTGTTCCATGTTGCGGAAAACTCGTTATCAAGAGTGCTTCCATTTACGGTTATTTGGTTCCCTTTGTCCATGTCGCTTATCTGAATCTGAAGATTGGTTTTCAGAGAAGTTGGATCCATTGGACGGTCAAATCTGATTTCAAACGGTCCGGCTCTGGATACTCCATAATCTCCGTTTTTTGGACTGGTTGATGTGATTGAGGGAATAGAATCTGAATCAGTGGTAAAGGTTCCAAACATGCCACTGTAATTTTTTAACAGTCTTCCATCAAGTGCTCGGGCATTCCAGCGATTAACCAAAATGCTATATCGTGTGAGCTGATTAAGAGGTTGTTTGGGAGTAAGAGTCATGGTAATTGAGTTTTCCCAACTGACTGTGAATTGATTCTTTACCTCAGCTCCGTTTAAAACCGCGGTTTTTCCACCAGTTGTATTCTGAATCGTCATCTGGAAATCATCTAAAATTGTTCCTTCTTCCATTGGCTGTCCAAACCCGATCTGGAATGGCCCGTTTGTTGGTACTGCTGATTGTCCCCTAAAAGGTTTGGTCCATGACACAAAAGCGTCTGTAATGGGAACCTTGTTGAGAGGTTGAATCGTTGTATTTACAAGCGTTTCAGCATCTAGTGAAACCGGAATTGTTATCCCATTGATGCTTGAATACCCTTGCTTTTCCACGGTCAAAGGAATATTTCCATTCCCCGGGGAAGTACTTAGAAACGCCAACCCGCCATTTCCAGATTGTTTGGCTGTTCCAGCTTGAACTTGGAATTCACTTACAGCTTGTTGTTGTCCAGCATCATTTTCATATGCATTTACTTCGATTCCTCCTCTTTTATTTTGAAAGGAATCACCTTTTGCCACAGCAACCGTAACTCCATCGAAACCAGGATAGAACTGAATTTGATCAGTGGTGTATTGAGATGTGGGAAGAAATGAAGCGTTGTATGTTATTGCCCAGTCAAGATACTGGACAGTAATATCGCTTGAACTGGCAAGCTTTGATCCTGAATCGATATCCGCCTCAATAGTTCCGTTTTGATCGCTTATTAACGTTTTGTTTAACGCAGTAATGATTACTTTTGCCTGCGGTAAGGCTGCCCATTCATCGGTAAGGCCGTCACCTCCGCTGGTTGAAAGAAGAGAGGCCCGGGAAATGGAAAGCGTGGCACGATATTTTCTTCCTCCTACAACACTTATACTGATTTTGCCGGTATTCGTTCCACCTTTTCGGTCATCAACTTTACATGAAATTTCCGTGTCAACATTCTTGCTTGGAGCTTTCCAGGTTGCTTTATTGGAAGTTTGTGAAGTAAAAACCCCTTCTGAAGCAATCCATGAATAATAGAGAGGGTCTCCATTTGGATCAATAGCTTCTGCTGTTAAAGTTATCAATCCATCAAAACCAACTACTTTTTGTGAGGCCGTAAGCGATATGACCGGAGCTTGGTTGCCTGTTAACAACTGAGATTGAGATGAAGCTAAACCACTTCCCGGGTTCTGATAGCTGCTACTATTGCTACTATTGCTGCTATTGCTCACTCCACTTCCTATTCCCGTCCAGCTACTGGTGTCGGTTGAAGAAGTTAGATCTGACGACGAAACTGGATTGTTGCTCACTAAAGAATTGGCGCTTGTACAACCATTTAGTATTATCGCAATCGAAAATATAAAGATTACAAATGTAGTTGTCGCAAATAGATTTTTTCCGAGCATTTTCAAATACCTCCTCCGAGGTTCTTTTTTGCTTTATCGGAGGAAGACAAAGAATTTCTGAGAAAAAAACTATTTTTGAAATCCGAGGACTTTGCACTTTTTTACATTCCGACATAAAGCTTATCTCCAAAACCGTGCAAAGGAAAAGCTATTTGAAACTAAGGCTAGTAGATAATAATGGCCATAAAAAAATTTTAAATGTTGGCCTTGCTCAAATTTTAGGAATCAACTTTTTCGAAAATATCGTTTAATTTGTCTATTTCCTTAACTATTATGTCGATTTCGTCAGGTTTACTTTCAGATTTAATTACAATATTGAGATCTTTCATCTCTATTTTCAGTTTTAAATTTCGGCAGGAACTTTGAAACGAAAGCTTGTGAGACTTAAATTTTTTGAGAAATGTTTCGAATTCAGTAAACAGTTTTTTGGTTTCTTCAAATTCTTTTAGATCGTTCCTCAGAGTCTTTTGTTTGACTTCGTCTTTTTCACTGGAGAGCTTTTCTGAAAGAAGGGAAATGGATTTTTCTACTTCAGGAAAATTAATTTTTGAGATCATTTCGTGAATTCGTTCTGCCCTGTCACGTGCTTTTATCAGTCTCTTCCATGCCTGGTCAATAATTTTCAAATAAGTATTCATTCCTTTCTTGTTCAGGGTATCTCGAAGGTCAAAATAATCAAATCTTGTTTCATCAAGATCCCTATAAAGGTATTTTCTGTATAGCCAAACCAGAAGGCCTCCAAAAAGAATAAAAACGGCTATTAGTGGAATCATTCGCACTATAGATTGCTTGAGAATAAAAACCAAACCCCCAGTTAACAATACAGCTGCGGTCCAGAATGAAATTGTTATCAGGTTTCCTTGATTTGCAATCGGAGAAGAGTTCTCTTTTGTATAAAGGGGAGAGTCAGATGTGGAATCTAGATCTTCGGGTAATTCCTCAGGAGTTTCTTTTTCCAGATTTGGGTTGGAATTGAGAGTGGTGTGAGGCTTGTTTTCAAATTTTTGCTTGGACATTATTTTTACCTCTTGTTTTATTACTTTTTAATCTTTTTCTGAGAGTTAATTTCCATTATGATTTTATCAAGATCTTTCTCGAATTTCTGTCTTTTTTCGTTTAAATCGATTGGACATTCTCTAAGGGCAGATGTTAGTAATTCACGTGATTTATTTAGATCTCCTTTTTTGTAATAATAAGTAGCAAGACTGTGTGTGATTGACAGAAGATCATCCAGGCGAATGTTTTTTGTTTGTCGAATTCGGTTGTAACCTGCTAATAGAATTTCACCAGCTTTTTCAAGATCTCCATTGGTTTCCAAAAGTAAGTACCCATAGGAATTAGCATATCTTGGATTTTCAGGCATGGCTTTCCAGGCATTTTCGAAGAACTCCAGCGCTGAAGCAGTTCTGGAAAGATTGTAGCTCAAAAGCCCCTTTAGAAATAAGTATTCGTGACTGTCTGAGACAGGTTTTTCAATTGTTGTCAGATATTGTTCAGATTTATTAAACTCTTTCTGATCCATTGCAATAGAGGCAAGTAATAATTTAATCCTCGAAATGGCTGATCTTTCTTCAGGAATCCAGGTTGCCTGTAAAAGAATCCCCTGTTCGAAAAGTTCTTCAGCTTCCCTGGTTCTTCCCTCTGCAAGCAGGATTCTTCCTAGAATTTCGTGTGCCACTGAAGAACCATTGTGTCGAAAAAAATCTGCCGCCCACTTGTGCGCTTCAATTATTGCACCTTGTTCAAACAGAACCCTAGCAATGTCATATTGACAGCCAAAAAGGTTTGTTGAAATTGAGTTCAGCAGGAAAAGCCACTCCATTTCGTCGTTCAGTTTTCCACAATTTTCATAGGATTTGGCAACACCCCAAATCGCTTTTAAATTCCTTGGGTCAAGCTTTAAAACATTTTTAAAAGTTATCTCTGATTGCTGTGATCCTCCGTGTTTTAATTGCCCATTCCCGATCCAGATGGATTCAGAGATTTTACCCGATTCCAAAAAGATTGAAATTCCAAAAATTGAAAAAAAGCATGCTGAAAGTAAGTGCCCAAATCTTAATAAAGAAGTAGAATTTGTCCACTTTATTTCTTCAAGACAATTTCCAAAATGAAGGGAAGCTAAAAGAACAAAAAAGTTCGTTATGGGAGCAATCGAAAGTGAGTTATTGAAGCAGGAATTGCAAAAAATCACGAATCCAGTTACCAAAATGGCTTTAAGAAAAGGTTCTGGAAGGGAAAAATTATATGATCTTTTTTTCTTTACTGCGAGGGAAAAAGCCAGTGTCAGAAATCCACAAAATGCAAAAAGAGATAAAAATCCGGTTTCAGCAATAAGTTTAAGCGGGAAAGCGTGAGGGTCATCATTATACATGGAAAGACTAAGCATAGTTCCTAGGCGTGGTCGGAATGCTGAAAAAAGGTACTTGGACGAATCAGGGCCAAAACCAAAAAAAGGAGAGCTGGTTATCCAATCCATTCCCATTTTCCATTCAACTAACCTGGAAACAATAAAAAAGTAGCCAAATGGTGGTTTATCCAGAGTTTCCCAGGGGTATTTGGCAACACAATAGGTTGAAATTAGATAGCAAAATAAGATTGCCAAAAAAATTACCAATGCAGGTCCAATTTTCTTCAGATAAGTAATTCTAAAAGGGAATTTCAGCCAAAAATCAGTTTTAATCAGGCCAAATCCAATTAGTAAGCATAAAAAGCCGCCAATTGATCCGGCAAGGAGAAGGGCAGAAATCTGAAGAGAAATTGAGGAGAAAAGAAAAGAATCCGGAAAAAAAACTTTTTCGGGACTTTCGATTGCTGCATAGCTCAAAAGTATGGTTGAAACCAAATAAATTGAGAGAAAATTTGGATTTCCAAAAGTTCCTACGGTTTTAAATGGAGAATCGGGCCATTTTATCGGATCTAATCCAAGAGATTGGAAAATCGAATATAAAGCCATTAAAGTTCCACAGAGAATAATGGCTTTAATGGTTGTAGAAAAAGATTCCTTTTTTAAGGTTAACCTAAATACTACGAAAAGGATCAACTGTGAAAAAATCAGAAAACCTGATTTGACACTTTCGATGAAACTTGAATTGAGAACGGCAAACGCAACTGATATTACTCCCACGATCAGAAAGAATCCGAATGGAAAAAAAGGCCTCACCGGCTTTTTAAAAGGATAAAGGAGCAACAAAAAAGTCAATGAAAGCGTTGCGAGCAGAACTGTTAGAAATTCCTGATAATAAAAAGGATTATCGTGGTCAAATGAAAAAATCCATACGGAAAAAACCAGCAAAACCGAAAGAGCTTTGCCCAAAAAAGGTGAAAATAAGTCAAACCATCGGGCAAGAATCATGATCTATCTCGTTTTGCTGTCTCTACATAATACCGATTGAATATATTTTGTGAATAACTTTGCAGAACTAATAAAACGTTCTCTGACAAAGTTCCTCTCGAGATACCCATGCTTTCTTTTCCAATCATTAACTCTCTTAGAAATCAGATTGCAAAGACATTTACTGCACTTCTTACTCACGAACTTTACCAAAAAAGGTTACCTGAAAACCATACCGTTGCGCAAATTACTGAAATGACACAATTTGATTAGCGATTTAATCAGGAAAAACTCACTGCTCATTTGAGAAAAGAGTCGTAAGAGGTATGTCCAATTTGTCTCCAATTTTCAGCGGCCAGTTGTTTGTCGTTCCCGCCGGCATTTCAAGAGCAAATTGAGCCAAATTTTTGGCATAATAGCGTGGTAACTCTGAATCGTTTCTTTTTCCGCCGGGTTGCATGTCAGGGATGATTTCAATTATCCTCAGATCGGGGGAAAATAGTATCAAATCAAGAGGAATGAAGGTGTTCTTCATCCAGAAAACCATCGGTTGTGGCAGATTGTACACGAATAACATCCCTTCATTCTTTTCAAGAGATGTTCTGAACATTAGACCTTTTTGTTTTTCTGCAGAAGTTCTGACAATGAGAAGTTTCACTGGCTGTGTGGCTAAAGTACCCTGTACATAATCACCAATCTGCGGAGAATCGCTCGATTGAGCCATGCACGAAAGATTATTACAAATTAAAATGACAATCAGAAAAATCAAACATTTTTTGATGCTATTTGGTATTTTTTGTTCAATTGCCACAGAGCTTCCTCGACTTCTTCAGATGTACTCATTTCAAGTAGTTTGCTTATTTCATCTTTAATTTCAGAGATCGAAATTTTACGAATGATGTTTTTTATTTTTGGAATGCAAATGGAATTCATTGAAAGTTCTTTTAACCCTAGCCCCAATAAAAGAATTGTGAAGAAAGGATCTCCTGCTAGTTCACCGCAAATACTCACGGTTTTTAAATGCTTTTCGCCGCTTTGTACAACCAGGCTGATCAGTTTTAATACTGCTGGGTTCAATGGTTGATATAAGTGTGATACTTTGGAATTAGTCCGGTCTACTGCAAGAGTGTATTGGACAAGGTCATTAGATCCGATGGATAAGAAATCCACTTGTTGTGCAATTTTATCAGCAAGAAGAGCCGAAGATGGAACTTCGATCATTACTCCAAATTTTATTTGTTCTGGAATTTCTACTTTTTCATTTTTTAATTCTTCAATCAGTTTGCCAAGAAATTCTTTTGTCTTTCTTAATTCGCTAATTCCGGAAATCATCGGAATAAGTACTTTCACTTGTCCCGGCTTTGCTTTTGAGCTTACTTTAATTATAGCTCGGAGTTGGGTTCTGAACACATCCGGTCGGTCGAGGGAAAGCCGGATGGCTCGCCAACCGAGCTCAGGATTCTTTTCCAAAGGATGTTTTAACAATTGAGAAAGCTTATCCCCACCTAAGTCAATGGTTCTTAATACTATTTCCTTATCACCCATTCGTTCAATGACTGACCAATAAAGGTTTATCAATTCTTTTTCAGTTGGAAATCTTTTCCGAATCAAATATGTAAATTCAGTTCTGTACAGACCTATTCCGTCTGCCTGGTTTGTTAATACCGAATCAACATCCTGAATTTGACCTATGTTTGCAAGAAGTTTTATTCTGACTCCATCTTTTGTGATCGAAAGAGAAGGAGCAATGTTTTTTAAATCAATCTTTTCAGCTAAAAAGGCTTCGAAATAAACTTTACATTCATTGATTTGTGCTGTAGTAGGGTTGGAAATAATAAACCCCGAGTTTCCGTCAAGTATTATCGTTTTTCCATGTACAACACTTTGCAAGAGATTTTTTACCTGAACAAGGGCAGGAATGCCTAAAGAACGAGCCAAAATAGCCGCATGTGAAGAAGTGGTTCCTTCTTCTGTTGCAATTCCCAATATCATTGAAGTATCAAAGCCTGCAATGTCAGCTGCTGTAATATCTTCAGCAACGAGAATTACTTTCTCGTCCGGTTTGATTTTCAAGGGGGAAGCATTTTCATCCTGACAATTCGAAAGAATTCTCCGCCCAATGTCCATAATATCAATCGCTTTTGCTTGGAACTGGGGATCCGGGAGGCTTTTGAAAAATTCGCTGTAATCTCGCGTAACGCTTGAAACAATAGCCTCGACATTCTGACGACGTTCACGGATTCTTTTGAGAACTTCTTTTTTTAGATCGGGATCATCCACTAATGTTAAATGGGCATGGAAAATATTTGCTATTTCAAGGCTACTTTTAATTTGGGGAAGCTGAGATAATTGATTGATTTCATCATGGGCAAGCTGAATAGCCTGCTGAAATCTCTGAACCTCATTCTCTACTTCATTTTCCAAAATAGTACGAACCGCTACATTTTCCAATCGAAAATGTTTAAGGCAAAAAACCCTTCCCAACGCAATTCCCGGGGAAATCGCCGAACCCTTTAACATTCATACACCTTGAAAAAATTTACCAAACATCTTATCATGAATATTCCTTTTCGATCAAGTAAAAATGACAGCTAATTTTTCCCCCCTGAAATTAGCAGGAGGCACTAGATGCGAATTTTGATAAGTAATGATGATGGAATAAATGCTAAAGGTCTTATCACTCTTGCGGAGACTGTAATCCCACTAGGCGAAGTATGGATTGTTGCTCCTAATACTGAAAGGAGTGCCTGTAGTCATTCATTGGTTCTTGACCAGCCTATTAGGATTAAACAGGTTGATTTTCCCGTTAAAGTCACGAAGGCTTTTTCATTAAATGGAACCCCCGCAGATTGCATAAAGATTTCCTTGGCAGAAATTCTTGATTTCAGACCAGATATGATTTTGTCGGGAATCAATCGAGGTGCAAATCTTTCAGTTGATGTTTTTTATTCCGGTACCATTGCTGCAGCTGTAGAGGGCGCTTTTCATGGAATCCCTTCCATGGCATTTTCCCTGGCGAGTTTTGACCCGGAAGGAGATTACATGCAAACGTCAAGTTGGATCAGAACTCTTGTAGAAAAAACTTTCCATGCCCCCCCACCCG
Organism: Candidatus Rifleibacteriota bacterium; assembly: GCA_015233565.1. Classification (GTDB taxonomy): domain Bacteria; phylum Muiribacteriota; class Ozemobacteria; order Ozemobacterales; family Ozemobacteraceae; genus JADFXM01. The sequence continues at coordinate 103,425 of JADFXM010000003.1, forward strand.
AGGGTGTAATTTTAAATGTGAATTTTCCCGGAATCTCCGCAGAAAAGTTCAAAGGGCTGAAAGTGACCCGCCTCGCAAAAGTAGAACCACACGAACGTTTCCATAGGCGACTTGATCCAAAGGGACACGTTTATTTCTGGCGATCAGTGGAAATGAAGCCGTCTAATGACGATCTGAAAGAAGATTTCACTGCTATTCAAAATGGATTTATTTCTCTTTCCCCTCTAAAAGCTGAATTTACTGATTTTTCAATTTTAGAAGATTTAAGGAGGAAATACGAGTGAGTTTTATAGAGCAACTCCCGTCTAAATTATCGGTTTGTGTTTTTCAAATGGATGTCAAGAAAGACTCTGTTAATGAAAATTTATCGGAATTTAAAAGATTATGCTCAGAGTCCATGAAATTCAACCCCAACATTATTATTGCTCCAGAAATGTGGAGTAGAAGCTTTTGCGGTGAGAAGTTGATAGAAGAAGCTTGCGCATTTGAAGAACGTATTGCATTTTGCGGAGATCTGGCTAGGGAGAACAAAATGTGGATTGTGGCAGGTTCTCTTCCTGAAAAAACAGCTGATGGAAAAGTTTACAATACGCTGCCCATTATTTCTCCCACAGGTGAGATGGTCTACAAATTTCGCAAAATGCATATGTTTATCAATTCCTCTGAACCAAAATACTTTATTCCAGGTGAAGAAATTCCTCAACCACTTTCAAGCGGTCCCTGGAAAATAGGAGCTGGAATTTGTTTCGATTTAAGATTTCCTGAGGTTTTCAGAAGACAAGTGTTTGAAGGTGCCAACTTTTTTGTGGTTTGTGCACAATTTCCTGATCCAAGATTGGAACACTTCACGCTCCTTGTAAGAGCTAGGGCACTTGAAAACCAGGCTTATTTGGTCGCGGCGAATCGCTGTGGAGTGGAAAGCCCACTGACGTTTTCTGGCGGATCGACAGTCATCTCACCCAACGGAAATTCCCTTGGTTCGCTTGACGAGCGGGAAGGAATTCTTCATTGTGACCTGGAATTCAATGCTCTTGATGAATATCGGAAAAAATCCCCATTTTTGGGGCTTTCTGAGAAACTGAAACAGTGAATAACCAAGATTCAACGGGGTTGAGAGGTCTCCAAAAATTCATTTCCAGTATCGAGTGTTTTCGAGATCACTATCTGGAACAAATTTCAGAAATTGACTCAACAAATTCTGAATTGAAAAGAAGAATAGATGAAGGAGTTTGTCGAAAATTTATTTTAATTGCCGATCACCAAACATCTGGAAGAGGGCAATTCGGACGTTCATGGTGGGACAACCCCCATGAATGCTTATTATTCTCCTTTCATTGGGATTTAGATCATCAGGAAAGAGATGACTTTCCAATAACTCTTCTTACGGGGGTCGCGGTTTGGAAAGCACTAAGAGATTTAACCGGTGATGAGGAAAAAATCTGGCTGAAATGGCCGAATGATATTATGATTGCAGATTCCAAGGTTGGAGGAATATTAGTGGAAGGATTCTCCCAAGGATCTGAAATACTAAGGATCGTGATAGGAATTGGAATTAATTTGAATGGAAAAGAAGCTCTTCTGCCAGATGGAGAGAAAAGAGTTGCAGTTTCTTCCTTCTTCCCGAAAATAAAAATATTGGATTCATTTAAGGCAATTCTGGCGCATTGGGGGCATCTCTGGAAATTTCGAAGCGAAAAGTCCGCTTTAAAAGAACTTTGTGAAGAAGCGGCAAAACCTTTTTGGAAAAAAAAAGTTAAAATTTGGGAAAACTCTTCAGCATTTTTCTTTGAAGGTTTCCCTGAAAAACTTACTGAAGATGGTGAATTGATAATTCGATTGAACGATGGATCTGAAAGGAAAATTAATTCTTTAAATCGAATTAAATTGATTTCTCCTTAAATCAAAAACGAGCCCTTCATCGCGAAGGGCTCGTTTTAAATTATCAGTTCAGCTTGCGTTAACTGGGAAAGAAACTTTGTAAGAAAAACTTTTCCCGCTGTTGTCTCCGTAAATCCAGATGTAGGCTTCAGCTGTTGGGTTTGCGAACTTATGGCGAAATGAATCACTAACTAATGTTTTGGCCGAGACGGTAATCTTTTCTTTTCCATCGAAAACGATAATGTTGATTGCCTCAGGTTTTATATCTTTTGCAATGCTAAGGGAAAAGGAGACATCTGAGTTTGCGGTAACAGGTGAGGCGGTTGGATACGAGTCATTTATAAAATCAAACGTTTGTCCATTCGGATCAGAAGGACATTTCATAATTAAATTTAAGAGACAGCTCTTTTCATTTTCATTAGACTTCGTTGGATTGCTATTTTGGCTGGTTGTAACCTGTCCTTGGGCATTTGCAGCTTGAATAGTATTTGCTTTCTCATTACCATCAGGCAGATTGACATCATTGTTTGGAGAATCGGAAGTACTATCCGAATTCGCTGGGGAGTTGGCTCCTAAGGAGGTGTAATTTTCTCCGCTGGAGATGTTTGAATTTCCAGAGGATCCTGAATTACTTCCTGAATTAACTGAAAGTTGAGTTGACATTCCTGAAGATGATGGTGAGTCTCCACCGCTTTGGGAGCTGGAAGATCCGCTGTTTCCACTATTTGCGCTTCCATTGTTTCCGAAATTTTGGGTTCTTTGGTCGCCAGCGCTATTCCTATTTCCAGGGTTATTTGTTCCTCGATTGCTTTGTGCACCGGTAAAGTTAGAATTTGCCTCATTTGAAGAATTGCTGTTTCCTGTGGTGTTACTGTAACCTGCGTTACTGCCGTCACTTGAGCTCCCCTGCGAATCATTAGAGCTTCTGCCAACTGTGTTGGCATATGCAGGGTGGTTGCCTAAAGCTGAAGAATGGCGATTATTAACTGCATTGTTACCTTGCCGAGTTGCAGAATTACCGGTCGGGTTTTGTCCGTTTCCAGTTGATATCGCTCCGCTTATTGTCGTGGGATTTGCCGGATCATTATACAGGTCGGAAAAGTTGGATTCATTGGATTGTGAAGAACTTATGGTTGGATAAGAAGTCGATTTGGTGGAGATAGGTCTAGAGGTCGAAGGTGACATCGAAGGGTTTGAGTTGCTTAAAGACCCTGAATTGGAGTTGTTTCCGGAATTTCCAGTGCCTTGCGAGTTAGAGCCGCTTTGAGAAGTGGAATTTCCATCTGAATTGCCGGAACCATCAGAATTCATGGCGCCATCACTGCCTCTGGATTGGTTACTTTGAATTGTTTGATTTCTAAAATTCATTTTATAAACTGGGACACGAACACTCATTACTTCTTGCATATCTTTGGTATTGGGGTCCGGATAGTATGCTTTGACCCAATATTTATCATCAGATGGAGTTCGGTAGACGTGAAAAAAATTTCTTTGAAACGGAATGTTCTCCTGAGGATCATTGGGGTCGACAAACGTCACGCGTATTTTATCCTGGTCAAGTGCTGGTTGGGGTTCAAATGAAAAGCGAACGCGAGTTTGTTCTGGAACTGCTGTAGCAATTCTGGAAAGAGCCTCGGGAGGGACGGTGTTTACAACGTCTGAAGGGCTGAAACTTGTTGGGATAGGGGGTTGCTCAGAATCGGACAGTGGATCTCTTATAGTTAAAGTTAGAAGGGGATCAGGCAATTTGATCGGGGCTGCATCCACACCTTTAGTTGGAGGGGCTTGGACCACGGGAGCTGGTGGTGCTGCAGGAGTGGCCGGAGCTGGATTTGTTACAGGTGTTGGTTGGTTGGAAGCCGTTGTTGGATTTGCTGGCGGTACTGCCGGGGTAGTGGGGGCAGGAGCTTGAGGAGTTGCTGCAGGGGTTGTTGGGGCTGGGGCCTCGGGATTATTTGCGGTTGGATTCGCTGGAGTCGAGGGTGTTGTGGGAACAGTAGGGGTAGAAGGAGCAGCAGGAGCAGGTGTGGAAGGAGTATCTGTGGGTTTGGGGTTATTACTTCCATTGAAATTAAGTTCCCCTTGCTGATAACTCTGTCTTACTTCCTCGGGTTTACCGTCTGGTCCGATTTTCCAGCTTTTGGACCAGGACCACGCCCATGCTGAACCGCTTGTTCCGGATATTTTGCTGGCAGCATCATTAAGAAAGCCATCCACAAAACCTTCATGACTTGTACCTGATTTTCCCTTATCGATACCTGAATTAGAAACCACCTTACCATCGACTGTTGTGGCGCCAGTGGATTTGATTACCTTATCAATTTTGTCATATCCTGAATCGTTTCCAGTTGGTGTTCCTGGGCTTATTACTCCTCCGGAGGTTGGCGCGTCGCTAGGTGTGGTGCCGGAATTGGTTGATGTCCATGTGCCGCTAAAACCTGCGTTTGGGTCTTCCCAGGGTTTGGGAGTGTCTTCTGCAAAAATTACCCCCATAGAGAACAAAAAAACTAGCAAAAAAGACCACCTCAATAATTTTCTCCCCAACATTTTTTGGTACCGCCTTTCTTTTTTTTTACTCTTTAACAATAATTATACCAAAATTAATTTATCATTGCTCTTATCTCGTTGCAATGGATAATGAAAAGACTCTGTAGTCCGAGTTTTTTCAAATTCTTCAAACGAACTAATCAGAGTCTAAAAAAAGGAAAAAAAATAATTGAAAAATTTAAACTCTTTTTTCCTTGAAATAGAATTGTGTGTGTGCTATTTTTTAGTCCTCTTTTTCGAGGAAAATTTTACCAAATTTTTTTTCGATTGTTTAATTAGAACCGAAACCCAGTGTGGGAGTGGATATGATTCCTGGCGAGGATAAGGCTGAAGTAAATCTTAGTAATGAGTTTTTCAAGAAGTTGAACCAACAGATTGTCCAAAAGGACAATCTGATCAAGTTGCTGCAACTTCAAATTAAGAATTTGAAAGCACAGGGAGATGCTGAACAAGGTCCAAAAAAGGCTGACCTTATTAAATCCCTTGAAACAAAAGAAGCTGAGATAAAAAGCCTGGAAGGTGAACTCCAGGAGCATAAGGAAAACCTTTCCCAGCTTATAAAAGAAAAAGACGAGCAAATTGAAGCGCTTAACCGTGCAATTGAAGAATCTCGCCGTGAAAAAGAAGGACAACCTTCCGGTTCGATTAATGAAGCTGAATTTAGCGAATTGCAACAAAAAGCCCTTCTTTTTGAAAGTGAACTTGAAGAGGAAAAAAGAAAGAATGCCCAATTAGCTGAAGAGCTTGCAACAGAGAAAGATAAAGCCGCTTTTGAAATAGGACAGCTGAAATCCAATCTTGATGCTGTTGCACCTTCTCTCCAAGAAGCTGAAAGTTTAAAGGCTAATATAGCTTCTCTTGAAGCCCAATTGTCGCAGGCCCCTGATTCATCTGCGTCCTCAGAAAAAGATGCTGAAATTGAAAAGCTCAAGAATGATTTCGCAGCCAAAGAAGCTGAAGTAGCTCAATACCTTGTAGAAATTCCCAGATTGAACGAAGAACTGACTGCACTTAAACAGGTTCTTGAAGCAAAAGAACAGGAATCCGCCCAAAAAACTGTTTTAGATGCTGAACTTTCAGAGTTAAAGGTAAAATACGACGCAACTGTTGTAGAAACTGAACAACTTAAAGCTGTGTTAGCCGAGAAGGAAAGCCAACTTGAACAGGCCATTGCACAAGTTGCTGCTCAACAATCTGCACAGCCCGCTTCTGATAGCCAAAACGAAGCCATTGAACAAATTAAACAGGAGAGCGAACAACTTAAGCAAGAAATAGAAATGCTTCGCCAGCAATCAGAAGCTCTCAAGACTGAACTTGACGGGGTTAAACCCGAACTTGATTCCGCTAAATCTGAACTTGAAACGACTAAGATTCAACTTGATTCCTTTAATGCAGAAAAACAGGTTTTGACGGATCAAATAGAAGAACTTAAAAACAAAGCTGCCAGAGCAGACGAACTTGAGGGGAGGCTTGCTGAAATTACCTCTCAATCTGAAGCTGCAAAGATTCAACTCGAAAGTTCTGAAGGCCAACTTGAACTTAAAAATATGGAATGCAAACAACTTATTGAAGAACTTGAATCCTTGAAAACTCAAGCTGCTTCGAAAGCGGAATTTGAAAATCAGAAAGAAATGGAACAGTTGACTGAACAAGTTGCCGATCAATTGCTGGCTATACAGAAATTTGAACAGGTACTCCAACAATCCCAGGATGACCTTGTAGCCAAAGATTCTGAAATCGCTAGTCTGAAAGACCAGATTATTGAAATGACCTCTTCAGAAAAATCGGTTGAATTTTCTCCGGAGAATGAAGTATTCACTTATTTCATCGATTTCTTTGATGAACTTGACACTCATTTGAAAAGAAATCCCAACCCTGATCTTCAGAGTTTACATAAAAAACTCCTCGAGAGACTTATTATACCTAATGAAATTCAGTATATGCCTGTTATCGCCGAAAAATTTGATGCCACTAAGCATATCCCCACGGATTATTTCCGATCCGACAAATTCGAAGACCGCACGATCGTTTTTGAAGTTGAAAAAGGATATAAACGTGGTGATGTTGTAATTAAAAAATCAAAAGTTTGGATTGTTCAAAATCATTTTGATTGCGGAAATTGTGGAGCAAAAATTACACTCTCAGACAGTCGATTTTGTTTTAAATGTGGTGAAAAAATTGTTGCTCCAAATGGTTTCCCTGCCGATTCTTTACCGGAATTTGAACCCAATCCTGCCACATATCTGCGTTTTGCTGAAAGAATGATTGAAACTGGAAATCTTGATTTGGCCAAAGAGTATCTTGAAGAAGGTTTAAGAATAGATTCTACTTATTTACCTCTATTGTCCAAACTGTCTGATGTTTATTCCCTCTCAACTGATTTTGAAAAAGCAATGGAAGTTCTCAAACAAGCTATTTTGGTCAAAGACGACCCCAAACTATCAGAAAAAATCCGAGCTTTGGAAGTCAGAAACAATATTTTCCAGCAAGCGAGAGCTTTGAATCTGCCCCCAGGCGAATTCGAAAAATTGGTTACTTTAATCCAGCAATAAAAATTTTGCATTTGTTCAATATTTGGCAGAAAAATGCCATTCCAGGACGTTTATTTCGTTTCACTCGTAATGCTATGTAATTTTGATTTTCCTGAATTTGAAAAGATATTGGTGAGGCATTTATCTCGTCTTAAGTTTCGATTATTTAGCGTTTTTTCCTGATGTGATGCTTTTTAAGTCTTCTTTTCCGTATTTTATATTTCTTTGGAATATTTAAAAGGTTTTGTTTAATTGTTTTCCAAATTCCTTTTTGATTTTCCGCAATTTTTTGATTAAACTGTATCAGCTTATTTAAATTTATTTTCCAAGAGAAAATTATGAACACTCAAAACGATTCAACAAATCAACAAATCCTTGAAAAGGCTTATAACTCTGCTAAAGTCGAAGAACGAATTTACACCCTCTGGGAATCCTCACGTGCATTTCATGCAGATGAAAATGCCCACCGAAAATCATATACCATCGTAATTCCTCCGCCAAACGTAACTGGAATGCTTACTTTAGGGCATGTCCTTAATAATACTCTACAGGATATCATTATTAGATATCATCGAATGTTGGGAAACGAGACTCTTTGGCTCCCAGGGATAGATCACGCCGGCATTGCAACTCAAAACGTAGTTGAAAAAGCACTCTCAAAAGAGAAAATTTCAAGACACGATCTCGGACGGGAAAATTTTATTCAAAAAGTCTGGGAATGGAAAGAAAAATACGGTGGAATAATCCTCAAACAATTGAAACGACTCGGTTGCTCCTGCGATTGGAAAAGGGAAAGATTTACCATGGACGAAGGGCTTTCCAGAGCAGTTCAAGATTGCTTCATCCATTTGTATGAAAAAGGTCTGATCTATAAAGGAAAATATATTATCAATTGGTGCCCAAGATGTCGAACTGCCCTTTCCGATGAAGAGAAAATCCCGCAAGATACCAAGGGACACCTCTGGTATATAAAATACCCGTTGAAAGATGGAAAAGATTCAATTTGCGTTGCTACAACGCGTCCTGAAACCATGTTAGGGGACACAGCTGTGGCGGTGAATCCCGATGATGACAGATTCCGAAATTTAATTGGCCAGACGCTTATTCTTCCCCTCCTGAATCGTGAAATCCCTATTATAGCTGATGATTTTGTGGATCCGAAGTTTGGAACCGGGGCAGTTAAAGTTACCCCTGCGCATGATCCGAATGATTTCGAAATGGGGAGGCGACACTTTCTTCCGTCGATTATCGTAATGGATGAAGGTGGAAAAATGAACGAGAACGCTGGGTCCTATTGTGGACTGGAGCGCTTTAAATGTCGTGAAAAAGTGGTTGTAGATCTCCAGGAATTAGGGTTGCTCGAAAAAATTGAGGACCACGCCCTTGCAGTCGGGCATTGTGAGCGCTGTCAAACTGTTATTGAGCCATATCTTTCAGATCAATGGTTTGTGAAGATGAAGTCTCTGGCAAAACCCGCCATTGAAGCTGTTAAATCCGGAAAACTTAATATAACTCCCGAAAGATGGATTGGTGTCTATCTAAATTGGATGGAAAACATCAGAGATTGGTGCATCAGTCGCCAACTATGGTGGGGACATCGTATTCCCGCTTATACCTGCGAAAAATGTAAAAATGTCATGGTTGCGAAAGAAATGCCACAGAAATGCTCGAAATGCGGCGAGTCCGCGACAATCAAACAGGATGACGATGTTCTTGATACATGGTTCTCATCCTGGCTTTGGCCGTTTTCAACTATGGGGTGGCCTGAAGACACAAAGGTTCTTCGAAAATTTTATCCAACTGACACTTTGATTACCGGTCCGGATATCATTTTCTTCTGGGTTGCCAGAATGGTGATGGCTGGATACGAGTTCCTTGGAGAATGTCCATTCCATGATGTCTATTTTACAAGCATTGTAAGAGATCTCAAAGGAAGAAAAATGAGCAAGTCACTCGGAAATTCTCCCGATCCACTTGAAATCATGGATAAGTATGGTGCCGATGCACTTAGATTCACCATTATCTTTCTTGCTCCCACCGGTCAGGATATCAAATTCTCAACAGAAAAAGTTGAAATGGGAAGAAACTTTGCAAATAAGCTTTGGAATGCTGCTAGGTTTGTTCTGATGAACCTGGGCGAAGGTTTTAAGCGTGAACCGGTTAAACCCGATTCTCTTTCCCTCTGGAACCGTTGGATCCTTTCAAGATTGAACAAAACTATTGATCAGATCACTACTTTCCTCAAAGATGGTGAATTTCGGTTCAATGAAGCGATTAAAACCCTTTACGATTTTATCTGGGACGAATTTTGCGATTGGTTTATCGAAATGAACAAACCTCTTTTGTTTGGCCCTGAAAGCTGTGAAAAATCGGCCGCTCTTCAAACGCTTGTTGAGGTAATTGATACTTCGCTAAGGCTTTTGCATCCGTTCATGCCATTTGTAACTGAGGAAATCTGGCAGAAAATTCCTGGAAACAGTGGATTATTAATGGAAACAGCCTTTCCAGTTAGTAAGCCGCAATTGATTAATTTACCTATTGAATCTGAAGTATCTGACGTCAAGGAAGCAGTCAGAGTAATAAGGAATTTGAGAGCTGCCGCGAATATTCAACCGGTGAAAAAAGTGACAATTAGAGTTCTAGAATCTGGTTCCCACGCTGGTTTAATTAAAGATCATGAAAATATGATTCGACATCTTTCCGGAGTAGAAAGCCTTGAATTTGTTAAAAGTAAGCCCCAAAAGCATCTCATCGGCTTGTTCGAAGATACTGAAATTTGCTTGAGCCTGGAAGGATTGATTGATGTTCCCGTTGAAATAAACCGGGTTACAGGTGAAAAGGTCAAAATCGAAAAGGAAATTGAAAAGCTATCAACAAAACTGAAAGATGATAATTTTGTCCAAAAAGCACCTGCTGAAGTCGTGGAGAACCTTAGAGAAGGCCTTGAAGGCTACCGTGTTCAGGTCGAAAAGCTTGAACAATATCTTAACGAGTTGAGGAAATTGTAAAAGTGCCATTTGAACTTACTCCGAAAGAACAACTTGAATTCATTTTGACCGGAATTGCTGATGTCGTTTCCCGTAATGAGCTTCTGCAAAAAATAGAAAAATCCTATAAATCAGATAAACCTTTGATCGTAAAACTCGGCGCAGATCCTTCTGCTCCCGATATTCACCTTGGTCATACAGTCGTTCTTCAAAAACTTCGACAATTTCAGATGCTTGGCCATCAGGCAGTTTTCCTGATTGGAGATTTCACTGGACGGGTGGGCGATCCCACGGGAAAGAAAAAAACTCGCCCTGCTCTTACCGAAGAGGAAGTCCAAAAGAACGCCGAGACATATAAAAATCAGATTTGCAAAATTCTTGACTTGTCGAAAACTAAAATTGTTTTCAATAGTGAATGGTTGTCAAAAATGAGTTTTGCTGATGTTCTGAAGCTCTCAGCGCAATATACAGTCGCCCGCATGCTTGAAAGGGATGAGTTTGAAAAGCGCTTCAAATCTCAGGTTCCGATTAGCGTTGTGGAATTCATGTATCCGTTGATGCAAGGCTACGATTCTGTTGCTCTTCATTCTGACGTCGAATTAGGTGGAGTTGACCAGACTTTTAACCTGCTCGTTGGGCGCGATTTACAGAAATCTTACTCCCAAGAGCCCCAGGTGACAATTACAATGCCTATTCTCGAAGGATTAGATGGCAAAGAAAAGATGTCAAAAAGTCTCGGCAATTATGTCGGGATAAATGAATCTTCCGATCAAATATACGGTAAATTGATGTCCCTTCCAGATGAACTTGTAGTTAAATATTTTGAATTGCTGACTGATTATTCACCAGTTCAACTTACTGATATTCGTGAACGAATGAAATCAGCTCCAAAAGCAGTCAAGATGTTACTTTCCAAAACAATTACGGCCAAATATCATGGAAATGAAGCGGGTGAATCTGCCGAAAAAGGATTTGAGAGACTTTTCGGAAAAACCGGAGATGGAGTGCCTGAAAATATTGAAGAGATGAAAATTCCAGCTCCCAAAGAAGGTCTTACTATCCTGAAAATTCTGTTAATGACGAAACTTGCCCCCTCAGGAGGGGAAGCACGTAGACTTATTTCACAGGGTGGTGTAAAATTGGATCAGGAAAAATTTTCCGATCTCAATAAGATTTTTTCTGCCGGAGAATCATTTCTTTTGCAGTCAGGAAAACGGAATTTTAAAAAAGTTACTTTAATAAATGGATGAGCTGTGCCCATTTGTGCCGGGCCAGCCAGGAGAAAAAAAATGTCCAATAAAATTTCCCTTACTCTTCCGGATGGAACAAAAAAAGAATTTGATCAAGGAGTAACTTCCTTAATTGTTGCTCAAAGCATAGGAGCGAAACTTGCGCAGGCGGCTATTGCTGCTAAATTGAATGGCCATCTGATTGACATAAAAGCGCCTCTTACTGCTGATGGTGCGTTTGAAGTTATAACTATGAAATCCTCCGAAGCCCCTGAAGTTTTTAGACATTCATTGGCACATATTATGGCTGAAGCTGTTCAAAAACTTTTTCCGGATGCGCAATTTGGAATTGGGCCGACCATTGAAAATGGATTTTATTACGATTTTTTGCTCTCTCGATCTCTTACCCCCGAAGATCTTGAAAAAATTGAGAAAGAGATGCATCAGATTATTTCCAAAAAAGAAGAATTTTCTTTCCAAACTCTTACTAAAATAGAGGCCCTCGAAAAATTCAAATCGCTTAGTCAGCCATTTAAAGTTGAACTGATTGAAGATTTGCCTGAGGAAAAATTTTCGGTTTATTCCCAAGGCCCTTTTGTTGATTTGTGCCGAGGCCCGCATCTTCCCAATTCCGGTTTTGTGAAGCACTTCAAGCTTTTAAATGTTGCCGGAGCTTATTGGCGTGGCGATGAAAAGCGCCCAATGCTTCAAAGAATTTATGCCACTGCTTTTAATTCTAAAGATGAGCTTGATAGCTATCTGAATATGCTTGAAGAGGCAAAAAAAAGAGATCATCGCCGCCTCGGAAAAGAACTCGATCTTTTCTCTTTACACGACGAAGTTGGTCCCGGGCTAGTTTTTTGGCATCCCAAGGGAGCCAGAATTCGACATACAATTGAGTCATTCTGGAAAGAGCAGCATTACAGAAATGGCTACGAACTTTTAAACACTCCCCACATCGGACGAGCTTGGCTCTGGGAAACTAGTGGACATCTCGATTTTTACCGTGAAGGCATGTATAGCCCCATGAAGATAGATGAGTTTGATTATTATATCAAACCGATGAATTGCCCTTTTCACATAATGATTTATAAAAACCAGCTCAGGTCATATCGCGATTTACCTTTGCGGTGGGCCGAACTTGGAACTGTTTATCGTTATGAGAAAAGCGGGGTATTACACGGGCTTTTGAGAGTAAGAGGTTTTACACAGGATGACGCACACATCATTTGTACTCCTGAACAGATTGAAGATGAAATTCTGGAAGTATTACGTTTCAGTCTAAAGCTTTGGCGTGCTTTTGGATTTGAAAAAATTGAAGCTTATCTTGCCACAAAGCCCGAGAAAGCTGTTGGAGAAAATGACCGCTGGGAACAAGCAATTGTTTCTTTAAAGCGCGCGATTGAAAAGGAAGGGTTGCCCTGCAAACTTGATGAAGGGGGCGGAGCCTTTTATGGCCCCAAAATTGATCTGAAAATAAAAGATGCAATCGGCCGTGAATGGCAGATGACAACTATTCAATTCGATTTTAATGAACCCGAAAGATTTGACATGACCTATATCGGAGTGGATGGCCAGAAACACCGACCGTATATGGTTCACCGCGCTCTTCTGGGTTCCATAGAAAGATTTTTCGGAGTTTTGATTGAACATTATGGCGGAGCAATGCCACTTTGGTTGGCTCCTGTTCAAGTGGCTGTGTTGCCTATTTCAGACAAACACACTGATTATGCAAAGACCGTTGAAGACAAATTTCGACAACTTGGAGTCAGAACAATAATCGATGATAAAGGCGACAAAATTAATCAGAAAATAAGAAACGCACAACTTATGAAAATTCCTTTTATGGTAATTATTGGCGAACACGAGCAGAATTCTGGAAAAATTACTATCCGAAAGCGAAATGGTGAAAATATCACTCAGGTTGACTTTGATGCGTTCTATAAAGAGCAGGAATGGATAAAACAATCGATATAACATTGAAAAGTGTATGTGATTTGCTTTTTGAGCAAATCAGAGGGTTGATGACACGTGAGGGAAACACGATTGATTTCGAGTTTTTCATTCACTCTACAGCCATTCAGGAGATATTTTATGTGGTATTTCCTGATGATAGGGGTGTATTTATTAAGATCTTTCCTCATAAAAATTACTTGGGAAGCGATGTATTTCGGCTTGAGTTTTTTATGACCCAGCCTGGAGATAAAAGGGGAAATCGCGTGTCCTTTACGGAAATAGAAAGTCGGAATCAGGCAGAAACAGAGATCCCATCTTTAATAGAAAGAATTATGATTAATTTGATATTAGATGGTAAGAAAGATAATAGTTAGTCAGGAGAAAAGAAATGCAAGGTGTAATCGATCAGGTCAAGGGAAAATATTTGAGGTGTGTTTTAGAGAACGGTGATATCGTCAAAATTCATAAAAGTATGTTTAACAAAGAAGTGACCGAAGGTGATGTAATTAAGCTTACATTTGAGTTTGATGAAGAAGGGACTAAAAAACAGCGTGAAATGATGGGCAAATAGCCCTTTTCTGATAGGCTCAGTATTGCAATCTTATAAATAATGAGTCCAAAAGCCGTTGAACCAAAGGTTTTCGAGAGGGAGCCAAACCTGCTCTGCTCGCTGAGCAGAGGCTACTGAGAAATTATTTTGACCATTTTTTTTTGACTCATTATTTGAAGATCAATATACTCAAATTAAAAATTCCATTTTGAAAACATTGTCCTTAATAAACTGATATCTGTCTGGAAATTGAGCTTTCATTTTATTTGGTTCAGCCCAGAACATTCTGGCTGATTCAGCAAGATCTTCTCGAGGCATCGAGTTTCCGTAATCGCTTACGGAAGAACTTTCCGGAGAGCCTTGCCAGTTTATGGTAACGCCGTCAGAAACTGCTTTTGCGCTAGGCCAAAACTGTTTTACAAAGCTTTCAAGAAGCCCGGGGAGCTGATAATCCATGGAATGGGTCATCTCATGAACTAGCGTTCCCTTGAATAATTTCTCTTCTCGGCAACCTGTGTCGGATATTCTAATAAACGGAAGTTGGGGAGTAAAGCTGGTATCATTTCCAGTTTTTACAAAGTTCTGAACTGTTTGTCCAAATACAAATGGAGAACCATTGTTCATCGGGAAAATTTCATGCGTATAACTCAAAAATTCCTTTGGAAGGCTTATTAAGGTCTGGTCGATCCATATAAGTTGATCGTAGGTAAAGAAAAAACCTGTTGATGTGTTGTCATGAATGTTAATTCCCCATTTTTGGGAAAGCTGGCTCATAAATTTGGCTCGGTCTCGATAACTACAATTTCCATCAGGAAGAGTAAGTTTACTGATTTTATCTTTTTCTTGAGGCGAGCCCGCTAAACTCGCTGCCATTTGGAGATCAGTTTGAGATTTTGCATACTTAACAGCTTCTTCTGCACTTTTGTCTTTTACGCTCACACTGTTTGCTGTCCAGCCGAGGTCCACTACTTCTTCGAAATTTTGGCATTTTCCCAACCCTGATTCGATGATTCTGTCTTTTCCGGTTGGGGTTTTTGTTCTATTGGACATCAGGAAAAAATCGTAGGAACTTGTTGCGATTGAGCTTCCTAATAGTAGAGCCTGATCACAGTTTTCGGGGAAATAACATCTTTGACTTAAAGTGATTAATTGACTGAGATTTTGAGCTTTCGAAATCCCCTTCAACAGAATTGCATCTCGTACATTTGGGCTTTTTGCCAGGTTGGCCAGCTTTAATAGATCACCAAAGTCTGTAATTTTATCGACGTTATCAAGAAGAATTTTATTGGCTACATCTGGAGAATTGGCGTTCGCATAAAGTTGGGAAATCTCTTGGAAATTCTTTGGGGTTCGAATTCCTACAAGTAATATTTGATCCCTGGCATCTTTATTCTGTGTTTTATTTAATAGAAGAATTAAATCATTTGCTGAAGTATGGTATCTTGCTCCATTTACCAAAGATCTATCTTGGTCTGAACCTCGCCAATCTTGAGGGACTTGAATTCCATTTTTTAATATTTCCTGGGCAGAAGACTCGGAGTCCTCAGGATTGGAGCTGACTGACAAATTGGATGTTAATTCGATCGAAACATTTGCATTTTCGTCAAAAGGTGTGGGGGCGGAAAAGGCTTTATTAAAAGGGAAAATAAAAAGAAAAGAAAAAAGAAATAGAACAATTCCAAGCCTTCTGCAAAATTTTTTCATTCAATTTTCCTTTTGAGCCCTTTTTCCTTCTAATATTACCTTTTTTCCGGGAAAAAGTTTCGAGTAAATTAAGAAGTACTTCAAATTTGATTATACCAATTCCAATGAAATTTCGTAACCAAAGACTGATTCTAAAATTCGATCCAAGAACTTTACTCTTCCTCTTTTCTTTTTAAATCCATTATTCATGCATTTTCTTTTTTTTTATCAGTTGAGAAAGATGAATGGTTAAGGTATAAAAGCTATATGTGGGATAAAAAATTCATCGTTTTTTCACTTTTAATTTTTTTAAATATTTTTTTTCCTCTAATCAATCCTGTTTTTTCTCTAACTAATGAAGAATTTGCCAGGAAAAAAGCTGAGGTTCTGATTGAAAAAGGCCTAAAAGCCAGGGAATCAGGCAAACTGGAGCTTGCTGTCGAAGCTTTCCAGGATGCGGCAGTGGCGTATCCAAAAAACTTCAGTTCTCTTGTTTGTCTTGCCCAAACTTACGCCCATGTAGGAATGCACCGACAAGCTTCAGCTCTCTTAGATGAAATTCCGATTACAGCGTTGCCTCCCGAAGGAAGAGCACTGGTCTATCTGCTGAAATTCTCTCTCCAACTTGAGATTTCGACTCCTGAAATGGCTGCAAATTCGCTGGTAGAAGCATTGAAATCTGCTCCCGATAACCAATCTGCGAAAATTCGACTTGCTTTTTTGCAATGGACGCTTGGTATGGAAATTCTGAAGCTTGATTTGAAAATAGAGATTACAGATTATTCAAAACTGGATGTCAAGGATTGCTATTTCGGAATGTTATTGGAACTTAATTCCTTGAATCTTTTTAGGGCCTGGGATTTCGCATCCCAGCTTTCCGATCGTTTGGCCATGTCTCCCGTTTCAGTTGAACTAGATTCCGGAGGAAACTCAGGGTTATTAACCATGCCGGTTTGCTTGATTTTCTTCAATCTTCCACTTGCACTCGGAAAGTTTGCGCTGATTGGATATTACTTTTTTCTTTCTCTATTGATAGTATTTTTTGCAAAGCTTCTTATCGACAAAGGAAAGTTAAGAAGCGATGTTGCCTTTGTTTGTGGAACCATGCTTATTGTTTTCCTTCTTAAGGAAAATTGTATTAGAGATTTCAACATTAACATGATGAGAGAGAATTTTTTCGCAGGAGACCCGATTTGGATCGTTCCTTTTGCACTTTCTTCGAGCCATTTATTGTTTT
Organism: Candidatus Rifleibacteriota bacterium; assembly: GCA_015233565.1. Lineage (GTDB taxonomy): Bacteria > Muiribacteriota > Ozemobacteria > Ozemobacterales > Ozemobacteraceae > JADFXM01. Next base: position 120,023 of record JADFXM010000003.1, read on the forward strand.
TTTTCTTAAGCTTTGAAATCTTTCTACTTTCCTACCTTCCACCGGTTTTTAGAACTCAGAGACGAGAAATTTATTTCATCTGGTTTTTTGCTCTGTGTTTTTGTTTTTTTGTACTGGTTTTTCAGTGCCGAATGAACTTTTTCAACTGGTTTGGGCTCAACTTATTGTGTCTTTTTTGCAGTATTTTCTTCTCTTTCTTCCTTCCAACCGGTCGCTATTTTGCTTTTTTCCTCGGAGAGTTAATCGGAAGAGTAATCGAAATCGACGAACCGGGAGTTGATGGAAGAACTGGACTTGGCGATGCTTGGATGCTTGAAGCTAGGGCCGAGAGAAACTTTGGAAAAGAAGAATTCTCTTCAGTTCTGAAAATTGCCGAAAAAGTTTTTTCCTTCCAAAAAAAAAGTTTTCTTCCTAAACTTTGGTTAATTTATGCACGAAGCCTTCTGGAACTTGAAAAATACTCGCATTGTGGAACTGAATTGAAGGAATATTTATTAAATTTTAAGCATCCCCCTTATCAGGAAGAAGGACAGATTATATGGGCATTATTAAAAAGTCTGTTGGGTGACCATGCGGGAGCTTATGGAATCGTAGAATCAATTCCGACAAATTTGGCTTCTTGGTTTACTCCAGATCAAAAAGCGCTTCTTATGTTTGTAATCGCTAGGTATTTCATTTACAGTAAAAACCTGGTTGAAGCGAATATCGAACTTAACAAGGGATTTGGATATGCAAATTTGCCGCTAAATCGGCTTATGATAGCAACTGAATTATGTGGTATAGAAGAGAAAATGAACCGCTCTGAAAAAGTTTTGGAAATGGCCTTGAAAACAAGGGAAATTTTAGTTTTTCCAAAATCTTTGGCCCTGAAAAACATAATTCTTTCTATTGCCGAAAAATCCAAGGGAAATTTGGATAAATCTTCTCAGCTGGCAAAAGATGCTGTAAAGGCTTTTGAACAATGCTCTAAGGCAAAATATTGGCTGGCTGTTTTATATTTGGAAACAAATGAAACTTCGAAAGCAGAAAGTCTGCTTGAATCTATCCCTTCCGAGTCTGAAGATGCCATTAGGCTCATTGCCGCTTTAACCACTAGAAGAGAATAATGAAAGCAGGGAATTCTCAAAACAATCAAGAGAAAAAGACTCCGGGAACTAAAATCGGAGAAATTGTTTGGTTGTTTGGAGCTGTTATTGCCTTTTTTATTGCTTATCTTGAATATACCAAAAAAATCCCCAAGATTTATCAATGGATTAATGCTCACTTTTATGTTGTCGGGATAATTGGAATTTTAGGTTTTGCCGGGGAAAAAATTGCAACAATCTTTGTTGGAATTTTCCTTCCAACAGTTTTAATTGGTTTGACTTGGGCTTTTAAATTCAGACCTGATAAGTTTCCGATCAACGATTGGCTTCGAATTTATTCTGGTTTAGTGATTTTTTCGATAGCATACATGTTTTATATATATCGAAAATGGGGAAAGATCAAAACTTCCGGAAAAATGGATGAATCGGAAGAGTTTAGAGAGTTAAATAAACTTGCGGAAAGAGTGGATCCAAAAGTAGCCGCAAAATATAAGCGCGAAGCGGAAGCGAAAACAGCAACTCAAAATGCTTCAATTGCTCATTTAACCGGTGAAACGGAAATGAGCAAAGAGCAGATTGCAAAAAATGAAAGCCAAAAAAGTGCCGAATCCGAAGATTTCAATGAAACTTCAACTGAACGTTCTGAAAGAGAAGCCCGACAAATTAAAGAAGAATTCAGTCGGAAGGCAATCAAATTATCTACTACTCTGGTGAGGATAAAAAACCTTGCAAAAACTCTTGATCACGATGAAATTTTTTCATCAATTGTTGATATCGTTGCAAAAGGACTTGATGGGGAAATTGTCCAACTTCTCATCAATAATGAAAAAGATCAAAATTTGAAGGTTGTTAGGGCGGAGGGGATGTCAGAAAAGAACCTTAAAGAACTTGTGATCCCATATTCTGAAAATAGCATGATTACCTATTTGGTACGGGAGGAATCCGGAAAAGTTGTCGAAGGAGGATCACTGGGAGTGAAGGAATGTCAGATTGATCCCAAACTCAGAGGATTTGTTGGTCAGGGAGTCATTAAAACTATCCTGGTTGCTCCAATTTATGTAGAAGCAAAACTTTTTGCACTAATTAACGTTGAAAAAATGAGAAATCCTGACTACACAAGAGATGATCAGAATCTAATTGCAACTGCAGCAGATATAGCGGGGCTTGTAATGAAAAACGCCCGACTTTATGCTGCAACCGTTGATGATCTTGTTTCTGCAAAAAAAATATCCGAAGAACAACTAAAACGAAACGAAGAATTAAAAAACAGTTTAACGAGAATTGTCTCTCCAAGAGTAGCGGAATTGATAATGCAAAACCCTTCAGGATTGAAGCTTGGAGGAACCAAAAGTGAAGTAACGATGTTTTTCTCTGACATCAGAGGTTTTACCAAAATGTCTGAAGGCATGGACCCCACCGACATTGTTGAACAGTTGAATGTCTATTTTACAGCAATGACGGACATACTCATGGAAATGGATGGAACGCTTGACAAATATGTCGGTGACGAATTAATGGCCCTTTTTGGGGCTCCTGTCACAAGACCGGATGACCCCATTAGAGCTGTACTTTGTGGAGTTAAAATGCTTACTAAGCTGAAAGAACTTCATGAAAAGTGGGAAACTGAAAGAAAACCTAAGATTCAAATCGGAATTGGAATCAATACTGGGGTTGTTACGGCTGGTTATATGGGAAGTGAAAAACAGCTTTCCTACACCGTAATTGGCGATAATGTGAATTTAGCTTCCCGGGTAATGGCTAATGCCAAACCAATGCAACTTCTTATAACTAATGCTACCTATGGAAGAGTGAAAGATTATTTCGAAACTCAAGCTCTGGAACCTATTATGGTTAAAGGAAAATCCATGCCTATTGAAATTTTCCTTGTTAGTGGTATTAAACCCGGGATTGACTGGGCAACCGTTTTAGGTGGAAATTTATTAATTACAACTGACTTAAACTCCCAGAAAAAAAAATCAACTGAAATGAAATTGAGCTCCATTGCAACTGAAATTTCCCAGGATCCAATGAAACAAAATTTCATAATCGAAAAGACTAATAAACTTTTGGAATGCCGAAAGTGCGGGACTGAAAATTATCCTCAGGCTAAATTCTGCACAAGATGCGGCGGTCCAATGGACTAATACCAATTTCAATTAGTTCGTTCATCCGACCTATTTTGTGCTTCAGGTCTGCGTAAATTGGAGTTGGGTCTGACAGAAATGAATGCTTCAACCATTCCAGTAAGGGCTCCTTCTTTTCATGAAAGTTCCTTCTTTTCTTGCAAAATATACCGATCCAACTTCATTTTGATCAAATCAATGTTCTTGGGGTGATGCACATATTTTTTTTGGATTGGTATAATCCGCTCATGCAGAGTTTTCACGGAAAAGCCCTCTTTCTAAACCGAAGTTCCGGACGCAAATCTATTGAAATCCTGATCTGTAAACGAATTTAAGGCATTTTTCAGACGGTTTTTACTGGACAGTAGGAAAACCCTTGAAACCATCTTCAAATGCTATTTTCAGGCGTCAAATTTACATGGACAGAAAAAGCAGGCAAAAAAGGCTTCTTTTTGGCTTCAGGTCATAACAAGAGGGCTTTTTCACTCGGGAACTTCGGTCTAAAGCATACTTATGGCGCCTAAGAACTTTCCAGGTAGGACATGATTTCAGATTTTGTTTTGTTGCTGGCTATTTCGTTTTGCGTAATGCAAAAAAGGTGCGAATCTATCGCACCTTCAGCTGAGGAATCTATTTGAGGAATTTTTAGTCTTGTGTTGTTTCTTTTGGACAAGCCTTTTCAGTCATTTCCTGACAGAAATTTTCGATATGTGAGGTGATAATACGATTGTTCTTCTGATATTCTTCGTAAGCTTTGTTTACAACTTCCAAGCTTTTCTTTGTAGTTTCATTGATCACTTCACGCTGCGTTTGGGTCATCTTTACCACGTTCTCGTTGAAGGTCATGAAGAACCTGAAGGCATTTTCCATCCCTTCGCGTGCTACTTGGATCATCTGGTCTCGATCGAATAATTGATTCATTCTGTTCATGGTTTAATCTCCTATTATTTTCAAATTTAAAATTTAATTCTTCTGAAGCGAGTTGGTCGTCTTTTTTGTAGAATCTTTTAATGGGTAACATAAGGCCTCCTTATCCCGCTTCTTCAGTGCGGACACCTTGAAACCGTTTTTTATGCTCGGATATTGTCTTACTTGGAACCAGTTTCTTCTTTTGGGGTAATTACTTTTTCGAGCAGATCGCGATAGAAGGTTTCAACTCTGCTGGTAAGAACTCGGTGATTCTTCTGAAATTCATCATAGGTTTTGTTGAGAGCTTCGAGATTCTTTTTGGTGGTCTCGTTGATGGTTTCCTTTTGCAAATCACTTAGTTTCACAATGTTCTCATTGAGGGTCATGTAGAATTTCAAAGAGTTTTCAATTCCTGTGCGGGCTACTCTTACCATTTCATCTCTGTCGAAAATTTTGTTCAAGCTAGTCATTTTTTTGTTCTCCTGGTTGTTTATTTAATTTTGCGCTGCGCTGATTTTTTTTTATCGCGCTTGCTTATGTTTCTATAATAACAGCAATTTGTTCTAATGTCAATAAAAAATTTTGCATTGCAAAAATATCCGATTTGCTGCCTTGGGAGCCGATTTTTATCGTGGAAACGAGTGTTGTTTTAAAAAAAAAGTTTAAAAAAATTGCAAAGCAAAACAAAAATAAACTTTAATGAACTTTTGTCTTTGAAATTCAGATTTCCCAGCCTCGGGGATTTAAATTTGATACCATTTTTCGATTAATGAATCATCAAGTTGCTTTGGAAGGCATCTTCTGATTTATTTTTATGAATGTTGGTCTCAGGATAAAATCCAACCGAAAATTATTCCAAAATCAGGAAAATATCTTTTGAAGCTATTTTCCGAGAAAATACAAACTATCGATACCAGGAATTCTGAAATTCCGAAAATTTCCGCATTCCATACAAGTGAAGCGCTTCTGAAATGCAAAAAAACCGGACTTTTTTGTCCGGTTTTTTTTTTGCGTTTGCGCCAAAATCAATACATCATTATTTCCCTCTGCCCATAACTTTTTCTTTCTCAGCAGGTCTTTCAGGAGTTTTTCCTTTTTCTGATGATTTTGGGGTTTCTTTTGAGTTGGACACAGGATTTTCGTCTGTTATTGGCGAACCCTCGATTTTTCTGTAAACGGGTGGTTGAAAGTTCAATTTTACTTTTACTTTTTGAAGCATTTCCATGAATACGTCAGGGTTTTCAATCAAAAAGTCTCGGGCATTCTCACGGCCTTGCCCGAGTCTGAGCTCTCCATAGGAATACCATGAACCTGATTTATTAACGATTTTGTTTTCTTCAGCCATATCAAGGATTTCCCCTTCTTTCGACAACCCTTTTCCGAATACAATGTCGAACCGGGCTTTCCGGAATGGCGGAGAAACTTTATTTTTCACAACTTTGACTTCGGCAAAATAGCCTCGGGGCGCTTCATCACCATCTTTCAGTGACTCCCTTTTCCGGATATCAATTCGAATGGAAGCGAAAAATTTCAATGCTCTTCCACCTGGAGTTACTTCTGGGGGGCCATAATGGGCTGCACCGATTTTTTCCCGCAGTTGATTAATGAAAACACAGACTGTCCCGGATCTGCTGACCACGGGGGTTAATTTTCTCATAGCTTGAGCCATCAATCTTGCCTGGGTTCCAACAGTTGCATCGCCGATGTCACCTTCAAGCTCTTGTTTGGTAGTCAAAGCAGCAACTGAGTCAAGTACAATAATATCCACCGCATTTGATCGGACAAGAGTTTCCATGATGTCAAGGGCTTCTTCACCGGATGAGGGTTGGGAAATTAAAAGGTTATCAACATCTACTCCCAGTATTCTGGCATATGCGGGGTCAAGGGCATATTCCACATCTATAAACGCAGCTTGACCGCCCATTCTTTGCGCTTCTGCAATGGCTGTTAAAGCAATGGTTGTTTTTCCTGAAGATTCAGGGCCAAAAATTTCGATTATCCTGCCACGGGGAAGGCCACCCACTCCTAATGCAATATCGAGGGAAAGAGAACCAGTGGGAATTACCTCTACAGGAATTGATTTCGGATCTCCAAGGCGCATGATCGAACCTTTTCCAAAAGATTTTTCAATAGCCTGAAGAGCGATCTCGAGAGACTTCCTTCTTTCTGCACCCTTGTCGATGGGTTGTTGAGTTCTAGGATTTTTAATTTCTACCATTGGCAATCTCCTATTAATATTTTTTGCGAGAATAACATACCTAGCAAGAAATTCACAAGAAAAGCTTTTGTATTGTCTCAAATTGTTGCCTATCGAACCTTTTCAAATTGGAAGTTTTCACATTTTTTTTCGAAATAGTTAAAAAACTCGTTGAACTTTGGATCTTTAAGTGCCAATCTCTCAGGGTGGAACTGGACAGCAAAAATTTGATCATCTTTTACACTTTCAATTGCTTCAATAGTTCCGTCTTTGGCATATGCTGTGGCTTTTAAACCTTCACCCAGCTTTCTAATTGACTGATGATGGTACGAATTCACTATGCAGCTTAATTCATTTATCAGTTTGAAAAGTATTGATCTTTTTTCAATTTGAATTTCGTGGACACAAGGGTAATCACCGCTTGTAGTTGCTTCTTTTTTGTGAACCACCCTTCTTTCTTCTGGAAGATATTTTGAAATTTGGTCTGGAATATCCTGGTTTAATGACCCGCCAAACACAATATTTAAGAGCTGGAGCCCTCGACAAATTCCAAAAATGGGAAGTTTTCTCGAAATGAGAAGCTTGGAAACTGCAATTTCGAAAGTATCAAATGAATCATCCACCTTTCCAATTTTAGGATGTGGAGACTCCCCGAACAGCTTAGGGTTAAAATCGCCTCCCCCGGGGATAAACAAACCTTTGATATTCATGATTCTCCTGCTAAATTCGCTTGGTTTTATCGAAGGCCAGAGTTCAACCACACTTGCCCCGCTTTGCAGCAAAGCGGTTCGATAAGGCAATAGCGGGTCTTTTAACTTTTGAAGTTTCTCATATTGCTGGTTTGAATAAAAAATTCCTATTGATGGTTTCTCTGCAGGCTCGATTTTTGCTGCAACAAGTAAAAATAAAATCCGTAAAACCAAAAACAGTGCAATTTTTTTGAAATTTTGTCTTCTATTCATATCAACCTCCTGAAATTTTTGTTATCCTGAAATTTAATCACCTTTTATATTTAATCGGGGAAAAAATACTATGCAATTTTTTAAGGAATTTCAAAATAAAAAAATAAATATTCTTGGAATGATGAGCGGAACTTCTGGAGATGGCATTGATGGCGCATTGGTAGAATTTTTACCCAATGGTTGTTACCAACTTGTTTGGGGCGACCATTATGATTTTTCCAGAGAAATTGTTAATCGACTAAAAAAAATTATGAATTCAGGAAATGCTGATGATCTGACTTTAGCAGGATCCTATGTTGCTGAATTGTATGTGGAGGCGGTTGCCCAATTCAAGAAAAATCATCCAGAAGGTGTGGATTTTGTTGCTGCACACGGACAAACGCTTTGGCACTCTCCGGAATCGAAAGAAATGGATGGGAGAATTGTTCGGGGAAGCTTTCAGGCATTTAATTCAAGCTGGTTTGCGGAAAAATCTGGAATCTGTGTAATTTCAGATTTTCGTGCAAGAGACCTTGCTGTTGAAGGCCAGGGCGCACCTTTGGTTCCTTTCGCCGATCTTCGATTCTTTGGAGCTCTTCCCGGCGATACTGCGGCACTGAATGTTGGAGGGATTGCCAATTTTACCATTATTCGACATACTTCTAAGGCTTTTGTTGAATGTGCTTATGATTCCGGGCCAGCAAATATGCTGATGGATCTGCTTGCCTTTCGAATTTCAAAAGGCTCATGCAACTTTGACAAGGATGGTAAAATGGCAGCTAAAGGAAAAACCGATGAAAAACTCCTAAAAAAATTAATGGAAGAGGAATATTTTTTCAGAAAACCTCCAAAATCTACTGGCCGGGAGAAATTCAGCGAAGACTATTTTAATGAAATTGTCAGAAGTAATCCTACTTTGATGGAATTTGATTTAATGTCAACTCTTCTGGATTTTACTGTAAACTCTATTGTTGATTCACTTGAAAGATTTGTTCTTCCTACTGGTGCTCTGAAGCGGCTTATTATCGCAGGGGGAGGAGCCTTGAATACTGAATTTGTCAGGCGATTGAGGGAAAAAATGAGAAGGTCTTGTGAAATTTTTTTCTCAGATGATTTTGGTGTTCCGGTACTTTTACGTGAAGCGATGGCCTTTGCCGCGCTTGGAGAAGCCTTCATAAGAGGCGTCCCTTCAAATGTTCCTGCAGCAACTGGAGCGAAAAAAGAAGTGATTCTTGGAGTTTTTACACCTTGTTGATCTTTCTGATTAACAAAAATTTGCGAAACTCAATTTTTTTCTGCAACAAAATCCATTGGTGAAATCGTAAGGTTGAAATAAAAATGTTTTTAAAGAAAGGAATAAAAATATGAAAAGACCATTTTTTAGAATTTTTCCGACCCTGAGTATTATTCTATTTTGCTTTTTATTTCTTGCGATGATCAATTCTCTTCATGCTGAAAATCAGGTATTGGGAAATACTCAGTTGAAGCTTTTGATAAGCTGGGATTTAAATGACCCCGAAGAGATTATTCTGAAAGCTAAAGATAAGGACTGGAAATTTTTTCCTCAAAGTTTTGCCGAAAAAGACGGTTTAATCTGGTTTGTCAATCGTTACGAACCTCTTCTTGTGAAGTATCCTTTGAAAGGGCCCTTCCAACCGGACTTTATTCCCCTTCAACATTCAAAAGATAAAAAGTTTTCGGCTCGCTTTTTTATTGATTTGTTATTTGACAAGAAAGATATTTTTTGCTTGGAACAATCCACCGCTTCTCTCAGAAAAACTGATGAAACTGGTGTGATAAACGATATGTTTCTTATCACAGAAGCCCAAGGAGCTATCATTTCCCACACCTGGAAAAGTGGAGATAACGAATTTGGTTTCTTTGATGAAGGTCTTCATAAAGTTTATTTTCGGAAATTTGGTCCAAAAACTAATGATGCACCAGACAAAGCTGGGTCCGAACTAATGATTGAGGAACCCAAGATTATTCCGGGAAGCAAAGGTATTCTTTGCATCAGAAACCCTCAGGAAAATTGTACTCAGGTTATTTTTCAGCCTAAGATTGACAATGGTGGCACTATTAAAGCGGCTAATTATGAATCAGCGGAAGTTATCCCTCTTGATGTGGGTGAAAAAGATTGTTTTTATTTATATGTTTCCAAAGCTGATAGCGCTTTTATAAGCGTTTTGAAAATGAACGATTCAGGGAAAGGTTTTTCAGAAAAGAGATATTCAGTTGAAAAAATGCTTTTCCCAAAGAAAGCTGCACAAATTTGTCGTGTTTTAAAAGCTGACAAATTACTTCTTTTGACCACTACTGGAAAAAAGATCTCTTTGCAAGGATGTACTCTTACTGAGAAATAATTGACCAGAACTGAAGAATTGTCGTATCATTTTAAAAACATATGTTAATCAACAATTAATGAAATGATCGCCAATTTAGTGTCTTCTCAAAATTCCTGGATAACCATCGAAATTTCTTCGATTTCGCTTGGCAAAAATATTTCAATTGCGCTTATAATTGGTGTTTCGATAGGCTCAGCAAGAATGTTCTATCGTTTGCTTTTCGCCAAGACTGAAAAATTAGCTACGCCAATGTTACCGCAAGCGAAGCAACCCTGCTTTAATAAACTATGGTATTCCGGGAAGTATTGAAATGTTTGCATATTTCCTTATTTTTATCGGAGCACTTGTAGTTGCAAAGAAATTCGGGATATTGCAGTATTTTCTTGTTGATAATGAAAATATCGAACATTTGATTGCGGAATTAGAAGGACGAATTGATAGATTATCAGAAAAACTCCAAAAAACTTCCCAACAAATTTCACGCCTCGAAAATCGTGTTCGTAGCGCTGAAAAGCAAATTGAATCCAATGCCAAGGCACAATTTGAGCGTTCATTAGAGCAAGAAAAACCGACAATTGTCGATTCTTCAGAACCAAAGCCGATTACTGACATTCTGAGTGATTTTAATAAACGACGGCAGGATTACCATCAGAATGAAGTATCAGAAAAGGTTCCTCCGTCACTATTACCTTCAGCTAAAAAACCCATTGATATTTCGATTAAACCCTCAGATCTCATTTCCACCGGATGGGAAGAAAAATCCTTCCAACTCCCCACTGAGATGCAATCTGACGAGCTGAAAGAAGGCTTACCAGACAATTTGTCAGCCGAGCCAGTTGTTAAACCGCCAGCCAAAACTGGGGATGATGGTTTATTTACTGGATTTCCCCCCGCAATTCCATTGCCCCACGAAGGCAAGCCACCCGAGAAAATTATTGACGATCAAGTTTCTCAGTCTTCGTCCAACGTGCCAAGTGAATTGATCGGTAATTTGTCTGGTGAATTACCAGCCAAATTGGTCGGAGATTTATCCAAAACGTCGTCTGTTGAACCTCCCGTTGATCGGCTGGATGCCCCTCTTGAAAAAACAACTCCACTGTTTACAGACTCCTCGACTGGGTTTTCAACTGATTCTCCTGCAGATTCACAAAAAAATCCGCTGGTTGATCAGCTCGATGAACTGACTTCGCCCCCTTCAGTTCCAACATGGAACTGGAGAAACATCGATTTCGAAAATTTCCTCGGAGTCAAGCTTTTTGCTTGGCTTGGCGGATTCGCTTTTTTCCTTGGGATGGCATATTTTGTTAAACTATCCATCGAAAATGATTGGATTAGCCTCGGAACCAGAATTATTATCGGTTTCCTTCTCGGAGTTGGTGCCATTTTTGCTGGCTTATGGCTGAATACGAAAGAAGATTACCCGCTTACTGTCCAAAGTCTTTGTGCTGCCGGGACTGCCATTTTCTACGCGGACTTTGTTGCTGCCAGACTCTACGGATACTTCGGGGTCTATTCCACATTATTTGCAATGGTGGCAGCAACCGTCACTGCTTTTTTGCTTGCAATTAAACTTGACTCTCCATTCGTTGCAATATTGGGTCTAATAGGCGGTTTTTTAACACCTCCGATCCTTTCAACTGGGCAAGACAATCCTCTTGGTTTGTTTTCATATATTACCCTTTTGAATTGCGGCTTGGTAGCTGTTGTCCATCGCAAAGGCTGGGGCTTTTTAATCGGGTTGTGTGCTGCTGGTACACTTTTAACTGAATTCGGATGGCTTCATAAGTTCTTTGTTATCGAAAAAATCCTGACAGGCGCGTTTGCGTTTTCCTGGTTCTCATTTTTCTTTCTTTTTGCTTGGGCTATAATTCGAAAACGGTATCTGGAAGAAGTTATCCCTCTTTATTCCAGCCAGTTTTTGTCTCTTTTTTCAAATTGGTTCACGATTTATCTGCTGATTGGTGAACACTCAACTGATTGGATGGCACTGGTTTTAGGTCTTGTTTTCCTTTTGAACTTTCCAATATTTTGGTTGACCTTTTACGAAAGGAACGGAGCAAAAATCTTCGTTGCTTCACAAGCCATTATATTTTTTCAACTCTTTTACTTTGGACAGTATTTTCTAAATGCACAGAAATTTACTCTTGGATTCCTTTGTTTTACTCTTTTCCCCCTCTTTCCTTTCTTCCTTAATAGATATTCCAAAATCAAGTCTGAAGGCGATTTGATAAATCTCTCCGGCTACCTTTTTCCTCTACTCTCCGCTGTTTTTGTCTACCAACTTTTTGGAACTCTTCTCCCCGGAGAAAGCCCTTTTTATGCTTTTTCATTGCTGTTTTATGTCGACTTTTTGATCTCATTTCAGTCTTTAAAAGAGAATTACGGTGGAAAATGGTATGCTTTCTCAGGACTGGTGAGCTTTTTCCTTATATGGAGTTGGGTGGGCAAGGGCTTGCTTGTTTCGGCTAATTCTTTATACTTTTATTCCCTGATAATTGCATTATTTGGTTTTTATTTCGGGTTCTGGTTTATCTCCAGAAAAAACAATGACTTATCTTCAGCAATTTCTTCTGCGGCAAAGTTTGCTCCCCTCTTTTGCCTTTCATTTGTTGCATTTTTAATCCGGAATGAAAATTTCCAGAATAATACCATACTCGTTTTTGGAATGATGTTCTTGTTCGACTTGGCAGGAGCCTTAATGGCTCATTTTTGCAAGGACTCCGGCACAATTCACAAATTGACATCATTAATTTCTTTCCTTCTAACCTGGTACTGGAATGCAAACCAGGGACCCTTAGCTGACCGATTTGTGACTTCTTTTGTGATATTTTTGAGTTTGCCTTTATTTCATCTGCTTTCGTGGACATTTTCATCACGGACTGCTGAACCCTCTTCCGATATAGCTGTTTCGGCGCGTTGGATGCCTCTTCTTGCCCTCTCATTTGTGGGTTGGATGATGCTTTCCAGAACTTCAGGAGAAAGACCGGGGTTGATTTTTTCCCTGATGGTTCTTTTGCTTCTTTCAATCTCCTGGCAAGCCTGGCACGATAAGAATGCACGAAACATTCATATCGCAGGCGCATTTGGCATTTTTTTCCTGCTCTTGCTGTGGGATTTAAATTTTGGTGGATATGGAAAATGCTGGATTTCTTGGTCCTTTTTCTTTGGAATACCTCTTTTCTATACTTTTTTCCAGAGATTCGCCCAAAAAAAGGGAATCTCAGATCGGCAACTTGCCTTTCCTGCCAGAATTTTCCCACTATTTTCAATGTCGTATGTTTTCGGATTGCTATGCCAAAATGAATTTCTCAGAGAACCCTCTATTCCATTGGTTTTACTCGTATTACTCGATCTGATGTCGGCATGGCAAACCCTTTACGATGATGATGCAAGGCCGTGGAATCTTTCTGCAAACATTTTTTCCTTTCTAATCCTCTTCTATTGGTCTAATTATGGCTTTTTGGAAAATCAACTGATTACAGGTTTGTTCTTCTTCCTCATATTTGCGCTTTTACATGCTGCATTGCCAATTTTAATTCAACGATTACGCCCCACTGCGGCTCCCTATCTGGCAGGTTATTTATTTTCCCCTCTTATGATGATCCTTTTGATGCTTCCAGTTCTCAATAACACCAGTGTTTCGATTTTCTTGTGGCCTGCAGTTTTGTTAGTTAACATTTTTTCCCTCATTGCCGCGTGGATGATGGCTTGGCTTTGGGCTGGAATCGTAATGTTAATCCTGACGATGTGGACTATCGGATTATGGGCATTCAGAATAAAAGAGTCTTTTGAAATTCCCTGGCTCCTGGGAGTTGAACTATTTTTTGCCATCGCTTTTCAGGCTTGGGGAATTTTTTGCGCTACAAAAAGCAAACTGAGCTTGGATAGCATAAAAAATGTTTTTATGATGATTCTGGGAATGGAAAATAGATTAAATATTGCTGAAATTCCAGACGAAAATGCTTCGCAGACAATCAAAAAAGCATGGGATCTCGATCCCATGAATCTCGTTTTGCTTCCTTCCATGTCAGCATTTTTACCCTTTATTTTACTTATTTCTGTGGTTATCAGACTTCAAAATCCTGATCCAAACCTGATTTTTGGCTTTGCTTTATTGATGACATGTTTGCTTCTGAGATTGGTTAACCTTCTCGGACTTGATATTCTCTGCCCGATAGCTCTCATAAGCGTTACTTTTCTCGAATTCGCCTGGAATGTTAGGCACCTCTCACAAGCCTGTGGATTCCTGAGTTTTTTGTGGTATTCCATATTTTGGCTCGTTTTTTTCGGGTTTCCATTTATCTGGATTGCTAAGTTTAAAGAAAAACTCCTTCCTTGGCTGGTCTCATCATTGGGGGGAATTGTACAATTCTATTTGTTGCATACTGCGTTCCTGATTTGCTTTGGAAACTCTTTCGTCGGTTTTCTTCCTGCGTTGATGGCTTTCCCAAACTTCCACTGGGGTTTGAAGAAGTTCTTACGCGCCAATGATTCTGAGTTTTCGAACCGGACAACGTTAATCGCTCTCTATGGCGGTGTCACTTTGTTTTTTATTACATCAATTTTCCCGGTACAATTCGACAAACAATGGCTTACTGTAGGATGGGCTCTTGAAGGAGCAGCTTTACTCTGGCTCTATTCCAAAGTCCGTCACGAAGGTTTGAAAATCGTCGGGACCGCTCTTCTATTGATTTCTTTTGGAAGATTTGGCTTGAACAAGGAAATGTTATACTATTATCCGCGAACTGATTCTTCAATTTTTAACTGGTTTTTGTATGCCTTCTCGTCAGTTTCAGGAGCTCTAATCTTTGGCGGATATCATCTTCCAAAAGAATCTGAAAAAATCTATGATATCAGGTTAAAACCAATCCTCTACACTCTGGGGACCATCCTTCTATTCCTTTTACTCAATATAGAAGTAGCAAATTATTTTAGCACTGAAAGTGTTATTTCATTTCATTTCTCTGGAAACCTCGCCCAAAGCATGGGGTATTCCCTGGGTTGGAGTGTTTTCGGGCTTGCATTACTCGGGGTAGGAATTCGAACAGGAAAACGAGGTGCAATATGGGGAAGTCTCTCCTTACTTGTTGTAACCATAACCAAGGTTTTTCTCTTCGATCTGTGGGAATTGAAAGGCCCTTACCGAGTCGCATCATTAATGGGGTTAGCGGCTACTTTGATCCTGGTTTCTTTTTTATACCAACACTACATGGGAAAAAAGAAATCTCCACGTAAGTAAGCATTCTGAATGCCGAATAAGTTTTATTAATACTGCTTCACGCCATTGCACGCGATCAACGAAAACCATCGCCATTGATTAGGAAAATAAAATTTGTTATCTTTACAGTCCCACTTAACCTCTTTAAACCGAAGTTCCCGAGTGAAAAAGCCCTCTTGTTATGACCTGAAGCCAAAAAGAAGCCTTTTTTGCCTGCTTTTTCTGTCCATGTAAATTTGACGCCTGAAAATAGCATTTGAAGATGATTTCAAGGGTTTTCCTACTGTCCAGTAAAAACCGTCTGAAAAATGCCTTAAATTCGTTTACAGATCAGGATTTCAATAGATTTTGCGTCCGGAACTTCGGTTTAAGACTACACATTTAACTACAACACGATTCAAAGAAGTCACTTTGAGAGGACGCAAATCACTATTTCAAGTTTTGAGTGACTTGGAGAGAAGCTTGGAGCAGTAGAACTACCCAATGCAGCCGAAAAATCGATTTTTTTATTTTTTTAGGATCGGTTTAGGGTTGCATAACTTGGTTTCAAATTCTGCTGTTCGACCGCAATTTTGACAAAAAAATCTGGAATGCCCTAAAAGAGGGAAGCAGAGATGTCTTTCATCGTTGCAACTGGCCCCGCAAAATTGGCAAGTATACTGCTTTCCAGTTTCAGCTGAACAACGGTGTTCAACCCCGGTTGATAGATTTCCACAGTTTTTGCATTTAAAAATCGGGCTCATTTTTTCCCTTTCACATTTTTCTATATTTCTTCATTTTTTTGCTAAAGTTCCCTAATAAAATGCCGATAATATTAAGGGGGAGTTTTTTTTATATCAAGGACGATTTTAGCTCAAGGAGGAGCCAAAATGGACCACTCAATCCGTCTATTTTCCTTTTCTCTGAATCAGCGGTTTGATTTTTCGTTGCATTCTTTGGCAAACATTTTTTCCACAGGATCCTCGACAACCGGTGAAACACCAAAATCGGGAAAGAGTCTTTCAGAAGATTTTGTACAACTTTCTCCACTGGCCCAGATAAAGAGTGCGTTGGACAAATTTTCCCTTTCTCAAAACGAAAAAAGTCTGACTCTTGATCTCCAGGCCAAACAGGGTGATTTTTTGAAAGACCAACTTGATTCAAAGAGCCAAAGTGAGCTGGAGCTGATTCTACGCATGCTCTCTGGAGGCGATGACGAGGAGTATAAAAAATTGAAAGAATCATTTCAGAATTTTTTCTCACAAACAAAGATTTCATCAACAAGTTCCACTAATATTTCAACTGCGAGTTCCACTAATGTGACTGAAAATTTTAAAGAAAATAATCAACCAGTAAATACTAGTTCGGCTGAAAACGATTCTCAGTTGAGAGCTGAATTTTTAAGAGCCGTAGGAAAGTTTAAAACATCAACCACTAACCTACTTTTTAGAAATAGAACAACTCCGGTTGATCCACTTGTTGTAGATCTAAAAGGCGATGGAGTAAAGCTTACCTCTGTAGAAAAAGGTGCGGTTTTCGATATAAACGGCGATGGAAAGCAGGAAAAAACAAGTTGGGTTGAAGGAGACACTGCAATCCTCGCCATGGATCGAGATGGTGATGGCAAAATAACCAGCGGAAAGGAGTTTTTTGGCGATCAAAATGGAGCAAAGAACGGTTTCGAGGAACTTTCCAAATTCGATGACAATAAGGATGGCGTAATTGATAGCAAAGATAGAGTTTTTAAGGCTCTGAAATTATATAAAGACTTGAATGGTGATAAAAAAATAGAATCCAACGAACTTTTTACCCTGGGCCAACTTGGAATTAAGAAATTTAATTTGAAAACATCCCCAGCTGATGAAACAATAAGTGGAAATTCAATAACTCTGAAGGGATCATTCACGACAAAAGACGGAAAAACCGGAGACTTGGCAGACGCTTTTTTTCAGACGAAAAAATAACTCTTTGTTTCGATTGTTGGTCACAAAGATTGTTTCGATCCTTTTCATTGCCATGGTCGGTGAACAAAGTTCGAAAATTGGGTGGGAATTTGCTAATCGTTCGGAGTTCGCGACTGATTGGAGTCGAGGCGACCTTTGTTATCAACAGCCTTTCCGTGGGTGAATTCGATCTTTCCCGACAAATTCAAAATCTCAGAATTCCTGGTATCGATAGTTTGCATTTTCTCGGGAAATAGCTTCAAAATGTATTTTCCTGATTGTGGAATACTTTTCTGTTGGATTCTATCCTGAGGCCAACTTTCATAAAAATAAATCAGAAGATGCCTTCCAAAGCAACTTGGTGATTCATTAATCGAAAAAATGGTATCAAATTAAATCCCCGAGGTTGGGAAATCTGAATCTAGGGATGGTGAGGGTTATTATGTTCCTTTTGTTCGCTAGATTAGTTTTTTATTTTTGTGCAAAATTTATACATTCTTCGCAGAAGCTCTGAATAATTACAAAAAAATTAAAAAGCAGAAACAAATTTGTCGAAATAGTGGTTTGAGGTAACAGAAAATGTCGCTAAAAAAATTGAAGCCAAAAAAAGTGCTGGGATTGTTCGTAATTCTAATGATGGCAGGTCTTTCTTTCGTTTTCTTGCCAATCCACGGAATAGTTCACGGGCAGAATGCCGAAGGACGACGGTTTGTCAGATTGGATTACGCGCCATCAGCTTCTTCTGATTCTTCAAATGATCAAAAGAATGGGAAATTATTGATTTCCTTTGATGGAAGTGTAAAGGCAGAGTTGCGACCAGAAGCAGGAATTCCACTTGTTTATGTCGATATTTTAGGGGCGAAACTGGACGTCAACCCTCTTGAAACACCATTTGCCAATGGGCCTGTGCGAGTTGCGCGATTGGCTCAACTTTCAACGGAACCACCAGTGGTAAGGGCCAGTTTATTCCTTAGAGAAATTCTCCATCCGAATATTACTTCCAAAAATGGGGAAATCGAAATAGCATTTGAAAATAAACAAAATAATCAAACTTCCGACGGTGGAACAGGAACAGTTGCCGGAAAGTCAGGGCCAACTCCTTTTTCACTGGTTGCTCCTGAACCAGTCGCTACTATTTCAGCAAATGTTAATCTCTCCAAAAATGTAGTTTATACCCCTATTCGATTGGAAGTAAAAAACTCAGACCTGATTCCATTGATTGTGGAATTAAATAAGCAGACCGGTATGAATCTTCATTTCCGTGATTCATTTGAAAACGAACGAATAGACTTGAGCTTAACAGCTGGAAGTCCGGTTGAAGCGATGTCAGCTGCGGTTGAAAAAGCCAGTGGAACTTTAACAATCGAAGACGAAGAAATTTGGATTTCCAGGAACGATAATCCTTTACTTTTGTTCTCCGACCAGGACACTGTTGAAGGCGCAGATTTAAGAGGCTTAGCCGTAGGTGATGTTCTAAGAGCAATTGGCCAGATCGGAAAGTTTAACATTATTCTTGACCAATCCCTAAATGCGAAGAAAACTTTGGTTCTGGACACTCTCTTGCACCGAATGACCATCCGAAGAATGTTTGAGGTTTTGATGCAATTAAACGGAATTACTGCCAGAATAATTGACAAACATTCTTTATTGTTGATGAGCCAGGAAGCTGCTCGGGAAGCCCAGGGATCGATCGTGAGGGTGGTTAACGTCACTTCCAATAATGCTCAAATTAAAGAATTGCTTGCAAACTCTGTAAAGAAGGACGTCTTTTCAAGAGTAAAGATCCAGGAAGACTTTGGAAACCTGGTATTAAGCGGTGACAAAGAAGCTGTCGAAAATGTTGAACAGACAATCCTTTTCATCGAAGGACGTTTGATAAGCGCAAAAGAGAAAATCAAGCGTGTATATTTTCGTCCCAATAATACTCTTGCTGCAGCACTTTTGGGGTTGGTTACTTCCAGCTGGGGTACTAGTGGAAATTTACCAAAAATGCTTGTTGACCCACGTACCGAAAGTATTATCATAACGGGATCTCCTACAGACGTCGATAAAGCATTGAAAACATGTGAAGAATTAGATAAACAGCCAACTTCTCAAGCCCTTGTCAAGATCCGAATAATCGAAAGCGGTCGGACGCATGTCCAGGAAATGGGACTTGAAGTGCTGAGAAATACCGTTGAAGTAAGCGATTTGAACACTCTTCCCACAAAAGTAGCTGTTCCTTCAGTCCTTCATGCACTTGACACCGACTCCAAAGTAAGAACTCTTGCAAATCCAATGGTAAGGTGCATGAATAAAGAAGCGACAAACATCAACCTTACTGAGACAATTCCGATAAAAGCCCTCCAGACGACTTACATTCAAAACCCGAATGGAACACAAATTCCTCAGGTCTCAGAAAACTGGACAACTACTAATACCGGAATAACTCTCACACTCACTCCAGATATATTTGCCAATAAAGAAGTTGCACTCCTGGTCAATATATCTTACAGCGATGTGTTACAGATGGTTGAAGGCCATCCATGGACAACAAACCGAACACTACAATCAAAAATTCGTGTAAAAAACAATGAAACAGTAGTAATCGGGGGTTTGATTAAAAAGTCTAAAAGCTCAAACAGGAAGCCCTTCCCTTTGATTAATAGGATTCCTCTGTTGAAAAAATTGATTAAGCCTTTGGAATATGAAACGAGAAATGAGGATGAAACTGAAATGGTAATTCTCATTACTCCTACCGTAATTGATGGCCTTTCCGAAAAGAACATTTCGGAAAAGAATCTAGCGGAAAAAAGTTTGGAAGTAAAAACTCCTTCCGAGAAGAATTCTCCTGAAACAGCGATGGCAAAAAAATGAAAAAAGCAAATAACTCAGTTCACTCGAGGTTAAACGGATTTCCAAGTCTTACTAAACTACTTGGTGCTTTTAGCCTTTCTCCAAGAAGATTGTTTGAAGTAACATTGCTTCTTTTTTGCCTTTTTGCATCCGGTTTACTTGTAGGCTTTATCCAAACAAGGAAAATCCTTGATACCGGAGCAGATGCTTTTCCGCTTTCAAGAGGACGAATGTTGAAAGACATAGGAGTGTTGGTTGGAAGATTTACTGATGGAAAATTGGAAGGTGCCAAAAAAAGCGACATTGCTATTACTTTCGAGGATTTTTCAGTAGATGATGAAAATGAAGTTTTCGCTATTAAAAGTGGTTTATTAAGCGGATTTCCTAATGGGAAATTCCATCCTGATTATTCAGTAACCCGTGGAGAAGTTTTCTCACTTGCTGCAGATTTGTTGAAAATCTGTAATCCTGACAAATTTCTTGCCTCACCAGGAAAAGAATTGTCCGATTTGCATCCTGGCCATTCCTGGATTGATGAAAAATTATCTTTGCTAATGAAAATTAAGGGAATCAGTAAAATTATTGGTTCAAGTCCAGCACTTGAAAAAATGATTTCCTACAACGAATGGAAGGAAATAACTGATTGTCTGAAAAACTATATTAAGGAAAATGTTTCCAGTAAAAAGAACGGAGAAGAAAACACATACAAATCACTGACAGAATTGCGCTCCCGTCTTGCCAATGCAGATATTTCGAAAGAAAAAACAGAACCTTCCAGTGAGTTAAAAGTGAGTTCAAAGAATAGTAGCAATCAAACTGACAGTCAACAATCCAGTAATCAGCAAGTTGAAAGTCAACAATCTCCTAATCCAAAAGCGACTTTTGAAGCAAACTCAGGGAATGGAACCCAGGCAAGTTGTTCAACCTCAATTGAGTCCTTCCCAAGAATTCCATTGGAGGATAATTCTCTGGACACCAAAATTGCTCGGACTTTTGAGTCTGAACCATATAATCCTGTGACTGAAATTAAAGAAAAGCCAACAGTAGAGGCTTCTGATTCAAGGATTTCTTTCCCGGACTCTTTTGAAAACGATTCGGTGACAATCTTTGATGATAATACGGCTAAGGATAAAAAATCGATAACAGTTACCGGCAAAATGATTGACAATATAAATGGGAAACCATTGAAAAACGGTTCTATGATCGTTGAATCAAATATGGTTCAGGCAGATGAAGATGGAAATTTTACATTTTCCGGTCATGCCAACCAATTGGTTGATATCACTGCATACTGTGAAGGCTATCAGCCGTTGAACATGAAGCATAAAATTGGCTTCCGGCGTGGACCCCTGTTTATTGGTCTAAAGAAGGCTTTTTCACAAGTTGAAGGTTTTGTAAACGATTTGATTTCGGGAAATCCTGTGGAAGGTGCAAAAATCCAGGTTGCAAAACGTTTTGGAATAACCGACAAAAATGGATACTACAAGATTTCAGGAATTTCTCCAACTTGGAACCAGCTTTCAGTCAGTGCTCAGGGATATATGCAAAGTATGGAAGTTCTTTTTATCGGACAAAATGGCACTAAGCGGGACCTCAAGCTTAGAGCACTGGAATCCGAATCTTCAAAAAGTATGAGTCAGAACATGAGTCAAAATATTAGCCCGAATCCCAGTTCAAACCCCAGTCAAAATCTAAACCAGAATATAAGTCAGAACATAAGAAATACTGAAGAGGAAGAAATGCTGACTGAAAGTCCTGCTTCTCATGAGGTTGGGACATTTCCGGTTATTCCCAATAAACGGAATTTTGTTTACCATGCGAAGTGAACGAGATTGTCGAAAAATACCCTGATTTTCATATTTTAGTGTGCTCGCCCAAATTTTTGCCTCGCTTTTTAGCATCAGAAGCGGGTCGTTTTGTAATGAATAAAATGTCCCGAGGTTTTCCGACAGCATCGAACCTCTGATTGTCAGCGAAAAAGAGTAAAAATACTTGACTTATAAACCTGCATCAACGCAAGTGCAGAAAATTTGGAAAAAATAATTTTTTGCGATTTTTTTTTTGAATTGTATGGTTAATTGGCAATGTCAATATGAGTTTGCTCTTTGTTGCTGCTGATTGCTGAGAAAGTTTGAAAATTATCACAATTGTTTCCAGCAAGGTTTTAAGTGTGGTGCTTTTCACGAATCCTTATAATTTTTTCACAACTTGTGAGTGGAGACGAAGCTACCGAGGGATTCGAGGCGAATTCAATTTTGTATTAATCCCCTAATGCCCATTAATTGAAAATTTTGATGCACTTCAAGTGTTTATTGGCTAACGGAGTAGTAAGAGGAGTCCAGGGAATATGTTGCCGGATCGCTTCCTTGGTGGTATCCCCAGTCTGTAGTTGCTAAGGGGCGAGGGTCAATCGGAACATCCAAAAGGTAGGCCGGATTTTTCCCATTTTCCTTGGTTAAATCGCTTAGGCTCAAGGGATAAATTCCTTTATCAGTTTTATAGTCATTCAAAGCTTTTTTTAACGTTCGCAAATTAGCGCGCATTGTGGCCCATTTGCTTTGATTGATATAATCTGCGTAAAATGGCGCTGTAAGAGCTACCATTGTTGCAATTATAGCTACTACAATAACCATTTCCAACAGAGAAAATCCAAAATTTTTGGAATTCGAATTTTTCATTTTCACTCTTTCCGTTTTACTACAATTTTTTATCAAGTTCATACCTAGTTGCAGCTCAAATAGTATTTTTCATTTTTGAAATGTTTCCTTGGCATTATACTCATTACGTTAAAAAATTACGTTTTTTAACGCAAGGCGGTATTAGCTTTTAAAGCACTGGTGTTAAGCTTTTCGAGAAAATCTCTCCTCAGTTAATTGCAATTTTCAGTCATGGTTGCATCAGCTTTCAGGCCAATTTAAAAAATTACCTTTATTTCCGAGAAGTTGCTTTAATTTTACATAAAAAAATGACATAATAAAAGCACTTAAATTAATTCTTGGAGTGAATCGTGAAATCCAAACTAATTAATCTTGAACAAGCTGTTTCTTTGGTAAAAGATGGCGATTCTATAGCTGTCAGCGGGTTTGTTGGATCTGGGCATCCTGAAGGGCTAACTTCTGCCCTGGAACAAAGATTTATCAAGGAGCAGCACCCGAAAAATCTGAGCCTTTATTTCGTTGCAGGCCAGGGGGACGCAAAAGAGCGTGGACTCAACCACTTTGGCCACAAGGGAATGGTAAAAAGAGGAGTGGGAGGTCACTGGGGACTCGCTCCTAAATTGGGAAAACTCGCCTTATCAAATGAAATGGAGGCTTATAACCTTCCACAGGGCGTAATTTCACACATGTTTCGTGATATCGCAGCTAAGAAACCAGGTACCATTACTCACGTAGGGTTAAAAACCTTTGTAGACCCCCGAGTTGAGGGTGGAAAAGTAAATTCAGTTACTAAAGAAGATATTGTTGAACTGATCAGGTTGGATGATAAAGATTATTTAAGATATAAACATTTTAATTTGGATGTAGCCCTCATAAGGGGAACGACCGCCGACGAATTTGGAAACATCAGTATGGAACAGGAAGTTGCACCTCTTGAAGCCCTGGCCCAGGCAATGGCTACAAAAGCGTGTGGAGGAATTGTCATTTGCCAGGTTATGAGACTTGCCAAAGCTGGCGGAATAAATCAACTGTTTGTCCAGATTCCTGGAATCCTAGTTGATTACGTGGTTCTTGTAGATATGATCAAAACTCCTAATCTGCACATGCAAACTTTTGAGGAACAATATAATCCTTATTATTCCGGGCAAGTCCAGTTTCCGGAAGATTCCCTTTTCAAGGCCATGGAAATGAGCGAAAGAAAAATTATCGCTAGAAGAGGCCTTTTTGAGCTCCTCCCCCTTGGAAATTGCGTTGCCAACCTTGGCATCGGAATGCCTGAAGGTATCGCCAACGTTGCTAAAGAAGAAGGAGTCCGGGAAAGAATTACCCTTACTGTTGAATCAGGGCCAATCGGAGGCTTGCCGGCATCAGGATTAAGCTTCGGAGCTTCATATAGCCCGGCTTGTGTCCTCCAGCAACCTTCTCAATTTGATTTTTACGATGGTGGTGGTCTGGATATCGCCTTTCTTGGCGCCGGAGAAATAGATTCAAAGGGAAATGTCAACGTAAGTAAATTCGGCCCCAAATTCTCAGGATGCGGTGGATTTATCAACATTACCCAGAATGCAAAAAATGTTGTGTTTTGCACTACTTTTACTGCAGGAGATCTCGATATTTCCCACCAAAATGGAAGTTTGAAAATAATAAAAGAAGGAAAAATCAAGAAGTTCGTAAAGGGCCTTCAACAAGTAACTTTTAGCGGCGATTACGCCTTAGAAAAGGGAACCAATGTCACATACATTACCGAAAGATGTGTTTTTAAACTGACTAAAGAGGGACTTGTTCTTACTGAAGTCGCACCTGGAATCGATATCCAAAAAGATGTCTTAGATTTAATGGATTTCCGACCTATTGTTCCTTCCTCGCCTAAACTAATGGATCCATCAATTTTTAATGATGGTTTGATGAGTGTTAAGGAAAGATAAAACGGGTTATTTTACATTTCATCAGTTGGTGAAAGCCAACTGATGAAATGTAAATTCAGCAAATCTTTGCAAAGGAATCAAAAAATCAGCGGGGCTTCCGCTGAAATACCCTCATTTTCCAAAATCGCCCCCTGAAAGTGATGTTCCAACTGGAGAATGATCTAAAGTCAGCACTGGAAAATAAAAAGAAAGCGGTTTTTCAAAAAGTGCGTAGCCGGTATTTCACTAGAGCAAAAATCTCTGTTGAAGACTGTTTCAGAAGTTTCGTGCCATTTTTTGAAATATCGCCCATTTTTGCCCTTTGATTAGCTTCAACAATGCACCAATTGGGAATGCGCACATGGAACATCCGCTGAAAGACATATTGACAAAGAGTCGGCTTTTCGAAAAATCGAAAATTTCACGACTATGAAAAGGTGTGAAATTTTAGTTGAAAATAGAAGGTAAATATATCGCAATTGGTTGCCAGCAATGTTTTAAGGTGTTGCATTTTCACGAATTGTTATGATTTTTCATGACTTGCGAACGGAGTGTCGATGCGATAAAAGAATTGATTAGTGGACTTTTTTTTGGAAGAGCTCAATTTCGTTCTAATCATATCTCCAATTTAAATTGCCTCTGATTAGTATTATTAAAGTGATTGAAATGACCAAAAACTATTGGAACGAATTTGAATATAACAAACTTAAATTGCTTCTGAATCCAAAGAAGGTTGAAAATATTTTTGCTGTTCTCAACAGGAAGAAAAATTTCGATGAATTGCCGCCCATCAGTGTTGAATTGCAGCTAACCGACCTGTGCAATTTGAATTGTTCTTGGTGTACTGACAAACTGTTTCGAAGCAGAGCCTCGTCAACTTCGCTGCATGACATCCAACACTTGTTTGAATATTTCCAAAAGAATAATGTGGGGGTTACAATTGAAGGAGGTGGCGAACCTTCTATACATCAGGATTTTGAAAAAATAGTTAAATTCGGAAGCCAACTTGGTATCTCTATGGGTCTTATCAGCAATGGAGTTATCAATTATTCACACTTGATGCATTTTTTTAAGTGGGTACGCATTTCTCTTGATGCGAGTAACTATGAAGAATATTTTCTTGAAAAAGGAAAAAACTGCTTCGATACAGTTTTGAAAAACCTTGAGACTTTTTCTGGAAACAGAGATCCGGAATCAACACAGCTTGGAATCGGTTATGTATTAACAAAAAGAAATCTCTCCAATCTGCATTCTTTTGCTGAAAAAATGAATAATCTAATGATTGATTATGCGTATTTGCGGCCAGTCGAAGAGTCCTCTGATTTGCTTCCTGAGCTCTCGGTGCTTTTTGATTTAAAAAAATGGACGATTGATTTTAACAAAAATAACCGAATGCAGATTCTGTTGAATATCAATGAAAGGATGATAAAATCTAATGATAATCTGCCTTGTGTAGCACACTCACTTTCATGCATAATTCAAGCAAATGGTGATGTGGTACTTTGTGAAAAACGTCGAAACGATCCCATAATATTTGGGAATATTTCGGAAAAAAGTTTTGAAGAGATCTGGAATTCCGAACAGCGAATCAACCATACTCAAAAACTGTTGGATCCCGAAAATCAGAGAAATTGTAATGTTTGTAGAATAACCTCATTTAATCGATGTTTTTGTGATATAAACAATATTCATACTAAGCAATTTATTTAGATGGAATTTCAAAGTTTTTCATTGAACTTTCATCTTTTTAAGGATTCAAAAAAATGCAAAATTGATGAAGCAAATTTTGAAACAAGTGCCAAATCATGGTTATTTTTTCAATTTCAGCTTTTCTGATAGAGGTAAATTTTTAAATTGTATTTTTGACTTACGGATGGTGGCATTTCCACCTCCTGGCTAATAAGTGCTCCGGATTCGCTTAAATGCACGAAAGTCAATTTAGGAGAAACATATGATCCTGCCGTTTGAAGAGCAGTATAAAAAAAAATACTTCGATCTTCTTGACCAGGTTTTTAAGTCAAATGTTTTATCTGATGGAAAAATGTTGCGCACTTTCGAAGAAAATTTTTCCAAATATTCCAGCCTTCCTTCAAAAGCTCTTGTTAACGGCGGAGCAGCTCTTTTAGCCATCCTAAAGTGGATTGATGTTGCAGATAAGGAAGTCATTGTACCAGCTAATACCTTTTGGGCTACACCGTTATCTGTAAAACTTGCCGGCGGAAAAATAGTTTACGCCGATTGTAGTAGAAATGATTTGTGTTTGAATCTGAAAAGTATCAAGGACAAATTGTCATCTAATACTAAAGCTGTAATAGTAGTACATATAGGTGGCCATATTTCCTTTGAAATTGAAGAGATAAAACAATTCTGCGATGAAAAAGGAATTTTTTTAGTTGAAGATTGTGCACATTCTCATGGCGCCGAATTCAATGGAAAAATGGCTGGAAGCTGGGGAATTGCAGGGGCATACAGTTTTTATGCAACCAAAACCATGCCCATGGGCGAAGGTGGAATGGTTGTTAGCAAGGATCCAAATTTACTATGCTGGGTGGAAAAATTCCGGAATTATGGGAAAGAGATTGTGAATGGCAAGGTGGAATATCCTGTAAAAGACAGTTTTAATTACAGAATGAGCGAGCAAATGGCGGCCTTTGGAATTGTCCAACTTGAAAGGTTACCCATGATCCTTGAATGGAAAAGGAGACTTGCATTCAAATATGACCAAATATTCAACAATAGTTCCTGCACTTCAATTCGTTTTCCGAAAGAAATGAAATCCGGGTATTATAAATATATTGTATTCTGTAAAGACCTAAAGTACAAAACTGGAAAAGTTTATGATTTATCTGATCAATGCCATAGAATAGAAAATGTCCAAGTTGATCTTCCAAACACTGAATGGGTTGGCGTTAATCACCAATGCCCGCCGATGTATTATGGCTGGGAACATGCAGAAAAAGAAGTTGAGCAAATATGTAATCTCTACTCAATTTCTTAACTTTTTTGCAGTAAATATAAAACAAGAACTCACGGTTTTCTTTTTCAAAACAAAGCAGGACTCATATGTGTTTAATCGTTGATTATGGCTTGGGAAACATCGGCTCCATCGCAAATATGTTAAAAAAAGTTGGAGTTGCTGCGACGGTTTCCAACAATCCCAACCAAATCGAAAATGCATCCAAAATTATTTTGCCAGGAGTTGGTGCATTCGATAATGGCATAAGTAATTTGCATAAATCTGGAATTTGGGAGTCCTTGAATAATGCGGTAATAAAAAATTCCGCCTACATTCTTGGAATTTGTCTGGGAATGCAACTAATGACTGAATCAAGCGAAGAGGGAAAGTTGCCTGGCCTAGGGTGGATCAAAGCGAAAACTGTAAGATTTTCTTTCGATGTTAATAGCAAAATAAGGATCCCACACTTTGGATGGAATTCAGTATTAATTGAAAAAGAAATGAACCTATTCAAGGAATTTTCTGGTGAAATAAGATTTTACTTTGCTCACTCATATCACATTTTACCAGATGATACAGAGCAAATTTCTGGAACCACAAAATATGGATATGAATTTGTTTCAGCGATTCAAAAGAAAAATATTTTCGGTGTACAATTTCACCCCGAAAAAAGCCACAAATTCGGTATGAAATTGTTAAAGAATTTTTCTGAACTCTGATATGATCCCAAGAATAATTCCATGTTTACTGCTAAAAGATAACTCACTTGTTAAAACATTTAGGTTTTCCGACCCAAAATATATTGGAGATCCAATAAATGCATTAAAAATTTTCAGCGAAAAAGAAGTTGATGAATTAATTTTTCTCGATATTTCCACAAATTCCAAACGATCAGGGCCGGATATAAAAACCATTTCTTGCCTTGCCAGTGAATGTTTTATGCCAATTGCATATGGGGGCGGGATTAAGACCTTAGAAGATGCGAAAAAAGTAATTAATTTAGGTGTAGAAAAAGTTGTGCTCAATTCAGTTGCCCATATCAATCCTGATTTTGTGAAAGTACTCTCGACCAATTTAGGAAGTCAAAGCATTATAGTGGCAATGGACGTAAAGAAAATCGATGGTTGTTACAAGATTTTAATCAATAATGGAAAAAATCCAGTTGCAAAGTCCCCAACAATCTTTGCCCAGGAAATGGAAAAAATGGGAGTTGGAGAGCTTTTTCTTAATTCCATTGACCGCGATGGAACCAGAGAAGGTTATGATATTAAACTGATCAAGGAACTTACATCAGCAGTTTCAGTGCCTGTGATTGCCTGCGGTGGTGCAGGGAAGCTTTCTCATTTCAAAGAGGCCATTCAAAATGGTGCTTCTGCTGCTTCGGCAGGAAGCATGTTTGTTTTTTATGGGAAATTTAATTCCGTTTTGATAAATTACCCAGATAGAAATGAATTAGAGAGTCTTTTTGCTGGTAGTAACACTTTGTAATTTGATTTGGAGCTGATTTTGTGAACAAACCCGGAAATTACCAAATTTGTAATAGATGTGTAATGGATACCTCTGATAAAGATATTCAATTCGACGAGAATGGGATATGTAATCATTGCTCAGAATATGACTTTCGATTCAGGAGATACGTTTTCACTGGAGAAACTGCTAAAAAACAATTGAGTTCGCTTGTAGAAAAAATTAAACATGATGGAAATGAGGATGAATACAACTGTATTATAGGAGTGAGTGGCGGGGTAGACAGTTCTTTTTTGGCAATGAAAGCAAAGCAACTTGGATTAAAGCCCTTGGCAGTTCATCTGGATAACGGTTGGAATTCCGAACTTGCTGTGAGAAATATTGAAAATATTCTTAGAAAACTTGATATTGAGCTTTTTACGCATGTTCTTGATTGGCAAGAATTCAAGGATCTTCAGTTATGTTTCCTAAGAGCTTCAACTCCTGACATTGAGATTCCAACCGATCATGCAATTCTTGCAACTCTTATGAGAACAGCTGAAAAAATGAAAATAAAATATATTCTTGCCGGCGGTAACGTCAAAACTGAATGTCATTTGCCCAGATCATGGTCCTGTGGCCACAATGATTGGAACTATATTCGAAGCATTAATCGCAAATTTGGAAAATCTGAATTGAAGAATTTTCCCCATTTCACGTTTTTTGAACTCCTGAAAAAGCGTTTTTCTCAAAAATGGATTAATCTTCTAAATTACTTTGATTATTCTCCAAAAAAAGCCAAAGAAATTCTCGAAACTGAATTCAATTGGAAAAAATACGAAGGCAAGCATTATGAATCTGTATTTACAAGATTCTATCAAGGATATATTTTGCTGAAAAAATTCGGTTATGATAAAAGAAGATGTCATCTGTCCAGTCTTGTTTGCTCCGGCGAAATGACTCGGGAACAAGCATTAAATGAACTGAAAATAAGTAATTATCCGGATGAATTAATACGTGAAGACAAACAATTTGTAATTAAAAAACTTGAAATCAGTGAAGATGAATTCCAAAGAATAATGGACCTTCCCCGAAAAACTATTCTTGATTATTCGTCTCAGGAAAAATTTTTTATGGCTTCAGGTTTGACAAAAATTTGGCAAATAGTTAGAAAGATAATTTAATGAAAGTTGTCTTTATAACTCATGGAAAAGACATTTTTCCACAGATCCGGGGAAAATACCTTCTTTCTCAAGGACATTCCGTTTTTTTTATTGGAGTTCCACCGCTAGTTCCAGAGGGTGAATTATTCGAAAAAAGAATTCAATATATTGAAATTCCGCATCAAGGATATTTCCCTTTTTATTTCAATCCCCAAGTAGGGATGAAAGTAAGAAAAATAACCAGGGAAATTAAACCGGATATTGTTCATATCCTTGGAACCTATCTTGGGTATCTTTCTTTTTTTGTTTATTCAAAAAAAATTGTTATTGAAAACAATGGTTCAGATATTCTTCTCACACCAAAAAAATATCCCATGGTGAAATATTATTATTTTACCATATTTCAACGTTCTGACGGTGTTGTACAAGACTCCGAAATTTCTCAGAAAGCCAGTTATCAGTGCGGTGCCAGGAAAAGAAAAAATCGGATAATTCCCTTGGGAATAGATTCCTCAATATTCAACAATTCAGTTGAAAAGGGGTTTTTTAGGAAAAAATATAATATTACTGAAAATACAGGAATAATTGTTAGCCCTCGTAGTTTGAAGCCACTTTATAATATTAAAACAATCATTAAAGCTCTCGCCAAATTAAGTGTTACCAGAAAAGATTTTAAAGGTGTATTTGCCGGTTATTCTCCGGAAAATCAGATCGAATTGGAACAGCTTGTTGGCCATCTGGAACTAACAGACAATGTGTTATTTATTGGGCAAGTCCCGCAGAGAGACCTGGCGTTTGCATATTCAGATTCAAGTGTAGTAATTTCTGTCCCAACTTCAGATTCTCTTCCAAGTTCGGTTTTAGAAGCTATGGCATGTAAAGCCCCGGTAATAATTTCCGATATTGAATGGTACAAGAGCCTTTTTAAACAAGGGGTTGATTTGGAAACTGTTCCTGTAAATGATTCCGACAAACTTGCAGAAGTTATTTTAAACACATTGGAACAAAAGAATCCTTTGGACTATTCTGCTATTTCAAACAAAGTCCTTGAAGCGTTTTCAATCGAAAACTGTGGCAAACGTCTGGAAAAGTTTTATTATTGCTTATTGGGTAATTTACCGGATTGAATGTCCTGTTGAGTGGAGCCAAATTATTTCATGGGAAAAATCAAGAATGTGATCAAATTCTCGAGGGAGAGGCAAAATCCACACACTTTCTGTTGAAAGGCTTCTCCTTTAGTCGCTAGCTTTTGTTTATAGTGCTTTTCGCCCTAACTTATTTTGATCAAACTTCCATAAAATATCGTGCTCACGCTCATGGTGCAGCTTTTTTGAATTTCGAATTTCGTTCAGAAGTATATTGAACGCATATCAAATTTCAAACTCCTTAGATTGTCTTTAAATAGCTCATGAAGAGGTTTTAAGAAATTGTGGAAATCTCCTTGATAATTTCTGAAATGAGTTTATGAGTCTTTTCAGCGGCAATATCCCATGTAAAGTTGTTTAAAACCAGTTTTCGCCCTATTTTTCCCATTTTTTCACAAATTTCAGGGTTACTGTATAGATAATTTATCGTTTCAGCAAGTTCTTCAGAAGATTGACCGGAAACAGCCATACCTGCACCGACTTTTGCCAACTTTCTTAAATTTAGAGTGTCAGAAACTATTATTGGAACTTGGCTAGCCATAATTTCAAATGCTTTTAGTGGCGCGTAGCCAGTTGTTATTCGCTTGGAAGAGTCATGTTTACTCGACAACCCTGCAACAGCTTTTGCAACCATTCCAGCCAAGTCCTTTTGAGGAATACTATTCCAAAAAATAATTAAGGGATTCCTTTTCGCGTAATCTTCAACAGTTTTTTCCATTACACCATTTCCAATAATTAGAAGTTTTAATTCTGAAGGCCATTTTTTGGAATTAGTCGCTTCCAGAATGACATCAATTCCTTGCCACAAAGTAAGGGAACCGAAAAAGATTACATAGGGTTGTAAGGATTCTTTGAACAGATTGCTCTTTGCATTTGGATTAAACAAAACTGCATTTGCACAATTCGAAACGAATAAACTCTTTTTCTCCTTGGTCAATCTATTTGCCCAAGTGCATAATTGAGGAGTTACAGCAACAATTTTTTTTGCCCAGAAAAGTTGTTTTAATGCAAGAACTCGGAAAAAACATTTTAATTTCATCGTCCAGGGGTAGGAAATATACAGGTCTGCCAACGTGCCATTAATTTCTTGAATAACTGGAATCTTAAGCAGATGCAAAAGAAAAGCAATTGGGAAAAGGGCAAAATGCCATCGGAAATAGTAAACATCGGCTTTTCTTGAAAAAAGAACTTTGATCTGTACGAGTAAAAACAAAAAAAAACGAATAAATAGCGAAGTATATAATGCCTTGTCGTAATATTCTGGCTGAAAAAGTCTAACATGCCAGCCTCTTTTCCGTAACCCGGAAACAATCTCATGTACGTGTGAAAAAGAAGCCTGTCCCTCGCGGGTAACTTGTAAACATAAATAATTTAGGCTTCCGTGTTTTTTCATAATGTCCGTTTTTTATTCTTCTCAATATCAAGGTCAAATTAACCATTGATAGTTTCTTTTATGGGTGTATTTTGGTTTTTCCGAGTTAATTATTTTTAAAACGGTGAGTTTTGTAATGCTTTTTTTAATTTTTGTTCAAGATGGGTTCTAATGATCTTAGTCAAAAAAAAAACGAGCCGTCTTTCAAAAATTTACTCAATCCTTCAAAAATTTGGCCTTCCATAATCTTATGCAAAGCAATAACGGTATTTAATTTCTGAAACTTTCTTTGGAGCTTGATGTTGCTTATCTGATAATTTTCTGTCCTGTATTTTAATATCTCTAAGTCTTCCCTTAGAACTTTTGTACGTTTTTCTCCGGAAGACATACTTCCCTCATGAATTCGATATTTACAACATTTTTTTTGTAAAGCAATTACCTGATATGACTTAGCGATACCGCAATTAATAAAATAATCGGGAGAAAATGAAAAAGCTTCAATATTTTCTGTGTTTTTGATTAGAGCCTTCTTTAGATATAATGCTGATACCATGGAGATAAAATTGTCTTCCAGGATTAATTTCTGAAAAATTTGCCCTTCTGGCAGAATCCTTGCCTGATTTGGTGAACCCATTTGAAGAATATTGCCTCCAGAATCAATGTATTCTGTTCTTCCATAAATTATGCCTATTTTATTTCTTTCTATTCTTGAATTATTGAGAATTTCAATTTGATTATAGAGTTTATCTTTATTCCAGGAATCGTCACAATCTAGGAATCCGATCCATTCCCCTTTGGCTTTTTCAAGTGCAAGTTTTCTTGCCATTCCAAGATTGGTGCGTGAATCAGAAAGAAAATAGTGGATTCTGTTATCTGCGTAACTTTTTACAATGTTTGCACTTTCATCTGTTGATTGGTCATCCCAGAAGATAATTTCCCAATTTTGATATGTCTGCCCAATAACACTTTCGATCGCTTCTTTGAGAAATTTTCCCCCGTTGAAACAGTTGATTATCACGGAAATCAGCGGGAAATTTGACATTGAATTCACCAAAGCGCCCTTTCTTCAAAAACTTGTTACTTTAACTTGAAAGAAAAAAAGACAAAAAAAAATTCAATAGAAAAAGTAGTAACTCAAGAAAATTTGCAAATTCTATTGATTCCATCGAAAATTTGAAAACAAAAATTTTACGAAAATACCTAATCTATTAATAAGCCAAAGAATAATTTTACCGGGAGGGTAATAAAATGAAAAAAGATGGCGAATCCTTAAATAATTTTTTGCTACACGTATTGTTCGTAGGAATTGTATTCGTTTCATGAATGGCGTTTGAATGAAGTAATTTCCAAGATGTAATTTTTCAAAACCAGGGAACCCAATAAGATAATTTTTTTCCTCGCAGATTTTTTTCATTTCAGTTCCGGGGTAAGGTGTGGCGTAGGAAATATAAGGAAAAAAAATCCCACATTCAACAGAAAATTTAATCGATTTCCACAGTTCCTCTGGTGTTTCACCTGGAAAACCGGCAACAAGAAAGATTCCTGTATCCAGTCCAATTTTTTTACAATATTCAAGAGACTTCTTGGCTTTTTCTATATTAAGAGGTTTTTTTATTAAACACTTCAAAACTCTTTCAGAAGCGCTTTCAATTGGGAAATTCAACCTATAGCATCCGGATTCTTTCATCAGATCTATCATTTCGTTATCGACCGTCCAGATTCCAACACCGTTAGGTGTATCCCAGACAAAATTAAATTTTTCACTGATCATGGCACTAAAAATAGCTTTAGCCCTTTGCGGATTCGCGGTGAGATTATCATCTTCAAACATTACTTCTTCAATGCCAAACTGTTCTTTTAGAATTCGCATTTCAGCAATTACATTTTTAACAGAACGAAATCGGTATTTTTTTCCCCATACTTGATGGGCCGAACAAAAAGCACATTTTGCCGGGCATCCTCTTGAAGTAATTATTGGGGAAAATTTTTGCTTTTTTCGCAAACCATGTGCCGAAGAAAGCCCGAAATACTTTTTCAGATTCATTGCCTTGAAGGATGGAAAAGGTAAATTGTCGAGATCTTCTACCCACATTTCTTTTCGATTAATTTTAATATCATTATTCTTTCTCCAGCAAAGGCCATCGACTTTTGAAAAGTCACCAGAAAAATTTAATGTTTCAATTAATTGAAAAAATGATAAATCAGCCTCAGATTTGAGAATGAAATCTAATTTCGAATCCTGGAATAGCTCTGTAGTACAAACCGTTGCATGTGCACCACCCCCAACAAGCACACAGTCTGGAAATCTATGTTTAATATAACTGATAAAATAAACGTAATTTTCATGCTGACATGAAAACTGACAACTGATTCCAATCAAATCAGGTTTATACTCTCTGATATGATGACCAATCTCATCATTTTTCAAGCCAATTCTTACCTTATTTCCTGAAATGGTTTCTTTTTCAGAAAGACCATCCACCAGACAATCAAGGATTTTTACATCGATATTGTTGCGTTCAAGATTCGAGGCTAGGTACCCTAATCCTAGTGGAGGAATTGGATTAATGTCATTTCCATCCGCAAAAGAAATCAGGGGAGGAATAATAAATAAGACTTTTTTTATTTTCAAGGTCTACCACTTTTCCTGGAAAAAACGGAAATAAAAATAAACCGGTTCGACCGGTTGGGAGGCTTTTTCTATTTCATCATATAATATTAATTCTTAAGCGCATTATCAATGAAATAAATCTGTTCATCTGAAAAATATAGAATAGGGAATTTAGAAAACTGTTTTCCCCAAATTTCCCTGTTTTTTTTCATAAATGAAATCAATTCGGACAAGGGTGCATTACAATAATTTTGCAATAATGTGCAAGAACTGAAAATTCTTTCGAGATGTTTTTTCATTAGCAAAATATCTTCTTTTTCTGGATAAAGGAACTTTCTGCTGGAATAATACAAAACCTCAAAAAGCAAGTTAAGTAAATCCCAGCCGTGTGGAACGGGTTTTTCATAAAAATGTTCCCAATCAAAAAAAACTACCTTTTTTTCGAGTAGAACTGCATTCCCTAACGAAAAATCACCATGTAAAAAGGAATTACCAGCGCTGTCTCTCGGCCAACTGAGGAGATAGAAGTCAATAATTTTTTCAATATGGGGAAAATTTTTTTTATACCCATTAAAATAATGGGGGGAAAACCCCTCAAAATATTCAATTTCAAGTCTAAAAAATTTTTCCTTTTTGTGAGTAATATTACAAATTTTTTCTTTTCTTTCTGGAAAATTCCAGCTTTGAAACCAAGTCCAGCCTCTATCTTCATTTTGCAAATTTCTTATTCCATCTGTTGAATCCGAGACTTTAATTATGGATTTCTTTTCTGAAATTTCCTCGCAAAGATAAGATTTAATTTCGCTTTGATGTTGGCAATTCCTTAATAAACAAATCACGCTTTATTTGGTTCCAATTGCGATGATTGAAGGCGACACCGAAAGAAGTCGGAGTTTTCTGAAAATAAAATGTTTGATTAGCCAACTAATCACTGATTGAAAAATGATTTTGTTTTCAGAATCCCTTATTTTAGAAGCCACTGGTATCAAATGCGTGAACTTTTTTCGAAAAGGAATAATTATTTCAGGAAAACGATAATCCGGAAAAGCTGCGAATAACTCAACTCTACAAAAACCAACTGCTTTTAATAACCTCTTTATTTCATAGAAAGAGTAAATCCAGTTTACATACGTTCTTCCAAGTTTCCATT
The DNA here is from genome assembly GCA_015233565.1 of Candidatus Rifleibacteriota bacterium. Taxonomy (GTDB): domain Bacteria; phylum Muiribacteriota; class Ozemobacteria; order Ozemobacterales; family Ozemobacteraceae; genus JADFXM01. Next base: position 156,002 of record JADFXM010000003.1, read on the forward strand.
TCGATATTAGATTTGCAAGCCATCGTGGAGCTATTGTTGAAAATGCCAGATTTGTATGTGGGTCTTTTGCACCAAAAAACATTTTCCAATCATACCTATTTTCAATAGCTAAGTAAATTTTTCCACCTGGATTCAATTGCCTTGAAACATAGCCGAGAAAAATTTTTTGTTGCTCTCCTGGATTCTCAGAATAATTCACCTCTTGGAATTTTCCATAATATGAGCTTAATTCAATCATTCCTTTTTCTGGAATCCATTCAAGGACCCCGTTAACAATTGAAACATCAAATTTTTTCTCAAACTCAGGCAATCTTCTTAAATCAGCACAAACCAACTCAATATTATCTAGTTTTTCTTCGACTGTCCTGACCTTCAATAATTCCAATGATTCCAGAGTTTGGTCAATTCCAATGACTGAGTTAGTCCTTTTTGCTAGGGGGATTGTCAATGCACCCCACATACATCCGTAATCAATACAGTTTTCGTTTCCATTCAACCTTAACAATTCTAAACCTGCGCTGCGTTTTGGGGAAAAAATAACATCCTCAAGGTGTGGATAAAATTGTTTTATCACTTTCGCAGAAGGCAAATTCTTCAAAAATTCGATCAATTTCTGATTTTCACATTTTGTCAGATTAGACCAATAACCTCTCGGATGATCTACTAAAAAGATCCCTGAAGAAGTAAAATTCCTGAAGTATTTATGCAATTCACTTTTCATTTTGTTCAAAATGCGGCTTCATTAAAGAAGCTTTTTTCTCTGCCCATTTTAAGTGATATACGATTATAAAGCTAACAAGAAAAATGGAAACACCTCTAATCAGTAGAATAATAAAAATAATCCAAGTGAAAAAATAAGTACTGAAGATTTCAAACAAAATGCAGAAACAGATGAAATCTTCTGATCTGGCACGCTCATCAAAAATGTTGGTAAATAAAATATATATTTTTTTTAAAAGCGGAAATCGGTTTTCCTTCAAATCTGAGGCGTTGTTTGTTTTAACATTGGAGTTGTTTGATTCTGGATTCTTTTTTGAAGCACATGCTGTCATATTTTCAAACAAAATCCTTTTACTGAAAGACATTAGATTTGCAGCACAAAAAAATGGAATTAATGGAAGTACTATCAGAAAAAAAATGTCGTGTGATTTATTGAAAATGTAAAAGCCAAGGCCAATTTGTAAACCCAACTCATTAAGTAAAGCCCCATACTCATCCAAAATTTGCCCGGTAGCAGAAGTTTGATTTGTTAATCTGGCGAAATGGCCATCGCTCCAGTCAAGAATTCCTTTGAAGAAAAAGATAATTGTGGAAAGAATGACTGTAACTTTGCTTGGAATCGAGAGTAAAATTCCCCCAATAATTCCGCACAGACAATAAGCCAAAGTGACCGTGTTAGGTTTTATTTTCGTTTTAAGTAATAAAAAAACCAGTATTGCTCCTGTCTCCATATAAAAAATCGATTTGATAAAAGTATACGGATTTTTTTTCCAATCAGAAAGATATGGGGCATAAGCACGATTATATTCGTATTGTTGTTTTCTAATTAGGTTATATGGTGTCATGCTATTAATCTCAGGTCACCCTGCCTTTTATCAATTCCTCTTGGTTACTATATTTACGAAGAAAGAATTGGAATTTTTCCTCCCAGGCTTTTGGATTTCTCTTCTTGGAAAACTCATTAAATTCATGGGTTTTTTTATCAACCAAGTCAACTAATTCTTTTCTGGATATAACAAAATCCGGAGAATCCTCGGGAATAACTATCTCCGCTGATTTTACATCCATTTTAAGTCCATTTTCCGGGAGGTATCCTTTTTTTTGACATAATGTTTGGAGTTCAGAACCTGGCATAGGGTTTGCAATAAAGAATGAAACACTGTCAAATCCTGTATCAAATGGATATTGGAGTGTTTCCATTATTTCTTCTTTGGTTTCGCCTGGATAACCCAAAGAGAATAATCCATGCATCTGGATCTTGTTTTCATGACATACTCTGATCAACTCTTTGATTTCTTCTTTTTCGGGAACTGACTTATGAATGATCTCTTGGAGTACACGTCTTGATGCACTCTCTATTCCTATTGCAAGCTGGTAAGCACCGGAATCAGCCATTAATTCAATCATTTCTTTATCAAGGGTTTTAGCCATTATTCCATGTGGTGTACACCAAACAAGATTATATCTTTTAAGGCATGAAAACAGCTCCATGGCTCTGTTGCGGTCAATTGTCATGTTATCGTCCATGAATTGGATCTCATTTATTCCATATTTATTTACTAGTACATCAATTTCCTGAATAATATTCTTTACAGACCGGGCCCTGAATTTCCTTCCCCAAAAGTTTACAGTTGAACAGAATACACAATTAAAAGGGCAACCTCGGGAGGTCATAACATGACTGACTCTATCTCTTCTTGCAAATGGAGCATAGGGTATTCCTATGACAATGTATTTTTCCATATCAATTAGATCCCAGGCTGGGAAAGGAATAGAGTCAAGATCACTAATACGATTTTCCATTGGATTAACAATTATCTTTCCGCAATGTTTATAAGCAATACCATCAAAATCAAATTCCACTTTTCCCTGGTTAAGCATGGAAAGCAGCCTTGGTAACCTGGTTTCCCCTTCTCCCATAATTACGAAATCTACGCTGTCGTTGAAAAGGGTCTTTTCGGGTTCTAAAGAGGGATGAACTCCACCCAATACGACTGGTACAGCTGGGTTAATTCTTTTTACCATCCTGCTGACGGCAAGGGCATTTTCTTGATGGGCAGAAAACATTGATTGGATACCTACAAGGTCAGGTGAAACAGCCTTTATTTTTTCAAATAATTCCTTCTCTGACAGACCGTATGTAATGTACCCGTTATTTTCTGCCGTGTTAAAGTAGCCTTCACAGGTTGAATCTATTATTGTGACTTTGAAACCATTTCCTTTCAAGGCAGCTCCGATATATAGGAGGCCCAGGGGAATGGCAATTCTTCTAATACTGTCTGCTGCGATTGTATTCTGAGGATTGATAAGGAGTATAGAATTAATTTTTTTGCTAATCATAATTTTGTTTTGTACCACAGTTCATACGTCATAAGTTTAAACTGATTTTTGCCCTTTTCACTATTTCTTCGGCATTCAGCTTGTAATGCTTCACTAGGGTTTCAGGAGAGCCTGATTGACCAAATTCGTCATTCACCCCTACAATGAAAAATGATTTTGTTCTCAGATTTCCGGCTTTTAATATTTCTGCAGCAACAAGGTTGCCAAGGCCACCCGATTGATGTTCTTCCGCAACTATCACATGCTCTATCTCCTGAGCAGATCTGACAACAATTTTTTTGTCCAAGGGTTTTATCGTATGCATATTAACAATTCTAGTCTCAATGCCCCATTCAGATTTTAATACATATGCAGCCAACATGGCTTCTGCCACCATTATTCCGCAGGCAAAAATCGCCAAGGATTCATTTTCGGACTCATAATCCTCTGAAAGAAAAGTATCAAAAGAATCGGAAAACATTTTTTGCGCTTTCCGGAACCTAATAATATTTGCTTTTCCTAGTACAAACTTTGTTTCAGATTTTGTCACAATGGGTATTTTGGATTTTCCAAGTCTGATATATAAAGGTCCCTCCGCATTAATGGCTTCTTGGGTGGCTTTTCCCGTTTCGAAGGAATCGCAGGGTACAACTACTTTCATGTTTGGGAGACAGGTTGTAAGAAATATTTCCTCAAGGGCTTGGTGCGAGGCACCGTCTTTTCCAACGGTTAAACCACCAACACCTGCAATTTTGACATTAAAATTTGGTAGGCACACTGAGCTTCTTAACTGATCCCAATTTCGTCCGCACGCAAAAATCCCATAGGACCCAATGAATGGAATAAATCCCTCTTTGGCAAGACCTCCAGCAACATTTGTCATGTTTTGTTCTGCGATACCAAAGTTAATAACACCCTTTTTTTTGCTAAAATCAAAATTCTCAAATTCTGTACCGAAAATTGAATTACAAGAGTCTGCTGAGAGTTTTAATATTGCTAAATCATTGGTTTTTGCCAGGATTCGGCCGAACGCTTGCCTGGTGGTAGCCATTTCAACTCTCATGGTATCATGGCTATTCCATTTATATAATGAGGATCCATGATCAGTGTTCGGATAATAGCCCGCAGGAAAGGGTCTGCGGATATATTTTTCAAGATCACTCTTTTTCTGTTGTAATTCGCTTAATGCTGCTGAAAGTTGATCATAATCAGGGGCAGTGCTATGCCACTTGTGATTATTTTCCATGAACGAAACATTTTTTCCCTTAATTGTCTGAGCAATAATAACACTTGGTTTTCCCTTAAAAGCTATGGCTTTTTCATAGGCACATAATATCTTTTCCATATTATGTCCGTCGATTTCTATCACGTTCCATCCAAAAGATTTGTATTTGGAGGATAACTCCTCAAGCTTCATAACATCTTCAGTACTGCCATCGATCTGTAGATGATTTCGATCGATAATTCCTATCAGATTATCAAGTCCGAAGTTAGAGGCGCTCATTGCTGCTTCCCAGATGCTTCCTTCCTGCTGTTCTCCATCACCCATAAGGCAGAAAACATTATAGTCTTGCCCTTTGATTTTTCCTGCCAAGGCAGAACCCACTGCAACTCCAAGCCCCTGACCCAGTGAACCTCCGGAAAATTCTACACCGTTGAGCCGTCTCATATCTGGGTGGCCCTGAAACCTGCTATGGAGTTCTCTGAAGCTCATCATATCTTCTACACTGCAATATCCTGTAGAAGCCAATGCCGCATACAGAGCAGGGCAGGCATGGGCCTTGGAAAGGAAGAACCTGTCCCTGTCGGGCCAACCAGGGTTTGATGGATCATGCTTTAACTTGTCAAAATACAATGCTGCAATCAGATCCATTGCAGAAAGAGAACCTCCGGGATGCCCAGAATTGGCATTATAAATCGCAATGAGAGCATAAGCTCTCATTCTGTCGGCAATTTCAACTATTTGATCTGCAGGCAACCGCATTTTATCTGCACCACTGAAGCAGCTCATCGTAACTTTTTCTAAAACCGTTCAGTGTAATCAAAGTGGGTTTGAACGAATCAAATTCTTCTCTTTTTAACTTTTCTGGCTCATAAGCTTTAACAAATGTGTCGCTCTTCATTAAGCGATCAAGAATGTGTTGATCTATTGGGTCAGAAAGGCACGGTGAATAGTCCCTGAGCTTCCCGTCAAATTCTGTAAGTTCAACAGGGTCAATCGTCATGTGTATCGGAATACTGCTGGCATCTGTAATCAAACGATCAACATGCCATGGTTTGTTGATAGAAGCTCCTAACAATAAACTGTTTCGGAAGCCCCTGTCTCGATAGAGAATTTTGTAGGCTCTTTTGGTAACTGCTGTGGATGACCAGGAACTTGCTTTTTCTCTGTGGTCGCAGACTCCTTCTCCAACCTCTTCCGCAACCGGAGCTTCAAGTCTGCTATTCATCTGAGTCAAATAACAGTGGTCTGCTTTTCCTTTTTCCAGAATTTCTCCAAATGCAAGTTGCTGGGAAACACTGTAATTGACGGTAATATTTACCCCTATCCCCTTCGATGTAAGCTCTGAAGCTACTTTCAAGCCTGCAAATGTTCCTGGGACTTTAAAAACAACATTAGGCTTTTCCCCGTTAAAAGCCTCCTTCAACCAAATGAAAATCATCTCCGCTTCGTTTATCATCGCTGTCGAATTATCTGAGATGTTTGGATTTAGCTGCAAACTTACATAGCCAAAATTTTTGTTTCCAAAATTGAAGATGGGTCTGATTATGCGAGCTGATTCAAGTACTACTTCGGTGTAAATCCTTGCCGCCATTTGATCCAAGGTGTAGGAGGGGAATTTTTTCTTGATTTCGTCACGTTTTTTACCCCAGTATTCTGGGAATCTTTTTATGGTTTTATTGAAAATAGAGGGATTTGTGGTTACTGCGACTGCACCTTTTCTAAGGGCGTGTTTCAGCCCTGTTCCATCATTATGACTTAATCTGTTATTGATTAATTTCTGATCAGAATCTTGAGATAGCTTGCAGATCCTGGCATTCTTAATTATTGAGGCCTCATGGTCTATCATTTCTGTTAAGTTGGAATACCCAGCGTCTTTAAGAATCGAAAAGTTGGTTTTACAAATATCTGAGATACTTTCATTTGAAAGGCAGGAGTTGCGTTCAGGGTTCTGGAGATTCCATTTGGGCAAACAAGAGTTAAGATCCATTGTTACTTCAGCCAACTGTTCCGCAAGTTCCCTTTCTTTTGTGCGCAAAAACTGTCGTCTTAATTCCATGAGTTGGTTTTCAAATTCTGAAGGCGGAGTCTCCAGTACCAACATGTTTTTTTCCTTCTGCATTTTTTTCCCCTTTTAAAATGTTGTTTTCTAGACTCCCTGTAAAGCTGTCTAAAAGTCCTACTTAAGTGAAAGGTTCATCTGGAACATCACATCTTTCAATTCCTTCAGAAAATTTTCAATATCTCGGAAATCAATTGCCCCAAGGTTAGCCAACCTCAAGGTTTTCATTTTCCCAATCTTTCCTGGGTAAATTGTAAACTCTCTTTCAAAGAGAAGATCATGGAGTTTTTTAAAATCATAGTTCGGATGATCCGGTTCAATAAATGTTGTCAATATATGGCTTTCCCATTCATCTTTGAGAAGCCTTTTAAAACCAAGCATTTCAACACCTTTTACCAACGTTTCCCAGCTTCGGGAGTATCTTCTATATCTAGCCTCCACGCCACCCTCTGCAAAAAATTCATCTATTGCTTTTCTGAGAGAATATATTACCTGAATTGGGGGCGTGAATCTCATTTCATGAGTCTTTAAGAACGTATTATACTCATTGAAAAGGTTTAAATAAAAGGATCTTGGTGGATTGGTCGCTGTTTTTTCCAATTCCTCTTTTTTGCAAATGACAAACGCACAACCGGGCATCCCCTGAATACATTTGTTACTTGAAGCCATCATAAAGTCAATGTTATATTCCTTGATATTAAATGGGATGCCGGCAAAACTTGAGATGGTGTCAAGAATAAACACACAGTGGTACTTTTTTGCTATTGTTCCTATCTCTTTTGCTGGATTCAGTAACCCGGTGGTTGTTTCATGATGTACCGCAGCGACAAACTTAATAGATCTGTCATTTTTTAATGCGCTTTCAATCTGGTCAAGTACAGGTGGTTTGTCCCAATCACAGGTAATTTCAACATACGGAATGGAATATGCCTGAGCAATTTTACACATTCTTTCGCCATATGCTCCGTTATTAACTACGAGGAGTTTGTGATCTTTATCCACCACTGAGTTAATTACCGCGTCTTGAGCAGATGTGCCAGAGCCCCCAATTAATACTGTAGTATAATTTTCATCTCCTCCAGCTATTTTCGTAAGGTCACTGATAATTGAGTCGACGATATTTACAAATTCTTTTTCCCTATGACAAATGTCTGGTACCACCTGTGCCATCTTTACACTGTCAGTAGTTGTAGCAGGCCCGGGGTTAAGAAGTATATTTCTTTTAATCATAAATGCCCTCATTTGTTAGAAAATGATATTACAGTGCGAAAAGTCTTTCTTTTAGTCTTGAAAACCCCTCTTCCAGTTCCTGCTTATCTGCTGAAAAAGTGAGTCGGATATAATCATCACTGTTCGGACCGTAGGCAATTCCTGGTACACAACCTACCCCGGCATGATATAACATGTATTTGTACACTAGGATGGAATTATATCTCATTGACAACTCAATTTCTTCTTCAGAAATATTTCTTTTTTTAGATTCCAACCTTACTTTTTCCATAAGCTTCTTTTTGTGTGCTTCTACAAACCTTCTGATATTCGGGAATGCATAACTAGTTCCTTCAGGCATGGGACATGTAAAACCTTCAAGCTCATTAAGCCTGGGTATCAACCAGTTTCTCTTTTCCTCATATATCTGAAATTCCCTACCAAACTCTAAATTTTCATAATTATCCAGAACAAACCTGGCAAGTCTTTGAGCTCTTGTACAGGTGAATGGACTCTGTGCTATGAATGTTGAAGTAATATCAGGACTTTCAGGAAGAACTGCCCAACCGATTCTTTCACCTTGTAATCCCAGTCTGGCAAGACTTCCCAACATAATTGAAAATTTTCTTTTCCTATCAAAAAGATGCACTGGAAGATGTTTCTTTTTGTCATATATTTCAGGAAAATGATTTTCGTCATACATAATGAAAAAATCTTTTTCCTCTGCAAGGTCCACAAGCCCTGTGAGTGTTTCTTTATCATAAATAAAACCTGTTGGGTTATGAGGTGAAGTAAGAATCAGCATCTGCATATTATTTTTGATCAAAGGCCTGAGGTTATTTGCGGATACTTTATTGAAACCAAGCGGAAGTCTTGTAATATCTCTTCCGTCCAGTGAATGTGCTGCTGAAAGAGTGTAAAACGGATAAGAGGGATCAGGTATTACAATTTGATCTCCAAATTTTGTAAAGGTCTGCAAGGTTAGACTAATTGCACCTGTGCCTCCAACAGTTACAGCAATAGAGGCAGGATTAACCTCCAGATCAAACATCCGCCCATACCAAGAAGCGATTGATTTTCTCAGATCCTTGGCACCTGCGGATTTTTCATACCGGAAGATAGTTTTATCCTCCCTGGAAATAATCCTCTTTGCTTCATCATATATCTTTTGGCATGGTAGAAATCCGGCTTGTCCTCGGCTGAGATTAACTGCACCTGGTTCTGCAGCGGCTCCTTCAGAAATTTGTTTGGTCAGATAAAATGGAATCTCTTTGGCTATTGGGTTTATTTTGGCCATATTTTCCTTTTTCTCCCTTTGTTATATCATTTTCGGTCAGGCATCTTTTTCATGACCCACTGACCTCTGGAGCTGATTTTCAGGATCATAGAACCTCTGGAATCTATTTATTTGTTCGGAAATATCCGGAATAACGAATTCTTGTGAATTCATTTTATGTTTGATTTCCTCAAACAGATCCCAGATCAAGAATTCCAGGATCTTTTTGGAAAAATCACACAGTCTCTTATCAATTTTTTCTATGTTTCCTGCGTTTGCAGCAAAAGCATCATAGGTACAACCCCCGCCACAGACTCCTATTGCACTGCATTTATTACATTCTTCCATAGTAAACGGAGACCTTCTCGCCCATTTAATGAATTCAGTCTCTTTTGAAATATCCCTGTTAACTTCATCAGCAGCTTTGGATATTTTATCTGATACTAAAAGACTCTTACAGACTCCTATTTTTCCTCTGGAATCAATACAGAAGCCCCGCCCTTGAGCCTGACATTCATTATATCTTGGCACTTGTTGGGTAAAAGGTTCTATAAATCGGGAAATATTTTCTACAAATATTCCTCTTTCCCTGAAGGAAAGATATACCTTGATGAGGAAATCGGCATATTGTTCCATTGTGATGGCTGTGTGATTATCTTTTTCAAGCAAGTGGTGACCAAAATTCAGACCGAGGCTCGAGATTCCAAGATTTACGAAATAATCTATCACCTCATCAATTTTTTCTATGTTGTGGACTCCTGTAACGGCGGAAATACCTGTCTTGCAGCCAGCGTCCCTTAAAAGTTTGTACCCTTCCAGGGAGGATTCAAATGTTCCAGTGCCATTTTTAAAAACCCGGAACTTATTATGTACTTCAGCGGGGCCGTCCAGCGATACAAGCATAAGGGCCTTTGTTCTTGCAAAAAAGTCGGCCAGCTCTTTTGTAACCAATGAACCATTTGTAAAAATAATAACTCTTGATCCTTTGATTTTCATTACACGTTCCAGAATATACTTTACGGCGGGGATATTCATCAGGGGCTCTCCGCCAGTAATAGAAACTGTTTTTTTGTCATCAGGTTTGATATTTGCTTCAAAAAGATCCAGGGCCTTTTCAGCAGTATCAAGAGTCATGGAATGGCTCATCTGACTTTCATTCATGTTTTCTTCAATTTGACAATAGTCACATCTATAATTGCACCTGTTGTCAACAAGCATTACTATGTTTTTAATGCCTATGTGACCTGTACCGGACTTGAGAATCTGATATCTCTGATTATCTTGTTCAGGTGTGGTGCAGAATCCATGCCGGCGCAGGGGGCTTTCCGAATTCTGTGCGGATTGTATCATTGAATCAAGGTAATTTTTTTCTGAATAAATTTTTTGAAGGGTAAGTCCATTAAAGAGTGCAGAATAATTTCCTTTATCAAATCTTCTGACAAATTCTGATAATCTATAATTGTCCATTTATTTCCGCCCTTGAAAAATCAGTGTACATAGATAAGAAGAATGGATAAGATCTTTTTGGTCCTGGGACTTGATTACTTCAATCTTGGGAATATCAAGTTTGCGGTAAATGGGACAATACTCATCCGGTTCATCCAATAATCCGTTAAGGTAGCGCCGGCCGGCGCAACCACCACCGCAGACATCAACCTTGTCGCATTGTTTTCTACAGAATTCAGGAATCGTCCGGATTCTTTTGAAGCTTTCATTTTCGTAGGCAGGGGCAAAGGATTCCTTGAGATCTTCAATATGGACAGTGCTTTTTGTCCAGTATTCGGCAGGAATTGCCCTGCCATCACCAAGGGTTATCGTTTCGTTGCTGTTTATCCAATACACGCAGGGCATGACTTCCCCATCAGGGTGAATTCTAAGGCTTTCAAGTCCACATGGAGATTGAGATACTGCGGGTATTATGTTTAACATCGCATTGATGATCGGTTCTGAACAGCTTATAAGGTTTCCATGTGTGAAAAGTAGCCCAACTGCCTCCCAAAACTGATCGTAACTAAGCTTGAATTCAAATATTCCAGCCTTCGGTACTGTTTTGAAGATGTTTACTCTCAAGTTGCAGTTTTCTTTTGCCGCCCTCTGCAACAGGCCTGGAATTTGTTTAAAATTGATATTCATCAAGGCAGTTGTAATGCTGAATTCAATTCGGAGTTTCTGACATTTTTTTATGGCTTCATCAACAAAATTCCAGGATGCACCTTTTCTAAAAGTATTTTGTTCAATCTCATCTGGAAAATCCAGTGAAATGTCAACATCATTAAATCTCTTTAGAATAGCTTCATCCATTTGTCCTATGGTGTAGCCATTGGATGTAACTGACATCCTGATCCCCTTTTTGCAGCAGAGATCGACCATGTCTAAAAATTCAGGGTTAAGAATGTTCTCACCGGTTCCGAAATTTATTGAATGGATTTTTTTGTTTTTTCCTTCAATGATATCTTCAAATTCAGAATATGTAAGGGTGTTCCCTCTGAGGGGTCGTGAATAGCAGTGCCCACAGTTGAGGTTGCAGTTTGCGGTAGAGCCAATACCAAGGGAAATGCCGTTATCTCTATTAGGTTCACAGTTCATTTGATTGATTTTCTCCAGTAGGGTTTCTGTAAGTATTTACTTCCCTGGGTATTTTATTCAGGTCGCAATGAGAGCATAGGTCAAGATCGTCAGCCTCATAATTTATATGCATGCGCCTCAAAGAAGTCATTTTTTCGCCATGCCAAATATTCTTAATACTGTCTTTTTTTACATTTCCCAGAGGGAATCTACAGGCATTATCACCAGTGCAAGGGTATACGGTGCCATCCCAGGCAATTGTAAGCCTTTGCCAGAGTTGTGGACATGGAAAGATACTTTCAGGCTTATTTTGAGCTCTTCTCTTATCTCTGGGATTACCATCGGGGCTTTGGTAAATTGATATCCTGACCATATCAGCTCTGGTTCGCCAGTAATGAATAAATGCCATAAGTTCTTCATGGGTCTGCTTTTGATCTATGATTTGGACAATAATTTCAGGATTTCTGATACCCTGTTTTTCCTTTTCATTTGTCAGAAATTCAATGTTTTTGAGTACCAGTTCCAAGTCCGAGCCGACCTTTATTTTTTGATAGGTCAGAGGGGATGCTGCATCAATAGAGAAAATAATTCGATCCAGGTCACTTTCGATAATTTTGTGGGACATCTCCTTATTGATCAAAACTCCATTGGTGCTGATCCTTATATCCAAGATCCCCTTTTGTTTTGCATAGGTGATCATTTCAATCAGTCTCGGGTTGAGAAATGATTCCCCAAGCCAGTCAGGATCTATGGAACATAAACCATTTTCCATTCCCTGATCAATTATCATTTTGAAAAGGTCAAACTCCATATCTCCGATGTTCGTTCTCCTGGAGTGCCTTATGCAGTGCTGACACATGAGATTACATCGACCGGAAACTTCTATGTCCAGATGAAGCGGAAAATCAGATACAATGAATTGCCTTGGGTTCTGTTCCCATTTTCTTCTGTATTCAATTACCGCTGGATCGGCTTGTGGAAAAGGAATACTTGATTTCCCTATTATATCCAGGTGGTAGGCGTATATCTGAAGTTTTGAATGAGTATGCATGAAGGCAGTCCTACGTTAATTTTTCCGATGTTTTCCAGTAAGTGGTGATTACCTGTGTTGCTCGTTCGATATCGCTTTTTGAATCGATTTCAGACCACATTCCGGATTCTATTGCCAATCCGTGCCAAGGTATTGATAATCCAGTTCTAATCGTTCCTGTTTCATACTGTTCTTTAAGATTTCCGGACTGTTTATATTGATTAATCAGTAATTCAGTAAACTGACCTGAAAGTTTGGTGATACCTGCGTATTCGTATTTAACAGGAATTCCTGGATGTTGTTTTCCTAGATAAGTGATTATGTTGTTTTCGTCTAATACAGTGAAAACCTCATCGCCGTTGCCGCTGCAAGGTAAAACAATACCTGTATTTTTTTCGGAATAATTAAACAGCTCACGAACAATATGCGGATTAAATACCAAGTCCCCATCAAAAACCATGCAATCTGAGGGGGTTTCGAGGGCTAGTGCAAGAGAATGCATGCTGCCTGATTTATCATAGATTCCGTTTACAACATAAGTTATATTCAAGTTGTTGAAAAAATTTCCAAAAGTATTGAAAATTAAGTCATGCCTATAACCCGTAACTATTGTAACCTCTCTGATACCCGAAAGAGAAATAGCTTCCAGCATATAATGCAGTAAACTTTTACCGTTTATTGAAAATAATGGTTTTGGAAGGTCATTTGAAACGTCTTTCAGCCTGCTTCCAATTCCTGCTGCAAGGATAATTGCTTTCACATGGGCTCAACTGTTTTTAATTATGTAACAAGGCCGGGTTACAAATGGAAATTTTCTTATCTGAACATCTTTGCCTTTGAAAAAATCGTCTATTCCTTTTGTGTCACCGTGAAATGCGGCATAATTATCAAGCAGGATAATACCGCCTTTGGAAACATGATCGTAAAAGTTTTCAAGAACGCATGTTGTTGATTCTACAAAATCGATATCAATATTCAGAAGAGAAATCTTTAAAAACGGCCTTGCTTTGATATACTCAGGTATTGTCTGAAGGACATCCCCTTTAATCAGCTCAAAGTTTTTTATTCCTTTGTCATGGAAGATTGCTTCTAATTGTTTGATGTCAATGGAGCTTGAACCGGCTGTTTTTATCCAGTGTTCTCGCTGGGCCTTGTCTTCTTCAAATTTCGTGTCAGGATATTCATCACTGAAAACGTCAAACCCGATTATTTTTGTTGCCGCATGATTGGCTAGAAGTTCTCTGAACATGGCAAATCTGACAATCGATGTCCCCTTGAACACTCCGCATTCTACGATTTCCCCGGGGATATCCATGACCATTTTAAAGGCTTCATAGTGTGCAGCGAATTTTCCAAGTCGGCTTAAGTCCAAAGTCAAATGGAAAAAAGTCTCATATTCATACATTTTACTATTGTCTGGAAGTTTTATCATCTCAGCTCCCCGGATAAATTGACTGCCTAGCCTTTTAAAATTGCCTCAGATTTCGCTCAATAATATTTGGTTTCTCATTCAAAAACTGATAAAATTTCAAGAAAGCTTTTCCAAGATGGAATTCGCAATAATCATCAACCAGTTTTATGCATCAGCCAAGCTTTTTCTAAATATAAATCATTTTCATTGATTGATGCAATGCTAAATCTTACGTTTAGTTTTTGAAAGTGGTTGGAACATTCATCTTGCGATGTTTTTCATATTTTTCACAACCATTTCCTTCCGTTAATATGCCATTTATATGGTATAGGATTATTTTAGCTTTTCGAAATAATGAAAGTTTAACAACTAAGATCCAAAAGCCATCCCGCAAAGCCATATTTAAACCGAAATTTCCAAAGTCTTTCCCTTTTGGTTTGACGGTTGAAATCTATTTTACCTAGCCTTGATGGGAATATTTGAAAATTAAAGATTCCAAAGAAATTTAATCCAATCAATCCACCAAAACTTACTTGTAAGAGCGTATTGATGGCACCAATCCAAACGGGCCATTTGAATTTCTTTGGTTTGCCACCAATCTTGAACGTTTTCCCAAATTTCATTTACTTTTCTTGCAGCCAAAGCGCCATTCTCAAAGAGGATTCCACATTTTTTAAAATTTTCAAAAAGATGGCTTGATTGCCGACACATGTGAAAAGCTTTTGGTTCCCAGAAACAAATTGTTGGGCAATTTGCTGCCAAGGAAATATTCAAAGTTGTTCCCGGATGATCAATTACAGCCAGTTTACATTCCAATAATTGAGAATGCAAATTTCCTTCACAAATTTGTAGATTTGGGAATTTTCTCTTGAAAAAGGAAATATCTTTTAAGCAACCCGGCCCCTCGGGGTAGGGTCTGTATAAGGTGTTTCGGAAAATATGGGGAGAAATTTGATTGAAAAATTGTTCTTTGCTTTTTCTATAACGAATTTGTTCATTTGATTGAAGAAGATTTGATTGGAGCCTAAAAAGAAATAAGTTCATTTTGTTTCCAACTTCGATTAAAACTTCGTTTCGCTTTTTGTGCTTCCCAGAAAATTGGGATAAAAAAGGAGAAGGAAGAGGGATAATGTTTCCCAAATAATCTTCTTGTCTTCTCCAACCCCAGCTTAGGAAGGCAAAATGTTTGAATTCTATTTCTGAAGCTATAGGAAAAATTTGGGATGTTCCGTATCCACCACCATGTTGAGTGACGATAACGTTTTCTCCTTTTTCTTCAGAGAAGGCGATCTTGATTTTATCTTTTTCGGAATTGAAAAGCAGTGGTCCAATCAATTGTAATTTTCCTTTTTTGCCTCTTTTTGGATTAGGCAAAAGAGGTTTTATATCAAGAAAAATTCTTGGAAGCGTCTTCATCCCCAATTTGAAAAAATCCATTCTTGAATTCAGATTTAAGCTGGGTTTTAATAAACCAGTTTTTTTGATGTTTATTCTTTTTTGTGGAGGTTTGATAGAAAGAAAAATTGAAAACAAAACAGAAACCCACCAGGAAAACCCATAAACCTTATTACATCGTTGAAAAAAACGGGAAAAAATTTTTTCCCGAAAAAAAAATTTCAAAGGTTTTTCCAGGGGTGGGGGATTTACAGTGGGGGATATATTTACTGCCACATAGCTGACTTTCCAGGACGAAATGTCATATTTTTCGAGTATTCTTGAAAATAGCCACCATTCAAAAACGGGTGAAAGAGTGAAATTATCAAAGTCTGCAGTGTTCAAAAAGTTCCATTCAATGGTATCCGAAACAAGAGTTACCTCGAACGGTTCTTGAGGATGGTCTTCAAAAAATTTTTGGATCCGGAGTTCCCTTTCCCAGGTATTTTCAATTAGTTGAAATAGCCATGGAAAAAGCAATACCCTCCAAAATTTCTGGGAAAATTTAATTGAGTTTCTTCCATTAAGAATTTGGGAGAAAAAAGGAAGTAGGGTCTCAGTCAAAAAAATGCATTGTTGGGTAGCTTGGATCATTTCTTGAGGTGTAGAGAACGGATCTGGTGAAAAATTCAAATTTTCCCAATTGGGGAAAGATTCCTCTCTTTCGAGAAAACACCAAGGGCCTAAAACTACATCATGCTTAACTGAAAAATCATCCGGAATAACAGATAAAAACAACCTTCTCATTCGCGCATTCCACTATCCGATAAACCGAACTAAAAAAATTACCAATTTTGGCCGTCATAGGAATTCTTTATATCGTCTATTTTTATCCAAGAGCCGCATTTTGAGCTTTCTTCCGCAGCAAAAAGTATATCAGAAAGATGCCGTTCTTCTTGCCAGGTTTTATTATACAGGTTTTTTCCTAAAAGCGCTGAATGAAAATTTTCCATTTCCCGGAAGTAAATTTCTTCAAAATTGAATGAATTCAGTGTTTTTGTACCGGGCATTTTAAGAAATTTCCATGAATCGGTTTCCAAGTCATATCGTTGGATTTCATGTTTTGCCAGATCGAGAGTTAGGGCAAGATTTTGACAGGATATTCGACCAATTCTAAAAGGGGCTGTTTGGTGCAATTCAATGTTTAGAGTGCCCTTTAAGCCAGACTCAAATTTTAAATGCAGAAAATATGAATCATCAATATCAGTTTTCCACTTTGAAAATTGGCCGTGAATGGCATGAACACTTTCAACCTTTCCAAAAACGAAGCATAACCATTCCAATTCCCAAGGTACCATTTCTCTGGCTGCAGAAGTTTTTCTTTTCCCCGCATAAAAATCCCAATAATTTTCATAGGGATGCCAAAGTGGTAAATACCCCCCGTAATGATAATGAACAGAATTGACTTTTTCCATTCCGTTTCTTTCCAAAATTTCTTTTGACATATGAAAAATGGGATGAGATCTCCATGTGGCAGATGGGAAGGCTCTCACTCCTGAACTTTTCTCTTGTTCCAAAAACCAGGTTTCGTTCGGACAAAATATATTGGCTTCGCTGAAAAAAGATATTTTGTTTTTAAAACATTTTTTGTAGTATTCAAAATGAATATCTGGTGGAGTTGATATAACTACTGCTTGAACTTTTTCGTCCAATATTTTTTCGAAAGAAGGAAGGAACTTAATATTATAAATTTCTTGTGTTTCCCGAGCTCTTTTTTCAGATATATCAAACCCAACAATTTCGCAATTTAACCGTAAAAGGTCTCTTACTCGTCTTTTTCCCATGGAACCCAATCCGATAACTGCTATTTTCATTCTTAAGCCTCTATCTTTTCAGTTTTTCCCTCAACAGTTCGGAATTCTAGCAACGCTCTTTCAGTTGTCCTTTTCCAGAAATCTTTGGAACGGAAAGCATTAATCTCAACCAATTCCGGTTTGATATCTAACAGTTGGATAATCTCCTCTATTCCAAAAATTTTTCCCTCGTGATATAAGTTCTTAAAAAGATTGTTAAAAAAAATAAGGTCTTCCTCATAGTCAAGGGTCAATCTTGCCTTATCATTGATATGAGATTTTTGTTTGGGTAAAATAGCTTTCTTTTTTACAAGGTCAGTTTTTGTGAAATAATAAATAAATCCAGTATCATTTCGATTAGTCAAATGAGAATCCCATATTTTCTTCAACGCAGCGGTTCGAATAGCTTTGGTCCCTATTCCCAAAGGTAAACCCTGGCAAAAGGCAATTCCTAATTCTCGGTCATTGATCAGTTCTTCCACGCAAAAATCCATGTAAGATGGTTCTGAACACGGGTCATCCCCATCAACTTCAATAAAAATGTCAATTTGATTTTCTTCTGCTGCTCCCCAAAAACGGTCAATAATATCATTTTCACTTCCACGAAAAAATCTAACACCATTTTTTGTTGCTTCTTCGACGATGAGATCGTCTGATCGATTCAAAGTGGTACAAACGATTACATCCTTTGGCAGCAGGAATTTACTGGAAAACACACGGTCCAAAAGATGAGAAAACACAGACCTTCCACAGATCTCTTTTAGAATTTTTCCAGGCAATCTTTCGGATTCAAGTCTTATGGGGATTAAGGCACCTATTTTCATGATATTCTCTGGCAAATGGTCATTTTGACAAAAAAACTATAAAATACAATTATTTGTGTTTTTCGAAATATTTTCCAAGTTTATATCGATCGAAATTCGCAGCCGTAAAAAATGATCTTCGCGATGGCTCAACTAAAAAATCTTGTAATTTTTTTGGCGGAAGGTTAATCATTTTGATCATAATGTTCTTTTCGGAGGATAAGCTTTCGAAAGATCGGGGAAATTTTTGTTCATTTTATTTTACAAAGTTAGACATTCGATTTTTTTTGATAATTTTTCATTGCCTTTCTAAGAATCCCAAAAAAATGAAAGTTCACTGTTACTCTTAGGTGATCATTTAATCTAATGAGGGTTTTTAATTTCTTTTAATAGTTCTTACGACTCAATCAAGGAAATTCCAAAATAGAATTTCATCTTTTTGAATTTTTCGATTAGCTTTCATCGTAAGCACCAGATCAATGTCCGCTGGAGAAATTCCGTGAGCTGGTCGCTTCCAGGTTATGTCTCCAATCTCAATTTGCTTTCCAGCTGGAATAAACTGAGAAGCAACAAGACTTCTCCGGGCATTTTCCCGAGCGGATTTTTCAGCATCTAACGGCTGCTTTTTTTCAGATCCCAGAATTGAGATTACTTTTTGAAGATTATTTTTCAACAGTTTCAGATCGGTTTTATCCATAGAATGATAATGATCATTGCCGGGAAGGGTTTTGTCATGGGTAAAATGTTTTTCAAGTATAGTGGCTCCGAGCAGAAAGGCAACTTCAAGATTTTTCATGTCCCCAGGGAGTGTGTGATCCGAATAACCTATGCAAATTCCGGGAAATTTTGCCTTTAAGCCTTTGATCATAGCCAGATTGGCTTCCTCATCGGGCGTTGGATAGCATAAAACGCAGTGCATTAAAGCAAATGGATTTGCTTTTTCGAACCATTCAATTGAAGATTCAATTTCAGAAAGAGTGGAAGCACCAGTTGAAAGTAATATTGGCTTATCAAAAGCACTTATGAACTGAATGAACGGCTTATTTGTGATATCTGAGGAAGAGATTTTAAAAACCTCCATTAAATCATTAAGAAAAACTGCGGATTCCTGATCAAATGGGGTACTGAGAAATTCCACCCCAACTTTGTCGCAGTGTTCCTTCAATTTTTCAAAATCCTTTTTCCAGAATTTGTCATGCTTTTTAAAAAGCTGGTATTGTGTATTGGTAGGTTCTTTTGATGTATCCCAATAGGCGGGAGAATTAACTGAAGCAAGAGTTTCAGCCCGATAAGTTTGAAATTTTACAGCATTTGCACCCGCTTCGCTGGCTTCTTCAATTTGGCGGATTGCAAGATCCATTTTACATTCGTGGTTGACCCCTATTTCCGCAATCAGAAAAGGGGGACAAAACTTCATCAAAGTAGAACACCCGCTGCCTGTAATTATTTCTTTTAATTTAATCACAATTAACTCCAACTTCTTCGTGTTTATCAAATTGCTGCAGCGAAAAAAAGTAAAAATACTTGACTTATAAACCTGCACCAACGCAAGTGCAGAAAATTTGGAAAAAATAATTTTTTGCGATTTTTTTGAATTGTATGGTTAATTGCCAACATCAATATGAATTTATTCTTTGTTGCTGAATTTCTGGAGTCAATTTTTTTTTAAAACTACGCTTTTTTTAAGAAAATTTAATCAGTTACACATCAGAGTGTTCCAAAAATCTCCGATTTTTATTGATTCTGGTATTTCGATATTTGAAAAATAGAGGAGTTTTTAGGGACTATTTAGCTAGCCCTCTTGATCATTGGCCAAATTCAAAAATTCCTGAAACTTCAACCTGAGAAAGTTCTGCAAATCAAAAAAATCGCAAAAATCAAACTAATGCAAGTATACTACAATTTATTTTGAACTTTCAAGAAGTTGATTGATAAGGGAAACAATTCGTTTTCTTCGGTTAATAAAATTGTGACGTTTCATTCTATCCTTCAGTTCCTTGCGGAAATCAGGCTCAGAAATTAAGCGTTGACAAAAGTGTTGAAGTTGTAGAATCGAAGACTCGTTACAAAACCCTAGGTGAATAAAACCATTTTTTGGAGATGCAAAAGAATGTTCTAATTCTCTTTCATTTTGTGAAAAAACTAATGCAGGGATGCGCATGTGTGCGAGTTCAAAAACCGTTCGGCCATTGGCGCAAATTGCAAAGTCGACTTTTTCCATATACCCAGATATGGCGTCAACAGCAAAAGAGACATTGATTTTTGGAGAGCCTTGTTTTTTTATCCACTCCAACAAATCATTCTTAAATCTGTAGCCTTCCCCCAAGATAATATATACTTCAATTTTCGAACTCTGAAAAATTGAGAGAAGACTGTTCAGAACTTTAAAAGCAATATTGGAAGGGTCAGTTCCCCCAAAAGTAAGAAGAACGCTTCTTGGCTCTTTTCTGAATCGTCCCTTTCGTGCGTTGCAAAATTCTTCTCTGATAAAGAAGAATTTTGGGCCCCATAAAATATTTTTTGAAACAGCTGTATTCTTCTCATAAAGATCGTTAATAGTAAGATCAGTAAAAGAGGCTCCAGGTCCCAAATCTTCAAAATTTAACGTTTTGATGCCTTTTTGCTTGAGTCTAAGAATATATTCTTTTTTGGTGTTTAAAATATCATTTACGACCAGATCTGGTTTTAGGTTAATTATTTCCTGCTCAATCGTGCAAGAGGGAAACTCTTTTATGATGTAGTCATAGACAGCTATGGTTTCTACCGCAAGAGCGCTTTTCTCATCACAAACAAACAAAACTTCGTGATCGGTAATTTCGTGGGCAAGTGAAAGGGAACGAAAAATGTGCCCCATTCCGACCTCTGGGTAACCGATAACTCGGAAAACAATTCGTTTCTTTTTTAGAAGCTTCTCGCATATCCACCAATCTTGATAATTTTTTATTTCAACTGTTTCATTATCAAGGAGATATTTTCCAATTTTTAATTGCCGTTTCTCCCCTTCTACTAAAGTTGAGCGAAAAATCAGAAATCCCTTTATTTCTGTAAGGAAGGATTCTTGAACATCGGAAGACATTAGTTCTATAACATCGGCTTGAATTTCTCTGTAAACTCTTTTTTTTTCTTCTTTTACAGAAAGCAAAATGTCATAATCTGATTGAGAAAACTGGATAAATGCATTTTGAATCGTAGTGTGGGAAAGGGTGGGGCAGTATGGAAAAACAATTAAAAAATTATTATAGGAGCTTTTCAAACTTAGAAGAAATGTTTTTAGACTTTCTATTATATCAGGTTCGCTTAGCCTTAAATCTTGTTGGTAAAAGTATTTTACTTCGTTTCGTTCGCAAATTAAAGAGATCCCCTGTGAATCTGTAACAACAAAAATATTTTGAATATTTGTTAAATGTTTCGATTTGTTTATCGCATGCTGAATTAAAGTAATACCATTCAATTTTTTAATTAGATCATCAGCAAAAGCTACATTTTTCTTTACGGCAGGAATTATTATTGCGAATTGAAGCATAATCCTAATTATAACTCATCTTTTGCATTATTTTTTTTGCAAAACTGTATTTTACAAATTGTTATATTTACGAAAAACTGGCTTAATGGCTTTTCCGAAAAAAGATTTTTCCACAGTGCTTGTTTCCAATGCTTTTTGAACTTTTTTCATTCCCATTCTCAAAGCCTCAAAGGTAATCTCCAGCTCATTTTCAGTATGAGAATAAGTAATACTGGTCCAAGGAATTAATACACCGTTGGCAATTACTTCTTCGTGGAAACTTGTATGAAGTTCCGGCCAAAACGTTCCATCTTTTTTTGTACAAAGTATTTGAGGATTGCAATCAAAACCAATTACTCGAACAAAATCTTGGACTTTTTCAGCTTGTGCTAATTCTCGAACTCCTGAAACCAGTTTTTTGCCAATCTGGTTGATATATTGACTAATGTTCACTCTTTCACATTCTTTCAAGGTTGCCAATGTCGCTGCGAGACCAATTGTTTCGGAAGAATGAGTTTGAGAAAGCAAAAATACTTTAGGTTTTGAATGATGTAAACCGCCGAGTTCCATTATTTCCTTTTTTCCCGCAAGGACAGAACAAGAATAACCGTTGGCAATTGCCTTCCCAAAAGTGGCTAGGTCAGGCATTACTTTGTATAGGTGGTGAGCCCCCCTGATATCGAAGCGAAGCCCGGAAACTATTTCATCGAAAATTAGAATAGTTCCTTCCCTTGAGGTAATATTTCGGAGTTGCTGAAGATATCCAGGTTTTGGCTTGTCATTTTTAACAGGTTCGAGAATTATTGCGGCAATTTGCTTTGGGTATTTTGCAAAAAGTGTTTCCAAGCTGGTGATGTCATTGTACCCAAAACTTAGGGTCAATGAGCTTATCTCTTCTGGAATTCCTGAATTGCACGGTGTAGTGCCAATGAACCAGTCCCCAACGCTAAAAAATGGATGGTCTTTGCACACTGCAACATATTTTCTCCCTGTGAAGGCTCTGGAAAGTTTTATTGCTGCTGTAGTTACATCAGAGCCATTTTTCCCAAATTTAACCATTTCAGCACAAGGCCAGAGATTGGTGAGATATTGCGCCAGTTCAAATTCTAAGATGCTGGGCCTGGTAAAATTTGTCCCAAGATCAATTTGTTTTTTGACTGCTTCATCAACTACAGGATAAGAGTGTCCCAAGACCGAAATACGAATTCCCATGCCCCAATCTAGAAATTTGTTTCCATCCATATCCCAGCAATAAGCACCTTTTGCATGGGAGATTATCTTCGGGGCGTGTTCTGGAAATTGGCTTTCCCCTTTACTATATGTGTGACTCCCCCCGGGAACCATTTCTTCCAGCCTTTTTTGGATTTGGTCACCTTTGGCAAAATTTTTAATTCTCTTCATTTCAGCGTCCTTCTTCTCATTTAGTATGAATTAGTAATCACCTAAAGGAAAAAAAATTGTTAACGTAGACGGCTCTTCGATGAAAAACAGCTGCTAAATTTCAAATCACTCAAAAAACTCTTTTCTTTCCTTAAGAAAACTTGTTAAATCGCCAATGGAAACCCAAACTATGCATTGTTCACAAACTTGATAATCAGTGAATTCTGCTTTCAAATGGGCTTTTCTGATATTCTTAATTTCTTTAGAATTCCAGATTTCGGTAAGAGATTGATTCCTGATATTCCCCACTTTTAGCTCTGTGTTCCAATCAACTGAACAAACCGTTACTTCTCCATTCCAATTAATTGCAAGAGAATACCAGAGTAATCCACAGGGGAACCTTTTACCTGCTCTTTCATCGGTAATTTGAATATTCTTGATTTCTCCGCTCCAGGAGTGAACCCCTGTCACTTGTACCATATCAGCAATTGGTTCCCATTTTTCGTAAAATTCCCGAATCTCTTCTCGGGAAATTCCGGCAAACTCCATAATCTTTGCCCGAGCGAAAGGTCGTTTCAAGGCGAGTTCTTTTCTCTTTTCAAAAAATCGCTTAACTTGCCTTTCTATTCTTTCAAGGCAATCAACCCCCTTTAACCGTCTAAAAGTTTCTTGTCTAGCAGCGTCAATGCTAAGGGTAATATCATCAATTCCACAGTTCAAAATATTCTCTATAACTGAATCAGTCCAACATAGGGCATTAGTGTTCAAATGTACAGTCTTGGCGACATTTTTTTGTTTCGCATACTTGACCATTTCAAAAAAATCTGCATGCAAAAAAGGTTCCCCGTCTTTGTGAAGATTTAGCATAATTAGTTTTTTAAAATGTGAAGCTTCATCAATTATCCTTCGAAAAACCTCGAAAGGCATGTCCCCAAAACCCTTTTCAGCTTTTTTACGAGGGCAATAGTAACAGCTCAAATTGCAACGATTTGTAGGTTCAATATTTAAAATCAAAGGAAAATCATTGTTTATTTGTTCTTTAATCGTGGCCTGCTTTAAACAGGTAAGAGTCCCTTCAACATAATCTTGATTAAGAACTTTATAATATTTTGTAGTTGGGCCGCGTCCCATTTTTCCTCCAAGGAATCTTGACAAAGTATTTATAATTTATTTTCTCCTATCGAAAATGTGCTATGTCATTCGGGACTGCCTGCTTTGATGATAAATTTTGAACCGGGGGTTTCACCAAAGAAAAAAACTGGTTGCTCAATCGGCCACGTGTACTCATTAGCAGTAGTTATTAAGTAACGTTTTTTCAAGATTTACACTCGAATTCAAGTTTAAAATTATCAAGAACCGCTATTGCTAAATGACTTGGGGGTGAAATCATCCTTCAAGCCCCTCAAGCCCGCCCTCAAAAATAATTTTCCCTTTTTCCAAATGTATAATTTTTGAGCAGGTTTTCCTAATTTGTTCGAAATCATGGCTGACAACCAAAAAAGTTTTACCTGATTGAACGAAATGATCAATTTTTTCGGAAACCTTTTTTTTGAAATCGAGGTCACCTACTGCGAAAGTTTCATCCATTATTATAATATCCGGTTCAACTAAATTTATCGCAACCGAAAAACCCAGACGGAGAAACATTCCGCTTGAAAAATGTTTTATTGGAATATCAATAAATTTCTTTACCCCTGCAAAATTTACAATTTCGTCAAAACGTTCATGAATTTTTTTCATTGATTGCCCAAAAATTACCCCATTTAGGAAGATATTCTCTCTTCCGGTCAAGTCCGGGTGAAATCCAGCTTCCAATTCAAGGAAAGAACACATATTACCGAAAATAGTAACCCTTCCTTCGGTGGGGCAATAAATTCGGGAAAGAATTTTTAACAAAGTGGATTTGCCCGAGCCATTTGGGCCGATTAAACCTATTCGGTCACCTTTTTTGATTTCAAATGAAATATTTCTTAAAGCCCAGAAATCTTCGTAATGCGTTGCGAAGATTTTCCTCTTAATTTTATGGAAAAAGTTTTTTAGCAAAGAACGTTTTGTTTCCACTTCGTGGAAAATTTTAAACTTCTTTCCGATTCCCTCAACTCTTATGGCAATTTCGTTCATACTTTTTCCGCAAAATACTTTTCATAGTAATTAAAAATTAAGATTGAAAGAAGGAACATGCAAAAAGAAAAACATGTGGAAAGCACACAAACTCTTTTGGAAAAGAAACTGTTCAGATTTAATGCCCATCTAAAACCTTCAATATAAGATGAGACGGGGTTTAAATATAATACAAAATGCCATTTCTCTGAAATCATTGAAAAATCATAAATTACCGGAGATGCATACATCCACAATTGCAGGAGGAAGGTTATACCATTTAGGAAGTCCCGAAAGAAAACAGTGATGGTACAAAAAAGTAGCCCAAAAGCTAACGCTAGAATTATAGTTATCAAAATGAAAAAAGGAAGGAATAGAAATCGAATGGTAATATCCAGGTGAAAGAAAAAAATTAAAAAAATGATCAAAACCAGCGAAATCAGAAAATCAAAAAACGCTGGAAAGACATCAGCGATGGGAATAACTAATTTTGGGAAAAAAATTTTGGAAATCAAAGTGGCGTTAGAAACAAGACAACCGGTATTTCTGACAATAATCTTGGAAAAAAGATTCCAAATCGCCATTCCACAGAACAATTTTAAAAAGTATTCCTGATTGGCTTTTTGAATATTTCCAAAAACCCCAAAAATAAAAAAAAAGGTTATTGTGGGAAGCAAGGGCTGAAGTATTATCCATAAAAACCCCAAAACAGCTTGTTTTACTCGAAGCTGAATGTCTCTCCACCCAATTAACCAAATCATTTCACGATATTTCCAAAATTCGGAAAAGTTGAAGGAGAAAAACTTATTTTCGGATCCTATTATTGTAACTTTTTCATCCATAATTATTAATTGCACTCAAATAGGGTTATTGTAGCTCTAAACCTTTTTTGCAAGATGTTTTAATCGGACAAATTTCTCTTTTCTTAAAGGGTAAACTTTTCTATTCCACGGGATTCCTTTAACTTAGCTTAACACTTGCACCTTGATGGCCCTTCTTAATCCAAATGATAAAAAGGTATTTTTCTTTCCTTTATAACCAATTCTTTACATTTTACCACTCAATAGTTTAACATTTACCCATGGATCTTTCATATAAACTTCTCATGTATTTTTTAATCGCAAATGTTGCCTTTATGATTTTTTCCCTGATCTCTAAAGGCGTCCGAGTTTATAAGGCTTATCTTTTCCAACTTTCTTTGGTTCTGTTTTTCATGTTGTTTTCGTTAAAATACGATGAAGATGGTTCCAAATCAATACTTATTTCTGTTTTCCTGCTTTTTTTGTTTGTGATACTTCCCTATATTCTCCAAAAAAGAATTGAGCTTTTGCTTTTTGAACAACGTTTTGACGAACTTGAATGGCCGGCGAAGGTAAAATCTCTTCTTGCCTGGAGCGCGATGAACTACCATATTCTTGAGCTGGCACGAGCGGTTAAACCATTTAGTCTTGATCCTGCTGTTGCCGAGAAAAATATCCTATTACTCCTTGGACGCGGTGAGCCGTTTGAAAGTTTAACGCGAATTTGTCTTGCTCAGGTATATATTAATCAGAGGAAATTCCAGGGTATTATCGATTGCTTATTCCCTCCCAATGTGAAAATTAGTGAATTGTCTTCTGAAGAAATGATATTTATCACTCGCAGTTTGCTTGAAACGGAAAGATTTGAACAAGCAATTGAACTTCAGATTGCGCTTGAAGAAAAAGTGCAAACTGAGACAAATAAATACTTTCTTGACAGTGTAGTTGTTTCAAGACTGCTTCTTTTTTCGTTTCTCGGTTGGAAAGAAGATTTTGAAAACCTTCTTAAACCTGGAAATCAGGATTTGCCTTCTTTGCCTCCATTGATAAAAGAATTCTGGAACGGTGTAACTCTTTATAATTCAGGGAAATGCGAAGAAGGTCTGGGAATCCTGCGAACGATATTAAATTCACAGGAACTTGAGTTCTTCCCTGAAAATTGGCAGGGAGGAATTCGTTCAAGATATGAAGAATTGAACCAACGTCATGAGCGATTCTTGAAAGAAGTTTTCCCTAAACTTGAAGAAATTAAACAAAAAAATCATACGATTTTTCTCGAAAAACTTCAAAAGTTCACTGTTCGAAAGGAACCTATAAAAGGTCCTGTTATTGCCACTTATTCTTTGATTCTGCTTTTGTCTCTGAGTTTCGGAATTTCTCGAGCTATGGGAAATCTTTTTGATATCGGGGATTTAGTTACTTTTGGCGCTAACAATGCAATTCTCGTAGAAAATGGCGACTACTTCAGACTTTTTTCTTGCCTTTTTTTGCACATGGGTTGGATTCACTTTTTGATGAATATTCTGGCTTTGTACTACATTGGTCCTTCACTTGAAGCTCGAACCGGAACCAGCATTTTTCTGGGGATATTCCTGATTTCAGGATTATCCGGAAGCATTGCAACGGTCTATTTTCATCCTGGAATCTCTGTAGGAGTTTCCGGGGCAATTCTTGGCCTGTTAACGGCTTCAGCTGCGCTTGAACTATTTCAGAAAAAAAAGCCCAGGATTCTGGGTCCTGGTAGCAAATTGTCAGCGCTATTTTTTATTATTTTCCTGAATATTCTTATTGGCTTCTTCGAAAAAGGTGTTGATAATAGCGCCCATATTGGTGGAATGATTGGCGGATTCCTTTCAGGTTTGACAGCAAGAGTTTTTTTGAAATTTTCTATTTTACGATTATTTGCCAAATTGATCTCCTGGGTTGGATTTATAATTGTTTTGTTCATTTTGTTATCAAGCATTTCCACAAGCAAGCTTGAACTACCTTATTTGTTTGGTGGAGGTTTTGAACGGAAAAATATTGAATCTCTCGGCTATAAACTCAAAGTTCCCCAGAGATGGCTCTTCCAGGAACCAACCAAAAAAGAGCCAGAAAAATTTTCTATGACGGGGCCTCTAGGTGAAAGAATGGATTTCCTCCTGGGAGAATGGTATGAAAATGGGGATGTTCTGGCAAAGGAATATTCCGATAACAGAACCAAAGGAATTTTGAAAAATTCTGAGTTAGAACTGAAAGGCGTTTCTGATCCTGCTTCATTTTCAGATGGAATCTGGGAATGTTGGGGAATGAAATGGCGACTTGAAGCTTTTGGAAGGCCATTCGTCCAAAAGGACTATATTTGTCTGGCATCACAAACAGTCCTTTTTGTGCAATGCCTTTTACCTACCGACCGGGATACCGTTTATGACAATTTCTTAAAAAATGTCATTGGCGCAATAAAGCCGCTTAAACCCTGATGAAACAGAATCAAAAAAATGGTTAAAGAACCTGAGAAGCTTGATAAAGTAGAAAAAATCAGCCGAATCTCTCTTATCAATCTTAAACGTGAAATCGGAAAAGTCATAATTGGAAATGAGAACGTGATTGATCCGGTTCTGGTTTCCATCTTTGCCGGAGGACATGTGCTTTTGGAGGGTGTCCCCGGGCTAGGTAAAACTCTTTTGGTAAAAACCCTCTCAAGAATTCTTCAAATGAGCTTCAAAAGGATTCAATTTACCCCTGACCTCATGCCCGCTGATATTATTGGTACCCAAATAATTCAGGAAGATGAAAAGAATCGAAAAAGTTTCGTTTTCCAGGAGGGTCCGATTTTTTCGAATATTGTACTCGCTGACGAAATTAATCGTGCGACTGCTAAGACTCAATCCGCTCTTCTTGAAGCGATGGCCGAAGGAACAGTCACATCCGGGAGCGAAACACATCTTCTTCCCAAGCCATTTTTTGTCCTAGCTACTCAAAATCCCATCGAAATGGAAGGGACTTACCCCTTACCTGAAGCTCAGTTAGACCGTTTCTTTTTCAAAGTTCTCATTGATTCTCCGACAAAAGAAATGCTGGAAAATATTCTTGAAAAGACCACTGGAAATGAAGAACCGGAACTATTGAAAATGTTGGGTGGCGGTGAGTTGCTCGAGGGCCGAAAAACAATCAGAGAAATTCCCATCGCGAAACATCTGCGGGAAGCAATTGCACAGCTTATTTCTTCCACTCATCCAAAAAACCAATCATCTCCCCCACAAATTAAACGTTATGTTGCATATGGCAGTTCGCCCCGGGGCCTTCAAGCAATAGCACTTGGCGCAAAATCCATGGCGTTCCTTCGTGGTCGGAATCATGTTTCTTTTGAGGAGATTAAGCTTGTTTGTAAACCAGCCTTGAGGCATCGGTTAATCCTGAATTTCGAAGGTGAAGCAGAAGGAATTTCTGTGGATGAGATTATCGATAAACTGGTTTCCCAAATTGAATCCAGCCTGGTTATCGGGAAGCCGGCATGAAGTATCTCCGTCATTCGAGTTTTATTCGACATTGTACCGAATTTGTGCAGCCCATTTTTATAAATTTTACTTTTATCAGTATTGCGAAAATTTTCACAACCATGGACCAGGTAATTTTGAAAAAGCTGAATTTAATCCCCTTAAAATGATGCGAGATCTATAAGTGATAAATCTAAATTCTGAAATTGACACTAATACGCTGAAGCGCTTAAACGTTCCATTATTCTTAATTATTTGTCTCTTTTTTTTTCAGGGAATTCCTAAGCCCGAGCCACCGACTGCTGAAGAGCTGGTCGAGGTTGCATTTGGACAGTTAATGATGGATAACGTTTATGCTGCCGAAAAATTGTATTGTCAGGCTTATGAATTGGATAAAAATAACCCTGAGGCGATCAAAGGGTTGGGAATGGTAGCCATAATTAGAGAAAATCCGGAAGAAGCTTTTCAATATTTTTCAGTGCTTGAAGGAATAAAAAAAAGTGGTTTTAAAGATTTTCTTGATATTGGGCTTTTATTCGAGAAGCAGAAAAAATTTGATAAAGCCGAAGAATTGTACAACTATGTTTTAAAAAACTATTCTGATTGCTTTCCGGCTTCTTATCGTCTCGCAAAAGTGGAATCTGAAACTGGTAGAAATAGCCAGGCATTGTCTCGCCTGGAAGAACTATTAAAAAAAATGCCAGAGGGTTTTGAGAAAAGCCAAGCTTCCGCAGGTTTAACCTTTTTACGCTCACAAACTGGAACTAAATAATGTCAATTTCACCAAATGCACAAATGACAATCGATACCCAAATTACAGAGACTTCAAAACAGGATTTGCCAAGAGTTCTGGGAATTTCAGCTGTCAAAAATAAATTCCTGGGAATTCTTGCGTCGCTTCCTGATTTTCTTCTATTGCTCACGATTTTTCTTCCAATGATATTCCGTGAAAATGAAATCGACGATTATCCCAGGCTTTGTACTGAATATTATTCTTTGTTTTTTGGAATGTTTTTTATTATTTCAGTTCAACTT
Source organism: Candidatus Rifleibacteriota bacterium (assembly GCA_015233565.1). Taxonomy (GTDB): domain Bacteria; phylum Muiribacteriota; class Ozemobacteria; order Ozemobacterales; family Ozemobacteraceae; genus JADFXM01. The sequence continues at coordinate 186,139 of JADFXM010000003.1, forward strand.
CAGAATTTTTTTTCAGGTAGAAGCCTTTTTTCAGGAGCTTCATATTCCAAAACACGGATTTTTGTTATTCTTTTCTTTGTCTATTTGTTCTTTAATAGTTTCATGGCTTTTAATCCACTTCCGGCCCGGAAGCATCTTGCAGCAGTTTTGGGATTTTTCTTAATTGCCCAGAGTTTCCTTGACTGGCTTGAGTTTTCGCCCAAAAAGTTAAATAGAGCCATTTTTTTCATTGGTTTTGCCGTGGCATTTCAATTAGGAGTTGGATGCTTCGAATACAATGGTATTCCAAAACCGGTTGACCGGGAATATTCCAGTAAAGATTTGATTTCTCCGGTGGGAGGTTTTTTTTCCACGAGGGCTTGGGGTTTTATTTGCTCGATTAAACCCGCTTCAGGATCAAAAGATAAAATATACGGGACCTTTAACAATCAGAATTTTTTTGCAGAGTTTCTAATTTTAACTGTCCCACTAGTTGTTTTTTCGTTGTTTACTCAATCTAGAATTTTATATCGCTTGGCAATCTTCCTGTTTCTAATTCCTATGCAGGTTTTTCTTTACTATATTAACTGTCGCGCAGCCTGGATTGGATTGATTTCTGCTGGTGTGGCTGTGTTATTAACATTTAAATCTAAGTTAAGTAATTCAAGAAAATCACTTTTCCTTTTATTTTGCGTAATCTCAGTTTCCATAGCACTTTTGGCTTCTTATTTTTTCATTTTCTCATCTCCTCAAAAACTTGCGGAGGACCCAAATATCGAAGGACGCCTCAGCAATTGGAAAGTTGCATTCCAGCTATGGCTTGATCATCCGATTTTCGGTTGTGGGTTGGGAAATTATAAATTGGTATCTGAAGATAAGGTAAGATCTCAGGTAAAGAGTGGAAAACTTCCGAAAATTTTTTCGGTTGCCCGATTTTTTCAAGTTCATAACGAGGTATTGCAAGCATTCGTTGAATTTGGCTTAATTGGCGGAATACTTATTTTTCTTGCTTTCGGGCTTTGGACTTACGAAACATTTCACAACCAATCATTGGAAGAGTATAAAAAAATTGGACTTTTTTGGGGAATTTTTGGCACGGTAATTGCCGGACAATTTGGATTCCCATTTCACATTTCTTCCACGGTACTTTTTTTGCTTTTGTTCATTTGCATTGGCATTTCAAACAGTGAAAGAAAGCAAATTGAGCCCAATAGCGATAAAAAATCCATTTTTGTAATTAACTTTTTATCTATAATTTTACTGGTACTTGTTCTTGGAACGACATTTTTCCGTTCGATTTACCCGGTCTACCTTGGGGGATTGTATGAACGTCCAACTCCTTTTTTGGTTGAAAAACATCACTATGAGTGCGCGGAAAAAGCTATAGTTTTAGCGGATAGATTCATTAGATATAGAGGTGATTTAAGAATTGCTCTTCTCGAGTGTTTTGTTCATTTAGGAAAATTTCGCGAGGCGGCAATTCTATTTGAATTAAGTAAAAAGGAGGGTTTGCCTATTAATTCATTTTTTTGGGTGGCGACTTCGTATGCTTTGCTTGGCCGCTTTTTTGAATCTGCATTTTATTTTTGTGAGTTAATGAAATTTTATGACGACCAATCAAAACTTGCTGAAACGGTTGCTCGGGTTTCTCCTAAATTGGAATTTAATTTTGAATTACCTACTATTATTGAAAACTTGAATTACATAGGTTTTCTAAAACTTTTGAGATTGTTTTGAGATAAAAAAAAATGCCTGAAAGACTTCTGATTGTTGGGTTGTTAATTGGAGTTGCATTTTTCTTTCCAAGTTTTCTGATTGCATTTCTTGAATCAAAAGAAGCTTTTTTAGCTGTTTTTTCTTTTGTTATTCTACTCAGGTTGTTTTTTTTACCTTCAATTAAGATAAAAAAGAATTTCTTTTTTCCTGTTTTTGTAATTTTTCTGGTTTCATTGGTTTTTTTTCTTCACCAACGCTTGGCAGGAAGTTTTATTTCGCTCAATTTTTATTATATTGCATTGTTCATGTTTGTTTTGATTTTGTTAAACCAAGCTGAAAATCTAAACCCAGATGATGATTCCAGGCTTTTTGTTATTTTCTATAGCTTTTTTGTGATTCTGGGTCTTTTGGAATTCTTTGGTGTCACATTATTTAATCATCCATTTCAGGGAACGACGCTTTTTGGAAACACCGAATTCTTTTCCTCTTTCTTTTCTCCCTTGTCAGTAATAGTTATTCCATTTTATCTCGCTTCCTCTAAAAATGGAAAATTGCTTTCCCTTTCATTATTAATAACTTCGGTTTTCTTTTATTTCTTACTTGGAAGCAGAATCGGCTTCATTTCAATGTTTTGTGGCTATCTTGTTTTTTTCATTGCCGGGGGAATTTCCCTTGATTTTGAAACCAAGAAATCATTAAAAAAACTGTTTTTAGTGTTTGGGATTTCTTTCTTTTTAGCAATTCTAGTTATCCCTAAGCTGACTTCCCACAGCAATGTAATCGAAAAATCTTTTCAGGAAGGGGGAAGCCAAAATATCCAAGTAAGGTTTGTTTTTTGGAAATTTGCTTTTGAAATGTTCCTCCAAAACCCGATTCTGGGCGTTTCTCCAGAAGGATTCAGATTTAATTACCCTTCGTTTCTTGACAAATTTTTAAGCTTGAACCCTGACAAAAAGACATTGTTTGAATCAGGGGTTGCTGGAAATGTCCATTGCGAGCCACTTCAATTTTTAACTGAATATGGATTTCTAGTTTTTGTGCTTGTCTTTTTCTTGATTTTTAGAGGAATAATAAGATCCTTCAAGTTGCTTCAAAAAGCAACAAATGAAGAAAAAATCCGAGGTGTTGCTTCTTTCTCTATTATTATTTCTTTTTTCATCAATTCTCTTACCGGTCCGTCCTTTCATCTTTTTCCTACGACATTGTTAACCTTTTTCCTAGCTTACCGGTTTTTTAAAGACGAAGAAATAGAAATTCAACTTCCCCTGGATAAAAAATATTTAAGAATTTTGTTCTTTCTAATCGGATTGATTATTTCCGGGCAAATATTTCTTTATTCGCTTTCTTCGCATTATTTCTACTTAGGGAGCTTTGAAAATGATTTTGCTTCAAGGGAAATTCTTTTTAAAAGAGCCCTGGACCTTAAACCGTTTGAACCCAGATATAGCGATGCCTTAGCCAACTTATACCTTGACCAGGGAAAACTGGATTTAGCTGCTGATAATTTAAGCTCAGCTTTGAAATTTTCAAATAACCCTGGTTTACTATTTACACTTGGAAGACTTAAGTTTGAGCAAAAAGATTATCGCGAAGCAACAAAAGCTTTTATTATTTTTTCACGATTGCAACCGAATTCTAGTCTTGCGGAAAATTATCTGACCGAGATTCTGAAAAGAACTGGTCCTGCAAAATGAATCCCTTTAAGGTTTCTGGGTGACACCTGGTCGTTGAGCGGAGCCGAAGCGCTTCCAATGGTGGTTACTACCACTGATACCAATAAGAAGTTGTTACTGTTGCTGGAACGATATTTCCTGGTGAAGCAGCTAATAAATAACTTCCAAATTGGCTCCAGTGCTGAAGTGATTGCATCGCGCAGGAAGCAGCCACACCGGTGGATTCAGTCCAGGCTGATGGAAAAATGCCGGTTGCTGGGATACCGTTGATTTCAGCCCATTTTTCGATCATTACGTTGTCTAATAACCCGGTTCCGGTGGTCGAAAAAGACATTTCCAAGTCAGTCGCTCCAATAAGGGTAAAATATTGGGAAAAGCGGCACCATTCCGTGGAAGTCGAATGTATTTCTGCCAAGGGAGTCGGATCAAATTTTTTTGTTACTTTGGCAATGAACTCGTTGGTCGAAGTCCCTTTAAACCAATAGCTGAGGACATAGGTAGCAGGAGGTATCGGAAATAACGAAACGTATTGAGAAATTGCAGATTGAGTGACTAACCACCCGTCTGGAATTCCATTTCCGGCAGTATAATCTCCTTGGTTTTTGTAGTCGAACCCTACATCTGTTTCAAGGCTCGGGTTTTTTACACAATTTATTACTGTCCTCCAATTGAAAGGGAAATCCAATGAATTGAAGTTTGCTGAAGCACGGGGATACCTGCAAAGGGCAACAGTTGCAAGATTTGTAATTAAGTTTGAGGAATCTTGGTCGCTGAGTTTATCGGGATAACTTGCTAAAGCAGTTTTAATTCCACTTCTGAGATTATTAAGGTCTTCCTGTAGAATTTTTTCCTGAAGCCGTTTTTGAATGTTGGATTCATCAGGAAGAGAGAGCATTGCTTCAAGTACTAGAATACCGAAAAAAATGATCAGCAAAAAAATAATATTTCCCTTGCGATTCATATTCGCTTATTATATATTATCTGTGGGAGTTTGTGAATTTTTTAATCCCCCAAGGGAGGAAAATATGAATTTCTTGTCGAGAAAGCGCGGCTTTACACTATTGGAGTTATTGATAGTCGTGGCGATTATCGCAGTTTTGATTGCTTTAGCTTTGCCGTTTTACCAAGATTATATTACAAAATCTAAATATACTGCTGCTCTGGCTGACTTGTCAAACATTCGCAAAGCAGTTCAGATGTATGAGCAGGTAGAACAAAGCTCATTGACAGTCTTCGATTTGCGGCCTCTGATCGGTGACTATCTCGAAGACTTCAGAAAAAGCGATTTGACTCAGACAACTCCGCGTGATCCCTATGGAAATGACTATTCCTTTAATCCTGAACGCGGTCTTCTAATCTCTTATGGCCCGAACCATATGTGTGAAATGACAACAGCTGACTTGAAAGCAAGACGAGCTACCGGAGACGACATCTGTGTGACATATCTTCCGCCGTTTTATTTAATGAGGGTTTCTACTTTGAATAACCGCGAACTTGAACTTGAATTTTCTAGAAGAGTTAATGATAGTCTTATCAGCTCTGGGATGTTCGGATTTTATGTTCTTGACACTACCACTGGACAACCCAAAAATCCGGCTACAGGTGCAAACTTTAGTGGAAATGCTGAGATTTATCGAATTTCTTCGACAGTTTATCGTCTTCGATTTCAAGATGCTGACAAGCTTCAATCGGGTGCCTATTATCGCGCCTATGCGAATGGTGTAAAATCCCAAGGGGGAAGAAATCTTACAAGCGACCCTGGAACTGTTGGAAACTGTGATGCTGACGACCGACCAGGAAGCGAAACAAAAACTAGCATGAACACAAATAATGGCGCTTGGCTTGATTTCAGCGCGCCTGCTTCATAATTGAAAAAAAATTGGCCCTCCATAAAGGAGGGCTTTTTTGCTTTTAGGAAAAAAAATCTTCTTAAATAATAATTTTCCCTTGCGATTCATAATTGTTTGCTATATATTTCTTATAGAGTAAATTAGCTTTCTTAATCTCCAAGGGGGGAATACATGAAACATTTTTTGAATAAACGCGGCTTTACACTACTTGAATTGTTGATTGTCGTTGCGATTATCGCTGTACTGATTGCTTTGGCATTGCCCTATTATCAAGATTATATCGAAAAATCAAAATATTCCGGTACTCTTGCAGATTTGTCGAACCTTCGCAAAGCTGTTCAAATGTATGAACAGATGGAATCGAAATCTCTTAGTACTTTTGATATGAGACCTCTTATCGGTAGATATATCGAAGATTTTCGAAAAAATGACCTTACCCAGACTACTCCCCGGGACCCCTATGGTAACGATTATTCCTTCAACCCAATGTACGGAATTATCTTTTCCTACGGTCCGAATCATATTGCAGATATGAATAACGCTGCTATGAAGGCGAGATATGCAACTGGTGACGATATAATAACTACCTTTCTCCCCCCATTTTTTTTGAAGAGGGCGATTGCACTTGATAATAAAGAAGTTGAAGTGGAATTTTCTCGGAAAGTAAACGAGTCTACTGTCATACCAACAACATTCTATTGGCATAAAGATCAGACATGGACTCACAATGGCGGAACTGCAGTGGGAGCAGGAAATGGTAAATGTGGGGATAACGCAGGTGGTTCTCCGACTGTAACAAAAATTTCCCCAACCGTTTTTCGTTTCCGTTTTGATGACAATAATTTGCTAACAGCGGGCTCATACTATTGTCTCTATATTTCTGGAATTTCATCAGCACAAGGGCGCTATATGGGAGCCACCGAATGTGATGACCGCCCGGGACTTGAAGCCAGCAGCGATATCGGTGGTGGAACCAACAGCGGTTGTTGGCGCGAATTTACCATGCCTGATTAATTCTTTTTCATAAAATCTTTTGATGCCCTCCTTTTGGAGGGTTTTTTGATTTCGAAAAAAAATGAAAACAATGCAAAATCACTTCAAAAAAATTAATATTTCCCTTGCGATTCATAATTGTTTGCTATATATTTCTTAATAGTGGGAATTACCTTTCTTAATCTCCATCGGGGGGGAAATATGAAACATCGTTTGAATAAACGCGGCTTTACGCTTCTTGAGTTGCTGATTGTCGTTGCAATTATCGCAGTTTTGATTGCTTTGGCCTTGCCGTTTTACCAAGACTATATTGAAAAATCCAAATATACTGCTACTTTGGCTGATTTGTCGAGTCTTCGAAAAGCTGTACAAATGTATGAGCAAGTTGAACAAGCCTCTCTCACTCTTTCTGATTTGAGACCCTTGATTGGTAAATACATAGAAGATTTCCGAAAAAATAATCTACTCCAATTATTACCACGTGATGCATACGGAAATGATTATTCAATAAATCCGACATATGGTTTGATAATATCTTATGGTCCTGATCATAAATTGAATATGACTGCCTCTGATTGGAAAGCAAGACGATCTAGAGGTGATGACCTTGTAACCGCTTATCTTCCTCCATTTTATTTGATGAGGGTTTCCCCTTTGAACAGGCGCGAATTTGAGGTCGAGTTCTCTCGCAAAATTCTTACCTCTTCCATTTCAACGACCAATTTTTATTGGTTACATTGGGGAACTCACACCATTGTTAATGCGGGTGATGCAACTGAACGCCCTGATGGTCGACTTTTCAGGATTTCTCCGACTATCTTCCGTTTCCGTTTTACCAGTGATACTGGCTCTCTCACTGCGGGAGGAGACTACCGCCTTTACGTAGATGGAATTAGTGCTCAAACAGGCCGAAGCCTGTCGACTGCCGATTCTGATGACCAACCTGGATATGAATCGTCAAGTAGTGGGGGTGGTTCAAACAGCGGTTGCTGGGTTGATTTCAGTGTTCCGGCTTCATAATTTCAAATGTCCAATCGCCCCCATTTTGGGGGCTTTTCTTTTATTTTCCAATTATGAGTTTTAATTCAAAACCGCATTCAATTCAAGCTGGATTGACCCTTCTTGAAGTCATTTTTGCCACTGCACTTCTTTTGGTTTTTTCGCTCGTGATTTTCACTCCGCAGGAGATAATCCAACGAAGGCAAGCGGAATATGAATTGAAAACAGCGCTCCACGATATGAGGGGGGCACTAGACCAATTCTACCTTGATCGGGGAGAGAGGGCCACTTCAATATATTCTTTGATGACTATTCCCAGAAAAGATGGCGGGGGTTTTTATTTGCGAAATTTTCCCCTTAACCCTTTTACGGCAAGCACCCAATGGTCAATCCGGGCTACTGATGCCGATGAGGCTGCAACAATTGACTTGGGTTGGACATTCATTTGCTCTCCCCAAGCCACTTTACCTCTTGATGCGGGAATTATTAACATTCGTGTACCAAGTATCCCTGCGACCACCCTTTCTGGGGTAGCATCCTGCGTTTTTGACGACAATTTTGTAAGCCTGAATGGAATTCCTTATTATAAGTGGTAGAAGCAAAGTAGAAAAAAATGGGGTACAGTATGATATTCACCGCAGTTGTTGATAAATGTTCCGAAACAGGCCTTTATATTGGTTATGTACCAGGTTTTCCAGGGGCGCATTCCAGTTGGTAGAACCTTAGATGAACTCAACGAAAATTTGAAAGAGGTCATTGAAATGCTTATTTCTTTCCCCAGATGGCGTATTGATCGCCACTTGTCAGAAGCTTGAATGAAGAGTCGGGACACCAGTCGGCGGAACCAAGTTTGATCGCTATTTTTTCATCAATGAAAGCTGCATATAGCCCTTGGTCGGCTTTTTCGATTCTAAGTGAGCTGTCGGCTTTAATTCCATAGTTTTGCCTGATCGCCATCAATGTTTTAATGGTCTCCATTAGTTTCCAATCGTAAATATGTTCCCATAATACACAGGGAATTCCAGGGTGAGTCATAATGTAGGCATATCCCTGACAGACTTTATCGGCGGGAAAAGGCCACAAATTTTGTTGCGACCCGGTGTCGTGATTGTCGATGAAAGTCACAGCTCGCTGAGGGTTCCAACCGATTAACCCGGGTGCTTTCCCTTGCTGGTCGCGAAGTCGCCAATATTCACCTTTTACCGCTTCTTGAAGGATTCCTTTAGTGGTAACGTCGAAAACCGTTACGTTTCCTGCTGCCCCATTAAGGTAGTCGCAGAGCACTTGGCGATGTGCATCTTGATTGTATTGAGGTTTGCTTTGATCATAGGCCATGTTCGTAAATACCTCGGCCACTGAAAATTGTGAGTCTGTACCTTTGTCAAAAATTGTGACAAATTTCGGAGCGTAGCCTTTGGCGAAGTCATATCGCCATCCGACAAAACCAAGTGTTTTAAGCCAGTTAAGATATGCAATTATATCTTGTTGAATGTTCGGGTTTGTATGATCAATGTCTGGGGCTGCTTCAAAATTATCACCTGTGTCGGGGTTGCCGGTTCCTCCAAATTCTCCCTTTACTATTGCGGATTGATTCCATGCTGCTTTTCCGCTGGGGAAAATAAACTGATTCCAAAGCCCGCTACAGTCCTGCTTCCCGGCACAACGATGGTTTAAGACTGCATCGGCAAGAGGTTTGATGCCCGCTTTGTTCATCTTATCCAGGGTAGCCTTTAATTGATCTGCTGTCCCGTAAAATGTTGGATTCTGTTGAGTTCCTAAATCGTAATAATCGCCAGGTAAATATCCTGGGTCGTCGACCGATCTGCTCGGAGGAGGAAACCACGCGAGCGTGAACCCCATTTTGCCAAGCTCTTCAGCATGCTCAGCAATTAAGTTATACCAATTTCCAGGGGATCCTGCATTTTTCAGCTTCCACCCAAATACTTGGATCATTATTTCGGTGTTTGAACGTGTTCGGGCGGAAATAGCAAGACTTAAAGTCAGAAAAAATAAAACAAAAAATGAAACAAATATTTTTTTCATGTTAATCCCTTTCTTGAAGGCCTTTTGGGAAAATGCCAATCATGCCAATAATTAAAATATAGCAAAATTTATAGGTTTGATCAAGCCTCTGGTGTTGTAAACCGTCTAATATATTAAGTAATTATTTCGTGGGATTGATATTACCCGTTTAACTGTTTAATTATCTCTTTCACGATTTTGTCTGCGTCTTGATTGGCGACTTGGCATGTTGCAGCGCCCTTATGCCCGCCCCCACCGTATTGATTGCACAATGCACCTACATCTACTTGGCATGTGCGATTAAAAATGCTGTGCCCGATTGCGATTACTGTGAATTCTCCGCCTTTGCCATTGAAAACCCTTACTTGAACGCTTCCTTCCGGAAAAATCGTGAATATCAGAAATCTATTTCCAGCTGGCACTTTTGGGGTTTTCCTCAAATCAGTAAAAATCACTTTGCCTTCGACTCTTGAAGTCTCCCTCATTAATTTTTCGAACTCTTTCTGCTGTTGGAATAGGTCAGTGCAACGCTTTTTTACTTCAGGAATTTCAAGTATTTCACTTATTGGTTTGAAAATGATCCAATCCATTAATTTTAAAAAGTAATCTTTGAATGGTCCGAGCCCGGAACGGGGATCGAGAGTGTAAAATAGAAGTATGTAATCTTTGGGATCAGTAACATCTGGGATACTGAGTTGCGCAGAGTCCAACATATCAGTTGCTTCCAACAAATCAAGAAATGGTTTCAATTCAGAGCAATCATAATGCTCAAAAATGACTCTGGCAGCACTGGGGGCAATTTTAAATTTTCCTTTGAAAGGTTTATTGGCATCCTTTTCACTGGAGGCATGATGATCGAACCACATTCCACAGTCCGGATGATAGGGAAGATTTGCGATTATATCGTTTGTTGTTACCATAACTTTTCCATCCTGCATGTCTTTAGGATGAACAAATTCGATAGAATCAATTGATTCCATAATTCTTAAAAATACGGCGCAGCAGAGTCCATCTGCATCACCTCTTGTAATTAGTCGCATTTTTTTCCCTCCGGTATTTGATTTTTAATTGGTCTTTCATTGTGTGCCGATAAATTATAGTAGACATTTATCCTATTCAAATTTGCTTCCTTTTTCAAGAGGAAAGTGGAAAGGAATCTATGAAAAGACTGTTTTCAGCCGTTCAGGTTAAGGAAGAGGGTGCCCTTTTAAAATTTTTTGAGGAATCCTTCAATCTCAAGATTATCAACGGTTTAATTGAATTCAAGGAAAAGGAATCTCCTGATAACTATTTACCCTTCTATATGAGAGGATACTCTCTGCCCATCAATAAGGCCTTTGGTGGAAAAGTATATTCAGTGTGTTCCAAAATTTCCGAAATGTTGGGCTATACTGAGAAGGAAATCGAATTCTACGTTTCAAATGAAGCGGAATTCAATTCGTCATCGATTCTAAGCAGTATCAGAGGAAAACCCCACATTGTAATAATTAATCGAGGATTAATTGAAAAAGTTTCATTAGCTGAACTGGAGTTTATTATTGGGCATGAAATTGGTCATCTTATCTTTCGTCATGCTTATGTGACAAGGGTTATTCAATATGTTTATCCAACCTATGAGAATCTTCCGCCGCTGCTGCAAAAACTTTACGATGTATGGAGCAAGCTTTGCGAAATTTCTGCTGATCGAGTCGGCCTTCTTGCTTGTGGAGATTTAGAAACTGCAGTCAGAGGGCTTTTTAAGCTTTCTTCCGCTCTTGATGAAAAATATTTCGATTTGAGCTTAGAGAATATGGTGAGAATTGCTGATTTAACTTATACCGAAATGCGCGAACATCCCTCTTATGTTTCGGCGACACATCCAGCCAATCCAATCAGAATTAAAGCTTTGATGGAATTTTCCAGATCAACTCTTTGGGATGGAATTGTAAATGGCGACAAGAAAGCTTTTCCTCACGATCCATTGCTGGAAGAAAAAATGAACGACATTCTTTATCTGATCAAGAAAGCGCCTTTCGATGAACAGGAAGAGGTTGAACTCATGTTTCTTGCTTCGGCTGGAATGCTTCTGTTATCAGCTCAGGAAGAACATAAAGATGACGAATACAATTATTTGATCAACGTATTGGCACAATATGTGCATTGGCCGCCTGCTTATCTTGACGAACTTAACAAAAACAATATTTACGAAATGATGGAAAAAGCCTCTGCGACTATCATGGAATTTTATCCTCAGCGTACCAGGGATCTGGTGAAACAACTTTTCCCGATCATTGTTCGAGACCGAAAACTCGCCGATGCTGAAGTTGGAGTGTTTTTGAAGATTTCTACAGAAGAGCTGAAAATTCCCTATTCCGAAATTGTGGACATTTTTCTTCAGGGCATCAGAGAGCTTTATCAGCCATTTGGTTGACTGACCTTGCAGGATGATAGAGATAATACTCTATACATAAAATAAAATCGTATTCTTTGCGGCGAATTAAAGCTCTGGGAGTCTAATTCGCCGCATTTCTATTCATTAGGATAAAAGTTAAATTTTCACCAGAATTCCTTCCCTCGGGAATTTTATTCTGGCAACATTTTTTTGAGGCCTATATAGATAGTTGGGTTATGAAGGGATTACTTGGTTAATAAATTTGGTTAATCGATCTCAAGAGATTATCCAGCGATAAATATTTCGAATGCCATCAAAATTGATTTTGAAGTTAAGTTTACAGTTGGATTTAGCGGATGTGAACAGGAAATCTTAGCCGGTTCTCCTGAGAGGCATTTTTTTAATGATCAGGAAGACCCATTCCCTGCTTCATTTGAGAAGTTTGCTAGTTCTTCACTTAGGATTTCCCATTTTTCAAGTGCGGCATTGAGCTCATCTTTTAGTGTTGCATGGTTTTGAGAGTATTCCGCAATTTTTTCTCTGGAAATTTCGGGGCCGGTGTTGGAAAGTAGCTTCTCAATTTCCTTCTGCTGCTGCTCAAGCATTGCGATTCGGCTTTCCACATCGCTGATTTCTCGCTCAATTTTTTGGGCTCTATTATTGTCTTTTCGCCGATTTTTCCATTGTTCACGTTTTGCGTCTTCACTTGTTGAGGATTCAGATAAGTTTTCTGAAGAACCTGTCTCTTCCGGTGAACGATGCTCTTTGGCCCATAAATATTCGCTATAATTCCCATCGTAGTATTCAGCTTGTCCGTTGGATAAAGCAATTATCCTGGTTGCAAGCGCATCCACAAAAAATCTGTCATGCGAGACGTAAACAATTGTTCCTGGAAATTCACTTAAAGCTTCTAAAAGAGCTTCTCTGCTATTTATGTCAAGATGATTTGTGGGTTCATCAAGTAAAAGGAGGTTTGCAGGGCGCAAGAGCATTCTGGCCAGACCTAGGCGGCTTTTTTCACCGCCCGATAAAACTCGGACAGGCTTTTCAACAGCATCTCCCGAAAAAAGGAAGATTCCGAGAAGTTTTCGTAATTGGGGAACCATTTCGAATGGAGCTTCTCTAGCCAGCCTTTGATATACAGTTTCTTCGTTCTCATAACTTATTTCTTCATCCTGGGCGAAATAGGCGAATGAAACTCTATATCCGATGGCGGTTTCACCCTGAAATTGACGGTCTTGCTCTGCAAGAATTCTCATTAACGTTGATTTACCTGTTCCATTCTCACCCACAATGGCTAGGCGATCGCCTTTGTATACGCTAAATTGAATTTCTTTAAGAACGTGGTTTGATCCGTAACTTTTATTAAGTTTTTTCGCTTCCAGGACAGTTTGCCCACTCTCGGGGCAGGGAGGAAACCTAAAATCCAGACTCCGCTGCTCAAATGGCCTATCAACTGTTTTTATTTTATCAAGGGTTTTAATTCGACTCTGGACCTGTGAAGCTTTGGTGGCTTTATATCGAAATCTTTCTATGAATTTTTCTATTCTGGCAATCTCTTTACTCTGGCGTTTTTGTGCGGCCTCAGCTTCCTCGCTCCAAGCCTTTCTGGCTTCAAGGAAATCTTCGTAATTTCCTCGATAGACACGGGCTCCCTCAGGCATGAGTGCCACGACTGAAGTTGCCAGGTTGTCCAGGAAATAGCGATCATGTGACACCATAAGTATTCCGCCGGGATAAGACTCCAGATAATCTTCCAGAAACCTTATTGAAGCAATGTCCAGATAGTTTGTTGGCTCATCCAGCAACAGATAATCTGGTTCGCTCAAAAGCAATCTGGCAAAGTAGCCACGCATTTGCCATCCACCTGAAAATGTTGAAAGGGGATCATTAAACCGGGATTCGGGGAATCCAAGGCCTTTCAGCACTCGAACTGTTTTTGCCTGCCAGGTATATCCACCCTTTCTTTCAAATTCGTTTATCAATCTGTCATGAGTTTCCTGTAATTGTGCTGTTATATTACCTTCAGCAAACCCTTTCTCAATCGTTGTGATTTTTTTCTGGATTTCTTGTAGCGGGGAAAAAGCTTCCGAAGCTAAGTCCCAGATTCCGGTTTCTTTATTAACCTCGGTTAGTGTAACTTCATTGGCGAAAAAAATTTCTTGTGGCATATACCCAATTTTGGCTTCTCTGGGATAAACAACGCTTCCCTCATCTGGGTGTTCTTTTCCAAGGATAATACGCATCATAGTAGTTTTCCCCGAGCCATTGGGGCCTACGAGTGCAATTTTTTCTCCCGGATTTAAAGCAAAATTTACTTTGGAAAAAAGTGTCCGAATACTAAAACTTTTCTTAAGTTCTCTTATCTGCAATGACATTCGGTTATCTTAGAAAGAACCCGGTTCATTGTCAAGTTTTGTCGATTGTAATTTCATCTTTGAAATGGTATTTATTTTAGCTCTCCTAAAAAGGAGCAACACGAGAAAATGCAAAGTTTGATACCTGAAAACCACTGGAAATATATTTTTTTTGCCTTTGCAATTAATATTTTTTTGAGGGGAATCCTCTTTTTTGCAGTTTTTCCTGAGGATCATGTTCTTCGATTGGATGACCAAGGGGAATACCTTTCCCTTGCTGAAGCAATTGAAAAAACTGGTTTTGATGAGAATTTCAAAGTTGGAAGAACCCCGACCTATCCTTTGTTTTTATACATTTGCTCCCATATTTCAAAGAGTCTTTTCTTTCCGATAATTGTCCAACATGGCATTGGATTAGGTGCCATTTTTTTTGTTTATTTATCGGGATTCTTGTTTTCCGAAAAAATTGCCTTGTTTTCGTTATTCCTGGGAGCTCTGAATTTCAATTTTATTGTACTAAGTAATTATTTATTGTCTGATTCTCTATATTATCCAATGTTTTGCGTCCTTTATTTTTTTATCTTACGATTTTATTTGCTGGGTTCGACTGTCACAAATTCGGTTGCATTGGGTGTAGTTCTTGGGTTTTCCATTTTAATCCGTCCTGTCTCAATGTACATGCCGTTTTTTATTATCCCCTTTATTATTTGGACCAATAGGAAAATGTTTCGAAAGGGAATTATACATTCGTTAATATTCCTTTTTTCTGTTTCCATAATTCTTTGTCCATGGTTTTATAGAAACTATAAGGTATATCATGCTTTCGGATTGACTAACTTCGGCTATTATCAATTGATGACCGGGATTATTCCGGGAGTGATGATGGGTGTACAAAATATTTCTTTCCGTGAGGCCCAGGAAAAAGCATGGGCAGGATGGGAAAAAGAGAAAACCAAGATTCCTATGGAAATCCAAAAAAATCCTTTTGAAATAGATAGCATCGGGAAGGAATATGCTCTTAAGACTCTTTGGAGTTACCCTATTACCAATCTACTTTTTGCTTGGGGTTGGGGAGCTGCAAGAAATTTATTTTCTCCTGAAATTATTGAAATATCGCACCTGACAAATTGGGAATGGTCTCGGTTCGCTGATACTAAAGGATCAAACTACCTTGAAAAATCGTGGAATTTTATTTTTTCCAATAAAAACAGTTGGTATTCAGCACTGTTTTGCTTCGGGTGCTTTGTAGTCATCCTTCTGCGAATTGTTCAAACAATTGGAGCTACTGTTTGGATGAAGCAGGATCCTGTAATGGTAATATTTTTGTTAGTAAATATTGTGTATTTCCTTCTTTTAATGGGACCTTATGGAAGTCCAAAATATCGACTTCCTTTTGAACCAATATTAATCATTTTTGGCGCATTTGGCATTCAAAAATTATTTTTGAAAGATTACAAGGCTAGCGAAAATAATGAAAAATTTTTAAGTGGCTCTAGGAGTTAATTTTTTCATTTTGGGAGTAACGAAGTGAAATTTGTTTTTATTAATCCTTCCAGAAATTTTTTCAAGAAAAATGTTTGGAAATTGATTAATTCGGTTACTCCACCCATTGGAATTGCTATTCTTGCAGCAGTTTTGGAAAGAGCCGGAATTGAATCAGACCTTATCGACGCTGTCGCGTTAAATCTAAATGAAGACCAGATTTTGGATAAAATCGATCCTCAAGCTGACTATGTGGGTATTTCGGCCACTACTCCTGAAATTGATGTTGTGCTAAACCTTGCCGGGAATATTGCAAAACGATTTCCCCAAATCCAGATTATTTTGGGAGGTGTCCATCCGACAATTTTCCAGGAGTCCCTAGTTGAAGGACGGTTCTGTGATTTGGTGATCAGGGGAGAGGGCGAAACACCCATTCTTGAGTTGGCGAAAAAAAAGCCAATTGAAACCATTTGCAACCTAACTTGGCGCTCGTCTGATGGTAAAGTTATTGTCAATCCTATGAGTGAAACTTTTATCGACTTGGACACCCTTCCTGTGCCTGCATACCACAAACTTCCAATGGAAAAATACCATTCCGCTCTTGGTGCTGCTAAATATCAGCCTTCTATCGGAATGATTACTTCACGCGGATGTCCCGGAGCTTGTACATTTTGTTTTTCAGGAATGTTTGGTCGGAAAATTCGGTTTCTTTCTTTCCCAAAAATTCTTGAACAGATTGATTTATTACAAACTTCTTATGGAATCAGAGAAATCTCTTTTTATGATGACACATTTACAGCCGACCGAAAACGAGTACAGGATCTCTGCGAAGGTTTAATTCAGAGGAAGAAAAAGTTAAGCTGGTCTTGTTTTGCCCGAGTTGACACGGTTAATAAGGATTTGTTGATGGTCATGAAGCATGCAGGATGTCATCAAATCATGTATGGGTTTGAATCAGCAGATGAAACGGTTTTAAAAACTATCAATAAAAGAATTGCCCTGAGACAAGTTAAAGAAGTTGTTAACTGGACAGAAGATGCGGGGATAGATATTCGCGGCGCTTTTATGTTTGGCAATCCTGGAGAGACAGAAGGGCATTTGAAGAAAACTATCGAATATGCTATTAGCCTGGGAATTCAATATGCAATATTTAACATTACCACTCCTTTTCCGGGAACCTCCTTATTCAATTGGGCTGAAGAGAATAATTTACTAAGGCATACTGATTGGCAATCATATGATCTTTCTCATGCTATTCTAAGTATTCCTGGATTACCTTATCAAACCATTGAATCGTATTATCAAAAAGCCTT
The DNA here is from genome assembly GCA_015233565.1 of Candidatus Rifleibacteriota bacterium. Lineage (GTDB taxonomy): Bacteria > Muiribacteriota > Ozemobacteria > Ozemobacterales > Ozemobacteraceae > JADFXM01. Next base: position 202,894 of record JADFXM010000003.1, read on the forward strand.
CAGTAGTTTTTATTTTCGACCTCGCTATTTGCTTGAAAGGCTTTTTGCCAAGCATACGAAATTTGAAACTAAATCTTATTTTAAAGCCTTTTCAGGATTGCTCCTACAAATGATTTCTGCAAGGTATTAATTCACCCCTGTTCCAAATTGTTGCATTAGAAAAAGTGAAATGTTAAGATAAAAACATGAAGAACACAAAAAAGACCAGTGCCAGGCAGGAAATTCAGGTTGTGGGATTTTACATCGGAACTGATGAATATGCCCTTGGAATTTCCGACGTTCGCGAAATTGTTGCTATGACTGATATCAGAAAAGTTCCCAAGGCACCTAAATTTGTCGAGGGAGTAATAAACCTTCGCGGCAAAATAGTTCCTATCCTTGATCTTCGTAAACGGTTCGATATTACGCCTGCAGCCGAAATGTCCCAGGCGAAAATTTTGATAATTGAGTTCCATTCCAATCTTTTAGGAATGATTGTTGATAATGTTTCAGAGGTTTTTAAATTGTCTTCCGACCAACTGGAAAGGACTCCCCCTATCCTGGGAAGTGCTATCGATTCCCAATATATCTGGGGTGTCGGAAAAGTTGAAAACCGCTTGGTTATACTTTTGGATACCGAAAAGCTTCTTTCTTTCGAAGAAAAAAATCAACTAGCGAGTATGCGCCCGTGACAGCTCCCAACCCAGTTCCCACCCCAGCTCCAAAACTGGCTCCCAAACCTACTTCTAAACCTGCTGTGAAAACAGCTTCCAAAACTTCTGTTTTTTCAAAGGGATGTGGTTGCTTTTTCGGAGTTTTAATTTCCCCGATATTAATTGCTCTGATTCTGTCAGGTATTTTTTTCCTATTTATGCCCGATTGGATTCAAATTTCTCAGCGTCCACCCAATCAAAAATTTCAAATTTTACCCCCAAGTAACTCAGACAAATTAAGCCTTGAGGAAAAATTATCCGTAGCGTTTCCTTCTGACGCATCTTTTTCCGAAACCTTAACACTCTCTTATGGCGAACTCAACGGCCTCCTCGGATCACTGAAATCTGATCCTTGTAGAGGTTTGATAATTGATAAAATGGCTTTTTTCTATGAGGAGGGCAAAGTCTTCTTCTTTGCAAATGCCTCAGGTTTTTTTCAACCCCAATTATATATCCTCCTGGAGCTCGTGAACTCGACGACTAGTTTGTCTTATCCGCCAAAGTTAGTTTCAGGAAAATTGAACAGTCTTAGCATTTCTGAGGGCTGGCGGCTTTCAGCCCTCCAGAAATACTATCTTGACCAAGTTGCAACTATGACTGAATCAGCTTTCGCTGCCAAACCCTTTTTCCCAAAAGAAATTGAATTTGCCTCAAGTGGAGTCAAAATCAAACTTTCTTCAAAAATTAAATCCGGAGGAAAGAAATGAAGGAAAATGAAATTCCCCAAAACCTTCTGACCAAGTTGAAAACTGAAAAAATTTCTCCGGAAAGAATTCTGTTTCTTTGTCAATCTGACACTGTAAAGGGTGGGGGAACCGGTGAGTCCTGGCTTTTGGGTTTGCCAAACAGAATCGTAATGTATTCCAGTCCTCCATTTGGTGATATTGAACAGGTTTTTGATGCTCCCAAAGAAAAAATTGCTCAGATTATCGCCTCTCGAACTTTTTTAAGAAACTTGGTTTTGAAATTTTTTACATCGACCGGAGAAGAAGTTCTGACTTTTGAGGTTTCTTCGCTATTTGAACAAAATTGGGAAGCTTATAAAAATTATTTGAAGGAATTGTTCCCAGGTAAAATGGATGAATCTGAAGAGCTTTCCACACTTGAAACATCCCTCAATTTTACTGTTCCTCCACCAATGTCTGTTGATACAAGATTGGATACGGCAGATACTTTGAGCATTGGGTCAAAATTAATCTCCGCTGACCTTCAACAGCATCCCTTGCCTTCTAATCCCAATCCTGAAGATTCAGTTAAGAATGTAGATTTTTCCCAGGATATGCTGAATATGCAATCAAGCGTTCAGAATTTTCAGATGCCTGACATTTCTTCCTCGGTAAACCAGAATGTTACAGAATCTACCCCTGAAACTGTAAAAACTTTTGAGAAAAATGATTCCCGGTCTTCAAAACAGTTGCCAAAACCAAAAAATAAACCAGCAGTCCCGGCAGTTCAAACTAAAAAACCCGCAAAACTTTCTGAAATAAAATGCCAGAAATGTGGATCGCAAAATTCTGTCGATTATGATTATTGCTTGAATTGTGGGGAACAACTCCGAAAAGAGAACGAAAAATATAGCCGCGCTAAACGCACAGCTTTTGGGTCATCAGCAACTTCTGCAACTAACCCAGAGGATGTTAGCGGATGTATTACTGGAATTTTTAAGTTCGCATTTTGGATAATGGTTGCATATGCTATTTTGAAGGCACTTTAGGCTTTTCAAATCCCAAATTTCTCAAAAGTATTCCAATTCTTCCTCCCCTTCCATTTTTAGGAATGAGGGGAGATGATTTTTCATTTTTTCAACCATTTCCGAAAGATTGAAATCTGACCATTCCTGCGGACCAATAACAAATTCAAAGTCATTTCCCAAAAGAGTTACCAGGAATGGTGAAGGGAAATTCGGTCTTCTGGGGATTTCAACTACAATTCTTTTTTCTTTAACACTTATTATTCGGCCTGTTTCACCTGAGACTCTGATGACGGGGCGTGCTTTGGTAAAAATTCCATCTCGCCATCCCACATCTGAAGTTATGAGGAATCCCTTTTCTGTTTCAGAAAGTGGGTAACCCCATAACTTAATGCTTAGGGTCGAGGTCAATGGTGGATTACTAGGAATGAGTCCTAGGATTGAATCACTTATTATTTTGATTTGTTTGAATCTGACTGGAATAGGGCCGTTTCCAGCCCCTAGTATCATCATTGACCTGGTTTCGGGAAGATGTTTCGAGACCGCACGACTCAACTGATCACACTGAATGCGAGTTGAAAATGGTTCATCCAGGAATACCCCGATTACTTCAAGCATTGGTAGAGTTCGAATTTTTTCAATCAAAGGAAGAAAGCCACTTGGACCTGAATCAAGGGAAAGATTTCCACCTCGGATTCGTAGCAAAACCTTCTGAGGGCGCCTCATTGCTTGTGCTTCGTTTGAGGCAAGGATTCCTTCCCCGATGTGCCCGATGCAGGGAATCAATCCTAGACGGATGGTTTCGCGCAAGATTCCACTGTCAAAAGGGGGTGCAAGAAAACCCGAAAACTTTGATAAACGCTCATTCCAGGTTGGGAAATTCGAACTTGCAAGATAGCCAACTATTCCACGCCTGACAAATTCACTGGAAAACTTGGGTGCAATTGCACCTAGAATGGGAGATCTAAGGTCGATCAGTGAATCTGTGGAATCTAACTTATCCAGATTCGCCAAAAGCGCCGGCCCGTCAAGTACTATTACGCCGGGGGAATCCCAAGGTGGATGAATTGAATCTTCCATTTTTAGGTGGCCGGAAATTTCTGGGAAAATTCCGAATCCCTGACATCTGTTCCGGTTATTTTTGCTCCTTGTTCACACACTGCTTGATAAACTAGTTCCCCAATTTCATCCTCGGTTTTTCCGGATTTTTGAAGGCCTGAAACATCAATTGGCTCTCCAAAGCGAAGTTTCAATGTAACCGGACGGGGAAAAATCGCTCCAGTTGGCATCAGTAGATGTGAATTGGCAATAAACGCCGGAACAATTGGAACCGCGTGCTTGGTTGCAAGCTTAAGTGCTCCCGGTTTAAATGATCTAACCTTGCCCTCAGGGTTTCTTGTCCCTTCCGGAAACAAGGCCAAGGGCTGTCCTTCTTTTAAAAGTTTGAAAACCATCTTGATAGTGGTTGGTTCCGGTTTTTCCCGGTCAATTGGAAAAGAAAAACATTTCCTCAAAAACCATCCCGCAAAAGGATTTTCAAAAGCTTCCTTTTTTACCATTATGTGAATCGGCCTGCCAATTGCTGTTCCGATCAGAAAACCATCAATCATGCTGGCGTGATTTGCTACTACAACCATTGCACCATTCTGTGGGACTTTTTCCAATCCTTCAAAAGTTAGTCTATTGTACAAACCCAGCGAGATTTTCAAAATCACTTTCACAATTCTTACAAAGAAATAGGAGGGTAGGGTTTTTGAGATTTCACCTTTATTTCCGCCAGATTTTCCAAATACCCATTTGAAAAATTTAATTAGTAAAAAAAGGAGAATGAGGCCTGAAAGTAATGGAATAATTATGGACAAAAAAGTTCCCAAAACTGCTATTATTTCTTCCATCAAACTTAAAGCGGGGTTCATAACTCCTCCGGTTGCTGCTGTAGAAGTGGCTCTTAATGCTGCTTTCCCGCCATGTACAGTTAACCCGGTTCCTCCTCCGATAATAATTGCCAGGATGAAGTAGATCCAGGCATGTTCACCGGATTGAGGAATTATTGAGTAGGTTAATAATGAAGAGATAAAAAATTTAATCGGAGCGTGAATTAAATCAAGTAAGTGGTCTATATAGGGCACTTTATCCCCGATGAACTCAACAACCACGGCGACTCCCAGTGCAATCAGGACGGGATCTCGAGTTAATATTTCCAGGGAAAGTAGATATTTGAAAGGAATTAGCCAGTTAGGTCCAAATTTTAATGCCAATCCAAGGAGAAAGGGTGGAAGAAAAGCTCTGAATCCTGTACATGCCGACAAAGAAATGCCTGTTAATACCGCGAGAGAAAAAGTCCAATATTCATTCATTTTTAAAACCCTTATCCTAAATAAAATATTTCACTTGCAAGATTCAAATCATTTCATTTGGAAACCAAAATTCTACAATATTTTTGCCGAAGTGTCGAATTGAAGTTGCCATTTAAAGTGAAAATAGTTTAAATTGTTTACGAGTATTTAAAAATATTCGTCGTAGCAAAATTACTGAAAAAACAATTTGGTAAACCAGTAGTGCTCATAAATTAAGTTTAAGTGAGTTCCTGGTGAGGGAAGGAATTAGCTTACTTGGAACCCAGAGCTGGATAGAATTATCCCTCAAACTGTTACAGGATCGAAAATGGTTTTGTGGTTTCTGAATTTTTCAGTTGTAATCTTGAGGAGTAACGTTGTGAAAAAGAGTGAAAAAATGTCCTTATTCGAGGATATGCCAATTAATGAACTTCCATTGGCAATACTGGATCTTGAAACCACTGGTTTTAAACCTCCGGAGGCCAAAATTACCGAGGTGGCCATAATTTGTCCCAATTCCTCTCCAGAAGAAGTTTTTCATTCCCTGGTTGACCCTGAAGTTAGAATTCCGGCAGAAATTACTGCCCTTACGGGGATCACAAATTCCATGGTAAAAGGAAAACCTAAAATTGGGCAACTAGCTGAAAAAATCGCGGAAATTCTTGAAGGCAAAATTTTTGTTGCTCACAATGTCCCCTTTGATTTGGCTTTTATCAGCCATTTATTTTCCAGTGTTCTCGATAGAGAACTTCAGATTCCATCCCTCTGCACGTTACGTTTATCCCGAAAATTTTTTGCCTTGCCTTCTAACTCTCTTGGTGCGGTTGCAAAACATTTTAACATCCAAACCGTGGGGGCACATAGAGCTATGGCTGATACTCTGACAGTCAAATTGCTAATGCCCGTTTTTATTGAACGGCTTGACAGGGAAGGTTATAAAAACGGTGGGGATTTGATTCGTGCAAAGCTGATAAAGACATAAGTTTGAGCCCAGAGGGTCTAGCAAAATCAATCGATCTCTGCTTGTTAAACCCTTCTCAGCACTGATTAATGTGCCTGTCGAAAAATCCCCGAAAATTCACTTTTTTGGGTACCCATTCAATTTATCGCCCCGCTTTCTCGCATCAACAACGAGCCGATTTGTACCGAATAAAATGTACCGAGATTAATCGACAGCTTCTAATGCGAAACCTCACTTGAGGTTCCCAAATTCAAATTGTTGCCGGTAGGGCTTTTGGCAAAATTACATTATTCTTGATTGAGAAAAATTTCACAACCTGAGTGAATGTCGAATTTTTTGTTGAGTTTGCAAAGTTTCTTAAATACTGCAAGAACCTCAGTTTTTTATTGAAATCCAAAAAAAGTGTGACACAATTGTCACATAACGTGACGAATTAAGCTTCCCCCCAACCCACTGGAAGTTACAAAAGGGCCTTACAGAGCTGGTTTTAAAGCTTGGTATGGCTCTTGTGTTATTTAGTACTATCATTATTAATCCAAAACGGGTCACATTATTGATTATTGCCCGTAAGGAAAAAAGGAGGGAAGTATGAGTTACAGGAATCTATTTATCGTAGTTCTGTTGGTCTCTATTTTCATTCCCGGAGAATCGCTGTCAGCAATTTTCTCAAGCAATGGAAGTGCCTTCCCGGTAGTTCAACAAAAGGCGGAAATTACCATTAATAACCAGGTTGCACTTGTTAAGCTTGAGCAGAAATTTTTTAATCCGACGGATTCAACTGTGGAATGTGAATTAAGTCTTCCGCTTAATGAGAAAGCCTCGATTCAAGAATTTGGCATGACTGACTCATTAGGGAATCGTAAAGCAGGTGTAATTGAGGAAAAAGGAAAAGCCGCCCAAACTTTTTCTTCCGCTCAGATGAAGGGTGTATCAGCAGCTATGGGAAGACAGACAGATGCAAATTCCTTTGAAACAAAGGTTGGAATTGTTCCACCAAGAAGTTATGCGGTTGTGGATGTAAGTTATAGTGAAATCTTAGTGTACAAAAGTGGTAAGATATTCTTCTCTCTTCCATTGAATTTGAAAAATATTCAGGAAAAATCGTTGGATCTAATAAGTGTGACAGTTTCTCTTCATGATCAGAAAAAAATAGTTAGCTTTTCTTCTCCATCACATTCGGTTTCGGCGAAAAAAAAGAGTGAACATGAATGTAATATGGTTTTCGAAAAGACTTCCTACCTCCCTGATGCAGATTTTCAAATGGTTTACGAGGTTCAAGCTGAAAATATGGGATTCAATTTTCTTACGACCCGGCCGGAACAGAGTGAGAATGGCTATTTCATGATGCTTCTTGCTCCCCAGGAAATCATTAAGGCAGAAGATATAGCTGCCCGGGATATTGTTTTTGTAATGGATGTTTCAGGAAGTATGCAAGGGCAAAAAATTGAACAAACGAAATCGGCTTTCAGGTTTTTCATTGAGCAGCTTAATGCTGATGACAATTTTAATGTAGTTGCGTTTTCAGATAGCATCCACCCTTGGTCAAATTTTATGAAATCTGCGACGGTAGATAATCGAACGGAAGCTTTAAAATATATTGATTCTCTCAATGCATGTGGCGGGACGAATATCCAGCAGGCTCTTGATTTTTCGCTAAACTCCTTTCAGGAGAATAATAGAACAAAAGCGATTATTTTTCTGACAGATGGTCAACCAACGGTTGGGAACACGAACATTTGGGATATTGCGAATAGTTACACCGCACTGAACGCGGGAAGAGTCAGAACCTTTGTGTACGGAGTAGGCGAGGATGTAAGTACAACTTTATTGGACCAAATTTCTGGAAAAAATATGGGTGAAGTTATATATGTTCGACCAAACGAGGATTTAAAAGAAAAGTTAATTAGTTTTTATGAAACGATAAGCAAGCCACTTTTGACAGATGTTTCAGTAAATTGGGGCGGAATGGAAACCAAAGAAGTATATCCATCTGAAAAAGTGAATATTTACAAGGGCTCGCAAGTCAGCATTTTTGGACGTTATTCTGGATCTGGAGCAGTTAAATTAATTGTCTCAGGTAATTTAAATGGGAAAAGGCAGGAATATCCTCTGGAAGCAGTTTTCCCCGAGCAAAAAAAATCTGATGGTTTTATTGCACGTCTTTGGGCTAAGACGCGAGCCGACGTTTTGATAAAAGAAATTCGGTCTACTGGAATTCAGGACCAACAAAAAATTGATGAAGTTATCAATCTAAGTAAAGCTTTCCAATTTACCACCCCCTATACTTCATTTATTGCTGTTGATCAACCAAAACTTGCTGTTAATAATTCTTTTGGGAAAAATCAATATGGGTTTGTACCACCGCAGCATAATATGAATTCTAACTTCCAATCAAATACCCCAACTTCTCCTTATCCATCACCAGTTGTTGCTCAACCACAAGTTCCTGTTCCATCGTCAATCGTAGCTCCATCAGCAAATCCTCAGGTAACCGTGGTCCAGGAAACCCCTGCAAAGCCCTTTGAATTGTGGGGTGCTGCCGGATTTTTCCCTGCGGCTTTGTTGGTTCCCAATTTCCGAAAAGCTCGAGAGCAAGCCAGGGAAAAAGCCTGTTATGCAAATATGCGCGTTTTACTTGGAGCAGTTGAAATGTACAATCTTGACAATGCGACTGGCTCCCAGATGCATCAAATTGACGAGGAAGCGATGAAAAATCTTACTTCGTTAGGTTATCTGAAGGGAAATCTAAATAGACCGGAAACCTTTTGTGGCTATTATAGTGCTGGTGATTTGGCAAGCCCTAGTGGTTACCTAGCATGCCTGGCCCATGGAACGGTTGAATCTGACTCTGGTATAGTTCCAATTCCTTCGAATCCCAACATAAAGATAATTGACAAAACACCTTTGAATACTAGAATTTGGAACCAGTACCATGGTTTGATTGAACTTGCTATTAATATTCCTATTTTGATCATCGGTCTCTATTTTTCCTACCTAATGTTTATTAAATTGCCTCTTTCAATTTTCATGGCGATTTTTACACCTCAGTCGGCAAATAGGAAGTAAAACGAATCCGATTTAATTCAACCCCCAAATTCCTCTCAGTAAATGGGTTGCCACTGGTTGCTGTGAAGGTGTGAAAAAATGCTCTGTTTTGCCACATTGCCCTATGAAAGACCTATCAACAGCGGGTTGATTTTCGAGAAACCAAATATTTCACAGCTTGTGAGCGAAGTAGAAGCGACTAAGTAATCAAGTTTGCCTTTCCCTCTGTGAGCTCTGCGAATTAAGCGCTTTATGGCTTAATTCGCACCAGGGAGGGCCTAATTTAAGGGTATAGGGATTTCCATTTTTTTTAAGCGGTTTTGCGACTCTTTACGTTTTTCCCCTCTCCTCGGCGGCTTCGGGAGAGAGGGCAGAGTGAGGATCTATTTTGTCCGAGCGAAGGACGTTAACTCAATGACTGATATAAGGAGTGGAAACATGAATACTCAAAAGAGAACATTGATCACATTCGTGGCTTTTGCTATCAACTACTACCTGATAATGCTCGCCCATCGGGGAACACTTATGACACTCGAACAAAACGTATTAGTATGGCTGGTTTTCGTGACTTTCTGCGTTTTTTCATATATAGCCTGGGATATTAGCTTTCTTTTCGGCGCAATGGCTTCTTTGTATGTATTTTTTCTGGTTTTCAAATCGGTGTTTTCTTTTTACACGATCGTTTCGGTTTTGGTTATCTCCACTATGTATTTCCTCCTTTTTCGGGAAAAGATTTCTCTGGAAGTTTCCTTGCCGAATTGGAAAAAATTAGCCGCAATTTATTCAGCAAAATCCCTCAAAGAAAGAATAAAAAAAATTGCAGGTGTCAAAGCTCAAGGCTGTGAGTTTGGGGAAAATCAAATCGAGCGTTTTTCCCTTTTGGAATCTGAAGTCAAAAGAATCAATGGCTTTTTTGATGGGTCTGATACGGTTTTGGAAGAAAGTGTATTCGGAACAAAGAAAATGATTGGCGATTTGTTGAAAGATTATTGCAGATTGATTTTAAGAGAATCGCATCTGAAAAAATTGATAAATAACTCGGGGAAAGCAAATTTACAAAAAGAAAAGGAAGAAATTAGTCAGAAAATTCAGAACGAAAATGATTTAGTGGCAAAAGAAGAAATGCGCCATACTCTTGAAATGAAAGGCAATAGAATCACTGAAGTCGAAAAACTTGAAACATGCCTTGGACGGGAAATGGCAAGAAAAACACAGATTGAGGAAATAGTTTTTAGTACCTATAACCGCCTGAATTCTCTCAAGTTTTCTGATATTCAGACCTTGGATAGTTCTTTGAATCTTTTGGATAGTCAAGTTCAATTATTACGTGACGAGCTTGATGAAACTGCAAATAGCATAATTTTGGTGGAAAAACAGGGATTGCGATAGGTTCTTCTCAGGGTAAACTCACACTTCCAAATCTTCCAAATACTAAAAAAAGCAATGAAATTGAAATAGTCCAAGTCAGAAAATCTGTTACTTTAAAACCGAATTGGTTAAAGCTTGTTCTATTACAATTTAATCGATAGCATCTTGAACTCATTGCAGTTGCCAGCTCCTCGGCTCTTTTTAGGGAAAGAGTTATAAGCGGAATTAGTATTGAAACCAGGCTTTTCAAATTTACAAATACCCCCTGCTTTTTTGATAATTTTGCTCCACGTGATTGTTGAGCCATTTTAATTTTTTCGATTTCTTCGAAAATTACTGGGAAAAAGCGAATTGAAATAGCCATGGCAAGAGCTGTTTCTTTTGATGGAAAACCAAATGGGGAAAAAGGTGAGAGAGTTTTTTCCCAAAAAAACAGAAGCTCCGAATGTGAAATAATTGAAATAAACAATGAGGAAGCCAAAAAGACTCCTGCAATTCTAAATGCTGAATCCAGGGCTGTTTTGATGGTTCCACAATCCGTTGACAAGTATTGAACGAGGAAAACAAAAAGGAGGAGAAATTTAATTTTTTTCAATCCAATAATCGCGGGAAGAACAGAAATTTGGTTGCTCCAGAAAACCAGAAAAATTAGGAGTACAACCGAAAGAGTTATTTGAATTCCGTTAGGATGAAGAGATAAAATTAAAATCAGAAAAAGGCAGAAAAAACCTTTGGTTAATGGATTTAACAAGTGAAGAGGACTTGTCCCCGGTTGATAGGAAATAAGAGGTTCAGTCATGAATTTGAACTTCCTGACTCGTGATCGAATTGATCATTGCTTCTGAAAAAATCCAGAATTGATGGTGTGTACCATTTCATTGTTGAGCTAGGACAAAATTTTTCATTTGTTTTACTCTCCTGGTATTTTCTTTTCATGCATATTTCGAAAGTAGTCTTTAATACTTTGAATATTTGGCCAAGGAGGGGGGACTTCAGAGGAAAATTGTGGTGTGAGTTGTAGATACCAATCTGGTAAAGGATATAATTCAGGTTTTGCCAAGACTGCCTTAATAAATTTAACCGGACAGTCAAAGGAATAATAGTCCTTTCCATGGATAAGAGAAACTGATTTCGCTAACGGCAGCAAGTTCTCAATATCATGGGTGACCGTAAGAACCAAGCTGTCCTCAGATAATTTTCCCAGTGTTGCCAGGATTTTCTTTTGAGATATTGGGTCTAAACCAGAGAGTGGTTCATCGAGAAGAATAACATCAGGTCTCAATACTGTTGCTGTTGCAAGTGCGAGTCGTCGTTTTTCGCCGCCAGAAAGAAAAAATGGTGGCTTCTCCCAGAATGATTCAGGGTTTAACCCCCAGGCTTCCAACCACTGTTTGCCCTTTTTTATAGATTCATTGCTATCTATGCCGCTTTCCAGCAGGCCGAAGGTGATTTCTTCCCCAGCGGTAGCAAGAAAAAACATATTTTCAGGGTTTTGAAAAGCAATACTGGCCTGGGGTAGTTCGTTCACTGGGCTGTCAGTATTATAGAAAATTATTTTCCCCGAAATTGGTATTAAGAATCCACAAATTGTTAACAGAAGTGATGTTTTTCCTGAGCCGGAAGGCCCAAGTATCAAGTTTAATCCACCACTGGAAAATTGAAAATTCAGCTTTGCTAAAATTGGAATTGATTTATATCCAACGCTCAATTCGCTCAATTCTATTCTCATGGAAAAATTCTCCGCCTGGTTTCTGAAAGAAAAATTTTGTGAGATTCTAACCCAAAATTAACTCTAATGGGCAAAACCTTAACATAATAAAAATCTTTTGTTAAAGAAAGTTTTAGGGGGAAATTCCAAACCAGGAATTTTAATTCGCTTTCCCTGATTAATTTTCCGAAACATAGATTGTTTTGCTTAGCTAACAATGGAATATATCCAACATTAAAATTCTTAAAAAATCGTGATGATGCTTTTTTGCCAATCATTAAGTTTAAACCAGCTTTTCAAGAGAAAAAAGTTTTTTTTTGAAAAAAAAATTAAAAATGTTTACAGAAAAGTTGGTGTTTGATAAGATACACCTCATAATTTCTATCATGGGAGAAGAAGCCATGTGGTTTATTAAAAAAGTTTTCTGGATTGTTACTTTACCCTTTCTGGCTTTGTGTGGGGTATTAATGTTTGCTTTTCCTGAAGAGATGAAGGAATTTAAGAAGGATCTCGTCGACATGGTTGAAAACACTTGGCTTCGTTGGGCCGGGTTTATTGTTTTCATTTTTTCCATGGTTCATCTGGTAAAGTTTTTTGACGGAAAGCATACTTTGGTCCATTTGACCGCCCCCAAGGAATAGTTTTTAGAAAATCAACTGAGAGCTGAGGCTCTCTTTTTTTTTGCCCTTTTGCCCGGATGATTCAGGAATAAATTTAATATTTTCAATAAATTAGACACGAAAGTGTTTTGACTGGCAATTTATTTTCCAAACTTTTGTTGCAGTCGAGTTTATTCTTTCGTTCCCAAGGTGGACACACTTACACATCTTTTTTTCGAGGTCATTCCGAGTTCCTTCGACAGGGGTTCGACAAGTTGTTTTTTCACAATGTCTGCCGCAGTAGCAACAATTATCTAGTAATTCTATATATTTAATAGACTGTAATTGGTTCTACTCGAAGTTGGAAACTCGTATTCGGTAAGATTTTATCCCGATGGGGGGATTAGGGAAGGGAATTTCAAATAGAGAGCTTTCGTTTGGAAATAATCCCCGGTCTTTTAAAGTTAACGGGGTCGAAGATCTGCGCAATTCCTGTCGGTTCTCATCGTAAAGAGTCGCGGAAAGTTCTATTTCGTTTTTTAACGTGCCCGAAATGTTCTTCAATTCCCCAACGATGTAGAGAGTACCAAAGGAATAATACATTTCACCTTTTTCAATAGAAAAATTCGGCTTAAAAACGCCCTCAAGTGCTGGATTTGTTTTTTCATCAGTTAATCTGTTGGTGTACAGTGATTCTGTGGCGCGATCGTAAAGACCCCAGGCTTCCAGGCTCATGGGGTCCAATCTAATGGCCGTTCGAAGTGCTTCTTTTGCCTCGGAAATCCTCCCGTCGCTTAGGAGAGATTGTCCTTGGTTAATAAACTGCCGAGCTGGTGAATCTACAACTGTGGTTTTTTTTGAAGGAGCAGATTTGTCAGCGTTATCTTTTTCTTTTTCCTTCTCTTTCTCATCAGCTGAAAATGCACAGAGGTTTAATAATCCCAAATTAATTAACCCAACAAAAATCAATAAGAAAAAAAAATCTTTAGTTGAGAAATCTCGCCTTTTCATTTGTTTACAGGGATACATAAATCATTAGCCCCTAGTTCTTGAGATGATATTAAAAATGTTTTTTCTATTTCGCGAAAAAGTTAGAGCTACAGATTTGGGGAAGGGAAAGCTTTCATAACAAGGCTGAAAAAGCGCTCAAAACCAGTGATTAATAAGCCTTTTCGCAACATCTGATAAGCAAGAAGTCCGGCGTCATTTTCCTTTTCGCTTAACATTCCGAGCAATGTTGTTGGGGTTACGATTTGAATTGAGCTAGCTCCTGCTGAAATTAATTCAGATTCTAGGTATGGAGGATTGTTTTTATCCTGGGGAAGGATGAGAAAAAAATCCAATGCTTGATAACTCTCATCTAATAAGATCTCTTTTGTGGGTTCCGAAATTTGCAAAGATTCGGGATTTAAAAGGATCGCGGAATGTACGTGATCTATAAGACGGCTTTCGAAGACATCTTTGAGTTTGGAAAACCTTGAAGACAATTCTTTTTGAACGGTAAAAAACTTGGATGTTTTCCTTGCAGCTCCCAGGGCAAGTATGGAAGAGGCCATAGGGTTTGATGGGTTTATAACACAAAGTTTGGCTTTTCCATGGGGGACGATTCTAACAACCCCCATTTCTGCAAGTTGATGAATCCGGTTATAGGCTGTTCCGTAGGGGATATCGAGCTTCTTGGATATCTGAAGAATCGAAAGAACCGCCCCTGGAGATTCAATAAAAGCTTCGGCTAATTGAATATATAATTCCATATTTGTTCCAAATTATATCGTACTTTTGTTTTTTGGGAAAAAAAATCTAATAAAAGAATTAAAAAAAGATTCTAGCATAATTTTTGCTAGAAAAGCTTGACCTTCTCAAGGCATCATGATATAATGCCCCCTCATTGTTTTGGGTTTGGTACATACGGAGCGGCTTCATTAGAAAAAAAATTTTCACGAAAAAGAGTAAATTGACAGAAAGGGTGATACCTTCTCCCTTTGTGTCTGGTTTTTGTCATTTTTCCCCCATTTAGAATGAATGCGGGACAATATTTTTTTAAGGAGTAAGGCAGAAAATGGTGACAATGCTGCAGCCTGGAACCGATCGACTCCTAATGGCGGACAAGCGAGTTTTTAGGGACATCCCCAACCTCATCGACATTCAACTGAAATCTTTTGAATGGTTTATTCAGCCCAACAAAAACCCATCCGAAAGAAAAAAGCAAGGGTTGCAGGAAGTGTTTCTCGAAATTTTTCCAATTCAGGATTATGTTGGAAATCTTTGTCTAGAGTTCATTGATTATAACCTTGGTCTGGGGATGTGTAAAAATTGTCCCCAAATCAGGCTCAACAAAAAATGCCTTTATGATGATTGTTCTTTCCCCGAAAAAGAATGCGAAATAGCCTTTATTGGCGACACTCCATTTCGAGTAAAACACAGTCCTGATCAATGCAGAAAGAAGGATTTGACTTATTCAATTCCACTTAATATCAGGGTTCAATTAATTATGCAACAAACAGGGGAAGTTAAAGAACAGGAAATTTTCCTGGTTAACTTACCATGCATGACTGAACGTGGAACTTTTATCATCAACGGAGCTGAAAGAGTTGTTGTGAGCCAATTACATCGGTCGCCCGGAGTTTATTTCTCCTTTAATAGGGCGAAGAAAATGTATTCTGCGAAAATTGTTCCTTATCGCGGAGCCTGGATGGAATTCGAACTTGATCTGATGAAAGATGCTATTTTCGTCAGATTGGACAGAAAAAGAAAGATCCCAATTACCACTCTTCTTCGCTCTCTTGGTTATGCGGCGGATGAAGAAATTCTTGAATTGTTTGATTCCAATGAAACCATTGTGTCCTCTTTGAAGTTTGATAAGCACTCTGTGAGCAGAAATGATCCTTCCGATAAAATTGCCGCTGCTGTCACTGATTCTTTGAAGATTATTTTTTCAAAGCTTCGACAGGGCGATTTGTTCGTTGAAGAAAATGCTCGGACACTTTTGCGGGGTTTGTTCTTTGATACAAAGAAATATGATTTGGGTGATGTCGGTCGCTATAAAATGAATAAGAAGTTGAGATTAGCTGATCGCCTCTCTGACCAAATCGCTTTCAAAGAGATTATTAATCCTGTTAACGGTGAAGTTTTTCTGAAGATGGGAGAAAAGGTTTCTAAGAAACTTGCTTCACTTCTGGAAGAATTGATGATTCCGGTATATATCAAACTGGGTGAGGCAAAGACCGGCTATAGAGTAATGTACAATCCTGCATTTGCTTCAGTCAAAATGGCTGATTTGGACAGAAATCTCATCAGTCTCCAGGCAAGATTCGCCTATCAGAGCATTCTTGATCCCAAATCTGGTGAAGTGATTGTCGAAAGTGGGGCAGAAATCAGAGATGAAAAAGGAAAAGTCTTTAAAAATCTTGGAGTCCAGGAATTAAAAATCCATAAAGACCGTGTCCTTTGTTTCGAAGACGTTATTGGGGTTGTCAGATATTTGATTGACCTTTCCAACGGAATTGGAAGACTTGATGATATTGACCATCTCTCCAATAGAAGAATTCGCAGATGTGGAGAATTATTACAAAATCAGTTCCGAATTTCTCTCTCTAGAATGGAAAGAGTAATTAAAGAAAGAATGACCATCCATGATTTAGATTCTTACACACCTCAACTTTTGATAAATACACGCCCTGTTACTGCTGTAGTTGAAGAATTCTTCGGATCATCCCAGCTCTCTCAATTCATGGATCAAACTAACCCACTTGCCGAGTTGACCCACAAAAGAAGGCTTTCTGCCCTTGGCCCGGGCGGCTTAAAAAGAGAGAGAGCAGGATTTGAAGTTCGGGATGTTCATCCCACTCACGATGGAAGAATTTGCCCAATTGAGACTCCTGAAGGACCAAATGCTGGTTTGATCGCCAGTTTGGCTGTATATGCGAAAGTGGATGAATTCGGATTCATTACTACTCCGCTTTGTCGGCTAATCGATGAAAAAGGTCTGGTTGATATTCATAACCTCGAATATATGGATGCTTATGAAGAAGACAGATACAGGGTTTGCCAGGCTGACATCAGTGTTGCCCCTGAAGGAAGAATCAATCAGGACATCGTCCCGGTTAAATATTTCCGTGAAGATTATGAATTTGAATACGTTCCCATTGCTGAAGTGGAATATTTGAAATTTTCTCCGCTCCAAATGGTTAGCGTGGCTAGCGCATTGATCCCATTCCTGGAACACGATGATGCCAACCGCGCACTCATGGGAACAAACATGCAGAGGCAGGCTGTCCCTCTGATTGTCACCGAACCTCCGTTGGTCGGAACAGGCCTTGAAGTTCGAGCGGCTCATGATTCTGGAGCTATGGTTCTTAGCCGTTCTTCCGGAGTTGTTGATTTCGTCGATGCTGAAGTAATTAAAATCAAACGGGCAAGCCGCCGTAAAGATGATGAAAAGATTCTTGTAAATGAACAAACCTTCAGAAAATATCAAGGACGCAAAATAATGGATACAGTTATTGATCCGTTAACTAGCGAATTGATTATTGAAGCTGGAATGCCTCTTGAAATAAATTACCTGAGTAAAATTTCTTCAATTTGTCCTGAAATCAGATTACAACAGGAATCGGTAGACGTTTATCACCTCCAAAAGTTTATGCGTTCAAATCAGGGAACATGTATAAACCAGAAACCAATAGTCAAGAAGGGCGACAAAGTTAAGCCTGGAATGGTTATTGCCGACGGTCCTGCAACGGCACAAGGAGAATTGTCTCTTGGAAGAAATGTTCTTGTTGCATTCATGCCCTGGGAAGGCTACAACTTCGAAGACGCGATCATCCTTTCCGAAAGACTCGTTAAAGATGACGTATTTACCTCTGTGCACATTGAAGAATACGAAATCGACGCTCGCGATACCAAGCTCGGTCCTGAGGAAATTACGCGTGATATCCCCAACGTTGGAGAAGAAGCACTCAAAAACCTAAATGCTGATGGAATCATCCAAATTGGTGCGGAAGTCGAATCAGGTGATATCCTCGTTGGAAAGGTTACTCCAAAGGGAGAGACTGAACTTACAGCTGAAGACAAACTCTTGAGAGCTATTTTCGGTGAAAAGGCCAGAGAAGTTCGGAATACTTCGTTGACTGTCCCACATGGAGAAAAGGGAAAAATCGTTGATGTAATGGTTTTTGCACGCGATAATGGCGACGAACTGCAGTATGGTGTAAATAAGCTGGTCCGCGTTTTTGTTGCCCAGAAAAGAAAAATTACTGTTGGCGACAAAATGGCAGGAAGACACGGAAACAAAGGTGTTATTTCCAAAATCGTTCCAGTTGAAGACATGCCATACCTTGATGATGGACGTCCGATTGACATAATTCTGAATCCTTTAGGTGTTCCCTCTCGTATGAACGTTGGACAAGTTCTTGAAACGCACCTAGGTTGGGCGGCAGAACGTTTGAAAAAGCGCTTTGGAACTTCAATATTTAACGCGGGTCGGGATATCAAGAACGAGGATTATGTTGTTCAACAACTTCAGACTGCAAAGGCTCTTGATTCAGATAGACTGGTCGACGAAGAAGGAAAAGCCTGGCTCTTTGATGGAAGAACCGGTCAGCGATTCCATAAGAAGATTATGGTTGGTGTGATCTATATCTTAAAACTTGCTCACCTTGTTGATGACAAAATGCATGCTCGATCTACAGGGCCTTACAGCTTGGTTACTCAACAACCGTTAGGCGGAAAAGCTCAATTCGGAGGCCAAAGATTCGGGGAAATGGAAGTTTGGGCTCTCGAAGCTTATGGCGCTGCTCACGTTCTCCAAGAGCTTTTGACCGTAAAATCAGACGATGTTGAAGGCCGGGTTAAGGTCTATGAAACTATAATCAAGGGTAAGAACATTATGAAGCCGGGAATTCCGGAATCATTTAAGGTTGTTATCTCAGAATTACAGAGCCTTGGACTCCAGGTTGACCTGAAAAAGGATGCTAAGGAAGTTGCACTTCTTGAAAGTGGCGAACGAGTTTTTGTCGGTGAAGACGAAGATGGCTGGGATGAAGATGCAGCCACTGATGATGATGATTTGACAAATTCCGACTCCGATGACGAGGAATTTGAGGAAGGTTCACCCAATGGTAATCGTAAACAAAAGAAGACCGATCGCGGTGACGATCTGGATGAAGAATAATTCGGTGGAAAACGGAAGCTAGGAGGAAGTAGCAAAGATGTTGGAAATGGATAAATTTGATGCGATTCAGATCAGCATCGCTTCTCCGGAAAAGATCCGGTCTTGGTCATACGGTGAAGTAAAAAAACCGGAAACCATCAACTACAGGACTCATAAACCTGAAAGAGATGGCCTTTTTTGCGAAAGAATTTTTGGACCCCAAAAAGATTGGGAATGTTTTTGTGGAAAATATAAAAGCATTCGTTATCAAGGGATAATTTGTGAACGTTGTAATGTAGAAATTACAAAAGCTTCCGTCAGAAGGGAAAGAATGGGACACATTCAACTGGTAACTCCAGTTGGTCACATTTGGTATGCCAAAGGTAGTCCTAATTATATCGCCCTTCTGTTGGATGTCTCCGCCCGCGATCTTGAAAAGGTGTTGTACTTCCAGAGTTATATTGTCATTGACCCAGGAAATCTGCCCTTGTCAAAAAAACAGCTTCTTCCCGAAGAAGGAACTGGCGGCGAAATGGGATTTCGTGAACTTCGCGAAAAATATGGCGATATGTTTGTTGCGAAGATGGGTGCTGAAGCTATCAAAGAACTTTTGGCCGAAATTGATCTCAAAAAATTGGAATCTGAACTGGCTGTTCAACTGAAAAGCGCCACTGGAACCAGGCGAGCCCATCTCTTAAAAAGAATGGAATTAGTAAAATGGTTTATCAATTCTATCAGCCGCCCGGAATGGATGATTCTTGATGTAATTCCAGTTATTCCGCCAGATTTACGCCCCATGGTTCAACTTGATGGTGGACGCTTCGCGACTTCAGATTTGAATGACCTTTATAGAAGGGTTATCAATCGGAACAACAGATTGAAGAGACTTATCAAACTTCAAGCTCCAGATATCATCATCAAAAATGAAAAGCGAATGCTTCAAGAAGCAGTCAACGCTTTAATCGACAATGGACGTCGTGGAAAACTAGTCACCGGTCCAAATAATCGACCACTTAAATCTCTTACCGACATGTTAAAAGGCAAGCAAGGTCGCTTTAGACAAAACCTTCTTGGAAAGCGCGTCGATTATTCAGGTCGATCGGTTATTGTTGTCGGACCCTCTTTGAAAATTCACCAGGCTGGACTTCCGAAGAAAATGGCCTTGGAACTCTTCAAACCATTTGTAATGCATAGATTGGTCCAAAAAAATCTTGCGCACAACATCAAAAGTGCTAAAAAGATGATTGAACGCGAAAAAAATGAGCTCTGGGATGTCCTTGAAGAAGTCATTAGGCATCATCCTATTCTTCTGAATCGCGCTCCAACCTTGCATCGCTTGGGAATTCAAGCTTTCGAGCCAGTTTTGATTGAAGGTAAAGCGATACAGATTCATCCTTTGGTTTGTACTGCTTATAACGCTGACTTCGACGGTGACCAGATGGCTGTTCATGTTCCACTGCTTCTTGACGCTCAAATTGAAGCCAGACTACTGATGCTCTCTGCAAACAATGTTTTGAAGCCGGCGGACGGACGACCAGTTATGACTCCCACTCAGGATATGACAATTGGAATGTTTTACCTCACGGTTGAACATCCTGAGAGAGAAGATTATCCTTCCTTCAATATTAAACTTGCCGAAGGTAAAACATGGGAAGAAACCATTCTTAACTCTGGCCGAGGTTTTGAGCTCAAGCTTGCGAAATCAGTAAAAGATTCTAAAGAGCAAGCCGTTTTAGAGCAACACACACTACTGGATAGCAAAGAAGTTTGTGAAAAACTTGAGAAATCGGAAATTAAAGAGATCTCAGTTTTTAAACCACTGGTTTTCTGGAACACAAGTGAAGCAGTTAATGCATATGAAACCAGTTCATTAGATCTGCAGTATCCAGTCTATATCTATCGTGAAGCATATCCTGAACACAAAATTGTAACTCAAATGGGTCCGAAAGATTCCCAGAACCCGAAGTCATTGTTTCTAAGAACCACAATAGGGCGAATTATTTTTAATAATGCGCTTCCGGAAGCAATTTCCTACAAAAATGTCCATGTTAGAAAGGAAACAGTAAGTTCACTTATCAAGGAAATTTTTACACTTTGTCCGTTGAATATTGTTGGTGAAACGCTTGATAAATTAAAAGAACTCGGTTTCCATTTCGCGACACTTTCCGGTCTGACAATTTCTATTGTTGATATGATCAATCCCCCCAAGAAACGCGAAATTCTCGATCAAGCCGATAAAAAGGCCTTGAAGGTAAAAGAGCGTTATGAAAAGGGCGAATTGAGTCGTGATGAACGACGACAGAACGAAGTAAACATTTGGACAAAAGCCACCGAAGACGTTTCAGACGATCTTCTGCAGGCGTTTGAATCCACCGCGAAAATTGGTGAGTTCAATCCTGTTTATATGATGGCTTATTCAGGAGCCCGCGGAAATATGCAGCAGATTCGGCAGCTATGTGCAATGCGCGGATTGATGTCTAATCCTCGCGGAGACATTCTTGCCTTCCCAATTAAGTCCAACTTCCGTGAAGGACTGAACCAATCGGAATACTTCATCTCAACATACGGTGCAAGAAAAGGTCTTGTCGATACAGCTTTGAGAACTGCCGACTCTGGTTATTTAACCCGAAGACTTGTTGATGTCGCCCAGGATGTTGTTATCACCATTCTTGATTGTACCACTCCGAATGGAATTGAAATCGCTCCGATCAGACAATCCAGAACTTCAAATAATATTCTTGTTGACGACGTTGTAGTTCCTCTTCGTTATCGTCTCTCAGGACGAGTTCTTTCCAAACCAATTTGTCATCCGCTTACTCATGAGGTTCTAAGTATTACCTCTGAGGGAGAGCAAATTCAATTAATCGCTGGAATTTATTGTTCTGATGATATCGCAAATGAAATCGAGAACAACTGTGAATTTCCTGTTCCTGCCGACAAATTGAAGGAAGGGATGATCAACGCTGAACAGATAATTGATCCGAAAACCAATCGTATCATTTTACGCCCGGATAGGCCTTTGAATGAATACGTTATGAAAAGAATTGGTGAAGCAGGTATCACCGAGATAAAAATCAGAAGCCATATTTTTATTCGCTCTCCATTGACTTGCCAAGCAAAGACTGGAATTTGTCAGAGGTGCTACGGTTCAGATCTTTCCACAGGAAAGCTTATCGATGTTGGCGAAGCAGTCGGAATTATTGCTGCTCAATCCATCGGTGAACCTGGAACCCAGCTTACCATGAGAACCTTCCATCTTGGCGGCGTTGCTCTGGCTCAGAGATCGTTTATTAAATCCAGAACTGCCGGTATTGCAAGGTTTACGCACTTGAAGTTGGCAAAAATTTCTGACCGAAGCAAATTCGAAATTGGTTCCGGAACGGAAACGTTTGACAAAACTGAATTTGGAGCTAATATCCGAACCGTGGTTGTTGGTGGATTCCTGATTACCGAAGGAAAAGCTGGAAAGAAAGATCGTTTACATATTCCGGTTGGCGCTGAAATGAAAGTTGAAGATGGCACCAAGGTTACCCCAGGGAAGGGTGTTGCGGAATATAATCCGAATAACATTGTTTCCGGGTATACCGGAGAAGTAATTTTTGATGGAATCGAACAAAAGGATGGAATGGTCGTTTCGGAACACGGAGTGATCAGAATTTTGACCCAGGAATTTGATTCGGTTACTAAAGACTTCCACATCGAAGATTACAAAATTCCTCAAGGTGCAACTTTAAAGGTTGAAGATAACGAAATCATTCATGCTGGAAATCTTCTGGCTGAAATGTCCGCCGAACAGCATGCCGCTATTGCTAGAATTGATGGACTTGCCAAATTCGAAAACATCAGGATCAAGAATAAGCAGGTAATAAGTGACAATGGAATGATCTTTATTTTCCCTGATACTCCTGAAGAGGGAAATAGAATTGAATATCCGTTGCCAAAGGGTGTTAAAGAGGCAAAAGATCTGTCCCTTAAAACCGGTGGAATGATCCTTAATGTAAAGAATGGGGACTCGGTCCAAGGAAATGAGCGTTTGCTTTCGGTTGTCTCAGAAATGGATGGAAAAGTTGAAATTTCCTCCAACGGTACTGTTATTACCGTCCTTCAGGATGTAATTGAAGAATATGAATTTAAGGGTGAACTTGCTGCTGCGATCGATGAAAACAAGAAAACTCTTTCCTTGCTGGCACCGATTTCAGGAGTTGTCCGGGTAATTAACGAGAAGAGTGCCGGAAATAAAACTCTTGACCGAAAAAGAGTCATCGTAAAAAATGAAATTGAATACCCGGTTCCAAGGGGAGTAATCCTGAGACCTAAAGAACACTGCAAGATTCCGCCTGGTGGAGAAGTCCAGGAAGGTATGGAACTGACCACCAAAATGATAATGCAAGCGGAAATTGATGGCGTTGTGGAAATTCGCTCCGTACCCGCTGAGAAGAGAATTCAATTATTCGGGGAAGAATTGAGCCACATCAAGGGAGCCACTTTAGCCCGGGTTGCCGTGAACAAAGAAACTGGCGATTCCGTTGCTGCTGCTGGAACATTAATTGACGAAACCCTTTACGAGATAATTGAAAGCAATCGCGATTCCATCAGAGAGATTTATGTTCAAACCAGCGATTCTCGTGAAGAGATTTTGATTAAAGCCGAAGATCAAACGATTTCTTATCCTGTTCCGATTGGAAGCGTGATTCAGGTTGAGACCGGGAAGCTTGTAAAAGCAGGCGACAAACTTGTAACTGATATTGAGCCAATCATTAGTGAAATTAATGGAAAAGTCAACTATATGAGTGGTTACAACAAGGTTATTTGTGAAGACATCATTGAAAAAATTCTTGTTTACTCCGGAATTGAATTCAGTTTCCCTGCAACCCTTAATCTTAAATTCCCTTCCACAGTTGTGAAAGAAGCAGAACTGACAATTGCTCCTATTCCATTTGAAAGCTATGAGAAATTTGAGGATTCAGATGGAGTTGGTACCGGAATTAGAATTCAACAGCGTGTTACCCGAGAGAAGAAGTATAGAATTACCCGTGAAATGGCCTCATCTCTTGGTGTCCTGGTCAAGGATGGCGACAAAGTTCGGGAAGGTCAAACTCTGGCTATCTTTAAAGCCAAGAATAACGGTGTTGTTCTCCTTGAAAGAAAAATTTCCAAGGAAGGTAAAGCAAGATCAACTATTGAGAGTATTATCATTCAACCAGGTGAAGCCCACCAGGTTCTTGATGGTGCTGAATTAAGAATAGAAGACAATTCCAAAGTTAAGAAAGGTGAAATTCTGGCCAAATGGGGTCTCTCCATGAAAAAGACGACCGACATTATCCAGGGTCTTCCCCGTGTTGCCGAGCTTTTCGAAGTCAGACGACCGAAGAAGGAAGCCGTTCTTTCTGAGGATACAGGAATCGTTCGAATTGCTGCTAACGCTCTTTCGATTGTTGATCCGAAAACCGGTATGGAGAAGCCCATTCGTGTTCAATATGGAGCCAGTGGTCTTGTTGTTCATGATGGCGAATATATTGAATCGGGCGATCCCATCACAGATGGAAAAATCTTCCCCAAAAAACTTGTAAAAGTTGTTGGATTACCGTTTGTCAGAAGATACTTGTTAGACGAAATTCAAAGAGTTTATCGTGATCAGGGTGTTAGTATTAACGATAAGCATCTTGAAATCATTGTCAGACAAATGCTTAGAAAAGTTGTTATCACTGATCCAGGCGATTCAACGCTACTTCCGAATGAAACTGTTCATGTTAAGTACTTTGAACAAATTGTACATAAACTTAACCAGGCTGGGAAAATTCCACCCAGTGGAAGCCCAATGATTCAGGGAATAACCAAGGCCTCTTTGACTACTGAAAGCTTCATTTCAGCTGCCTCCTTCCAGGAGACGACACGCGTTCTTACGAAAGCTGCAATTAAGTCCAAGGTTGATTATCTGAAGGGGTTAAAGGAAAACCTTATCATTGGTAAACTGATCCCTGCCGGAACTGGAATTGCGATCAGAAAGAAAATTGATTTCCCCAATTTGCCTGTTGAAATTCAAAAGACTGAGACTCCTGAAGAAGATCAATTCAAGGATCTTAATGTTAAGGAAGTCAAGGAAATCATGTCTTCCGAAGACCAACTCTTTCTTAATAGCACTCAGTTGCATGAAACATCAGATTCCGACAATGATGGCGAAAGCGAAAGCTAAATAACCAAAAATAAATCCCCCGGTTGATAACATCAGCGGGGGATCTTTTATATCGCTGAACGTCTAATAAACAGGAGATAAAACATGTTAGAAAAAATTGAAACGCTGGTTTTTTATTTTACGATCGATTGCGCAATATGCCATAACAAGTCTAAAGTCAGCCATGTTGCCATTGAAGAACAGAATGGACAATTAGTTTGTACTCTTTGCGGGAAAGCTATCAAGGTTCCAAATCATGAGAGACTTGTTGCTATTTCCAAAGAATTAAACGATTTTCTAGCAAACAGGAACAATGTAAAGTTTATTACATTGACAAAGAATGAGGCTTTCAACGTTGTAGACGATGTTCCAGCCGCGGCACACTGATAACAGCAATTTTGTACTTGACTTTGTTTCAAAGAAATTTTAAACTGATTGTTACCTACGATGGTTCTACCTTTTTCGGATTTCAACTCCAACCTGATTGTTCGACAATCCAGGGAACCTTGGAAGAAATAATATCCTCTGTTGTAGGAGAAAAAGTCAGAATTCTCGGGGCTGGACGAACGGACACTGGGGTCCACGCCTTGGGCCAGGTGGCCTCTTTTAAGACTAACTGTAAGATACCGGTTGAAAAGTTGGTTTTTTGCCTTAATGAGCGGTTGCCTGATTCTGTAAGGGTGTTGTCGGTCGAAGAAGTTAACAAGGATTTTCATCCTCGTTTCATGGCAAAGGGGAAGCATTACAGGTATATTTTTCGAACTGGAAAGCTTTTTTCTCCATTTCTTTCAAGATATTCTTTTCAAGTCAGCCGAAAGTTGGATATTGGAAAGATGTCCTCCGGAGCGGAGAAGTTCCTTGGGGAATATGATTTTGCAGCTTTTGCAAAATCCCCCGGAAAGGTTGAAAATTCCATTCGAAAGATGTTTGCCAGTAGAATTGAAGTAGATGGTGACTTTGTTTTTTTTGATATAGTTGGAAGTGGCTTTTTACATAATATGGTTCGAAACATGGCAAAGGCCCTTTTTCTAATCGGAAAAGGTGAAATGAAGCCTTGTGTGATAGATGAACTGTACGAAAATCAGGATCGGACTCACCTTGGATCACCTGCTCCACCGGGAGGCTTGTACCTGATGAAAGTCATGTATTAACCGAAAAGGAGGAAATATTCGGTGAAGACGTTCATTATGAAACCCGCAGATGTCAAGCGGGAGTGGTATCTTGTTGACGCCAAAAACCAAGTTCTTGGCAGACTCGCTGCAAAAGTTGCCGGCGTTTTACGTGGTAAAGGTAAGACAACTTTCACGCCAAACGTTGCTATGGGTGATTTTGTAGTTGTTATTAATGCTGGAAAGATTATTTTGACAGGCAATAAGGCCGAGGATAAGTATTATTTCCATCACAGCGGTTATCCGGGCGGAATGAAAAAAGTAAGTTACGGTGATTTGCGTGCTGAAAGACCCGAACTTATGCTTTTCCTCGCAGTTAAGAGAATGCTTCCCAGAAATAAAACTCGGAAACACACTCTTAGAATGCTGAAGGTTTATTCTGATGATAAGCATCCCCATCTTGCTCAGCAGCCCAAGCCTTTAGCGCTGGTCAAATAATTTAATAGGAGGAACAAAAGATGGCTGAAAATCAATTGTGGGGCACTGGCCGGCGAAAAACCTCAACTGCTCGTGTTCGATTGGTAAAAGGCGAAGGAAAGATTTTAGTTAATCGCCGAGCGTTTGAAGAATATTTTCCCATTGCGTTAACTAGAAAGATTATTACTACTCCGCTTACTGTCACTGAAACATTGGGACGTTTCAATGTTGAAGCCAACATCCGTGGTGGTGGAAAATCAGGACAAGCTGGAGCTTTAAGACATGGAATCGCAAGAGCACTCCTTAAATTTAACGAAGAATTCAGGAGTTTGCTCAGGAAAAATGGTTTGCTAACCAGAGATCCAAGAATGCGTGAAAGAAAGAAATACGGTTTGAAGAAAGCCAGAAAACGGCCTCAATTCTCCAAACGTTAATTCGAAAATTTTTAAGCTGGGCCGCATTAAGCGGCCCATTTTTGTTCTCTGGTACTAGAGGTTTCGAAAAGGAGAAAAAATGAGCAATAATAAACTTCAAAAATCAAAATCTTTAGATGGTGCCCCCTTAAAATCGGATGAAAATGTTGATGGTAAGCTCGATGCAAGCGAAAAGAAATTGATTGAAATGGCCGTTTTTGCCTCATCTCGTGCTTATGCACCCTATTCAAAATTTAAAGTTGGAGCTGCTCTTGAATTGGCAGATGGCGAAACAATTCTTGGATGTAACGTTGAAAATGCAAGCTATGGATTGACAAATTGTGCAGAAAGAACAGCCATTTTTTCTGCCATTGCCCAAGGGAAAACACATTTTGTTAAAATGGCTATTTTTGTTGATATTGATGATTTTGTTTCACCGTGTGGGGCTTGTAGACAGGTTCTTTTTGAATTTGCCAAAGATATGAAAATAATCATGGTTAATCGGAAAAAAAACACTAAGGTAACCTCCGTTGGTGAACTTCTTCCTATGGCTTTTTCCGAAAGTGAATTGAACTCGACCGACAGAGTGTAGAAAAACAATCTTTTTCCTGGAAGAAAGCCTGCTGAAAGGCAAGCTTTTGTGTTCTTAGTTTTTTTGCAAAATTAGAAGAAAGTCATATTCTTCTTTTTTTCGATCCGCCATTTTGAAATATTGAGAACTTTTAGGGAATTTGTGGAGAAAAGCCTTTTTAATTGGGTAAATTATCATTTCCTCATTTAATTTTGGTGGGACTCCCTCGGAACTCCAAAAAAATGCTGCCGCTTCAGATTTGCCAGACTTTTTTGCATATTGTGAAAAATCATTTACTCCTTGCCAGGAATACCCCCATTCTCTTGCGAAATTGTAAATTTCCGTTTTTGCTTTATTCAAGTCAGTATTTCCTAACCACCAGGCATGAAATAAAACTTCTGAAGTCAGCTTCTCATCAGGTGAAGAAACTTCCCGCAAAGAAACTAAGTATAAAGATGATTCAACTTCTTCGCTTATTTCCGGAAAAGCATGTTGAAGAACATAAACTTTTTCTCCACTGTTGAAAATCATCTGATTATTTCTAAGAATAAAATAGTCAAGAATTTCAGAAGGAGAAAGGGTTCCCCGAGGTGTTTTAGAAGGGAAGGATAGCCAATAAGAAATAACTTCTTTTACTGCCGCAGCTAATAGGTTTCTTTGAGTTTCCCCTAATGCAAAGGTTGTTTCACGCCAAAAGTAAAGAAAGTCAAGTTGGAGTGGGGAAAATAAATCTGTTTGCCAACTTTTAAAGGGATTTTGAGGAAAATCCGGATTTTTATTTACATGGTTGGCTAAATATTTTCGACTTTCATCGAGAAATAGTTCTTTTTGATTTTCCAGGAGGCCCTTTAACAAAGGAATTTTACTTGGGAGCGGGTCATTGATAAAAAGTTTGACTCCTCGTTTTTTGAACCACATCAAACTCTCAGATTTGATGGAAATGGGAAAGAAAATACTCTCAATCTTACTCAAACCGCACTTTTCTTCTAACCAGGAAGGTTGAAATCTCATTTTTTCTCCGATAAAACTTTCAACTTTTTTGTTGACATTCGGGCTTTTACAATGGAAGGGTCAAACATGATTCCTGACATTTTTTCCAGTTCGTAATCAATTTGTTCGGGGGAGAATGCCTGTCGGTAAGGACGATCACATGACATTGCACATGCGGCATCTGCAACGGTCAGAATTCTCGAAGCCAAAGGAATCTGCTCTCCAGCCAGATTATCCGGGTATCCACTGCCATCCCACCATTCATGATGCCATCTTATAATTGATGGAACATCATCAGACAACTGGAGTGTTCCACGTAAAGCTCTTTCCCCAAGACAAGGATGGAATTTTAATAACTGCCATTCTCCCTCACTCAAGGGGCCCGCTTGTTTTAAGAAATCTGATTTGTAAAGAGATTCTCCGCAATCATGGAGATAGGAGGCTAATTTAATAGATTTGATTTGATTTTCGTCAAGCTCAAGTATTCTGGAAATTTTTTCAGCTTCTTCTGCAACTTTTGCGGAATGTGGTATCGTATAAAATTCGTTTTCATCGAATATTGTGGAAATTCCCTTTAAATAATCTTGATCTGCAATTTCCTCACAGTTATAACGTTCTTTTAGCTCAAAATATTTATAAGTAAGTATAATTATAGCGACTGCAAAAATAATATTTAACAAAAAAAGCATAATTTCTCAGCTCTCTTCTAGCGTCTGTCGAATTTTTTATTTTTTTTCTTAGGAACATAAAATATACTAAAACAAACGTATTTTCAATTATTACGATATCTTTTTGTAATCAAATTGACAAGGCCCTTTTTGTCTGCTAGTTTATAAAAAAATCAGAATTTTTGCCGATAGATAAAATGAATCAATTTAATCAATCTGAGATATTAAAAGACTTAATCAATTTACCAATCGAAAAGGTGCGGCCTAATCCCAATCAGCCGCGAAAACAATTTCGGGAGAATGCCCTGAATGAACTAGCTGATTCTATCAGAGAAAACGGGATCCTTCAACCGATTTTAGTCAGGCAAATGGGGGATCATTTTGAAATTATTGCAGGAGAAAGGCGGTTTAGAGCGGCGAAACTCGCAGAATTAAAGAGGATTCCGGCGATTGTAAAAAAATTTGACGAAAGAGAAACTAAACTTGCTGCGCTTATCGAAAATATCCAAAGAGAAGACTTAAATCCTATTGAGGAGGCCGAATCCTTAAAAGAGATCCTTTTGAACTATGAATTAACACATGATCTTCTAGCAAAGAAACTTGGTCGAAGTCGATCGGCGATCACAAACAAACTGCGTTTGTTACAACTTCCAGGTTCGGTAAAAGAACTGATTTCCGAGGGAAGAATCTCCGCTGGACATGCGAAAATGCTTGCAGGCTTAACCACTGATCAAGAAGTAAAGTTTTGGACTAGGAGAATTTTAAAAGACCGATTGTCGGTTTTTGAAACTGAAAAGCAGATTGCAGAAGATAAATCTGGAAAAACTATTGCAAAGGGGAACATTAAGTTGGTAAGTGATCCTCATATTAAAAAGACTGAAGAATGGCTGATGGAAGCGCTTGGAGCAAAGGTAAAGATCAAGCGAGGTCGGAAGAGAAATCTTCTGGAAATTGAATTTTACGATCGTGATGATCTTGAACGTGTTGTCGAAAACATTATTTCCGTAAGAGATTGAGTGCGAGGTAATAGTGTATATAAAATTCTGGGGAGTTCGAGGTTCCGTTCCAGTCCCGGGAAAAGATACTCTTTTTTATGGTGGCAACACCACCTGTGTGGAAATGCATACTGAAGACAATCAGTTAATGATAATTGATGCAGGCACAGGTATCAGACTTTTGGGAAATGAGTTGCTTAAAGGGAAATTTGGGAAAGGGGCGGGAATTTTGCACCTTTATTTTACCCACACCCATTGGGACCACATTCAAGGATTTCCTTTTTTCATGCCGGCTTACGTTGGCCAAAGAGATGGTAATGGAAAAAGAGTTGAAGGAACTTGCAATCTTTTGAACCTCTATGGTGCTTCAGATGTAGATGCTAGGCTAGAAGCCACTTTGCGTGGGCAAATGGAGCATTTTTATTTCCCGGTTGATTTGGAATATCTTAGCGCCAGAATTGCCTTCCATTCAATTGAAGAAAAGGAAATTCAGGTTGGCAAAGTGAATGTTCAAGCAAAAAAATTGAATCACCCAAATGGGGTTTTGGGATATCGTTTTGAAGAAAATGGGAAAACTTTTGCTTTTGCAACCGATTGTGAACACCCATCGGATGGTTCGATTGACCCGAACTTGCGTCTCTTAGCCCAAAATGCAGACGTTTTAGTCTATGATGCACAGTATTTTCCAGAAGAATATAACCCTAAAGAATTTGGTAAAACGGGGTTAAGTAAAATAGGCTGGGGGCACTCCACTCCAATTGAAGCGGCACGGGTAGCATGTGAATGTGGAGTAAAAAAATTGATCTTAACTCATCATGACCCTCTTCATGCCGATGAGCAAATCAGGAAGATAGAAGAAATTGCTCAGAAAAATTTTCCTAACTCGCTTGCAGCTTATGAAGGTCTGATTCTGGAAATTTGAGCAAAAAAATAAATTTCGCCTGAAAAACCTCTTCTCATTGTTATTTTACTATGGTAAGATCACTACCAAATGAGCAAAGGGGCTTTTTTAACACCACTTTTTATTTTTGGTTCCACTCACTCTGGGGTGGGAAAATCTTCTATTGTTGCCAATTGGTCCGTCTTTCTTAGTGCTGAAGGGAAGAAAATTGCGCTTCTTGATTTTAATGCAGCTTTCCCATGGCAGCTGAGATGTGCTTTCCCAAAATCAGTTCAAATCGAGGAATTGTCTGACCTTTCCGAACTGACTGGTACAAATTGGAATAAATTCCAGAAAAAACTAAACCCGAGTTCTTCCAAAAACCTGTTTTTTTTCCCATGTGGACTAGTAAAATCGCCTGAGACAATCTTTTCGGAAGTTGGGTTGAAGGGTTTTCTAATCTATTTAAGCTCGAATTTTGATTATATTTTTGTAAACCTTTCTCCTGGCTTGAAAGCACTTTCAGATGCAAGAAAAATTTTCCAGACCAAAAGAGGGAAGTCTGAATTCCGTTGCCTCGGGGTATTATTCTCCGGAAATGATTCCAAATCAGTAATAAATATTGATCAACTTGTCAGAAAGAATCCTCTTTATAGCCATCTGGTTTCGGAAAACCTTCTTACAGTTTTCAATAAATCATCAGAGGAAGTTGAAGAATCAACAATAATAGAAAAGACTTTTCCGGTTTCCGAAATAAAAAAGGTCTTAAACATCAGATTTCCTTTTCAAATTCCTTTTCTCAATGATTTAAAAGAGCAAGCTTCGGTTTTCGAACCAATCGTTTTAAATGACCCCTCTTCATTAAGGCAGATTATTTCAGCGTTTAACAGAAAAGTTATTGAGGTTTTAGAGAATATTGATTTGGAATCTCCCGAGGAATCTGGTGGCTTTTTTGAACCCATTTGGGAAGAAGAGAGATATCAGTTGTTTCTACCCGTTATTAATAGGTTGAAAGAAGTCCTTTCTCTAAACTTGTTGATTAGAAAAAATTGCATTAATCATTTTGTTGAAGAACTTGGCCAGGATTTAAGGGTTATTTTGCGGGTTGGCCAAAACCCGCGGCCTTCGTTTAAGTTTTTATTTCCTGGCCAGCTAAAAATTGATTTACACAAAATCAAGCCCTCAGCATTATACGAGGTTTTTGATCAATATTTTTCCCCTCTTTCAAAGTTAAAGTGGAAAAAAAATCTCGGAGAAATGAACATTAATGTTGAACCGGTGTTTGAATTTTCACCCGATGTTAATGTTTTCTCCACTTGGAATTCTTTATTTGAAATCAATATAAACAATTTTGAGAGAATCAAAAGAGTTTTTACAAAATTTTCCGAGGATCTTTCAATTTTTGAAATTCCATCTCTTAATCAAACCCTTGGTTACAATTCCAATAATGAAAGAAAAGTAGAATTTTTTAAGAGTGGCAAAAGTCCAGGGATTTCGGATGGCTCTTTGTTGGTTGGTGGCGTGGTTGGTTTTGAACCTAAATTTTCTTTCTCTCTTGAATACCCAACAATTTATAAAATTAAAAAATGGGCGAAAAGTGTTTTTCCTGAATTCAAGAATATTTTATTAGAACTCGGGAAGAATTTTTTTGTTCCTAGAAATCTTGAGTCCGACGAACTTGGGAAAAAGCGAATTGTTTTTTTTAAAGAAATTCTTTCTGAAAACCTCACTTCCCTTTTACCATTTCCAAAATATAAGTTGGAATTCTTTAGAAATTCCAAATTCATTGCTTTAATTAAAAAGGTTTTTGTTTTTTCTCAGCCACTTTTTGATTCGGTCCTTGTTTTTTCCAATAAATTTTTGAATGAAAAGTCGAATAGGATCCAATCTGAAAGGAAGATAATAGATTTCCCCAATGATTCGAATTTTATTGTTCCGTTAAATCAGTTCATTTGTAAGGAATTTCTTAAACCCCCGAAACTTCAAAGCAAATTTAATGTGATATTTGATGAAAAATCGGTGAGAAGTTGGGTTTCCCGAAAAAGTAATTCCGAAAAAATTCCTGAGTTTTTTGACAAATCAATTTTGACAAACAAGTCTTTCCAAGTTAGTGAATATTTAAATGTAATTGGGGGCTCAGAAGAAGAGGATTTTTGCTACAAAATTCCAAGTATTAAAGAAAAAAAATATAAGAAAACTGATGTTTGGAATGCTTCCAAGATCCTTCGCGATAAAGAAGAAATTAAAAATTTTCAATATTTTGAGAAAAGAAAAGAAATAAATGACAAAAATACTTTTTCTGAAAGCAGATTTGAGATTTGTGGCAAATTCATTTCCGAAAGAGGGGACGAAAAAGATTTAAGAAAGACTAGTGTTTTTATCAGAATAAAGAGGGAACCTTCTTTTCTTTTCAAAGTTTTTTCGGAGAAATTTGCTTATATTGATAATATTTCCATTGCAAATTTACCCCAGAAAATCGAAACATTTAAAGCACCCGTTAAACATAAGATCATTTTCCAAAAAAATGCTTCTTCTCGGCTACTAGAAGCTTCAATCTCCGGTCTGGATTCCAGAAACTTCCCTTCGGAAGAAATTTTTCAATTGTTTGAAAAAGATTTTCTTATTAAGCATCATTTCATTTCGGAAAAAATATTTTCAGCCCCCAAGAATGAAGATTTGGTCGCTTCTAAACGATATGGAATTAAAGCTTTTTTTAAAGTGCCTGAAAAGGAACTTGAAGGAAACTTGGCGGAAGAAAGTTCTCCTGAATTCTTTGAATTTTTTGCCAAAAAAGTTGCTTTTGCTGTTGAAACTTCCAGGATCAGAAAAAAAACTTTCAATTTTTGTGCTGAAAAAACTTCAAGGAAATTGGAAGAAACAGAATTTTGTATTGATCATAAACTGAAACTTGGGACATTCAGCTTTTCCAAGGACGTAAATCCGTTGAAAAACACGAAAAGCGAATTTAATTCCCGGAAAGTTTTTTTTCCCCCTTCTTTCTCTCTTTATGGCTTTTTTTCTTCCGAAGAATGGTTTCATGACTTTTTCACAAATTGGGACTTTTTTCTTAGCGATGATTCTGAACGATTAAAGAAGGAAAAGAATTCCTCAATTTTGGAAAATGGAATACCTCCTAAATTCGCATTTTCTTCTTTCTCAGAGAAAATTGATTTTCAGACCAGGAATTTTTTATTTTTCCTGGATAATTCTTCCAAACAGAAATTCCGGGATTTTAATTTGCCTCCCTCTTATTTCAATAATTGTTCCCCAGAATTTTTAGGTTGTTGGGATTCAATGGGCAATTTTTTATACTCGGACTTGGCTTCTTTTTTTAAAAGATTTTTCACCCGAATAAAATATTCACGAAGGCTTCAAATGTTTAAAAGAAGCTTAAGGTACTTCCTAGTTTTTAGTTTTGTTTCAAAAAATATGCAACCTAACTCCAAATTTTCTGAGAAACGATTTGCCATGCCCAAGAGATTGAAGTGTATCCCTCCAAAAAGAATTGAAATTAAAAAATTGGGGATCCGCGATCTATTGAACGCTGGTTTGGAAGTTAAAGAAAAAATGATTGATCATTTGAACAGGTTGCTAAAATGAAGGATATATTGAAAAATTTTCTGGGGAGCCAGCTAAAAAATGATAACTCAAAGTCTTATAGGATTTCGATTTTAAAAAAAATCAGAGTTTCCACCGACCCGAAGAAAGGGGTAGGCGATTTTCTTGCTTTTGAAAACCAACCAACTAAACGCAGTAAATCCGAGTTTAATGAAATAGGTAATCTCCCTATTTTCTCCATATTGAATCAATTTAGTCTTCCTATTCCAATGATAGAGACAAAGCTGTTAAAAAGCTTTTTTTCTCGACAATTTCCTAGTTCCTATGGTCGAGGATTTAATTCTGATACTTTTATTGAAGAGAATGAGAAAAGTCATCCATCCAGATTGTATTTCAGGATTATTATTGAAAATGTGGGTTTTAAGACAAAACTCATTGAAGAACATTTAGAGATGTCCCAAAAGTGGCTGCAAAGACTTTGTTATTACAAAGTCCAATCTTTCGATGATTACAATTCTGAATTTAATCTTGAGCAGTACTACCCATTTCTTGGAAAATCTTTTTCGTTTAAAAATTTTTCTCCAGAAGTTTTAAGAAAATATGAAATTGTTGATTTTTCAGATTTTCAAAATTGTATTTCTTCATTGAAACTATTTGGAATTGAAGAAAAACTTCAAATTTGTTTTAAGAGATTTAGAAGAATTGAAAGAGAAGAAATCCGGGAAGAAAAAAAAATTAGAATTTCAATGGCGATTCCGTTTTATCTTCCACTCAAACATTTCTTCCCAAAGGCAAATAATTTTGCTGTTTCAAAAATGGATTCCTGTTTTGGGGGCAATTTTTTGCAATTTGGGAACAAGCCAATCGCTTTATCTAATAAAAATTTAATCTTAATGGTATCTGCTTCGAAGGTGAAATTGACAAAATTTTCCCTGTTGGAATCTCCCCTTTTGAAAATTTGGGAAGGTTTCAAAAACAAATCGCCTGGAATTCCTGCAATAGAAGTTCAAAAGGTAAAAAAGAAAGTATTTAAAATAAAATTGCCTTCTTTTAAAGTTCTTTTCCACTTCAAGCACTCAATTCAAAATGATTCTGATCCAAGAATAATAAAGAGGTTTTTTCATAAATTAAATTTCAGGAAAATTCTGGTTCCTTTTTATCTTAAAATTGGATCCTTTTCTCTTTTTCTTTCCGAAAAAATTTGTAGACCTTCTTTTGGGGATATGTTTCATCCCCGAAAACTAAATTCTATCTTCCCTGAAATGAATTTCAGCAGCCGTTTTAAAAAGGAATTGGTTTTCTCAAGCTTAGGGATAAATTTTAACAAAAATCTTTCGTTTTTGTTCTTTGAAATTTCCGAAGAAGAGCCAATTTGTCGGAGAATACTTTTGGAAAGGAAAAAACAAACTCTTTCAATCTGTGCCACTAGCCAAGTTTTCTTCGACTTTAAGCGAAGGCGGTTTATTTCATTTGATTCACTTGTTTGGAACAAAAAAACTAAGAAAAAGAAAAAGAATTTACTAACCATTCAAGAAAAAGGATTTTCGCGCTCAGCAAAAGAAAACTTTAAAGAAGTGATTTTACCTTTTATAAGAAGATTACTCTTTAAAGGGCATCATGCGTTAGCTTCTTTTTTTTCACGCAAAAATATTGGTAGAGCACCCTTCGTGCCGTTTCAAAGATATTGTTTTTCGAAGACTTCTTCTAAATTTTTTGCATCTGAAAAAGTATTTTTTCCTACATTTCATGTTGAAATTGAAAAAAGCTTTGCGGATTCCCCCAAAAAATATGAAAAATTTGGATTCTCCAAGCCGATGGGAGCACGAAAAATTCTTCTGAATTTTGTTTCCAAAACTAATTCAAAAATAAGGCATTTAGCTTCTTTTCATCAGTATTTTCGACCCCAGGTTTTAAAAGAAAAATTAATCATCGTTTTTCCGAAAGCAAAAACAGACGCTGATGTTTTTTTCCATGAAAATCCCGGATTTTTGAGTTTTGAGATAATCAGCACCCAAGAAGGAATTTCAGATTCAAAATTTGAAATGGAAATCACCCAACCTAGAAATGTATGCGAAAATGAAACCTTTCAGATAAAAACCATTTTGAAAACCTGGCAAAACGTGAGTTTTGAATTAGCTATTGATGCTACTTTGAAAGAGCCGAATTTTCCCTATTTTAAATTCTTTGAAATTGGAAAAAGAAGCCTTAAATTAGTCAAATCACTCCTTTTTCAAAAGAATTTGCCTGTATTCAACAACTGGAGTATCCCACGAAACTCTTTTCCTCCATCTTTTTTCTTTATGAAAGTGGAAGGAATTCCTCCTTTCTCAAAATTCTTAACTTCCCCCGAGGGAGGTATTTTCCTTGGAATGCCAGCTATCATTGAAATGAGGGAATGCTCGGGAGCGCCTCAATTGCAGGCTATTCAGATTTTCAAGCTTATTTTTTCAAGGAAGAAGATTCCTTTTGAAAAAAATCAGGAAATTGGAAAGTTTTTTGTTCCAATTTTTGGAGAATTAAAAAAAGAATTTTCCTTGAAGCAATCATTCCTGATTAATTCTGATGATGAGTTTAAAATTAAAACTCGATTTGAACGGTTGTTTCCAAAGTTTGAATCGTCGGAAGGCGAGCTTGGAACTTCAAAATTAAAGGATTATAAAGAACAATTGGTCGTGGCCCTTGCCCAAGCCCGAAGGCTTTATAGCAAAATAAAAGGTGGAGAAAATGAAAAATAAACCCCACAGTTTGGGAAAAGGGATCTCCAGCTTTTTTGTTTCTTTAAATAAAAAAAGTTTGATAAAAAAGGCACCTCGATTTTATACCAACTATTTCCGGAATGTTAATCGAGCTTGCTACCTATGGGGCAAAACTTTTCTCCTTCTTAGACCATTTGGAAATTTGCTTTATTCATTTTCATCGCAATTTATTAATAAAGATTTTTTTCCAAAAAGTTCAATATCCGAAAAACCAATAAAAACAGTATTGAAATTTCCTTTGGAATTCAAACAGCCTTCAAGTTTTTCTCAAATGAATATTTCTATTGAAATAGTCTATAATTTTCGCCCAATTTTTATGGCTTTCCAGATCCATTGGGAAAGAAATGCGGATGAAAATTTCTTCAAAGAATCGGGAGAAAAAGAGCCGTTTAAGTGTCCCGGAAATTCTTTTTTACGACCGAAAAATATTGATATTTTTTCAGAGGAAATTTCTGAGGATGAAAAACAAGTTTTCCGAAATAATGATTTTACAGACTTTTCTTTTCCCATTTCCAAGTTAAATTATGGGATTTCAGGGCTTGGTGAAAGTTTTTTCCTGGGGGAAAAAAAAGAAAAGGGTTTTCCGGATTTTCAGATGAAGCCAATTTTGGTCATTAGAAATTTTTTCAAAAATCGGTCAATGGATTTTTTCTTGATTAAAAAAAGTTTGGGAAAAATTAAATTATTTTTAAGCGAAATTTCCTCATTTTTTGCTTCTGTAAAACAAGGATTCAGCGGATTTATGCCAATGTCAAGGAGTGAAAAAGAAGATCTTTCAACCGAATGGAAAATTACTTTAAGAATATACAATTTTGTTTTCAGAAATTATTTAGAGACATGGCTTTTCGGAAAGAAGCCCC
Source organism: Candidatus Rifleibacteriota bacterium (assembly GCA_015233565.1). Classification (GTDB taxonomy): domain Bacteria; phylum Muiribacteriota; class Ozemobacteria; order Ozemobacterales; family Ozemobacteraceae; genus JADFXM01. Next base: position 240,890 of record JADFXM010000003.1, read on the forward strand.
AATTTTCTCTGGAATTCCTTCGAAATGTGCCAATTGAAATTAAACTATACAATTTCGATGGTTTGACAGAAGTTAAAAGTAAATTTACCCAAATTAATTTTGATGAAAAAATGCATTCTTTTGCCCAAAATTCCGAATATTTAAAGGAGTCAAAATTATTGGGCGAAAATTTCCGCAGAAATCTTGAAATTGGACATTATACAAATTCGTATTTAATAGAGGAGAAATTCAAAAAGTTAGATTTTTCGATAAAAAAGGCCGCTATTTTTAAAAAAGTGACCCATTAAGGCTGTAAACCGTGCAAAAAGTGAAAAGGAAAAGTGGAAGAAAAAAGTTGGATTTTTAAAAAAAATCATAAAACCGGAAAGATCAAGCTGAGCAAAAGAAATAGTGGGCAAGCTTCCAGATCTGTTTTTTCCGGCAAGGAAATTCCTCCTGTACCTAGGGGAAAACCAGAATTTCCACTTTGTTTTTCAGAGGAGACAGGATCTTTCAGCGATGAATCCGAGAAAAATTTTGAAGAAAATCCACTTTCCTTTTGCAAAATTGACTGGGCGGAAATTTCAATAAAGAGTGATAGAGAGTTTGAAGATAGAAAATCAGTTTCTATCGTTCCGGGTAACATCTGTTTTCATCGTGACAGAATATCCCCGGAGCTGGATGAGAATATTTCATCACAGAAGTCACCTGAAGTTTGGATGCTTAAAAATAATTTTATCGAGAGAATGCCACTCCCAACTTGTGAATTACATTGGTTCAATTTTGAGCATAAAAAGTTTTTGGGATTGGTTATGCTGTTTTCCGGGGAAGAGTTTTTTTTCCATTTCTCCGCTTGGGTTAATTCTTTTCGAAATGATCTTGAGAAATCCCTTTCGCCTAAATTCAATGATTTATATTTTTCTGAGCTAGACATTTCTTCTTTATTTTCCAAACTCAAAATTAATTGGGAATGCGAAAAGTCGTTATTTAAAATATTTTCGCGTTTTGATCCGATTAAAAAAGTGGAAAAAACCACTTCAACCCTTTTTGCTATTAATAGTGCGAAGGAGGACATTTTTTTTAAACCGCTCGCGGGATATAAATTCCAACCTTTCGATTCAATCCCTCTGACGGAAACTGAGAGGATTTGTTCAATTGGTTCTTCTTTAAAAAGCTTTTCGCTCTCAAAATCAATTCTAATAAGAAAAAGCAGTATTGATTTTTATCTGAAAAATAAACTTTCATTTTTTAAATTAAAAATTAATTTTGATCAAATTTGGAATTTAATTGAAAAACCGAACAAGGATCTTATATTTGAAAAAAATAAATGGGATGATTTTCTTTATGGTTTTTCCAAAAAGCGGATTTTTCCAAGTCTACTAAATTTTAGTTCGGAATCATTTAAATTTCGTTTGAGTTTGTTTGACTTTGACCACGGCATTTCAGAAGTAATCGATAATAAGGTTCAATTTCTTGGATGGAGTTTTCTTGAAAAGTCTAGCCTTTTTTCTATTATTCAGACCAAAAGAGCGAATTCATATTCGTTAAAACGTCTTAGGACAATTCGATTTTCTGTCTTGTTTCTTAAAAAAAAGATCAAGTTTTTACAAAAAGATAATCATTTCCACGTTTTTAAGAAAAAAAAGAATTTCTTTTTGGAAAAGACTTTTGAAAAGAAATTAAATTGTCTTAGCAAAAATAATTCGATCGATAATCTTAATTTTTTTTCCTGTGCGTGTAAACAAATCAGTTTTGATTATATTGGGGTAATTAAATATCCAATTTTTTTGCGAATGTCTGAACTGGATTTGAAGTTCATTTTCCAATTTAAAAAGAAAATTTTTGATAATCGAATCGAGCAAAAGATTAGGCGTAAAAAGCATTCAAATTTAAATGTTGGCGAGAAAAAGTTAGTTCTGGATTCATTTTTGCCTGGGTCACTTCAAAAAATGAGCGGGAAAAATTTTATCCCTGAAAGTTCAGTTTTGAACTCGGGTAAAAAATATTCAATGTTAATTCCACCAGATCCTTTTATCATGCCGATTTCAAACCAGATTAACAATGACCCGCTTATTTCAATCTCTAAACGCGCAATAGAATATAATCTTGATCAATTTTCTTTATTGAAGAAGCTTTCATTGGGAAGACATTCTCTGCCGCTTAGACAATTGCGATTAACTATTTTAAAAGAAAAAAAGTTTCTTGGAAAGCCTTTTAAGTGGTTTTGCAGAAAAATTGTTTGCGAAAGAAAGAATCTTTGGGATTTAAAAATTCGATTATCACTATCCAAAACAATTGGAAAATTGAATTTCCACAATAATTCTGAAAGAAAGATTCTTTTTTCTTGTGAGCTTTCTCCTCTTGAAAAGGTGGCTATTGGATTGAGCAGAAATTTGGGTATCAATCGAATTTTCTCTTCCAAACAGAGCTTTGCTTTAAGAAGGTCTTTGATTTTTCCTCAAAATATAGTTGAGTATTATTTTTTCGAGAATTGTCCTAATGAAAAAGAGCAAGGGTATGAAATCTCTTTTGTGAAGAAGCTTTTTCCATTGGAAGATTTCTATCCTGAAATTTATTACGAAAAAGAGGATTTCATACTTTCGCGTGAAGAAGACTCATTAAAGATTTTCCAGGGACAGGAAAAAATTTCTACTAAATTTGAGGAAATGTCTCCAAATAGATTATGGAAGCATTATTCGGCTACCAATCTCAGATTTCCAAAAAGATGGCTAATGAACTATCCTTCTCTGTTTTCCTTGATTAGGCCATTTTACAGGCATTCGGAGAAAAAGCTGAAGATTGAATTCGCCAGACTGGCTTTCGTTGGCAAACTTTCTGGGAAAATTTTTGGAATGCACAAAAAGAGAATTTCATTATTTTTCGATGAAAACTGGCCAGGGCTTAGCAAATTGCTCGAAACGGCTTTTTTTCAGGCTTACAAAGATAGATGTGTAAGTTTTGCAAAAGCCTTTAAACATTTAGAATTTTTGAGCAATTTGGAAAATGAGATTTCAGAAAAATTATCTCTTTTTTCTCCATCTTCTTTTTCTACTGATTTTAAAGAAGAATTAATTTTAGAGGAAAATCATTTTGAAAGTTGCGACTCAAAATCAGGAAGATTCCTCGGTGTTCAAATTCCCTTCGACAGAAATTTGCAAATGACCAGAGCAATTGTGCCATTGAAGAAAATCGTTTCCTTTTCGAAACGAAGTTTGGATGGAAAAGCTATCCCGTCAAAATCCAAGGTTTCCCCGGAACAGGGAATCAATCGCTATTTAGTAAAAAACTACCCGATTTCAAGTAAAAATGAGGAAAATCGCTTTTCCTTATCCATCACTGAGAAAGAAAGCACGGAATTTTCTTTGGGTATTTTCATAAAAGAGGAAGTTTTACCGGATTGCACAAATTTTGGGAAGAGTCTTTGGCAATCTCATTCAGCTTCTCCAACGTTTTTTAAATCTGAACTTGGCGAAAGAAAAATTTCCGAATTCTGTAAATCCTCCTCCTACGCGGATTCATTTGAGTGGAAAATAATGATTGATTCAACTGTTTCATTGAGAAAAACCGATTTTCAGATTGAATCCACCAAAACTTTTCTGGAACCGGGAAAAAAAATGGAGTTGGGTTGCTTAATAAAGGGATATCTTTTTTCCAGAGAAAGTGAAGAAAACTTGGAATATTTATCTGATAATCTCTTGAAATATTTTAAGGTTTTTTGTCCCAAAATAGAAAAATTTAGCTGTCCCACCAACTCGAAAAGCTTTTTGTGTGAAGCAAAAAGTGGAAAATTGATTGTGGAAGAACTTGTTGAAAAATGTTTTGAGTTTTTTTGGAAGCAACAATTTTATCTTCCGAAGATGGCATTTTGTTTAGAGAGTTTCAAATTTCTAAGTTCCCCGGGTTCTTTAATAAGAGATGTTGGGGAAAGAATTTGGGCAGAAAAATGTGATGCACATGATTTGAAGAAAATACGGTTTAAATTGGAAAAAGAACAGCCTGAGAAATTAAGGTCAGTAGAGTTCTTTTCTTATGAAAATCGTAATTTTCCTACTGATTATTTCACGGGCGTTTTGAAATGTGAAATTCCAGATCAGTTGCCTCAAGAGCATGTTTTGTTGGAACAGAGTGCAAAATTTGAGCCTGAAAAGTGCTTAAACTATTATTATTATTTTGTTCCTGAAAAAATAGATAAAATTGTATTGAAAATATTCGATTTTCGTCCGTGCATAATTTCAAAAATTGAAATATTTAAGTTTTCTTCTGAGCTTATTCATAAAAAATTGATTCCCATCGATAAAAAAATGATTTCAGTATCAGGAAAATTTTGTGTAAAAGGAGAAGACGAATTAAAATTTAAGGATTCGACGGAAAGTCAAGCAGGGTATTTCAAATTTTTCTCAGAATTCGAAGAAATGCCTTCATGGTTTTTCCAAGAAAGAAATTTGGGGGATTTTTGTTCGATTGACAAACAGATTTTTGGAAAAACTTTTGAGTTAAAAGAAAGTTTTTCTCAATTAATTTGGAAAGAGGAAATGTGGGAAATTTTGCCATCTAAAATTACTACTCAAAAATTTGATTTGAAAAAAAGTGAAATTGAGAAAAATGCTTTTCCAGTTTTTGGTGTTCCCGATTGGTTTGAAATGGGTTCTTTCAAGCAAGAGTGTTTTTTTATTTCCTCCTGATTCTTTATTGATTGACACTGGAAATTTCGGGATTTAAAATGCTTTAATAGTTTATAAAAGGGGCGGAAAGATGAATTTTTACTGCAAAAGTGATACTGGGCTGGTGCGAACAAATAATGAAGATTATGTTGAATGTCTTAATCACTCTTGGTGCAATGCTTCAGGAACCTACCAGAGTGTGACGCTTCTTCTCCTCGCAGATGGCATGGGAGGGGCGGCCGCAGGGGAATTTGCTTCTATGCTTGCAGTTAAAACCACAAAAGGGAGAACTCTTGAAGGGTTACTCCAAAAATCTCCTGAGGAGCTTTTGCATTCCAATTTTAAAGAGTTCTTCAAAAAATGTTTTATGGAGGCTAATAAAGCCATTTTTGAAAAAAGTCAATCCGATCCAAATTGCATGGGAATGGGGACTACAATTGTTGCTGGAATGATAATCCGAAATAATCTTACATTAGGACATGTTGGCGACAGTCGGGCATATTTATTTAGAAATGGACAGCTTAAGCAGATTACTCGCGACCATTCCTATGTCCAGGAACTAATCGATCGGAAAGAAATTACCGTTGAACAGGCAAAAAATCATCCCAATAAGAATATTATCACCAGAGCTCTTGGAGTTTCATCTGAAGTAGAACCAGAATTGCAGGAATTGACTTTACAGGAAAATGATCTTTTGTTGTTTTGTACTGACGGTTTAAATGGTTATGTTGAGGATAAAACTATTGAATTTAACTGCAAAGAATTTTTTAATATTGGGTTAGCTACTGTTGCAGATAAACTAATCTCTGCTGCGAAATTGGGTGGTGGTGGAGATAATGTCTCCGTGGTTTTGTACAACCCTCTCCCGGAAAACAACTGAACTGATTATTTTAAATGATTTTTTGGGAATGAAAAAAAATAACGAAGGTCTGAACGAGGTTGATGGTGCTGTCTCTTCAAAAAAAATGGAGCAGATATTAAAGCACCGCAATCACATCATTGAAGTTTTACAGGCCGAATTAGAAAAAACCAAAAATAATCGGGATTCTGAAGCAAATCAAAAAGTCATATTTTTGACTGAAGAAAATCAATTCCTAAAATCAAAAATTCAGGAACTTGAAGAGAAAAAATCAGTTTTTTCTACAATTCCTCAAACGGAAATTGATCTTCTAAAAAATGAAATATTGTCCTTAAAAGAAGAAATTATCCGAGTTGAAGATAGAACTAAATCCGAAAAAGAGAAATTGACTTCTGAAATTCGAAATTTTACTAACCGGATTAATGAATTAGGCGATGAAAAGAGTAAAATTGAGCAAGAGCTGGAGTTAGAACAAAAAAGAAAATTTGAGTTTCAAAAATTTTCTTCAGCGAAAGACCTTGAAATAAATTCGCTCCAGGATCGAATTCAAAAATTATCTGATGAATTGAAAGAGTTGAAAGAAATTTCACTTCAACAAGAAAGTAAAAATTCTGATTTACGTTCTTATCAGGTTGAATTTAAAGAGTTAGTTGATCGTCTCCAGGAAATTGAAATCGAAGAAAAAAAGTGGTCTGAAGAAATTAAGCGACTTCGCAATGAAAATGACGGAATTTTGTCCAGTTTAGAAACAAGAACATTGGAACTGGAGAATTCTTCTTCCAAGATTCGCGAGCTAATTGAGAAAAATGATCAACTTGAAAATGAAAGCAGTTCTCTTTCATCTCGGGTAAAGAACTTAGAATGGGAAAAGAATTCGTTAACGGCAAAAAATGAATTGATTCACGGTAAAAATATTTCCCTGGAAAAGGAAATCCAGCAGTTTAAGGTGGAATTTGCAAAAAGAAGTAGGAGTATTGAATTTTTAGAAAATGAAAATCAACAGCTGAAATTGGAATTGGAGGATACAAAACTCCAAAAAAATAGATTAAGCGAGGAATTGTCTGAAAAGTTGAAGCAGGTTAGTGGGATAATCAATGAAAGAAACCGATTTCTTCAAGAGAGGGATTTTCTTGTTAAAAAAAATAATGATTTTGAGAATGAGGTAAAAAGCCTCCGAGATAGAAATTTCAGTCTCCATCGAATAATTTTTGAAGGCCCGAGAGAGTTGAAATATTCGAACGATTCGATGCTAAAAGGAGCCATTTCCCCAAAATTTGATTATGCAAAGGAAGAATCTGAGGACATGATGGGTCTTCATCTCCCGTTTCTTTTTCCTGAAAGACTTCCAACACTTTTAAAGAGGCAAAAAAAAGTTTTTTTGGATATGCGGTCGGTTTACTTAAAGGCCAATAAGCTGAAACCTTTTATTGGACCAAGACCACAAAACTTTTTAAAAAATTTCCTTTCTCGGCAAATGAATGATGCTCCTTTATTGGGGAATAAATTGAGAAAACTTTTTATCAAAAAACCTGAGTTTGCCTGTATCCAAGGAAAAAGTGTTTGGGAATCACAATTACCGAAAAATTTTCCTGATCGTTTTGGAGTGGTATTTTTTCCTTCCAAGATGATTATCAGTTTATTTGAAAATTCCCTTCCGAGCCCTTCAAAAATTAGGCTTACAAGGGAAAAGATTGTGTTGCGCTTTAAGTTTCTTGATTTTTTTCTGAAGCATCTAATTTCTAATTTGAGAGGAAGAGTATTAAGATTATTTGAAAAGGTCGATTATAAGGAAAAGAGATTGGAAAAAATAGAGAAATCTTTAATTATTAAAAGGAAATCAACGAAGGAAGAATTCTCTTCCAATAAGAAATTTATCGAAGGAACTATTGAAACTTCAAAAAATTTAACTTTTGAACGAAAAACATTTCTTCTCTATCTTCCCAAAGGTAGGTTAGGTATGTTAATGAAAAGTATGGAAAATTCTATTTCCTCACTTAATTCGCGTCTTGATACCGCAAAAAACGTGTGAAAAGTAATAACTAATTATCCCAGGAGGCCTCATGAAACGCACATTTCTTCAAGATGAAGCAAATACCCATTTTAATCTTGGAATAGCTTATTATTCCAAGGGCCAGTATGAAATGGCCATATCTGAATGGATTCAATCATTAATTAAAAATCCGCAGAACGGTGACGCCAGATTCAAGCTGGGGGTCGCTTATTATCAGTTGAATCGGATAGACGAAGCATTGAAAGAGTGGGAGATTGCAATCTCGCTGGATCCCAAGAATTTTGAGGTGCTTCATAATCTTGGAATAGCTTATTATAACAAGGGAGATGATGCCAAGGCAATCGAAAACTGGGAACAATGCCTTGAATTACGGTCTCAAGACGCGGAAATTCACTTCAAACTTGGAATTGCTTATTATAACCTAGGAAAAGAGGATCAAGCTATTACCCTCTGGGAAAAATCCTCAACCTTGAACCCAGATGATGCTGATGTTTTTTTCAGATTGGGAGTTGCTTACTATAATAAAGGTCTTGATGATAAGGCTGTAATTGCATTTAGTAAATCGATCGAACTAAACCCCAAAAATGCTGAAGCAAGAAACAATTTGGCCATTGTTTATTATCGTCTTGAAATGTTCAGCCAGGCGATTGAAGAGTGGAAAAAAGCTTTGGTCTTGAATCCGAAGCAGCCGGATATTTTCAACAATCTGGGGAATGCTTATAGCAAATTAAATCAACATCGGGAAGCCATTGAAACTTGGCAAAAAATACTTGAAATAACCCCCCAGAACGCAGAGGTTTTTTTTAAATTGGGTTCTTCGTATGGCAAATTAGACGAACTTGATAAGGCAATAGAATGTTGGCAGCAGTGTATTTCGATTAATCCAAGCGATATCGAAGCCCACTACAACCTTGGAGTTGCCTTCTACAATATGGGAAATTTCAAGAAAGCAATTACCTATTGGAACACTGTTCGTGAAAAAAGAAGCGAAGATGCAGATATTTGTGAAAAAATTGGAAATGCATACTGCGGCCTTGAAGATTTTTCGGAGGCAGCCAAACATTGGAATCGTGCAAGTTCCTTTTTGCCGGACGACGCACAGTTGCATCACAAACTAGGGATTGCTTATTCCCGCTTGAATAAGACCCAGGAGGCAATTTTCCAATGGCAAAAAGCTGTCGAAATTGACCCGGGACATTTTGAAGCTCACCATAATCTCGGTATTGCATATTACAACCTCCAAAGGTTTGATGATTCTCTAAAAGAATGGGAAAAAGCGCATGAATTGAATGCCACTGACCCGGACATCCATTTTAAGCTGGGGCATGCTTATAGGCAAAAACGAAGGCTCGATGATGCTGTAAATTCTTGGAAACGAGCCATTGAGCTTGATCCAAATAACTCCAACACGCATTTTGTTTTGGGTAATGCTTTCGATGAGAAGGGTTTGCTTGATGATGCGATTCTCTGTTGGCAAAAAGTTGTTGAGATCTCTCCAAATGATGTTGATGCACATAACAACCTTGGAATTGCCTATTTCCAGAAAAATCAGTATGAAAAAGCTATTAACGAGTGGGAAGAAGCCGTCAGAATAACTCCTGAAAATGGAGAACTTTTCAACAAACTTGCAATTGCCTACATCAAAATGGATCTCTTCGAAAAAGCTGTCGAATCCTGGGAAAAAGCGCTTAAATACAAATCTGAAGATCCGGATATTCTTTCTAATCTGGCTACTGCATACCACAATCGGGAAATGTATGACAAGGCCATTGAAATTTGGAAGAGAGTTATCAAGTATAATCCTCAAGATGCTGAAGCCAGGAATAAACTTGGAATTGCATACTATAATAAGGGAATGTATGATCAGGCCATTGATCTTTGGAAGAAGGCCATTGAACTCAATCCCAAGGATGCTGCAGCCTATTATAACATAGGAACTGAAGAGTTTGAAAAAGGGCGAATCAATGAAGCAATCACTGCCTTCAGAAGAGTCCTTGAAATTGATCCAAAATTCAACCAGGTTTACTATAACTTGGCAATAATTTATGCTCGAAAGAGACAGTTTAACGATTCAATCGATTCTTCAAAACGTTTCCTACAGGCTACTCCAACTGGAGTTGAAGCGGAAAATCTTAAAACACTGATCGAACAATGCGAAAGGGAGTTAGAGCAAGCCGCAGAAGCTTGATTTTGAGAGAAATGTTTTAATTGCTTCAATTTAATTAGTACCATTGTGAGTAATAAAAGCCCGAGCAATCTTCAAAGGAAAAGCGAGATTGTTCGGGCTTTTTTCAGCACAAGTGCTTACCCATTTTGCCAACGCAAGAAAGACATTTGATTTCAGAACATAGTTTATTCAGAAAAATGTGTCGTGAGTTAAAAATTGAGCCTTTTTTATGCTTCTTCCAGGAGGGTGATCAGTGTTTCTCTTTCATCGGAATCAAAGGGAAAACAGAATAATTTATAGTCTAATTCAACTTTTTGCCCTTTTATTTCTCTAAAAGTGGTAAGATATTTTTCAATATCTTTTTTGACTCGCTTTGAAAAAGCTTCTGCTCCTTCTTTATTGGCTTCTCCTAGCATTATAACTATTTTGTTTTCCTTGAATCTGGCTGCGATGTCTGAAGGACGTTGATGGAGTGTTATTATCCTTCCTAATTCACTTGCCAATAGTTCAACAATGGAATCTGAAGGGACGTAATCATTTGAATTAGTTGATGTCGAGTTTTCAAAGTTTTCCTGATTTGGTGAATTTATTTTACCGTGGGAATTGGAAAGATTAGGGTTCGAAGCTCTCATTTGAAGGATTTTTATCGCGACAAAAGCAATTGGAACATCGTTCTTTTTTGATTTCAGTAATTCAATGGAAACGCATTCCAAAAAATAGTCTTTTGAATAAAGATTTCCAGATTTATCAAGAAGGTGCTTCTCTACAGAGGTAAGTTTGACATTGGTTGCGCGAATTCGTTGATTCAGTTCTTTCATGATTCCGAGCGCAACATCTGGGTATTCGGCAATCAATTCGCAAAAATCGGCTTTTCTGAGAAGCATAAGTTTTGAAGTTTCCTGGGCCATTGCCGATGCCGCTCTGGGTTTATCATCATAAAGCCCCATTTCACCAAAAAAGTCTCCCGCTTCAAATACTGCAAGGCTTTTGATTTTAGGTAGGATCCCTGTAAAAATTTTTATCCTTCCTTCTAAAACAAAATACATGCAGTCCCCGGGTTGGCCTTCCGTAAAAAGAATTTCTCCTGTTGACAATTCTTCTTCGGAAGTCACCTCTGCGATGACTCTTAATTCCTGACTGTTAAGGCTTTTGAAAATTGAAACCCTTTTTAGAAATAAAATTTTCTCAATTGCGATCATAGTTTTATCGTTTCACCAAGTTTTGAAAGTGCCCAAATTCTAATTCTTTGGATTTCTTTATCACAATCCTTCGATAAATCCAATGTTTTAAGCGTTTCTCCGAGGTCTGAAAAGCAGATTTTTCCTATGGTGTATATCGCAGCTTCTTTCAGAAGTTGATCCTTGGAAAGCAAATGTCGCTCAAGAATAATTTTAAGGCTTTTTTCCTCAAATTTAAATAGTTGTTTCCCAAATAAAACTATTTGCTCAAGAGAGAGTCCCTCAAGAAAAGGTAAGATATTGTAAATTAGCGTTCTTTCTCCCATGGATTGAAGAACTTCGATGGCGTTTCCCATTATTTCCTCATTACTTGAATACAAGCTTTTGAAAACCGTCCTGGCTGCCTGATTTTCTCTGTCAGGAGTGACAAGTGCGAGAATCACTCTAATGATTGCTTTTGTTTTTTCATCAAGCACCATTGCAAGATATTCCGATTCTTCTTGCGAAAGTATGGCTCGGACAGATTTCTCTTCAGTTTTGAGCTCATATATTTCACGGATTTTTTCTTTTCCATATGAAGCCAATTTTTCCCGGACTTGCGGGTTTTGGGAAAGGGCCAAAATTCTGATCGCTCCTTCTTGTTTAATCAGGGGAGTGGATGGGATATCAATCAGTTTCAGAAGTTCTGGAATAGTTTCAGGTCCATAGATTGAAAGTGCTTCGAGTGCAAATTTTCTGTTTCGTGGGCTCAAATCTCCGAGGCATTCAATCAAAAGGAGCATTGATTTATTTGTTTTAACTCTTCCGATAATCTGGATTGCCATTGAACGAATTTCCCTAATTGGGTCTTTTGTCAGGTTTTGTAGAATCTCCAGATGTTCTTGAATTTCGCCTGTTTTTACGAGATAATTCATCGATCTGATAGCTGCGAGTCGAAGACTAGAGTCTTCGCTTTTTAAAAAGGGTCTTAGATTGACCCAGAATCGCTCTTCACGGATTTCTCCAAGTGCTTTTATTCCCAAGGCTATCTCCTGCGGGTTGGAACTGAAAAGAAGCTTTTGAAGAATAGTTAGAGCTTTGGTCATCGCAACAAGATCGCCTGCTCTGACAAGCCCGGCTGAGGCAATTGCACGAAAGTTAATATCCTCATGATCCAAAAAAAGCGACAAATTATAACGAATTTCATCGTCGTAAGGAAATTGAGCAAGGCTTTCAAGAGCGGAAAGTTTGACCATCCTGTCAGGATTTTGAAGTGATTTAAGTATAAAGTCTTTGGTGTCTGATCCTGGAAAGCGAGCCAATTTTTTCAAAATAATAGTTTGAACTTCGTTTCTCCCGGTTGCGGCTTGCCTTAAGAGAGCAAGGCGTGCTGAAGGTTGTCCATAGGTGAACAGGAGTTCTGAAGCTAATTCTACAACTTCATTTTGTGAGTCTTTTAATGCTTCGATAACCAAAAGCTGTGTTTGTGTGTCCAGAATTTCCAGGTTTTTTTCGTCATTTGAAATTTGGCTTATTCGGGATCTTTTGAGCAAATCAAGCAGGCTTTTGCTATAAAGATGTTTTAGTTTCCATGAGCAAAACAACCATGGGATGACAAGAATTATGGCTAAAAAAGCAACTTTTTCGCCGTTCGAAGCGATCAGCAATAATGTAACTCCTGAAAAAATTGCGGCGATGGGTCCAATTATCGATTCGTTCAGAGCGATTGCCTGAGACCGACTTTTGCTAGGAACAGCGTTGTAAAAAAGGTTTGAAACAGGTTGGAAAATGGCCCTCCTTATTGCTTCCTGATTAAACCTGATAAAAACTCCTGTTGGGAGTCGATACCAAATGTAAACTGACCCGAAAGCCAAAAGGGTTGAAATTGGATAAAAAAGATTTGCATTACTTACACCCAGAAATTGAATAATTCTGCCTGTAAATAAAGCCTGAAACAAAAGCGCCAGAATGTTAGAAACAATAATATAGATTCCATAAAATCCAGCAAGTTGACTTTCACTGGCAAACGATCTGGCAAAAATGTCATTGTAAAGAAATTCCATAAAAAATTTGGCTACTGTTACCAAAAAGGCAGAAATGGCTAGAAACAAAAGCAATGGACGGTCTGTGGCTGCACGGATTTCATTTAATATTTTATCGAACCAGTTTTTTCCTTGAAACTTAGGACTGGAGGATTCTTCTTGTGACCAGGAATTATCAGATAGATGGCTTTTGAAGATAAACATCAGCATGGCTGATAAAACTAAAAAGACTACCCAAAGTATGAGCAAAAATTCTGTTCCGAAATTGTCAGCAAATTGATTAAGAATAAGCCCACCAATCAATGCTCCTGTGACCGTACCCGATAAAATTAACGGAAAAAGTCGCTTGGCATCTAGGGTTTTAAAATGGCCGGAAAGAATTATCGAGAAATGTGCGTTTAATATATTGGATAATGAGTTTTGTAAAAAGTACAGAAAAATTGCCCCAAATTGAAGAGAAAAAATTGAAAAATTAGTTTTCAAAAAGAAGGTGCTGGAAAAAATCAGCATAGCTGAAAGCAAATTCAGGAAAATTGAAAATTGTACCGGTCGAATTTTGTTCTGAAGCCAAGTAAATAGTAAGGAAAAGGGGATAGACAATAAAGAGCAAAAAATGAACATCCACGGCAGATATTCAACTCCGACCCGTTTGAGAAAAATTGCTTCAGAAAGAGATTCACCAATTGTGATCCCGGTCCAGAGTATAAGATTAAATACCCAAAAAAATAGTAGATCGGTCCATTCACCGGTTCTAATATTTAGCCAGAATTCGAAACGTTCTTTGATCATTTATCAAAAATGCCGAGTGTCCGTGTGCTAAGCATGTTCTGAAAGGTGGGAATTATTATTGAGGCTACATAGCCTGCTACTGCAAGAAAAGCAATTGCCGGCAGCAAGTTCATTACCATTCTTAGTCTCTGCTCAGCTTCCTCCTCGTAATATGAAGCTGTTTTTTCTAGCATTTCGTCCAGTCTTCCGCTTTGTTCGCCAACTAGAATCATTTCTTTTAAAGTGTTTGGAATGCCCTGGCAGGATTCTAGGCCAGTTGCAATTCCTGATCCTTCTTCGATATGTCTTGGAAGATCTTTTAGTTGATTTTTTAACCACGCATTTCCCGAAACATTTATTGCGGTGGTTATTCCCTGAATGATTGGCACGCCGGCTGTTTGGCTTATAGCAAGCGCACGAGTGAATCTTGCCAATGCAAAATTATGAAAAACTACCCCGATAACCGGAATTTTTATTAACAGCCCGCCAGCTTGTTCGCCTGAGAATAAAGATGCAAAAAGATAAATGAATCCAGAACAACACACGAAAAGAAGTAGATTTGATACCACTTGCCAAATAATCTGAGTGATTTCAAATCCGGTGCTGACTGAGCGAACTATGGGGCCAATGACCATCGCTACCATCAAAACGAAAAGAGGATATAAAAGGGAATTTATGACTTCTCTCTTTATTCCCAATTCACGCTCACTGTGTTTTGCAAGGGAGCTAAAAACTTTGTCCAATGATCCACTTTCTTCGCCAAAACTAATGAAGGAAATATGCATTTCATTAAAAGGGTCACCAACCTTCCTCATTGCTTCAGAGAAAGTGGAACCATTGTCAATGTGTCGTTCCATTTCCTTGACTTTTCTTTTTAAGTAATTATCTTTTAAGTTTTGTCCAACAAGGCTGAGAGCTTTCTTTAGGTCAATTCCTGCTCCAATAGTTGTTTCCATTTGAATAAAAAAACTTCTAATTTCAGACATCGTTTGGCCTCTATTTCAGAACTTCCAATTGTAAAAGATCCCAAGTTTATTTCGATTTGTTGGCTTCTCAGCTTCAAAGTTTATATAAAATCCTTTAGGAAGTCGATATTCAATGATAAATGTTTTTATATCCTGGTTGTTTGATAAAGTACCTTCGTAGGCAAGGAAAATATTGTACCCAATATATTTTCCAATTCGCAGGAATGACCGAGTGATTCCAGTACTCTGGTCGAAAAGTGATCCAAAATACATTTCATCAAGATTAAAAGCTTTGGTAATTGTGGAGGATACCAGACTTGTCAGATAGGCATTTTTCAAACTTTCAAGAATCTCTTTTTCCAGGGCTCCTGATTGAGCTGGACGCTCTCCAGCTCTTGGATTGGTTCCAAAAGCCAAAAGATTCAGGATGTCGGCTTCCATTAAAGGAGGTGAAGAATAAACACTAGGCTTTAGGGTTGATACTTTTCCTTCGAGCATCAAATATACTTGTATGTTCTGTATAGTGGTTGTAGACTTGAAATAAATGTTTGCGTCAGGTTTGCCTTCATGCTCAATGAATTTAATTTCACCGCTTTCAATGCTAAATTTTTTATTTTGAAAAAATATGGTTCCCTGGACAGTTTGAACTCCCCCTGACAAATGAAAGTCCTTTAAGTCTCCAAAAACTTTAAAGTCGCCACGCATTTCTGCATTTAACAATGAGTTTCTAACCCAAAAGTTCCTGGGGGCCTCAAATTTGATTTGATATTTCAGGGATTTGAATGGTGTAACAATTTTTCCTAATTCTGTAGTCTTAAAAAAGTTGTCTGAAAGTTGAACTCTACCTTTTGGAAGAAAAACTGATCCTTCGATTATTGGATTGTAGAAATCTCCGGTTATGGCAATGTGGGTGTTGCTTTTTTCAAGATCCATTCCCGAAAGATTCAGATCAATTTGATCTCCGGTCAGATCGATTTTGATCTGCCCACCTTCTTTTGAAAAATCAATTTCTCCTTGTCCGAAGAGATTGCCTTTGCCAAGTTTTGCCTTTGCTGGAGAAATAAAAACTTTCTTTTCTTTTGTCTTCAGCCCCATGACGACATTTTTTAATGGTTTATTCATCCCTTGAAAAATAACCTCATCGGCTTCCAGATTCAAATCTCCGGAAATAGTTGGAGTAAAAGCATTTCCGGTTAGGGAAATTTCCCCGAATGCTTTCCCTTTCACGGATTTGAAATATTCTGGAAATAAGAGAGGGATGTCGTCAATTGGCCCTCTTGGGATTTCAATTTTCAAGTCTAATTCTTTCGGCGAGAGCGCTTCATCGAAGCTTGTTTTCCCGCTAAGAATTATTCTGTTGTTTGGGAAAATTAATTCCAGTTTTTGAAGCTTCAACTCTCGGTTTTCAATGAGAAAATTTCCGATAACCTGTTCTATCTGCTTGCCAGAAAACTTGAAATTTTTGATTTCTATTTTTCCCTCAACTTTTGGATTCGTTGTTTCTCCACTGATGTTTGAGGACAAAAAAATTTCTCCATCAGGAACCTCAAAATTTGTAGGAAAGCCAAAGAATTCTTTTAGTTTTTTCAGAGAAATTTTATTAAGTGAAAGTTGGAAGTCATAATTTTTTGCCAAATTTGATTCACCCTGCAGGCAAATTTTTCCATTTTCAAAAGAAAATTTGGTTGGCGAAATAGAAATTTGATTTTTTTCCAACTTTATTTCGATGTTTTTCTCATTAATGATCTGACTTTTCAAGTTTTTTACTTGTAAGCGTTCTATGCTCGCATTTAATTTGTCTGGAAATTTGTTCCCAAAATTTCCCTCGCCTTGAATCTCGGCGTTAACGAGTAGTTCAATTGGGAGGAGGAACTTGTTTAATCCTCCAATTATAAAACTTAGGTCGCTATTTTTCAGGTTTGCTGAGAATTTGTATGAGAGGGGTTTGGTCAAGGCGACCTCACCCTTAAAATTTATTCCAATTTTATCAAAAGCTGCATTTTTTATTTTGATGCCATTGTTGGAGCATTCGACTTCAATTCCAAAATTCCCCAAGTCTGCTTTGGAATAAGTGAGATTTTCCCCAAAAAGAGTTATGATACCGTTTTTCTTTTGTGGAGAATAATCGATAAAGCCATCAATTAAAATCTTGCCGGTTATCAGATTAGAATAATTTTTTAGGAAAGGAATTTCTGAAATTTCGATAGGCGTAGATTTCAATTCCAGAAAAACAGAATCATTTTTTCCGGCAAAACGTCCATTGAAACTAATTTTCCCGCCTCCAAAGCCAGCTTCACCACTGTGTAATTCTATTAAGTCTCCGATTTTGGCTCCTTCCAGTTGGAAATTTTCAATTGTATTTGAAGCAATTTGGAATATTCTGGAGTTAATTTTAAATTGCCACAAAGGATTCTTTTGCTCTTCAAGATGCGAGAATTCACCACTGAAATTCCCGTGGAGATCTTTGAAGAAGGAAAATTTCTCATCCAAAGAAGAAATTTTATCAAGGGCAACATCGGAAAATTTAATTTGAGCTTTCTTGAAACGGTTTTTCTTCAAGTGGAATGCAACATCGGCTTCAAGGTTTCCTGATTCCCCTAAAGCACGAAAATTATTCAATGTCAAGAGTGAATTCTTATAATCGACAAAGGTGGATACTTTTGTAAAGCTTGCATTGAAAAGGTTTACATCTTTGGCTAGGAGTTCACCGCTCAGGAAAGGGTTTTTTGGGTTCCCTTTTATTTCTCCATTAAAACTGATTAATCCTTCGGAAAGGATACTTTTAATATGAAGATCATTTGGGTGGATATTGGATGCGACCAACCAGCCCCCTATAGAATTTTCGCAAACCTTTCCTTTGATTGAAATAATTCCATCGTTTACAAATTTTAACCAAGGATTAAATAGAATCCAGTTCTTTCCTCTACCAGTGATTTGGGTTCCAATTTTTTTAACTGAAAAACCTTCTAAATTTAGATTCTCTACCTCAATTTCACTGTTATAGAAAACATTGGAGAGATCGTCTAGTTTTCCAGAAAAATCAAACTTCCCAGTAGCTTTTCCATCAATTTTTTTCTTGGGGAACAGTTTTTCAAATAAAAATAATGGAAAATCTCTAAATGAGCCTGAAACTTTAAACCGTGGAGATTTCCAATCAGTTAAATCCAGTTTTGCTTGCCCTCCAAAGGATGTTGAGGCCACAAAAATATTGTAAGAAAAAGTTGCATCATTGTTTGAATGTTCCCAGCCGATTTCGACTTTGGAGAGATCCAGAAATGGGTTGGTAATTTGCTTGATCTCAATCTGCCCGTCAGTGTTTTGAATTGGTTTTTGGAAAGCAAAATTTGCAAGCAAATCGAGTATTCCAGAAAACATGAAGGGAGCAGAAATTCCAATCATCGGAAAATAATCGCTGTTAAATGAAAAATGATTAAGTCTTAGTTTGCCAGAAAAGGATGGGGTCTTTTTTAAAATAACTTTGAATAGAATTCCAATATCCTGTTGACTTGCTTGCGTTGCATTTATGTCGATTTTGAATTCATCGTTTTCTTTTGAGGAATCCACAGAAAAAGGGATTGCAATATTGAAGAATTTAATTTCTCCTGTTGGAATGGAGGATTTGAAGGATAGATTTTTATAAAGATCAGGATCAGAGGGGTCGATCCAGAAGTTCAGAAAATTGCCAAAGGTGGTACCCCATTTGCCTTCAAGATTGAAGGTACCCTCTATTTTTGTAATTGTTAAAAAAAATTTTAAACTGTTTGAAATTGGAAGAAGAGGTGAAAAAAGTTCGGAAATTTTTGAAAGGGAAAACTTTTCAAGATTAAAGGTGAGAATTAAACTGTCGTTATTTTTATTTATCTGAGCACTAAGAAAAGCCTTTCCACCCAAGGGGCTTTCTTTAATTGAAGCTACAACAATTAAATCTGCTTGACTGAAATTTGAAATGCTAATCGAAGGAATTTCTATATAGCCAAATTGAGTTTTTATTCGAAGATTTTCAACATGGACTCTTTTAGGGAGGAATCGATTGGATTTTTGGGAAAGAAAAATTTCAAACTTTTTTTTGTCAGTTTGCCAGGCATTAAAGTCTAATTCAAGGTTTTCGAGGTAAAGAGCTTCAAAGGATTCCTTTTGGGAAATTACTTTATAAAAACTGATTGGATCTACTTTTTCAAGGGATATTTTTTTTACAGTAAGAAATTCCTGTTTTTGTGAATTAAAAATTTTTGTGTCTTTGAGAAAAACTTGTTTTTGGATAGCGTCAAGGGAAATTTCTCCTATTTTGCCCTGAAAGCCTGTTTCCAGAAGAAATCTTTTTTCAGTTTCTGAACTAAGGAAATCAGGCATTATTCTGGGTGCCCGACTAAAATAATAAAAAGAGAAAATTAAAAATGCTGTTGAAATCAGAAAAACTAAAAAGAGAAAATTAACAACATTTTTAATCTTCATATATTGCGTGCTTTTCTTTTCCATTGTTCCACATAATTTCTATCGACAATTCTAATAAAAAAAAGACCCGGAAAACCGGGTCTCTCTTTAAGGCTATTGGGCGAACTACTTGCTCTTGGCTACGATTTCCTTGAGCTCTTTCCCTGGCTTGAATTTAACAACTTTTTTGGCAGGGATATTGATGGGTTTTTTGGATTGAGGGTTTACGCCCTTTCTCGCCGCACGTTTGGCAACTTCGAAGGAACCGAAGCCGATAAGTTGAATTTTGGTGCCCTTCTTGAGGGAATCCTTGAAGGTGTCGAGCATTACTTCGAGAGCCTTCTGAGCCGAAGCTTGGTTCATTCTTGCCTTGGAGGCGATCGCCTTTACGAGATCCGCTTTGTTCATCTGTGAACTCCTTAAAAAAAATTTTTAATCAGGGTAGTTAGATTATAAGAATCTCCAATTGAATATGTCAAGTACCTATTACAATTTTTTTTCAATATTTAAGCTAATCTCTGTTTGCACCGATTGGGACTGAAAGATCGAGAGCAAATGTCGAAATATCACTATTGGGTGATATCGTATTGTAGATGACTTCCCTCTTGGTGCATATTGAGATAGTAGTGGGAAGAGAATACCCATAAAATTTATTTTTGACAAATACCAGTGATCAATTTATGCGCATTTTTTTAATTTTTTTGCATGCCCATCACGTGACAGCACAATAGAAGTAATCACTTTAAGAAAATTTTCGGGTTCAATTAGACCTTCTAATATGGTGTACCGAATTAATAATGGACGAGATAAGAATAACTCAATCCCTTAAAAAAAAATCATCGTAAGTCCCGAATTATTGAGGAGATTTGCCTTATATCAAGCCAGGAAAATGCATTTTGAATGGCGAAATAATCATGAATTACAAGAAAATCAGAGGAAACAGCAATTAATATTTTAACTCTCTAAAACTGGCTTTAAAAAAACGGGGGCGGTTCGGTACATTTGCATGTATTGCTTGGTTACATTTCAAAAATGAAGAAATTTTGGAAATACGATATGGAACATACATTTCGGGTACCCTCGTTATTTTTTTTGATTTTTTTTAACGCCCCGCTCTCGGAACTATTTTTGGCTTTTTTGTTTTGAGTATTTTCTCTTTTAGAGACCTAATCAGGCGATTGCATTCTT